>ONAR01000028.1:23876-95587 GCA_900315835.1 uncultured Prevotella sp.
GTTATCCGCGTGAGAAACTTACTGCGCTTACGCTAATCGCGCTGATGTGTGGGAAAAATGCCATACCAAGGGTTGGTGGCCGGCACCAGGCCGGCCACTTCTGATACCATTTAAAGCCCACAATCTACCCATTAACAGCCACATTTATGGCTAAATTGAATAAATAGAGGGTAAAATACATAAAAAATAACTACTTTTAGGTATTGCGGGATTCAAAGGATTTGCTTAATTTTGCAAATTGAAAGTGTAAACGCTAAAAGTAATTGAGAATGAGAAGCAAATTTGCCACAATTATTATCATTTTGTTAGCAAACATTGCCAACTCCTATGCACAGGGCTTCCGCCTCAGCGGTCACGTCGTTGATGAAAAGAAGCAGCCTATTGCATTAGCCAGCATTCTCATTCAAGACAACGGCCTCTGGGCCGTGACCGACAACCATGGTGCTTATATTATTAATAATGTGCCCGCCGGAAAGATGGTGCTCACCGTACGTTGCCTCGGCTATGCCACCACCGACGTCAACATCAATGTCACCAAATCGGTCTCCAATTTTGACATCACGCTGAAAGATGATAACCTGAAACTCAATGAGGTTCAGGTGGTGGCGCAACGGTCCGACCGCTCGTCGACAACCGCCTACACCATTGACCGGCAGGCCCTCGACAACCAGCAAATCATCAACATTGCCAATATCACCTCTCTGCTGCCAGGCGGCAAGGTCACCAACCCTTCATTGACATCAGATCCGCGCATTGCCCTGCACGCAGGCTCATCCGAGGCCGGCAACGCGGCATTCGGTACCGCCATCGACGTGGATGGCATCCGGCTGAGCAACAATGCCGCCACCGGCGAGACCTCGTCGGCCAGCACCCGTCTGCTCTCTGCCTCTAACGTGGAAAGCGTTGAAATCATCACCGGCATACCATCGGTGGAGTACGGCGACCTCAGCAACGGTATTGTCAAGATCAACACCCGCCACGGCGTTCAACCGTTCATCATTGAGGGCAGCGTCAACCAACATACACGGCAGATTGCCGTGAACAAAGGCTTTGACCTCGGCCACAACTTCGGCGTGCTCAACGCCTCGCTCGAACACGCCCGCAGTTTCTCCGACGCCGCCTCACCCCATACGGCTTACCAGCGTAATATCCTGTCGCTCAACTATATGAACACGTGGATGAGGCAGTCGACACCTCTCACGCTCAACATCGGACTCCGTGGCAATGTTGGCGGCTACAACGCCAAGTCAGACCCCGACAATGACCTCGACGACTACGAAAAGATGCGCGACAACACCTTCAGCGCCAACGCCTCGCTGCGTTGGTTGCTCAACCGCAAGTGGATTACCCAACTGCAACTCACGGGCAGCATCACCACCACCGACCGTCTCTCTACCTCCTATCACCTCACCAACAGCGCCTCGACGCAGGCTTATATCCACGCCACCACGCTGGGATACCACATCAGTGAGGATTACGATGTCAATCCGCAGGCCGACATCATTCTCGGCCCCACCGGCTACTGGTATCTGAAAGGTTACTCCGACAGCAAGCCTTTCTCAGCATCGGCTAAATTGCGCTACGAATGGGTGAAGAACGGCAAATGGCTCACCAACACCATCATGGCGGGTGCGGAATACAACTACGACCACAACGGCGGCAAGGGCATCTACTACGACGACATGCGCTACGCCCCCACCTGGCGGCCTTACCGCTACTGCGATCTGCCGGGTATGAACAACATCGGACTGTTTGCCGAAGACCGCATCGTTGTGCATACGGGCCACAATGCTTCGCTGCATCTCAATGCGGGCATACGCGAGGATATCACCATCATCTCCGGCAGCGACTACGGCACCGTGTCGAGTCTGTCGCCACGCTTCAACATCAAATACAATTTCATTGAACACAGCCACGGCTTCGTCAATGGGCTGAGCCTTTATACGGGTTGGGGCAAGAGCGTCAAACTGCCCTCCTTCCAAGTGCTTTATCCGCGACCAGCCTACAGCGACCAGCTGGCCTTCGCCTCGACAAGTGACACCAACAACCGCAGCTACATGGCTTATTACACTTATCCCACGTCTGCCGTCTACAACAGAGACCTCAAATGGCAGAGCGCACGTCAGTGGGACCTGGGCTTCGAGTTGCGTACACGCCTCTTCCATCTCTCGGTATCGGCTTTCTACACCAAGACGCTCGACCCCTATATGGCCACCACCGTGTTTACGCCTTATTCTTATAACTACACCAGTCCGACGGCTTTGCAGCAAGCCATGCGCACTGCAGGCATTGCAGCCGAGAACCGTCAGTACAGCATCGATCAGAATGGCGTTGTCACCGTGAGCGACCAGACGGGTGTGCAGCCGTCGGTGCAGCTGGCCACCAGTCAGCGCAACACCTATGTCGCCAATACAAAATACGTCAATGGTTCACCGCTCTCGCGCTGGGGCATCGACTGGATTATCGACTTCAAGCAGATACGCGCCTTGCGGACGCAAATCCGCATCGACGGCAACTACTATCATTACAAGAGCCTCAACGCCACTGAGTTTGCCGACATCCCATTAGGTACCAGCAGCAGAATGACCGACGGGCGACCCTACCAGTATGTCGGATACTACGTCGGAGGCAACGCCACATCGACCACCTACGATGCCAGCGCTTCCGTTACCAACGGAGCCATCAGCAAGCAGGCCAACCTCAACACGACCTTCACCACCCACATTCCACGCATCCGCCTCATCATGGCGCTGCGCATTGAGGCCAGTCTCTACCAATGGCACCGCGCTATGAGCCAGTTCAGTGACGGCTCAAGCCGAGGCTACGCATTGGCCAACGCCTCTGACGTCATCGGGGAGCCCTATGACGGAAAGACCTCCGACCAAACGGTTATAGTCTATCCAGAAACCTACAGCACGTGGGAAAATCCCAATGAGCGCATCAACTACCTTGAGAAGCTGCTATGGGCCAAGGATAACGATGCTACACTCTACAACGACCTGACGCAGCTCGCCGTGCGCTCCAACTACAACTACACGCTCAACCCCAACCGCATATCGGCCTACTACAGCGCCAACTTCAGCGTAACGAAAGAGATTGGTGAGCACATCTCCATCTCCTTCTATGCCAACAACTTCTTCAACAATATGAGTAAGGTGCACAGTTCGCAAACCGACCTCGACACCGCGCTCTTCGGCAGCGGCTACCTGCCCAGTTTCTATTATGGACTGTCGCTGCGCTTAAAACTTTAACGACCATGCGCATTCCTCACACACTGCATATACTCTTCGCGTTCACCGCATTGCTGCTGACGGCGTGCACCTCTTACGACGAGGCACCGGAGACCATACGAGTGACCGTCCAACTCGTCTACCCCGACGGCTCAGCGATTGGACCCTACGAAGGCGCCCGCGTTGAACTGACCAACGCCAATGCGTCCACGTTCGTCGACAGCACCGATGCCTCAGGCGTTGCCACCTTCGATGTACCCGGCGGCCTCTACAGCGCCGTCAGTTCCGAAGTATATATCGACACCATCTCGGCCGTGCACTACCGCTACATCTTCAACGGGCGCATGGATCAGCAGGTTATCTCACCCGATAGCGTATCTAACAACATCACCATCAAGTTGACGATGACGCGGAAGCGCTATTGGGGCTAACGAATGATTATTGTTTCATCATCAATAAATTATAGCTTATGAACAGTTTCATTAAACGATGCAAAGGCTTGTCCTTGTTGCTTGCATTGCTTGTCCTCCCACTGATGGCTTCAGCGGCCGTGAGCAATACGTCGAAGCAACAGGTGCTGGTCATTGTCACGGGCAGCGACAGCCTCGTCTTTGCCCTGACCAATGAGCCCGTCATCACTTATTCGGGCAACAGTCTGGTGGTCAAAAGCCTCAACGACAGTCTCGTAGCCGACCTTGGCGGCACTACCTACTACATTGAGGAGCGCACCATTGCAGACAACGTCACCACCGACATCAACAATGTCACACTGCCGGGTGTCAACACCGTAAAGCCACAGCTCGCCTTCGGCAACGGTTCCGTGAGCGGTCTGCGCGCCGGCGACGTCGTACGCATCTATCGCGTCAACGGCACCCTCGTCAAAGCCGTCAAAGCCGATGCACAAGGGCATGCAGCCTTGGAGCTCAGTCAGTTGCCCAACGGCATCTTTATCATCAAAACGCCAACCAACAGTATTAAAATCATTAATCGATAACAGCTATGAAGAAAATTATACTTACTTTAGTCGCCGCCCTCGGACTGTTCAGCAGCGTCAACGCACAGACATGGAAAATGGTCGTCACCAAGGATGACGGCACCACTGATACCCTCGCTACCGGTAAAGTGAAGAGCGTCTCCTTTACTGTAGATGACCAAAACACTGAATCCATCATCATCAAGGAGTTGTACAACGGTGGTTGCCCATTGGATGCTGGCACTAGCTTCTTCCAATATGACAAAGGCTTCATTCTCTACAACAACAGCCCCGAAGTGGCTGTGGCCAACAACCTGTGCGTGGGTATGATCAGTCCATATAATTCTAATGCAACCAACAATTGGTACAGCAATGGCGCTTTGACCTATACCGACACCATCCCTGCAACTCTCGGCATCTGGTGGTTCCAGCAGCCTGTTATTCTTCGGCCCTATGAGCAGCGCGTGGTGAGTGTCTTTGGTGCTATTGACAACACGCAGACCAACTCTCAAAGCGTTGACTACGCCCATTCGGCCTACTATACCATGTACGATCCCGAGTCAGGCTTTAAGAATACAAAATACTATCCTACACCTTCCGACAGTATCCCCACCAGCCACTACCTCAAGGCTTATGAGTTTGGTTTGGGCAATGCATGGTCGCTGAGCGTCACTTCGCCGGGTCTCTTCATTTTCCAGACCAAAGGCGTCACGCCTAACGCTTTTGCTTCCAATAGCGACAACTACGTCTATGAGCCCGGAAGGCAAGCCACCGCTGCATTCCGTTGTCTGAAGGTGCCCACATCATGGGTGATTGATGGCATGGAAGTGTTTGTTGCTGGTGATGCCAACAACAAGAAGCGTCTGACAAGCGACATCGATGCCGGCTCAGTCAGTCTGACCAACAAACTTGGGCATTCGCTCTACCGGAATGTAGATGCAGAGGCCACAGAAGCATTGCCTGAGAACAGCGGAAAGCTGGTCTACAACTACAGCAAGGCCGTCGACAGCGCCAACAATGGCGAAGGCGTGATTGACGCCGAAGCCTCCATCCGCAATGGTGCCCACATCATCTACATGGATACCAACAACTCCACCAACGACTTCCACGAGCGCACGCAGTTCTCCCTGAGAGACGCTCAGTAAATTGCTTATCACTAATTGATTATCCGTCATGCACAGCTCCACTTTTTTTCTATCACTCATCATACTTGCCACCGTCAACCTTGACTGCTCGCAAGCTGTGGCCCACCCCGCCAATAGTGGCAACGGTGGAGCTGGTGCCGACTCTGTTTTGCTCCGCAACAGCGACTATGTGACCGACGCCGACCCATGGCTGCCCTATGGCAATGCGGCGGCGCTCACACGATGGCGCAGCGATAACCTCTCGTGGGCAACGCTCAAGGCCAACTACGGCTATGGCGGCTTCGTCAACTACAATGAGAGCAGCCGCGACTTGCGTATCGGCACCGATGTGCGGTCAGTCTATCGGCTGTCGAAGCGCACCGTCGGCTACGGTCGCATCAGCTACGACAACGCAGGGCTACACAACATGACGGGGTCTGTTTTCATTGCACCGGAGCGCTACCCCTTCAATATCGTCGAAGACTCGCTGACCAATGCGGGTAAGACCCATCAAGACACTTACCACCTCACGGGCGCCATCGGTGTCGACCTGTGGCAGGGACTGTCGCTCGGTGGACGCGTCGATTTCACAGCTGCCAATGCAGCCAAATACAAAGACCTGCGCCACAAGAACAAGCTCATGGACATCGACGCCTCGTTCGCGCTCTATTGGCCCATCTCGACATGGCTCAACATCGGTGCCAACTACCGTTACCTGCGCCATAGCGAGAGCCTCATCTTCAGCACCTATTCCAGCAACGACATCACCTACAAGTCGTTCATCGAATACGGCGGCATGATGGGAATGGTGGAGCAGTACAGTTCCAGTACGACCAACGGACTCACCAGTTCAAGCACCGAGCGACCGCTCTTCTACGACGGTCACGGCTACGGCGTTCAGGCAGAGTTGCGTCTCTTGCCCGGTCTGACGTGGACCAATACGTGGGATATGGCTTACCTCAAAGGCTATTACGGCAAGGACACGCCCTACGACATCGTTTACATGCGCCACCACACGCATCGCTATCGCTTCACCACACGCCTGCAATATCACGCCAACCGCAGCCTCCACCATCTTGATGCGAGCATCGAAAACGAGAAACTGCGCAACTTCCAGAACCAGTACCGGCTCAGCACCAATGATCACGGCGCCCGTTACTACGAGTATTTCCAGCCGCTGAAGACTGCCGACAAGGTGTGGGTGAACACCCACATCGGCTACACCGGCTACTTCGGACTCAACGGCGAGACACCGACATGGCTGGTGCAAGGTGGTGCGCGCATCGCTTACCGCAAATTGACAGCCTACAACTACCCCTACTACCGGCGTCAGCATTGGACGAGTACCGAGGGCTATCTCAACGTGGCGCGCAACTTATTGATGCGCAAGGGCATCCTCACCATCGAGGGTGGTTTCTCTTACATCAAGGGGAAGGGCGATCCGTATGAGGACGGCACCTTCATTGAACCAAGCGACAAGCAAACGCAACCCGACGAGATGACCACCTTCCTCTACCGGGAATATGCAGCATTGATGGCACCACAATACGCCCTGCGCACAGCGGTGCAATACGCATTCATCTTCCCCACGACGCAGCTGAAGAGCTATGTGCGCACCGACTTCACCTATCGCCATTGCAATGTCGGCAACGACTATCTGCAAGGCACGATGCACTGGAACCTCGGCATCACCTTAGGCGTGAATTTCTAACTGACAACCTTTTATTCACTCATTTGCAAAAACATTATGAGAAAGAACATTATCCTTCTTCTACTTCTTTTCCTCGTAGCCGTCACCGGAGCAGCCCAGTCGTTGCCCCAGGATGACAGCTACCGCGTGGGTAAGTTGAGAAACGGACTCACCTATTACATCCGCCACAACGCCAAGGAAGCTGGCATTGCCGACTTCTACATCGCCCAGCGCGTGGGTTCTATCCTTGAGGAGCCCCGGCAACGCGGTCTGGCCCACTTCCTCGAGCACATGGCTTTCAATGGCTCGCAAAACTTCCAAGGCACTGCCACTTCACCTTCCATCGTGCATTGGTGCGAGGCCCACGGCGTTAAGTTTGGCGCCAACCTCAACGCCTACACCAGTGTCGATGAGACGGTCTATCACGTCGGGGCTGTTCCTGTCAGGCAGCAGAGCGTCATTGACTCCACCCTACTCATTCTCCACGACTGGAGCCACTACCTCAACCTGACCGGCACCGAGATTGACAAGGAGCGCGGCGTCATCCATGAGGAATGGCGCAACCGTCGTTCAGGAATGGCCGTACAACGCCTTATGGAGCAGGCCATGCCCATCATCTATAAAGGCTCAAAGTATGCCGACTGCATGCCCATCGGTTCGATGGACATCGTCGACAACTTCCCTTACAACGACCTGCGCGACTACTACCACAAGTGGTATCGCCCTGACCTGCAGGCCATCATCGTGGTGGGCGACATCGACGTCGACCAGATGGAGCAGAAGATCAAGCAGACGTTCAGCAGCATCCCCATGCCCGAGAACCCGGCCAAGCGCATCTACTACCCCGTGCCCGACAACGACAAGATGATTGTGGCTAAACTCAAGGATGCAGAACAGCCCATCATGCTCGTCAATCTCTATATGAAGAAGGAGGCTACGCCCGACAACGAGAAGAACACGAAGCAGTACATGCGCGACAACTACATCGACGCGCTCATCTCCTACATGGCCGGCGAGCGCCTCAACGAGATGCAGGAAGCCTCACCGAAGCCTTGCCTCAGCGCCTCGGCTCAATTAGGTATGTACTTCGTCAGTAAGACCAAGGATGCCTTCAACCTCGCCTTCGGTGCACGTCAGGACAATGTCAAGGGCAGCTTCGACGCCGCCGTTGGCGTTGTGGAGCGCATCCGCCAGCATGGCTTTACCCAAAGCGAGCTCGACCGCGCCAAAGCTTTCAGCAGCAAGAGGGCCGACCGCTCATGGCAAGCCCGCAACGACCGCCGCAACAGCTACTACGTAAGACTGGCGCAGGCCAACTTCCTCGACGGCGAGCCACTGCTCTCAGCTGAAGAGAGCAAGTCGCTGAATGATGAATTCAGCAAGAGCGTCACCTTGGCTGAAGTCAACAAAGCTATGAAAGCAGCCATCACCGACAAGAATCAGGTGCTGGTGGTCTATATGCCCGACAAGCCCGACTTTACTTCCATCACCGAGCAGCAACTTGAGCAGTACGTGCTCGATGCACAAGCCAAGAAATACCCCGCTTATAAGGAAGCCCCCGCTCCCACCAAACTGATGGCGAAGACACCGAAGCCAGGCCGTATCGTCAGCGAGAAGCCTTCGGTCAACGGTACGACGGAGCTGACGCTGAGCAATGGCGTGAAGGTGTATTACCGCCGCACCAACTACCAGGCCGACTACCTCATGACCCGCCTGTGGGGCGAAGGCGGCTCTTCGCTCTATCCAGCTGCCGACATGCCCAACATGCGGATGATCTCCACCGCCATCTCTGAAGCCGGAGTGGGCAATCTCAGCAAGAGCGACCTCGACAAGGTGCTGGCATCGAAGACTGTGCGCATCCGCCCGAACGTAGGCAATGAGACGCAGAGTATCAACGGTACCTCATCGCTCAAGGACGCCGAGACGCTGTTCCAACTCACTTATCTCTACTTCACGCAGCCCCGCCGCGACGACAAGGCTTTTGCCAATGAAGTCGACCGCATGAGATCATTCCTCACCAACCGCAACGCCAGTCCGAAGGTGAGCTACAACGACTCTATTGCCTACGCCGTTTATGGCGATAACCCGCGCACCAACCCCTTCGTCTTAGCCGACCTCGATAAGGTGAGCTACGACCGTGTGCTGCAAATCTATAAGGAGCGCTTTGCCGACGCCAGCGGCTTCCGCATGATGGTCATCGGCAACATCAGTCTCGATAGTCTGCGCCCTCTGCTGACGACCTACATTGCCTCGCTGCCCGCCAAAGGCCACATCGACAAGACGGTCGACAACTTCCCCGCCATTGTTGACGGCATGAAGGTACACGAATGGACCCGCGACACCAAGACGCCGCAGAGCAATGTCACCGTCATCTATACCTGGCAGGAGCCCGTCACAGCGAAGAACGACCTCACGCTCGATGCCCTGCGCCGCGTGCTGTCTATCGCTTACGTCGACTCTGTACGTGAGGAGAAAGGCGGCGTGTATGGCATCAGCACCGAAGCCAGCATAGACGCCACCAGCAGGCCGACCGGCATGCTGAAGCTCTCGTTCACCACCGGACCAGACAAATATAAGATGGTGATGCCCATTGTGTTGCAGCAGTTGCAGAACATCGCCGACCACGGTCCGCTCGACGTGAGCCTGAACAAGGTGAAGGAATATCTGACGAAGCAATACGGCCAGGCCGTCATTACCAATGACTATTGGAACTACGTCATCTACAACAACCTGCGCTACGGCATCGATTATGACAAGGATTATCTGAAGATGGTCAGCGACCTGACGGCTGACGACCTGCAGCAAATGGCCCGCCGCATCGTCAACAGCCAGCGCCGCATCATCGTTACGATGCACTCGGTGGCAAAGAAAGGATAATAGCATTACCACATCCTGGTAATCGCATTGAACCATAATATTCAAAAATCAAACCCCATGGCATAGGCAGAAAGCTATCGCCATGGGGTTTGACGTTGATGGTCGTATTCTCCTCAACGGTTGCTATCCAGCTCGAGGCTGGCATTGCAAGAGCTAAGCTATCGCATGTCGCTGTCGGTGAAGCAGAAGGGCAGCAGGTCCTTGATGCTATGCATGCGGTAGATGCCCGACTTGCCATAGAGCAGTATCTCGATGGGTTGTTGGTAGCGGTCCTCCATCTCGATAACCACCTGACGACAGGAGCCGCAAGGTGAGACCGGTTTGTCGCGCAATACGCCCCCACTGCGCGCGGCAATGGCGAGCATACGGATGGGCTGGTCGGGGTAATTGGATTGAGCGGCAAAGATAGCGGAGCGCTCTGCACACAAGCCCGATGGGAAGGCGGCATTCTCCTGGTTGGCACCAATGACCACAGTGCCGTCGTTGAGCAATACGGCGGCGCCGACGCAGAAATGGCTGTATCGCGCGTACGAATTGCGCGTTGCGTCGCAAGCCCGCTGCACCAGCATCTGTTCGTCGGCATTCAACTCTTCAAACGAACAGAAGTCGTAGTCGATTTCAAGTTTCAGTTGCTTCATATCGCAAAGTCTTTAATCTTCAGGTTTAATATATTCATAAGCGCCGATATCCGGCGTTTTCTTTCTGATCACACCAAGCCGGTCATCGGGCAAGGCTGTTGCTGGATTGGCCTTACCAATAGCGGCCGACACACTGTCAAGGCGGAAGTCATAGATGAGGTTGTCGGTGTCGATCTTATAGAAATGCTTCTCGCCCATGGTCGTTGTGTCCTTCACATCTTCGTAGATGACATTGGTGAAATGCACGCTGTCGGCAGTCGTCACCTTCGGCGTGCGGATGATGCAATAGTCGAAGAGGTAATGGTCGAGCGCCGTCGTGTCAACGGCCGACCCCATCAATACATTGTCAGCATAACCGGTGAGCAGTGAGTTGGTCACCGACAGACCGACAATCGGGTAACTGTTGTTGAAAGCCAGCGCTGCCCCACGCTGAGAGTCGAAAGGATAGAACTGCGCCAGCGTAGCGTTGTTCACGCTGACGTCGCCACCGTTGACCAGCAGGCAGTCGTTGAGCGTATTGGTAATCTGCACATCCTCAAGCGTCACCTTGGCGTTGGTGGTCACGAGGCCGTAGCCCTGACAGTTATGAATCGTCGCATGACTGAGCAGCAGCGTCTGCCGCGCCACGTCGGAAGAATCAACGGTAATGGCCGTGTTAGTGCTGTGCAACTCCGTGTAACGCAACTCGTTATCGAATGAGGAAGAATGAAAGCGAACGCCCATCCACTGCGCCGGAACACGGTCGTAGGGCAGATAGTTAAACATGTGGTCGATGCGGTCGCCGCGCAACAAGATGCCGTTGTCGGCCGTTCCAATCGACCGCAGCCGACCATAGACATCCATTCCTGCATCGGAATGGAAATAGAGCGTCGACCCCGGCGTAATGGTCAGCGTGGCTCCGCTGTCCACCCTGATGTCGCCGTAGATGATGGTTGGCGTGGTCGACGCATCGAGCGTAGAGTCTTTCGTAATATGCACATTGCGCAGCAACCGTGCATTCCAAGCCCACGCGTTGAGGTTGACGCGCTGCTCCACGCCACTCTCCAAGGTGAAGATGAGGTTATCTGACTGCTCCTCCGGCGTTGCAATACTCGCTGTCGGCAGTGTGGCCTCAATAAACACGCGTATGCAGTCTTTGTTGCGGACCTCCACTTCATTGGTGCTGTAATCGTTGTCTTCGCCCAGATAGATGCCATCCACATTGACGCGGAAACCCGACTGCGCACCGCGCTCGAGGCGGATGCTCGTACAGCGCAGGCCGTCGCCCGAGCGGTTGAACGCCCACAACGTCTTGGCAGCCGACGGCACATTACTGAACAAGGTGTCGAGCTTCACCGTGTCGGTAGAGAATGTGAGCAGGTTGGAGGGCGACGTGGTGAAACTGTCGTCGTCCTGACAAGCGGCCATCAACCAAACCATGGCGAAGGAAAGAAAAAGTATAATGTCTTTCTTCAGCATATCATTATTTTATATTGGTATAACGGCCGTCATCGTATTTTATTGCATGACTTTGACGCCATGCGTGAAGTCATCGATGAGTTCATCGGCATATTGCGCCACCACTTCCCGCGGATTGGTCGTAGCGACACCGACGAGATAGATGCCGGCGGCTTTAACGCTGCGCATGCCGTTGACGCTGTCTTCAAAGCCCACACACTCGGCTGGAGTTACGCCCAGCGTCTTGGCACCTAAAAGGAAGCAGTCGGGGGCCGGCTTGCTGCGCGTGAAGTCCTCGCTGGTGAGCACGGCGTCGAAGAGCGATTTGAAGTCGGGATGCTGCTGATAGACCTGCGCCATCTTCGAATGGTTGCTGCTGGTCACCACAGCCGTCTTGATGCCTTTCTGCCGCAATTGGAGCAGAAAATCGTGTACGCCGGGGATATAGTCGAAGCGCATGTGGGCTTCGAAATCGTCCAATGCTGCGGTGATACGCTGCTGCAGCGCGGGCTGACCAGGGAAATATTGGTCGTAAATCTGCACCAGCGTCATGCCTTTGATGCGGTGGTGGAAGTCGGGAACATCGGGCTTAAACTGTCGCCCTTGGTTCTCCCAAAACTGCGAGTAAAGTGGTTCGGTATCGAAAATGACACCATCTAAATCAAATAGTGCTGCCTTATAAATCATCATTGTCTGCGGTTTGCCTACAAAGTTACGACAATTTACGCATAATGAAGAAGAAACAATGACCAAAATATATTCTTAGAGCGTTGATGCGATAGCACCCTTTCTCGATTGAATGATGTTCAACAAGCATTCGCATGACGGTCGTCAAACGATAACGCGACGACCGACATGCGATGATAAAAGCATGGTAGTGGCCTAATAGGCGTCGCCTTCTTTAATCTCTTTCTGCGTCAGTTTGCTACGGTCTATCTGACGCCACGCGTACCAGATATAGGCCAAGACAAACGGCACCAACAGCGAGACGTAGAACATCACCTGCAGGGTGAACTGGCTACTGCAGCTGTTGACGATGGTCAGTGAGCTCTGCAGGTCAACATTCGATGGATAGTAAGCCGTATTGTTCCAACCTGCAATGAGGAAAAGCACCAGTACCACCATCACAACACCAATGCCCGTTGGCCAGATGCCCTTGATATAGTCTTGGCTCAACACCGTACGGCCAACGCCATAAAGCACGAGCACCACACCGATAAGGAAGACCACCAACAACGGCCACATTTGGATGAGGTTGTGCAGATACTTGTATGGCTCCATCGCGATGACGCCCGTTGCCGGGTCATAGGCAAAGCCGTCTTTGAGCAGCACATGAGCCAAGAAGGCCAGGAAGAGCACCAGGAAGATTACTGCGTTGATAAGGGTCTGCTTGCGTCCGCGGGCTCGAATGGCAGCGTCGTCCACATTATTAATAATGTAAAGCGTACCGAGCACGCGCGCCAGGAAGAAGACGGCAAGACCGAAGACCACATTCCAGAGGTCGAGCAAGGCATCGAGACCGCAGCTGGCATTGGCCCAGCGGCTAATTACTGGCTGAAAGCTGTCGATGATATTGTTCTTGGCAATAAGGAAGTTGCTGCCGTCGAAGAAGGTGGCTACGGCTCCGCCCAAGAGCACGGGCCCCACAATGCCATTAATGACGAGGCACACTTGGAAGGTCTTCGGGCCAAGGAAGTTGCCTATCTTGTTTTGGAATTCATAGCTCACGGCTTGGATAACGAACGAGAAGAGAATGAGCATCCACAGCCAGTAAGCCCCGCCGAAGCTGGTGCTATAGAATAAGGGGAACGAAGCGAAGAAGGCTCCGCCAAAGGTCACCAGCGTGGTAAAGGTGAATTCCCACTTGCGACCTGTGGAATTGATGAGCAGACGCCGGCTGTCCTTGTCGGTTCCCAGCTGGAAAATCATAGAGTTGGCTCCCTGGACGAAGAGCAGGAACACCAGCAACGCTCCAAGAAGCGAGATGATGAACCACCAATATTGTTGCAGAAAACTATAAGTCATAATGTCTGATCTTTAAATTTAGATTACTTCGTTTGCGTCAAGAGTGCTGATGGTCTCAGGCTATTCAGCTTGGGGAGCTACATCCTCGCTGTGCTCGGGGCCCTTCTTGATTTGCTTGCAGAGGATGCTTATCTCCACGGCCAGCATGGTAGTGAAGAGCACGAGGAAGATAATGAAAGTGGTGACCACGGCTCCCGACTGCAGGTCGGAGACAGCGGCCCAGGTAGGCAGCATATCCTGGATAGTCCACGGCTGGCGGCCCATCTCGGCTACAATCCATCCTGCCTCGCTGGCCACATAAACCAGCGGAATGAGGCAGAGGGCAGCAATGTGAAGCCAGCGCATGCGTGAAATATCCTTCTTGTAGGAGATGAAGATCATCACGAGGAAATAAAGCATGAAGAGTGCACCCAGTCCCACCATGATGCGGAACGCCCAGAAGCAGATGTTGATGGGCGGCACCAGGTCGTGGAGATTCTCCACATAGCCGTAACCGAAGTAAGGCATGTTTTTCTTCACATACTCGAGTTGTACGTCAGCATTCTTACCCGCAGCCTTGGCCTTACGATAGGCGTAGAGGTTTGTCTGAGCGGCTTTGCCTTTAATAACCTTCTCTGCATACGAGGGCACCTTGGTACCGTCAGGGAGGGTGTAGCCATTAAGCAGGTCGTTGACTCCCGGCACAAATCCGTGAATGTCGTGGGTGGCGAGGAAAGACAAGCCATAGGGCATGGCAATTCGGAAGGGAGGCTCCTTATCGTTGGTATAGTCGGGCTGGCTGAAGGGATTGACCCAAGCCACACCCGTGAGGCTCTGGTCGGTGCCGCCATTATAGAGCGCCTCCATGGCAGCCAGCTTCATGGGCTGCGTCTTCGAGACCATGTAAGCTGAGTTGTCGCCCGTCAGGAAGGCCAGCACGGCTGCCACCAAACCGACGATGCTGCCGATTTTAATGCTCTCTTTGGCCAGCCGCTGCTCACGTTTCTTCAGCAGATACCAGCAGCTCACGCCAAGGCAGAACACTGCACCGACCAGCCACGACGACGTGACCGTGTGGCAGAACTTGTCAACGGCAAAGGGTGAGAGGGCCACATCGGCAAACGACGTCATCTCATTGCGCATGGTGTCAGCGTTGAATTCGCAGCCCACGGGGTATTGCATCCAAGCGTTGGCCACCAGAATCCACCAAGCCGAGATGGTGGCGCCAAGGCCGGTGAGCCAAGTGGAGGCCAGATGGAATCCGGGCGAGACCTTCTTCCAACCGAAGAACATCACGGCCACAAAGGTGCTCTCCATGAAGAAGGCCACAATGCCCTCAATGGCCAGGGGCGCACCAAAGATGTCGCCCACAAACCAGGAGTAATTGCTCCAGTTGGTGCCGAACTCAAATTCCAAGATGATGCCAGTGGCCACACCCATGGCGAAGTTGACGCCAAACAGGCGCTGCCAGAAGCGGGCCGCATCTTTCCAGAAGGGTTTACGCGTGCGGTAATAGCACGTCTCGACAATGCCCATGATGACCGCCAGACCCAACGTGAGGGGCACAAAGAGCCAGTGATAGATGGCTGTCAGGGCAAACTGCGCACGCGACCAGTCGATGGTCGACGCAGAGATAGTCAGGAGTTCATTCATATTAATAATGTGATTGTTTTGGTAATGATATCAACAGTTTATGTCTCTTATACCTCAAGGCACCCGATGCAGCACCTGCTCAGATACGAACTCGCTCTCGCTGCCCTTCTTGCTGTGTGTCTTGATGTAGTCGGGGAAAAAGAACAACTTGAGCACAAGGAAGATAATCGCCAGCTTGATCAGTATGACCGTCCACAATGTCTTGCCAAGGGTCATCTGACGGAAGCCGTCGTAATAGAGGTGGAAAGCGCGGTTAATAAAGCTGTGCTTCTTCATCGGTTTGCGTTTTAGTTTATATGTCTTGGTGCAAAGTTAAGAAATTATTTCACTTATCATAGTAATTAAGCAAGATTTTTTTGTAATTTTGCCAAATATTAGATATAAAGCCGATGCAAATCATATCAAAGTATTTCCCCGACCTCACGGCCGTGCAGCAAAAACAGATTGACGCCCTCGACGCTCTTTACCGCGACTGGAACAGCAAAATCAACGTGATTTCGCGCAAGGACATTGACAATCTCTACGAGCATCATGTGTTGCACTCGCTCGCTATCGCCAAGCTCATTCATTTCCGTCCAGGCACCCGCATTCTCGACTTCGGCACTGGCGGCGGCTTCCCCGGCATTCCCCTGGCCATCCTCTTCCCCGAATGCCAGTTCCGCCTCATCGACGGCACTGGGAAGAAGATCAATGTAGTCAACGAGGTGGCCAAGGCCATCGGACTGACCAATGTTGAGGCGCTCCACCTGCGTGGCGAGGATGAGAAAGGACTCTACGACTTCGTCGTCTCGCGCGCTGTCATGCCGCTGACCGACATGGTGAAAATCGTCCGCAAGAACATCGGCAAGCAACAGCGCAATGCGCTGCCCAACGGCATCATCACGCTGAAAGGCGGCAATCTTGACGCCGAGACCAAGCCTTTCCACAAGATTATCGACATCACACCGGTGTCCAACTATTTTGATGAGGAATGGTTTAAGGATAAATCCATCCTCTACCTGCCGCTGTAATCACTGTTTATTTAATTGGAAAAGCAATGGAAATAAAGCGTTTTGTCTGCAATATGATCCGCGAGAACACCTACGTGGTGAGCGACGACACCCGCGAGGCCGTCATCATCGACTGCGGTGCCTACTACGAGGAAGAGCGCAAGGCCATCAAACAATACATCGACGACAATAAGTTGCAACCCAAGCACCTCATCGCCACCCACGGTCACGTCGACCATCACCTTGGCGACCGGTTCGTCTACGATACCTGGGGACTGAAGCCTGAGGTGGGCGAGGCCGACGAGGACTTCATGAACCGGTTGCCCGAGCAGGCGCGACAGTTGTTCGAAATGGAGCTGTCCGACGACGATTTCGCTCCCGTAGGCCGCTACCTCATGCCCGCCGACACTATCTCTTTTGGCCACACCACATTCAAGATTATCGAGACGCCGGGACACTCGCCAGGCGGTCTTTGCTTCTACAGTGAGGCCGACAAGACGCTGTTCACGGGCGATACGCTTTTCCGCGGCAGCATCGGGCGCTCCGATTTCGACGGCGGCTCAATGTTCCTCATCATCCAGAGCCTGCGCGTGCTCTCGCAGTTGCCCGACGACACCATCGTATTGCCCGGCCACGGCGAGCGCACCACCATCGGCTATGAGGTGGCCACCAATCCTTACCTTGACCGTTGACGCTGAGCGCATGGAGACTGAACGCATCATTCTCGGCATCGACCCCGGCACCAACGTCATGGGCTACGGCATTCTCAGCGTCAAAGGCAACAAGGCGCAGATGATGGCGATGGGCGTCATCGACCTGCGGCCGCTTCACGACCCTTACCTGAAGCTCGGCCGCATCTTCGAGCGCGTTACGGGCATCATCGACGAGTTCCTGCCCGACGAGATGGCCATCGAGGCGCCATTCTTCGGCAAGAACGTACAGTCGATGCTGAAGCTCGGTCGGGCACAGGGCGTAGCCATCGCCGCGGCCATCCACCACGACATCCCCATCCACGAATACGCACCATTGAAAATCAAGATGGCCATCACCGGTCAGGGGCAGGCCTCGAAAGAGCAGGTCGCCGCCATGCTGCAGCGTCTGCTCCACATCGATAAGGCCGACATGCCGAAGTTCATGGACGCCACCGATGCCCTCGGCGCGGCTTACTGCCACTTCCTTCAGCTCTCGCGCCCCGATACTGGCGCTCAGCATTATGGCTCGTGGAAAGACTTTGTCAAAAGAAACAGCAACAGGATAAGCAAATAGACTATGCAGAAAATCATCAATATCGTCGAGGGCGTCGTACGCATGCCCGCTTGGCGCATGGCTGAACCCGTCAACTTCACAACGCTCGACGGCGAGCAGATTGCTATCTTAGGCCCCAACGGAGGCGGCAAGACGATGCTCGCCGACATCATCGTGGGCCGACACCCACTGCTCCTCCACGACCCGGAATACGACTTCTCGCCGAGCAAAAAGACCATGGTGGCCGACAACATCAAATACATCACCTTCCGCGATGCCTACGGCGGTGACAACGACCGCACCTATTACCTGCAACAGCGATGGAACCAGATGGAGATTGACGAGAACACGCCCACCGTCGGCAAGAAGCTGCAGGAAGCCTACGACCTGGCCCTCAAGACTGAGGGCGTCGAGGCTGACCAGTTGACGCAGCAGCGCGACCACCTCTACAGTCTCTTCCACATGCAGCCGTTGCTCGATAAGCCCATCATCCTGCTTTCAAGCGGAGAGCTGCGCAAGCTCAAGCTCACGGAAACGCTGCTCACGCAGCCCCGCGTATTGATTATGGACAATCCGTTTATCGGCCTCGATGCCGATACGCGGCAGCAGTTGCGCGACCTCTTGGGCAGCATCGCCAAGGAAGGCCGTCTGCAGATCATTCTCATTCTTTCGAAGACCGACGACATTCCGCCCTTCATCACCCACGTGGTTGAGGTGGACCACATGATTGTCCGCCCGAAGAAGACGCTGGCTGAGTTTGAGGCCAGCCGTCCTACCCTGCCCGACCACATGCTCAGTCAGACAATGCACGATGCCATCGTCGCCTTGCCCTACACCCATAAGGAATACCACACCCACGAAGTGGCCCGCCTCAACAAGGTCTGCATCCGTTACGGCGAGCGCACCATCCTCAAAGACCTCGACTGGGTGGTCTGCAACGGTGAGCGTTGGGCGCTGAGCGGGCAAAACGGCGCCGGCAAATCGACGCTGCTCAGCCTCATCTGCGCCGACAACCCGCAGAGCTATGCCTGCGACATCACGCTCTTCGACATGCCCCGCGGTACCGGTGAGAGCATCTGGGATATCAAGCGCCACATCGGCTACGTCTCACCCGAGATGCACCGCGCCTACCAGCGCGACATCCCCGCCCTGCGCATCGTGGCCAGCGGTCTGAAGGACAGCGTGGGCCTCTACGTCAAACCCACCGATGAGGAACTCGAAGCCTGCCGCTTCTGGCTCGACGTCTTCGGATTGAAAGACAAGGAGAACACCACCTTCCTCAAGCTGTCGAGTGGCGAACAGCGCCTCGTGTTGCTGGCGCGCGCCTTTGTCAAGGACCCCGAACTGATTATCCTCGACGAGCCGCTGCATGGTCTTGACGACCGCAACCGTCGGCTGGTGAAAGACGTCATCAACGCCTTTGTCGAGCGCCACAACAAGACGCTCATCATGGTCACCCACTATGCCGAGGAGCTGCCCGCTTGCATCGACCACAAGCTGCGGCTCATCCGTCATTAACCATCCATCCCACCATACCCATCCAACCCTATCACCCCATCCACCCCATTCAACCCATTCCCCCATCCAACCCATTCACCCCATCCACCCCATTCAACCCATTCCCCCATGCGTCAGTTTAAACTTTTCCTCATCGCGGCCGCGCTCTTGCTGCTCCCGCAAACCAACATTCTTGCAAAGACGCCGAAGCGGCAGAAGGCCAAAGCCACGATGGAGCTGCGCGTTGTCGAGACCAGCGACATGCACGGCAGCTTCTTCCCCTATGACTTTCTCAACCATCGGCCGAAGGCTGGCAGTACGGCTCGCGTCAGCAGCTATGTCAACGCCCTACGCCAGCAGTATGGTGACCGCCTGCTGCTCTTCGACAATGGCGACATCCTGCAAGGGCAGCCACTGAGTTATTTCTCCAACTTCATCGACACCACCGACGTCAACATCGCCGCACAGGTGGTCAACTACCTGCGCTATGACGCACAAACCATTGGCAACCACGACATTGAGCCGGGCCATAAGGTTTACGACAAATGGATGAGCGAGGTGAAATGCCCCGTATTGGGCGCCAACATTATTGATACGAAGACCGGTCAACCCTACGCCAAGCCCTACGCCATTATTGAGCGCAACGGCGTCCGTATCGCCGTTCTCGGCATGCTGACGCCCGCCATTCCCAACTGGCTGTCACCCGACATCTGGTCGGGACTGCGCTTCGACGACATGGTTGCCACGGCCCGGCGATGGATGCCGGTGCTGCGCAATAAGGAGAAAGCCGACGTCGTTATCGGGCTGTTTCATTCGGGTAAGGAAGGCGGCATCACCACCGACACCTACATGGAGGATGCCTCAGAAGTAGTTGCCAGAGAGGTACCGGGCTTCGACCTCGTATTGTTCGGCCACGACCACACACGCCATAACGACACCGTTACCAACACCGCCGGCCATCAGGTGGTTTGCCTCGACCCCGCCAACAACGCCATGTCAGTAGCCGATGCCCGCATCTGCTTGTCCAAAGCCAATGGCAAATGGACCGTCGACAGCATCAGGGGAAGCATCAACAGCGTTGCCAACCTGCCCATCGACCAAGCCTATGAAGACCATTTCAAGGCTTATATAAATAAGGTGAACCGGTTCAACGACGAGCCCATAGGCACCTTCAAGCATACCATACGCACAGCCGACTGCTATTTCGGCAATTCGGCCTTCAACGACCTCATCCTCAACCTCGAGCTGAGCATCACCGGCGCCGACATCGCCTTCACTGCTCCCCTGCTCTTCAACGACAGCATCAAGGCCGGACCGGTGGCCATGAGCGACATGTTCAAACTTTATAAATACGAGAACATGCTCTACGTGATGCGTCTCACCGGCGAGGAGATACGCAAGCATCTCGAAATGAGCTACGACCTCTGGTTCAACACCATGACCGGCCCCGACGACCACCTGCTTTTGCTCGACCGGCGCACCGGTGGCGACGCCCAGCGCATGGGCTTCAAGAATCTGTCGTTCAACTTCGACTCGGCGGCAGGCATCGACTACACTGTCGACGTCACCAAGCCTAACGGTCAGAAGGTGACCATCCTCCGCATGAGCAACGGCCAGCCCTTCGAACCGAAACGCTGGTACCGCGTGGCCATCAACAGCTACCGTGCCAACGGCGGTGGCGAACTGCTCACCCGAGGCGCCGGCATCCCCAAGGACAGCCTCGCCAGCCGCATCGTCTGGAAGTCAGACCGCGACCAGCGCTACTACCTCATGCAGGAAATCAAACGGCAGAAGGTGCTCGACCCGCAACCCAACCACAACTGGAAGGTGATACCCGAGGACTGGACTGCGCCCGCCGCCAAACGCGACCGCGACCTGCTGTTCTCGCACCACACAACAAAATAGACGCCGCGAGCGCACAGACGCCACGTTAAAACATACGTGATATGGAAACGCAACTTACCTATTATTTCATCTTCAGCAAGACCGACCTGCTGTTGCAGCGACTGCCCGACGGCAGCCACACCGTGCCTTGCACCGCTGACATCCCTGTCAAGACCCATGCCTGGACGCATGTCATGAACATCACTCCGATGGATGACGGCACCCCCGTAAAAACCTTCAACATCGAGGATCCCCAGCATATCACCGTCACCGACCAGGCCCTCAGCGAGGCCGGCTACGACTTCATCGGCTTGCGCGAGTCGTTCTATCATCTGCCGCTCGACCTCTATCTGAAGGCCGGCAAATGCCAGGAGTTGCTCTATTGGGACCACAACACGCAATTCTGCGGCGTATGTGGCGCACCCATGCGCATGGCCACCGACATTTCAAAGAAGTGCACCCAATGCGGTAAGGAGGTGTGGCCCCAGCTGGCCACCGCCATCATCGTTCTCATCCACAAAGGCGACGAGGTGCTGCTCGTTCACGCCCGCAACTTCAAGACCGACTTCTACGGACTTGTAGCCGGATTTGTCGAGACCGGCGAGACCCTCGAACAAGCCGTGCGGCGCGAGGTGATGGAGGAGACCCAACTGACCATCAAGAACCTCACCTACTTCGGTTCGCAGCCCTGGCCCTACCCCTGCGGACTGATGGTCGGCTACATGGCCGAATACGAGTCGGGCGACATCCACCTGCAAAAGTCGGAGCTGTCGAAGGGCCGATGGTTCCGCTACGACAACCTGCCACGCATTCCGCAAAAGCTCAGCATTGCCCGCAAACTCATCGACAAATGGCTCGACGGCTACGGCATTAAAAGCAATCAAGACTGATAAAAAGCAAAAAATATTAACGTTGACTTTGGCATCAGCGTATAATGTTGTAACTTTGCAGTATATTTCAGCGATAGTATGGACTGGTTAATCAATCTTTTTACGACCCAAGACACCGTGGCACACATCGTGCTGCTCTATGGCATCGTCATTGCCTGCGGTGTTTTGTTGGGTAAACTAAAATTCGGCGGCATCTCCTTAGGTGTCACCTTCGTGCTGTTCTGCGGCATTGTGGCCGGGCACTTCAACTTCACGGCGCCCACCCCAATCCTTAACTTCATGCAGGACTTTGGGCTTATACTCTTCGTCTTCTGCATCGGCTTGCAGGTGGGTCCTGGCTTCTTCGAAAGCTTTAAGAAGGGTGGCATTGCCCTCAACGGTCTTGCAGCTTTCACCATTCTGCTCAACATCCTGGTGATGTTCGGCTGCTACTATTTGTTCTTCGACACCTCCGACCCCACCAACCTGCCAATGATGATAGGTACGCTCTTCGGCGCTGTGACCAACACGCCGGGTCTTGGTGCCGCCAATGAGGCCCTCAACTCCATCTTCCCAGCAGGTAAGGTGCCGCAGATTGCCAACGGCTATGCCTGCGCCTACCCCCTCGGCGTGCTGGGTATCATCGGTGCCACCATCCTCATCCGCTTCATCACGAAGACCAAACTCGATGAGGAGGAGCGGAAGCTCGATCAGGAAGAGGCTGCCAATCCTCACGCCAAGCCAAAGACGATGACCCTGAAGGTGGGCAACGCCTATCTGGCCGGTCGCACGATGATGGAGGTGAGCGAGTTCCTCAACCGCGACATCGTATGCACCCGCATCATGCACGACGGCAAGATTACCATCCCCAACCGCGACACGAAGCTCGAGATGGGCGACGCCGTCTACGTGGTTTGCGCCGAGGCCGACGCCGAAGCTGTGAAAGCTTTCATCGGTCCTGAGACCCAAGTGGAATGGGATACCACCGACGACCAACCGATGGTTTCGAAGCGTATCATCGTCACCAACCCGAAGATGAACGGTAAAACGCTCGGCAAGATGCATTTCTCCAGCGTTTATGGCGTCAACATCACACGAATCAGCCGTCAGGACATGGACCTCTTCGCCAGCCGCAACCACCACTTCCATGTGGGCGACCGCGTGATGGTCGTAGGCCGCGAGGACAACGTCAACCGCGTTGCCGACATTCTCGGTAACTCTGCACGCCGCCTCAACGTGCCCAATATCGCCACCATCTTCATCGGTATCATCATCGGTATCCTGTTCGGTAGCATACCCTTCGCCATCCCCGGCATGCCGGCTCCGTTGAAACTCGGTCTGGCCGGTGGCCCGCTTATCGTGGCCATTCTTATCGGCCGCTTCGGCTACCGCATCAAGCTCGTCACCTATACCACCACATCAGCCAACATGATGCTGCGCGAGATGGGGCTGGTATTCTTCCTCGCGAGCGTCGGCATCAAGGCCGGTGCAGGATTCGTCAGCACCGTGGTCCAGGGCGACGGACTGCTCTATGTGGGCACAGGTTTCCTCATCACCGTCATCCCCATCCTCATCGTCGGCACCATCGCACGACTGAAGTTCAAGTTCAACTACTTCACCATCATGGGTATGATTGCCGGTACCTACACCGACCCACCAGCCTTGGCCTACGCCAATGCCAGCTGCTCCAAGGAAGCTCCAGCCATCGGCTACTCCACGGTTTACCCGCTGAGCATGTTCCTCCGCATCTTCACCGCGCAGATCTGCGTACTCTTCTTCTGCGCGGCGTAGCACAAACGGCGAAATAATATTATAGACTATCATAAAACAGAAAGACCGCATTTGCGCAACATCTTGGTGCGACAAATGCGGTCTTTTTCGTTTACGGATGGGTTGGCTTACTTCTCAGCGGGCTCCCATTTGCAGCGAACGGGCGAGACAATGGCGCCATCGGCCTTCAATTCCTTCATTGCCTTATCCACCTTTTTGCGGTCGAGGTCGGAAAATAGCGGACAGAATCGTGTATGAGTTTTCTGTTGTTCCAGCGCTGGAACCACGCCGAAAATTAGATGGCGCAACGTAAAAAGGGCCCCGAAGACACCCTAATTGCCTTGCCGCATTGCGACAACTATGGTTCCGCATCGCGATAGCTATAGTATCGCACTGCGATAGCTATGGTATCGCAACGCGATAACTATGGTATCCCACCACGATAGCTATGCTATCGCGACTCGATAACTATGCTATCGCGATGCGTTAGATAGCCTATCCAACCGCCATTCAAGTAATAATCTTCGTAGTTTGCTGATCAATAGCGACTTATGGAAACGAGCTTAAAACCGCCTATTTTTGCGTTTTTCGGAGCCAAGTAGGTCTTTGTTCATTTCAAGGCCCTTCTCAGGGGCCTAAAAACACCAAAGTTTTTGACAAAATAAGGTACGCGGACAACAGATGACAATCCGATGACCGGCCATCAAAAACTATGAAACGATGCGAAGATTGCTGTACGTCTACTTGTTGACTTTCATCGACATCCTACCCGAATAAGATACGGTGATCTCTACGAGATAGCTGCTCTGGCCGTCATCAGGAATGACAAGCGACGCCTGATAATGAATGCCATCGGCATCGCATCTGATGAAAGTGAGGTCACTCAGAATGCTCTGCTGCAGGAAATCGCGCGGCACCACCCTCGAAAACTGCTGCTTACGGAAGTCGCCGGAGAACAATTTCTCGGCACCATGATAAACGTTAAGGTTAATGATATTGTCGTAATACACATTGTCAACCTCAACGCCATCGTCGTTGTAGGAGGCCTTTATCACTTTATAGGTAGTCGGATTGACCTGCACGTAGCAGTGATACCGCTCACTGTTGTACATCACCACGGTATCACGCTTGATGAGCTGTCCCTGATTGAGCGCCGTTGGACGCTTCGAAGAGAAGAACGTGGCGTCATCGGGGTCGGTGCTTTTCACCAGTTTCACCTCATCGCCATTCTGATTGCGGAAAATGAAAAGATTGGCCGTCTGTCTGAGGATGGGATACTTCACCACATTGGCTCCATGCAGCAACAACGTATCGCCAATAATCTGGAAATACACCGGCTGTGACGTGGAGTCAGGATAGAAGATGGTGTCGCCCTGGGCCTTGAAGGCGACATCCTGCTCGTCCTCATCCACCCAGATACCTTGCAGCATCCGCTTTGCCTGATAATCCTCCTCGACAGCAGCCTGCCGGTCTGACTTCTTGCGACAACCTCCAAGGCCTGCAACCAGCAGCAACAGCAGAAGGAAAAATACAGTTCTTTTCATTGCCACAAAGATAGCAAACTATTTTCTGAGTGCCAAATGCTCGGGACATTATTTTTTATTTTCCGAAAAATAGCTGCAATTTGTTTGAGGTTTCAGTTTGTTTTCTTAATTTTGCAAGAGTGATAGCATTGGATCGACATATCGAGATATTGCTCTTAAGCAATGACTGCGTCATTGTGCCGGGTTTTGGTGGGTTTATAGCCCACCATATTGATGCGCGCAAAGACGAGAGCGACGGGAGTTTCCTGCCGCCCATCAGGACTATTGCGTTTAATCCAAAGCTCACCATCAACGACTCGCTGTTGGCACAGTCGTATGTAGAGGCCTACGACATCAGCTATCCTGAGGCCACGATGCGCATTGAGGATGAGGTGCGCGAACTGCGCCAGCACATCGAGACCGAAGGCAGCTACACCTTCAACGGCATCGGTACCATCTCGCTCAACGACGATGGCAACTATGAGTTTTCACCTTGTGAAGCCGGCATCCTCACGCCTGAACTCTATGGACTGGGTAGCTTCAAGGCCGCTACGCTGCAGGAAATAAGAGCCGCCCTACTGGCTCAGCAAAAGCCGGAACAGACTGCCGCAATAACGACAAACGTCAATACAACCGCAACGGTCACTGACAACACCACGACCGACGATGCCGAGGAAACCGATAGCCAAACGGGGTCCAGTTCCCGATTCATAGCGCTTTGGCGCAATCTGGCCGTAGCTTGTGTGGCCATCATTGCCTTCCTACTCTTTCCTTCACCGTTAGTCAACAATACGCAACTGCAGGAAAGCAGCATCGACACCCGTCTGCTCGACCGCATCATGCCCAAAGATATCACCACGGGACAAGAGAAAGTGCTTGCCAGTATGCGCGAGAATAGCGCATTGGTCAATAATAGATCGGCTAAGGAAGCCAACGCGGAGGCTGCTGCATTGAACGGCAAACCGTCGGCCAATCAGCAGGAAAATACGACCGCTGATCAGCAGGCCGAAAGCGGCTATGCCATCGTCTTGGCCAGCCGTGTGACCAAGACCAATGCCAAGGCTTATGTGGAAACGCTGCACCGCAAGGGCTACGATGAGGCGTATGTGTTTACGAAAGGACGCCGCAACAAAGTGCTTTACGGCCACTACGCCGATGAAAGCGAGGCCCGCAAAGTACTCAACCGTCTCAACAACCATGACGAGTTTGCCGAGGCGTGGATTACTTTCGTTAAATAAAATCACCAGCTTATGAAACGCGTTCGCTGCCCAAAGTGCGACTCGTTCATCACCTTTGATGAGCGTAACTATCAGGACGGTTCCTCCCTTATCTTTCAATGCCCCTATTGCGGCAAGCAGTTCGGCATCCGCATCGGTAAGTCCAAGCTCCATCCGAAGCAAGACGACGAACGGCCCGAAGAGGAGGCTGCCCAGCAGAGTGAGGGCTGCGGAGAGATTGTTGTCATCGAGAACAACTATTGCTACAAGCAGGTCTTCCCCCTTCACATGGGCGACAACACCATCGGCCGATACATGAAGGGCAACAACGTAAACATTGCCATCGAGACCGGTGACCTGACGATGGATCTGCTGCACTGCGTCATCAATGTGAGCCGGAACAAGCGCGGCCAACTGAAATTTGTCTTACGCGACGGTCCCTCAAACCACGGCACCTTCCTCAACGGCGAGCGTATCGATGCCCGCGAGCGCCGTAACATCGAAGACGGAGCGGTGTTCAATATCGGCGTTACCAGCATCATCTTAAAAACCGAAGCGTAAATCCGCCTTACGACAACATCCCTACCTCCATTGGTTACGCGTCTTCCGGCAACGCGCAAACAAAAACCACAAAGCCCCGGCTGAATGCTATCTGCAATCAGCCGGGGCTTATCTTGTTGTCTAAACTATTCTAATTAATTGTTCTCAGGACGCAGCTTGCGGACGGTCTCGCCGGCGCGCCACATCTCCATGTCGTGCATCTCCTGCAGCTCCTTGTTGAGCTTCTCACGGTAATCAGGCTCCGAGTTGCGGTCGATAGAGATCTGAGCCTCGTTGCCCGACTCCACTGAGCTGTACAGCCACTCCATCACAGGCAGGTTGGCAGCCTTGAAGCGAGGACGCCAGTCGAGTGCACCACGCTGAGCCGTAGTAGAGCAGTTGGCATACATCCAATCCATACCCTTCTCACCGAACAGCGGGCAGAGGCTCTGCGTGAACTCCTCAACGGTCTCGTTGAAAGCCTCCGAAGGAGAGTGTCCATGCTCGCGAAGCACCTGATACTGAGCCTCGAACAGACCTTCGATAGCGCCCATCAATGCACCGCGCTCACCGGTAAGGTCAGAGGTAGCCTCCTTGTTGAAGGTGGTCTCGAACAGGTAACCGGAACCGATACCTACGCCCATAGCCAGCGTCTTCTCCTTGGCCTTACCAGAAGCATCCTGATAAACAGCATAGGAAGAGTTGATGCCGCGGCCCTCGAGGAACAGTGTACGCAGTGAGGTACCAGAGCCCTTAGGAGCCACCATGATTACATCGATATCCTTGGGAGGTACCACACCGGTGCGGTCCTGCCAGTTGATGGCGAAGCCATGGCTGTAGTACAGCGTCTTGCCGGCAGTCAGGAACGGCTTGATCTTCGGCCACTGTGCAATCTGACCTGCATCAGACAGCAGCATGGCGATGATGGTACCCTTCTCGGCAGCTTCCTCAATGGAGAACAGCGTCTTGCCAGGAACCCAACCGTCAGCAACAGCCTTGTCGTAAGAACGACCCTTACGCTGACCTACAATTACATTAAAACCGTTATCGCGAAGATTGCCAGCCTGGCCAGGTCCCTGAATACCATAACCGATAACAGCAATCGTCTCATTCTTCAGAACCTCACGTGCTTTCTCTAATGTAAACTCATCTTTTGTGACGATGTTCTCTTCAACGCCACCAAAATTCATTTTTGCCATAACTAAATGATTTAATTAGAACTATATGTTATCTATTTCTTTCTCTTATCTAATGACGGTGCAAAGGTAATGAATTATAAGGAAACAGCAAAGAATACTTCTAATCTTTTACAAATTTAACACTACACCTTACAACCGTTTCGTTTTTCTCTCCACGTCGAACAAGCTTCACCGCATACGCGTCCTCACCCGTCTGCTGTTTGTAGAACGCCAGCTCATCGCCCTCGTGAGACTCTGCAACATAAGCTATCTCAAGCCGTTGCAGCCGATGGGTGCGGTAATATTCCACATCGAAAAGGTCGAGGACATGCTCAATATACTTCACTGAGTTGACGTGACCATTGATATCAATGTCGCTGTAGCGGGCAACAAACGAACTGTCAAAAGGTGCATCGGCCGACACCACTACCCTACCCGGATTGGCGATAGGGCATGGTTTCGATGCTTCGACATACTGCATAATCAGTCCGTCGTGTACTGACAGCAGGTCGGTAGGCTGTCGTGTGTCGGTGTCAATCATAGCCCATACGCTTCTCCCATAACCGTAAACGTGGCCGGTATCGGCGTTCTTCACTGCAAAATTTCGGCTGGTGAAGAACTTCATGGCAGCCTCCACCCACGTCTCGATGATGAGATGGTCGTAGGAAACCGGCGTTTCCTGCAGTTCGATGGCAAAACGCGACAGCACCCATGTCTTGTGTATCTTGTTGAGTTCGCTCACGCCATAGCCACGTTCACTGCTGTGATAATCAGCGGCATTAAGCATGGCATTGCCTAAATGACCCCAGAAGATATGATCGCTGAAGTCACAATGAAACGGCTCAACTAAGAACCGGTAGGCACCTACCTTGGGGAATTTCAAGTCTGACATAGTAAGGACGAAGTCGATGAAGATACAAATTGCGCAAGAGTCTTATTTCTCCCGCTGCTCAAGATATTCACTCACCGGCTCCTCGGTGCTTCTTGTCACGGCAATGCGGCC
Source organism: uncultured Prevotella sp. (assembly GCA_900315835.1). GTDB lineage: Bacteria > Bacteroidota > Bacteroidia > Bacteroidales > Bacteroidaceae > Prevotella. The sequence goes on from ONAR01000028.1 coordinate 53,218, forward strand.
CGACCGCGTGTACTGCAACAGACAGCCGAAGCTGTTCAATCGAGAATAGAGGTCGGTGATATCGTCGGTAAGCCCTGTGAGGAGCACCGTGGAATAAGTGGGGTTAACCTCCATCATGCGGGCATCGTGCTTACGGATGGTATGCGACACCTCGGGGTTGTCGAGCAACACCGGCGTTGATATCTTATAAAGCGCCACCTCATGAATAAAGAGCTGATCATCAGTATAGTAGTTGGCCTTGATGACATTGAGCTTTTTCTCCAACTGCTTCTTAATCTTCACAATCTGCTCAGGATTGCTCCAACACGTGATGGTGTATTTGTGAACGCCGTCGATACTCGACGCCGACACATTGAGACTCTCGATGTTAACCTGTATGCGCGTAAACACGTTGGTAACCTCGTTAAGGATGCCGGCAACGTTCTCGCTATATACTAATAAGGTGTAAAACTTATCTTCCATGATTGATTAAATATCCAAGTGCAACTTCATCTCGTCAATGGCGCTGCCCGGTGTGACCATCGGGGTAACGTTCTCTTCTTCCTTCACCGCACACTCGAGAATATAAGGTCCGTCGGCAGCCAGCATGTTGGCCACTTTATCCTTCAAATCCTCGCGATTGATGACGACGTCGTAGGCAATGCCGTAACCCTCGGCAATCTTCTGATAGAAGGGGTTGAGCATGTGGGTGAACGAACGGCGATGGTTGAACATCAGGTCCTGCCACTGGCGTACGTTGCCGAGATAGTTATTGTTGAGCAGGATAATCTTCAGCGGCGTCTGCTGCTCCATGATAGTACCCAACTCTTCGATACACATCTGGAAGCCTCCGTCGCCGGTGAACAGCACCACCTGCCGCGTCGGTGCGCCAAAGACAGCGCCGATGGCAGCCGGTAAGCCGAAGCCCATCGTACCGAAGCCGCCACTGCTGACGATGCTGCGGACGTGGCGGAACTTGAAGTAGCGGCACGAGAACATCTGATTGAGTCCGACGTCGTTGACCATCACCGCATCATCCTTAGAAGCCTCAGCCACGGCATTGATCACCTCGCCCATGAGCAGCGGACCTTCCGTAGGATGAATGGAGGGATTGATGACCTCGCGGTATTCCTCTTCCTGTAATGGCTTGAATGAACTGATCCACTTGCTGTGGTCAGCCTTATTGAGCAGCTTGGTGATGGCTGCGAGGCTCTCCTTACAGTCGCCAATCACGGCCACATCGGTCTTCACGTTTTTATCAATCTCAGAGGGATCGATGTCAAGATGAATAATCTTAGCTTGCTTGGCGTAGCTGTCGAGCCTACCGGTGACGCGGTCGGAGAAGCGCATGCCGATGGCGATAAGCACGTCGCACTCCTGCTCCTTGATATTCGGGGCATAGTTGCCGTGCATACCTAACATACCCATATTGAGCGGATGATCCGACGGCAGCGCTGACAAGCCCAACAGCGTGCGGCCAGCGGGAATGTCGGCCAGTTCAAGGAACGTGCGCAGTTCCTCCTGCGCATTGCCGAGCTCCACGCCGTGACCGACCAATGCGAAGGGCTTCTTGGCATTGTTGATGAGGTCGGCAGCCTGCTTCACGGCGTTCTCATCAATCTTCGGATAAGGATTGTAAGAGCGCACCTTGTCGGCCTTACCCGGCATCCATACGGCTTTGCCCACCTGCGCATTGCGCGGGAAGTCGAGCACCACAGGGCCCGGGCGACCGCTGCGGGCAATATAAAACGCACGGTTGACAGCCCACGCCACATCTTCAGGGCGACGGATCTGATAGCTCCATTTCGTAATTGGCTGAGCCATATCCACCAAGTCAACCTCCTGGAAAGCATCCGATCCCAGTGACTTGATGCCCACCTGGCCGGCAATAACGACGATGGGAACCGAGTCCATCATAGCGTCGGCTACGCCGGTTAACGTATTGGTGGCACCGGGACCAGACGTCACGATGCATACGCCGACCTCGCCACTAACCCGCGCATAGCCTTCGGCGGCGTGAGCGGCGCCCTGCTCATGGCGCACCAATACATGCTTGAACCATGGCGAGCGCTTATGGGTGTAGGTATAAAGGGAATCATAAACCGGCATGATGGCTCCGCCGGGATAACCGAAGATAGTGTGTACGTTCTCTTGATAAAGCGCGCGCATGAGTATCTCAGAACCCGAGCACTCCTCGCCTATCTTCACACCTGCCCATGGCGCCTCAGGCTCAACAACAGTGCGCGAAGCAGCCGGCTGCATGGGTTGATTGCTTTTACTTTCCATTTTCTATAGATTCTTACGATTAATACAGGTATTGCCCGAGTCCATCGGGCAATGCCATCAAATAAGTCTCACGCCACCTTTGTCGGCCGAGCTGACGCTCTGCGCATAAGCACGCAACGCCTTGCTCACCACGCGGTTACGCTTCAGCAGCTGTTGTTCGCGGGCAGCAAGTTCCTCGTCGCTAAGCTTGACGTTGATGCTGCGGCTGGGAATGTCGATAACGATGATGTCGCCATCCTTTATCTTACCGATGTTGCCGCCCGATGCTGCCTCAGGTGAGATGTGGCCGATGCTCAGTCCACTTGTACCGCCAGAGAAGCGGCCGTCGGTGATGAGCGCACATTCCTTACCCAGATGACGGCTCTTAATATATGATGTAGGATAGAGCATCTCCTGCATGCCGGGACCTCCCTTTGGTCCCTCATGGGTGATGACCACACAGTCGCCACTCTTCACCTTGCCGCCAAGAATGCCTTCGCAAGCATCCTCCTGCGAGTCGAAGACCACGGCCGGACCTTCGAAGTGCCACAGTTCAGGTGCCACACCGGCTGTCTTCACCACGCAACCGTTCTGCGCGATGTTGCCAAAGAGCACAGCCAGACCGCCATCTTTGGTATAGGCATGCTGAAGGTCGCGGATGCAACCATTGGCGCGGTCGGTGTCGAGCGACTCCCACTGCTCGTCTTGCGAACCCATCACCGTAGAGAAACGGCGACCGGGGGCACTGTGATAGATACGTGAGGCTTCGGGGTCAACCGCAGTACCGGTGATGTCATATTTCTTCATAGCCTCATCGAGCGTCGTACCATCCACCCGGCGTACGCTGCCATCGATGAGTCCGCCCTTATTGAGTTCATTGAGAATACCGAGGATACCGCCGGCGCGGTTGCATTCCTGCACGCTGTATTTCTGCGTGTTAGGCGCAAGCTTACAGATGCAAGGCACCTTACGGCTGAGCATGTCGATGTCGCTCATCTTGAAGTCAACGCCACCCTCCTGAGCCACAGCCAACAGGTGGAGCACGGTGTTGGTGCTGCCGCCCATGGCGATATCGAGCGTCATGGCGTTAAGGAACGCCTGACGAGTAGCGATGCTGCGCGGCAACACCGACTCATCGCCGTCCTCATAATAAGCAAGTGCGTTCTTCACAATCTGGCGGGCAGCCTGCTTGAAGAGCTCAATGCGGTTCTTATGCGTAGCCAGTATAGTACCGTTGCCAGGCAAAGCGAGACCGATGGCCTCGGTCAGCGAGTTCATTGAATTGGCGGTAAACATACCCGAGCAACAGCCGCAGCCCGGGCAGGCTGTCTGTTCAATCTTCGTCAAATCAGCATCGCTCACCGACGTGTCGGCACCGGCAATCATTGCCGTAATCAGGTCGGCGTTCTCGCCTTTCCAGCGGCCGGCTTCCATCGGGCCACCTGAGCAGAATATCGTAGGAATATTGAGGCGCATGGCAGCCATCAGCATACCCGGCGTCACCTTATCGCAATTGGAAATGCAGATCATGGCATCGGCCTTATGCGCATTGACCATATATTCAACTGAATCGGCGATAATGTCGCGCGAAGGCAAGGAATAAAGCATACCATCGTGACCCATAGCGATGCCGTCGTCCACAGCAATGGTGTTGAATTCAGCGGCATAACACCCCATCGACTCAATCTCTTTCTTTACAATCTGACCAATCTCATGCAGATGCGTATGGCCAGGAACGAACTGTGTAAAGCTGTTGACGATGGCAATAATGGGTTTACCAAACTGCTCATGCTTCATACCTGCTGCCACCCACAGGGCGCGGGCGCCAGCCATTCTACGGCCTTCCGTACAGACCGCACTCCTTAATTGATGCTTCATAACCTACCAATTTGTAATTGTGTGCAAAGGTAATTACTTTTTGGATAAATAACGACAATATCAGCAGGAAATAAGACAAAATACAAATAAATAATAAGGCATCATGGCCAAAATCGTTAGAATTCGAAAGTCCTGCGCAATTTTCTGGTATGGCCGCAAGCACGTCAATGTGCCAGTACTACGGCCAAATTACCCAAGTACTTCACGTGCAGTACTACAGTAATCAAGGCCGAATTACTCGGGTAGTCATTTAAAACAGACAATCCCGCCCCACCTCAACGGTGAAACGGGATCTCAACTAATTGTATAAAATATATAGAATATGATGATTACTTCACATAGACCACAGCGAGGCGGTTAGAAGTAGTACCCTGAACGCCCTTGCCGTTAGCCTCGTCAACGACGACACCCTTGCTCTTCAGGTATGCTGTCTGCGCGAGCCTGAGAAATCTTCTGGTTGTTTCCTTGCTGCCTTCAGGAGAAGCAGTACCAACGATCTCAACGTGCTTGCCGCTCTTGATGCCGTCAAGAGCCTTCTTGGCCTCACGGCTCAGAACGGACTTGCCCTGGGCGAAAGTGACGAACACGAGGTTCTCCACCTTGACTTCCTCGGCGGGAGCCTGTCTCACAATTTCCTTAATCACCTCCTTGGGCTCCTTGGCAAGCTCCCGGCGCAGGTCATTGATCTGGCTGTTCAGACCGTCAATCTCGCTTTGGTCGCGGGCCTCAAGCACCTTGAAGTTGTGCGTGCCGTTGGAGTTGAGGAATTTATAGGCAATGCCGGCGTTGAGCTCAACGTAGCTGTGGTTGATGTGGTACTTCACGCCACCGTTGGAAATGTCGTAGTTGGCAGGGTCGCTCTTGTCGTTCAGTCCATAGAGGATAGCCGGCTCCACATAAGCCTGCCACTGCTTCTTGTTGCCGAAGTTGAAGGCGAAGTCGAGGCCCAACTTTGATGTGAGGTTGTTGGGATACGTCTTCTTATGGCTGCCGTCGGTGCGCTCGTTGTTGTAGCCGAAGATGTGGCCCCAGCCGAGACCGGCCACGGGAATGAGTTCGAAGAAGCGGGGCTCTCCCTTGTAGCCGCCGAACCAGTTGAAGAGGTTCACCGTTCCTATCAAGCTGGTGTTGAGGTAACGCACGGCGGTGCTTGTGCTACGGAACGGCTTGTCGGAGAAATAAGCATTGCTCTCAACAGCGACACCCAAGACCGGGGTGAACCAGCGGCCGACGCGGATGCCAAAGTTCGGATCGAGGCCTTTCATCCAGGCATGGCCCGTGGTCTTTGTGGCGAAGCCGCCGTTCACGCCCACGTAGATGTTGTCCAACGTCTTGCTATACTGTACGGTCTGGGCGCTTGCACCTGCCGCAATCATGGCAGCGGCGACCAGAGAAACTAACTTTTTCATAATGCTATATCTGATTAAAATATTTAACTTGTTATCTGTCGGCTATCACTCTGCGTCGTCAAACGAGGGAGAGAACGGCTTGGCAAAAGCTGATCCACCACCCACTTCGCCAGATGTCATTTCACTAATGCCGCCTGTTTCGTCTGAACCTGAGCCGGAAATTCGGTATCCGGCGCTGTCAGGTCCTGATCCAGATCCTGCCAACACGGTCTCGTTTTCTTCTACCTTGACGACTTTCGTCATCGGTTTAAAATACTTTTTCATACTTATATAATACTGTTATCCTCTTTTACTTAACTTCTATTTTCTTGTTGTTCCAAATATAGATACCTTTCTCAAGGCCGTCTGTAGTTGTAGCCCCACGCCTTACCAGCATGCCAGAGAGGGTATAGACGTTGCCTTTGGTCATGGGCTTCCTGCTAATCTCGCTGATGCCGGTAACGGTGTCGCCGCTGATGATCTCGTCGCCGACAGCCATTGGGACTCTCTTTGCGGCACTGCCGCCGAAATTGATGGAATTGTCGTCGGTCATGTAGCAACGCAAGCCGCGGAACTTGTTCACGGCTCCATTCACATAGACCATCTCCGCATTTCCACTTGTCGGCTTCAGAAGGAACGAGTAGAAGCCTGAGCCAACTGCGCCGAGCTTGTATGTGCCATGCCACGTAATCTTTGTTGCCTCCCAGATGGCGCAGGGGGTGTGGACAAATGAGAGCTCCCTTACCGTAGAGTCGTTCTCAGCCGTGTCGTAGCTCATGCCATGAATGAGGTAGCACTTGGCAGCAACATAGTCGCTGCCCGTCATGTTCTTCTCGTTGCCGGCTTTCTCATCGGCCAGCGTGCCGCTGCCGTTGTCGGCCGCAATGTTGCCGTCGATAGTCTCATCGCTGATGTTATCCACCTTGATGATATACGGCGTGTTCTTATGAAGCAGCACGTTGTTGCCATAGGTCTTGTCAATATAGAACTGCACGAAGTTGGGAGTGTCGGTGCGGAAGTCGGCGGGCTTTGCCAGGCGGGCCTTGCTGCCGAAGGTGGCGGCGAACTGATTGTAGGTCATATCCACCGGAAGGCAGATGGTAGTCCACATGCCCTGAGCAAAGGAGCGGTTGAGATACATCTTCGTGTTGGTGTAGTCGTGGGTCTTGTCGAGGGCCGTCTCATTCTCATCCACGAGGAAGGCCACGTTCGGGCAGCTCTCGTCGTCCTCGTAGTCGGGTATGCCGTCAGCGTCGGCATCAGAGAAGATGCGCATGCCGTAGTAGGACTCGCCATCTTTCAGTGCCTCCAGCACGCCACCGTCACTGATGACAATCTCATCGAAGTCGGCATTAGGCGTCCAGCGCACGGTATATTTGCCGCCAGTGCCAACAACCTTGGCGTCAAGCGTGTTCCAGTCTGTCTTCTCAGCCACTTTCTGTCCATTGAGATAAGCGTCAATCTTGAACACCTTGGCGGCATCGACATTGGCCAGACCAACAATATTGCCCATCGTGATTTCCACCAGATGCTTGCCGGAATAAATCTTTCCCAACTTAACGGGGATGACGTTGAACTTGCCTGCTGCACTGACCGTGTTGGCCACCGACAGGTAGTCGTCAAGGTTACCGTCGATGAAATTGGTATAGTTCTCCTTCAGACCAACCACGGTAGCTACGCCGCCGAAGCCGCCAAGGAGCGTCTCATCGATACGCGCGCCGTTGTTGTAGCTGACAATCTCGCCCGTCGCGGCCTGCTCTTCTGCAAACTTCTGCGCGTCGGTGGCATCCTCGCTGAAGGCGTAATACACCTGCACCTTGCTTAGGTCGAGGTTCAACGTAGTGTTGTTGCAAAGCAGCAGCTCATCCACGTCCTGGTCTGCCTCAAGCTCAACATTGAACTCTGTGGTCGTCTCCTGACTCGTATTGGCGAGGTCAGCCTGCAGCAATTTGAAGTTATGGTCGCGTGAGACCACCGTAAGCTCCTTACCACCGCCATTGTAGGCATATACTTTCATGGAGTTGAGAAGGTCAACACTGAGCACGTTGGCCGGGAACTTCAGCACGAAGCCCACCACCGTTCTCTTATCGAGGTGCAATGGGACTGAGCGCTGAACGGCAGCAATGACCGTGGAGCCGGCAAGCTGCAAGCCGCCGACATAGCTCATGTAGTCGTCAACGGAGCCATTGACAAGGTTGGCGGTATCCTTTTGATTGTCCAACTTGATGAGGGTGAAGCCATTGATGCCTTTCTTCTTCATGTCTTTATCGGTCATAACGGAATAGGAGACGCTGGGGTCGGTGAAGTTGTTCACCCAAGGCATGGCCGTAGTGTTATATAGACGCTGCACGCCGTAGTTGACGGTGGTGGTGCGGGTAGCCTTCGTCGTATCGTCGGTAGCTTCGAAGGTGTAGGTGCCGCCCTTGACAAATCCAGATACTGTGCAGCTCATGTGGTCGGCTGCATCATTGAGCTTGAGGCTCTTTCCATTATCAGAATTGCACTTCCATGTGACGGGGCGGTTGCTCTTCAGCACCACGTCCTTGGCATCCTCGCAGATAGTCTGCGCGGCTGAGACGCGGAGCGTGTCGTCAGCATCGATGGAGGGAGGAAGCACGACAAACATGCGGTAAGCCACGGTAGCGCCAAGTCCCAAAATGCTCTCAGCCCTGAGCTCGACAGCATTGCAATCCTCAGTAAGGGTGGTGATGACGTCCTTACGGCCACCGCCAAGGTCAAGCCCAAGCAGGGTGAATTCTCCATCGTTGCCACCCTTGGGAGCCTCCTTCCAGCTCCAAGGGTGGCTAAACAAGCCTGTCTTGTGGCTGGGCGTCATGATATAAGGATGCAGCTTGACGGAAGATCCCACACCAAGAATGCCGGCGCCTGCTGTCTCGAAGCCTACCGTCATGCCCTTCTTGAAAGGAAGGTTGTTGGCCTCTGCGCCACCATAGGCAGAAACGGTTACTGGCGTCCACACCGAAAGCAACGCATTGGTACTGACGTCCACAGAATTGTCGGGATTGTCGTCAATGGTCTTGCCGTTAGCATCAGGAGTCTTTTGCAAATCTGTGATACACTGACCCAAGACAAGTTTGTCGTTGTCAAAAGTGGTTCCAGGGTATGCTTTCTTCACAGCCTCCTTGAAATCCTCAATGCCATTGGTCTTCTCACTGTCGATGAAGTATTTGCCGTTCTTGCCAACAAACGCATACTTCACCGTCATGGCACCGGCGACTTTGGCATTTAAAGCCTGAGCACTGCTAAGACCTATCTCGTCAAAGTCGGCAGGGGCCTTGGCTGCAAACTCCAGGGTGTTCTTGCTAAAGGATGCAAGTTGAAGCTTAAGTAAGGAGCCTTGTTTTTGCTCGCAAGAGACAGAAGCTATCTCTTTGCCGTCCTTATAGAAGAAAATCCTCATAGGGACATCTATGACATCAAGTTTCAGCACGCTGTTGTCAATTGTGACAACGAAACCGGCCGTGGTGCCCTTTGCATAGACGTGCTTTACGTCGCGTACGGTGAAAGTAGGCTCTATGCCTATCTCCGCCTTGACACCGTTGTAAAAGGGCGCGCCGTTGTCAAGGTTCTTATCGACCAAATACTCAAGGTGAGAGATACCACCGACCACAGACACCGTGGTGTTGAGCCGGTTCACCATGCAGTTGGCACCTACCAACGCATGGCGGCGGTCAAGATAGTTCTTGCCCGTGGAGAGTGTGTCCTGATAAACAAGTTTTGAAACATTTGCATCGATGGCCGATACAGACATACTGCTCTTAGCAGTACTTACCTCCGCAGCTCGTAAGGGGGGGTAAAGCCCAAGCTTAGAATAGCACTAAGCACTAAAACATGTAAACGTCGCATTTCAACGAAGTAAAAATATATCTATAATCTAATTATCCAAAAAGTTCAAATAAATAAGACGGGTAGCAATAAATAAGTTGAAAAGTACGTCTTTGCTAAATGGATTTCCTATCTATTAAGTTCCAACTAATGCCTTTCTTAGCTTAAACTACGCTATGCTAATCTTAAATACCAAATCTTGTTTTCTAATACAATCTAACTAATGTCTTTTTATTTTGCGCTGCAAAGGTAAGCAGAAAAATTAATATATGAAAAGATTATTGGGGAATCTTTGTCTAAATATTGTTAACGGCGTGAACGGGCGAAGTCTTTGCCCACACACAAGCAACAGTCTCGCGGCCGCAGACTGGCGCATAAACAGAAATCCCGCCTCACCACTACAAGTGAGACGGGATTTAATCTATTTCGTTTTATTGGTTATTACTTCACATAGACCACAGCGAGGCGGTTAGAAGTAGTACCCTGAACGCCCTTGCCGTTAGCCTCGTCAACGACGACACCCTTGCTCTTCAGGTATGCTGCGCGAGCCTGAGAAATCTTCTGGTTGATTTCCTTGCTGCCCTCGGGAGAAGCAGTACCAACGATCTCAACGTGCCTGCCGCTCTTGATGCCGTCAAGAGCCTTCTTAGCTTCCTTGGTCAGAGCGGTCTTGCCCTGTGCGAACGTTACGAATACGAGGTTCTCAACCTTAACTTCCTTAGTGGTAGCGGGAGCTTCCTTAACAACTTCCTTAACAACCTCCTTAGGCTTCTTAGCGAGCTCGTTGCGCAGGTCGTTAATCTGGCTGTTCAGGCCATCAATTTCGCTCTGGTCACGGAGCTGAGCGATCTTGAAGTTGTGAGTGCCGTTAGAAGTCTTGAACTTATAAACGACACCGGCGTTCAGCTGTGCGAAAGCGCGGTTGATGTTGTACTGGACATCGTCATAGCCGAAACCGTTGAGACCCCAAACCATAGCGGGCTCGATGTAGATCTGCCAAGCCTTGCTCTCACCGAGGTTGAAAGCGAAGTCGAGACCGGCCTTAGAGGTCAGAGAGTTGGCACGACCAATCTTGCTTGTATTGAAATCGGGATCTGCCTTACCAACCAGTGCGTTGCCCTTGGTGCCGAAAGTATGACCCCATCCGAGGCCATAGAGAGCGCTCACCTCGAAAGTACGGGGCTCACCCTTGTAGCCACCGAACCAGTTGCTCAGGTTAACGGTACCCAGCAGGCTGGTGTTCAGGGCGCGAACAGCAGTGCCGTTGCTCTTCCAAGGCTTGTTGGAGAAATAAGCGTTGCTCTCAACAGCCAGACCGAAAACCGGAGTGAAGTTGCGGCCGATGCGAACACCGAAGTTGGGGTCGAGACCCTTCAACCAAGCGTGGCCAGTAGCTTTGGTAGCCACACCACCGTTGATACCGACATAAATGTTGTCGAAAGTCTTGCTCTCCTCAACGGTCTGAGCAGATGCGCCAGCTGCAATCACGGCAGCAGCGATCAAAGTAAATAACTTTTTCATAATACAAATAGTTGAATTAAATGTTATCTATTTCCCTTTTACTTAAAGCGGTGCAAATGTAATGCCAATTTTTTAATCCCGCAAATTTTTCTGCGGAAATTTTACACCGCAAGCATAAAATTGTACTTTTTTTGACGTTAGTCAACCATTTTATCGGCCTAATCATGAAGAGGTTTAATACACTAACCCACTATTCAATATTTCCACAACTTGGTACAGCAACATTGTCATGACAGTCGCACAATATGCGTCAGAATAGTGCTCATCTATATTAAACCTCTCAAATCAGGAACTCTATATACTAAATTGGGAGTCTCTATATATTAAATAAGGTGTATCCCCTAAGTTGGATAAGTCGGACAAGTAAGATGATGCAACAAAGCGCCCCTATTTATAATAGGTTTTCTTGGCTGCCGCCAGCGTATTTTTCATCAGCGAGCAGATGGTCATAGGGCCTACACCACCTGGAACAGGGGTGATGAAAGAACACTTTGGCGCCACCTCGTCAAACTTCACATCGCCATTGAGGCGGAAGCCCTTCTTCTTCGTGGCATCGGGCACACGCGTCGTACCAACGTCAATGACAACAGCCCCCTCCTTGACCATGTCAGCAGTGACAAAGTTGGGGCGACCGATGGCCGCAATAATGATGTCAGCCTCACGACATTCCTGCTTCAGCGTTGTTGAATGGGAATGACAAACTGTCACAGTGGCGTCGCCATATTGCTTCTGCATCATCAGTTGGGCGACAGGCTTGCCGACGATATTGCTGCGCCCCAATACCACACACTTCTTACCGGAAGTTGCAATATGGTAATGCTGAAGAAGCGTCAGAATGCCGAGGGGCGTCGCCGAAACAAAGCAAGGCAATCCGATAGCCATACGACCCACATTGATGGGATGGAAGCCATCGACATCCTTGCGGTAGTCAATGGCCATGATAATCTTTTGCTCGTCGATGTGCTTGGGCAAAGGCAGCTGGACGATAAAGCCGTCAACGTCGGCGTCGTTGTTGAGCCGGTTGACGCAGGCCAACAGTTCTTCCTCGGTGACGTCATCCTCATAGCGGATGAGCGTTGACTTGAAGCCACACTGCTCGCAGGCGATGACTTTGTTCTTCACATAAGTCTCCGATCCGCCATCGTGACCCACCAGAACGGCAGCCAAGTGAGGCTGCTTCTGACCGTTGGCCACCATTTGGCTCACTTCCTCGGCAATCTGCTGCTTAATCGCTGCAGCCGTAGCTTTTCCATCAATCAGCGTCATAGGTATTGCTTTAATTTATTTTTTCATCTTGGGCATGTTGCGCATCATGTTACGCATGCCGCTTCCCGTCACCATCTTCATCATCTTACGGGTCTGGTCGAACTGCTTCACCAGTCGGTTGACCTCCTGGATGCTTGTGCCCGAACCCTTGGCGATGCGCATCTTACGGCTCTGGTTGAGTACCTCCGGATTGGTGCGCTCCTTGGGCGTCATGCTTCGGATGATGGCCTCAATACCGTTGAACGCATTGTCGTCAATATCGACATCCTTGATGGCCTTGCCTACACCCGGAATCATTGAAGCGAGTTCCTTCAGGTTGCCCATCTTCTTGATTTGCTCAATCTGGTTAAGGAAGTCGTTGAAATCGAACTTGTTCTTCTGAATCTTCTTCTGCAGACGCTTGGCCTCTTCCTCATCAAACTGTTCCTGGGCGCGCTCCACGAGAGAGACAACATCACCCATGCCGAGGATACGGTCGGCCATACGGTCGGGGTGGAACACATCGATGGCCTCCATTTTCTCGCCCGTACCGATGAACTTGATGGGCTTGGTGACCACCGTACGGATGGAAAGCGCCGCACCGCCACGGGTGTCACCGTCGAGCTTGGTGAGCACTACGCCGTCGAAGTCGAGCCGGTCGTTGAATTCCTTAGCCGTGTTGACGGCATCCTGACCGGTCATGGCGTCAACGACAAACAGCACCTCGTCGGGATGGATATGCTCCTTCAGACTGCTGATCTCGTTCATCATCTCCTCATCAACAGCCAGTCGGCCGGCAGTATCGATGATGACCACGTCGTAGCCCTTGGCTTTAGCCTCCTGTACGGCATGGTCGGCAATCTCGTTGACATTTTTGTTGTCCGGCTCACTATACACTGGAACGCCGATACCCTCACCGACGACTTTCAACTGGTCGATGGCGGCAGGGCGATAGACGTCGCACGCTACGAGCAAAGGCTTCTTATGCTGCTTCTGCTTGAGCATATTGGCGAGCTTGCCGCTGAACGTGGTCTTACCCGAGCCTTGAAGACCCGACATCAGGATGATAGACGGCTTGCTCTTCAACTGGAGCTCGGAAGCCTCACCACCCATGAGCTTGGCCAGTTCATCGTGCACAATCTTCACCATCAACTGTCCAGGCTTGACGGCGGTGAGTACGTTCATACCCAGCGCTTTCTGCTTGACCGTATCGGTGAACGTTTTGGCTACCTTATAGTTGACATCAGCGTCGAGCAACGCGCGGCGAACGTCCTTCAGCGTCTCGGCTACGTTTATTTCTGTGATTTTGCCCTCGCCTTTCAGCATCTTGAACGAGCGTTCAAGGCGGTCGGTTAAATTCTCAAACATATGATTAATTGCTTATTTTCGTGCAAAGGTAGCGAATATATTCGAAATAAGCGACATAGAGATGACAGAATTTGCGCAGCAACCGCTGATTGCCCTCCCTATGAATTGACGATGCGCGACGATTGTCATTCCATCGTCATCTCACCCATATCTTACTGTTGGTCGGCAACGTTGCGCCTGATTTTGGTAAGATACGCCTTCATGCCATCGGCATCCTTATTATCGATAATCTGCAGGAGCTCTTTCAGTTCACTGCGTATCTGCGCCACCTGGTCGTGGGTGTAGGGGTTGAAAAGGATCTCCTGCAGGAGGTAGTCGTCCTCGGACAGCACGCCGCGGGCGATGCGCATGTGCCGCTTGAACGTCGTGCCGGGCGCATCCTGGTGCTTCATCACTGCCGCAAAGACAAAGGTCGAGACAAATGGGATGCTCAGCGAGTAGGCCACAGTGCGGTCATGCTCATCGAAAGTATACTCATAGATGTGCAGGCCCAGGCGCTGGTAGAGGTCCTTGAAGAAGATGCGGCCCATGTAGTCGCCCTCGCTGATGATGATGGCATTCTCCTCTGAGAGTTGGTTGAGGTTGGCAAATGTCGGGCCAAACATCGGGTGCGTAGAGACATAGGGATGGCCCGTCTTCTCGTAAAAGTCCTTAAGATTGGTCTTCACCGACGAGATGTCGGAGATGATGCAATCCTTTGGCAGATAGGGCAGTATCTGTTCGAAGGCAGGAATGGTGTACTTCACCGTTACGGCGTTGATGACCAATTCGGGCGCAAAGGCCTTTACCTCATCCATCGTCGTGAAGCGCTGGCAGTTGTAAGTGAAGCGCATGCGCTTCGGGTCCCGCTCAATGACGGCCACCTCGTGGTCGAAACTGAGCAGGTCGATAAAGAAGGAGCCCATCTTTCCGGCTCCCATAATCAGAATCTTCATGGCTGGCTTATTCGTTTACGATTTGCAACTGCTGGCGCACGCTCTCCTCGTGGATGAGTTCGAAGACGTGAGCCGCAAACTCCGGCGACATGCCGCAGAGCGAAGCCTGAGCGCCACGCTTCTCGAGAATCTCATTGTAGCGGCCTGCCTGCAGCACCGTCATATTATGCTCTTTCTTAAACGTTCCTATCTCGCGGCAGACACGCAGACGCTTAGCCATCAAGTCCATCAACTGGTTGTCGATCTCATCAATCTGGCTACGCAATTGGCGCAGACCCTCGGTTGTTGTATGTTCACTTCTCACCACCAATAAGCTTAAGATGTAGTCAAGAATATCCGGTGTCACCTGCTGTTTGGCATCGCTCCAGGCGCAGTCGGGGTCACAATGGCTCTCGACGATGAGTCCGTCGAAACCGAGGTCCATGGCTTGCTGGCAAAGGGGAGCGATGAGGTCGCGCCGGCCGCCGATATGGCTGGGGTCGCAGATGATGGGCAAGCTGGGTATGCGGCGATGCAGCTCAATGGGAATCTGCCACATGGGCAGGTTGCGGTAAATCTTCTTATCATAGCTCGAGAAGCCGCGGTGGATGGCACCCAACCGCTTGACGCCAGCCTGATTGAGGCGCTGCATTGCGCCAATCCACAGTTCGAGGTCGGGATTGACGGGGTTCTTGACCAGCACCGGACCATCGTAGTCCTTCAGGCTGTCGGCCAAATCCTGCATGGCGAAGGGGTTGGCCGATGTGCGTGCGCCAATCCACAGAATGTCGATACCATATTTCTGAGCAAGCTCCACATGCTCCGGCGTAGCCACTTCGGTGGCGGTGAGCATGCCGGTTTCCTTCTTCACCTCCTGCATCCAGGGCAGCGCAGCCTCGCCATTGCCCTCGAAGCCTCCCGGCTTGGTGCGCGGCTTCCAGATGCCGGCCCTGAACATGTGGCAGCCTTTATTGGCCAACTGCCGGGCGGTAGTCATCACTTGTTCCTCGGTCTCAGCCGAGCACGGACCTGCAATCACAATAGGTCTCTCACCGTTGTCTGACGGCAAATTGAGTGGTTCAAGTTCCAATTCCATAGTGTTCTTATTTTATTGTTGCCTTAATTCTATTTAATGCCTCTTTCATCTTTTCATCCTTGGCGCAGAGGCTGATACGGATGTAACGCTCGCCGTTGTTGCCGAAGATGAACCCCGGAGTGATGAAGACGCGCGCCTTGTGCAGCACCGCTTCGGTGAGGTCCTCCACATTCTCGTATTTGTCGGGTATCTTGCCCCAGAGAAACATGCCCACCTGCGTGGGGTCGAAGCTGCAGCCAAGGGCCCGCATGATGTCCTCGGCGATGACGCGGCGGCGGTGATAATTCTCAATGTTGTTCTCGCGGTGCCACTCGGGCGTATTGGTGTTGAAAGCCTCAGCGGCGGCGAGCTGTATGCCGCGGAAGGTTCCGTTCTCTATATTGCTCTGTATCTTGAACATCCACGAGATGTACTCGGGGTTGCTCACCATCATGGCGACACGCCAGCCGGGCATGTTATGGCTCTTCGACATTGAGTTGAACTCGACGCAGCAGTCCTTGGCTCCCGGTACCTGCATGAGGCTCATGGGGTGGTCGTTGAGGATGAGCGAATAGGGATTGTCGTTGACTACGAGGATGTCGTGGCGGCGGGCAAAGTCGACCAGCCGTTCGAAGGTCTCACGACGGGCGTTGCCACCGGTCGGCATGTTGGGGTAATTGGCCCACATCACCTTCACACGACTCAGGTCCATCTGCTCGAGCTGGTCGAAGTCGGGCTGCCAACCGTTGTCTTCGCGAAGGTCATAGTTGACTATCTTCGTACCGAACAGCTTGTTAACGGCGGTGTAGGTGGGATAGCCCGGATCGGGGATCAGCACCTCGTCACCGGCATTGCAGAAGGCAAGGGTGACATACATGATGCCTTCCTTCGAGCCAATGATGGGTTGGATCTCGCGCATCGGGTCGAGGTCGACGCCGTAGATGCGCTTGTAGAAGCCGGCCATAGCCTTATGCAACTCGGGCAGTCCACTTGTCGGCTGGTAGCCGTGGGCGTTGGGGTCGCGGGCCACCTTGCACAGTTTGTCAATGGTCTGCTTTGAAGGCGGCATGTCGGGTGAACCAATGGCCAGTGATATAATGTCCTGACCTTCAGCGTTGAGCCGCGCTATCTCCTTGAGCTTACGGCTGAAATAATACTCTTGTATGCTGTTAACTCTTTCTGCTGGTTTCATAGTGATGTTTGTATTAAGATGCTTTGTATTCGCCTAATATCTTTAGAGTCTTCACTAAGGGCGTGATGGCGTCAATCGACTGGCGGTAGCGGATGAAGTCGGTGTAGGTGACATCGACGTAGAACATATATTCCCACTCGTGGCCGATGACGGGCAACGACTGTATCTTGGTGAGGTTGATATCGTAGAAGCTGAGGATGGTCAACACCTTCGACAGCGACCCTTCCTCATGGGGCAAAGAGAAGACGAGACTTGCCTTATTGGCTTGGTTGAGCGGTCGCAGGAAGTCGGCCTTGCGCGGGTCGGTGACGACGAGGAAGCGGGTGAAGTTGTGTTTGTTGTCCTCAATGTGGTTCTCGAGCACCTTCAATCCGTACATCTCAGCGGCGTCGGCGTGGCAGATGGCGGCCCATCCGTGGCATTGGTTGTCGTGAATAAACTCGGCGCTGCCTGCAGTATCCTCGGCCTCAACGGCTTTCAAATCAGGGTGGTTGGCAAGGTAGTCGCGGCATTGCATGAGTGCCACCGGATGGGAATGCACCTCGCGAAGCGTCGTCCAGTCGTCGTCGGGCAGACAGCAGATGCTGTGGGTGATGTGGAGCTTATGCTCGCCAACGATTGACGTTCCGCTGTCGCGCAGCAACTCATAGTTATGGAGCAATGAACCGGCGATAGTGTTCTCGATGGCGAGCATGCCAATGACGGTGGGGTCGCGCTTGATATTCTCGAACACGCCCTCGAACGTAGCGCAGCAGATGATCTGCACCTGCTCACCCTCGAAATACTGGTGGGCCGCAATGTCATGGAACGAACCTAAGTAACCTTGTATCGCTATTCTTTTCATTGTCTTATTAAATTAAAAAATCCCGCCTCAATATACACTGAAGCGGGACTATGATGTAAACCTTTCGGATTAACTATCGTTTGTCTTAAGTTGAAATTACACGCAACTTCCCGCTTCGCAATTTCTTGCAAAGTAAAAGTAATAATAGGAATATGTTGCGTATGCCTTCATAAGGATGATAATGTTTTAATTCGATTGCAAAAGTAAGGCTTTTCCTTCAAACCAACAAACAATTCGGGGAAAATTTATATAAAATCTCGCTTTTTCTCTTATTTTATGATGATAAGTCAACTAACATCATGGTCGGTCATAGCCGCCACACACGAGTCGCTCCACACGTTTTCGGCCGTCTCCACCATATCAATAATGGTGTAGATTGGCAGTATGATGCCCATGATGCCGACGGGCGCACCCTGACCGGTCATCAGCGAAAGCGTGAGGAAGTAGCACCCCATCGGCACTCCGGCATTGCCGACAGCGGCCACCACAGCGATGACGAGCCACAGCAGCATCATCGGCAGCGTGAGGTGGGTGCCGCCGTTCTGCATGACGAAGAGCGAGGTTACGAGGATGAAAGCCGCGCAGCCATTCATGTTGATGGTGGTGCAGATGGGCAGCACAAAGCGGGCCACCTTCGGCGCCACCCCCGCACGCTTCTCGGCCGTTTCCATGGTCACCGGCAATGTGGCAGCCGAGCTCTTGGTGAAGAATGCCATGAGCACGGCAGGCATCATCCTGCCCAAATGGCGTAGCGGATTGATGCCGCGGGCCAACAGAAAGAGCGGCAACACAACGAAGAACTGCAACACATTGCCGCCGAGGATGACCGCCACGTAGCGGCCCAATGACGCTGCGGCCACACCGGCCGACACCTGTGCGCTGAGCTGGGCTGCGAAAGCCAGAATGCCCATCGGCAGTGTCCAGATGAGGCCTTTGATGAGCATAAACAGCAGATCCTGCAGTCCCAAAAAGAAGTTCAGCACCGTGGTGCGGCGCTCCCCCTGCCTCATCTTTGCCAGCGCGATGCCCACAGCCGCAGCGATGAGCAACAGCGACAACACATTGGCGTCGAGAAACGGTTGCACGAGGTTGTTGGGCACAACGGAGAGAATGTGGTCGTAGTAGGTCTCGCCGCCGAGGTTCTGGGGGATGTTGGTTTGCCCGCCAGCCACCATCGCGGCCGGCAGGTTACCCGGCCGGATGAGGAGAAACAGCAGCAGTCCAACGGCAGCGGCGGCTACAGTGGTGAGCAACGTGTAGGTCAGGGCATGGCGGAAGATACGCCCCGTGTCTTTCTGGTCACCAATGGAAGCCAGCGTAGTGATGACCGCCAATACGATGGTGGGGACGGCCAGAAACTGAAACAGACGGGTATAGACGGTGGCAATGAACGTCATCAGTGCGTTGAGCCAGCCCAGTCCGAGTAATCCAAGTATGGCGCCAATGATGAGTGCGCCTATCCACAGTATGAGCTGCCGGCGGTTGTTGGCAATGCTTTTATTGACTTCTTGATGGTTATCCATAATAAAGAGGGTTATTTTAGACAAACGTACGTTTGCGCGATTTATTATCCAATCATGACGGCTGTTAATAGCTTAGGGTCTGCGGGGTGATGCCGAGGTCCTCGCCGGAGAGACCTGTGGGGATAGGCTGGCCGATGAAGCCCCATAGCTCCTGCGCCCACGCTAACTTCAAAAACTCATAAACCGACAATCTCAAAAACTCAAATAATGTTAAGCCTCACCTCGTTTTGCTCATTATTAGCGCAAACGGCGTAAATTTGCAGAAAAGACCACGGCAGACGACCGGCGTGAAGACATGGCACCGTTGCCGGAGCCATATCCTGCCGTTGCCGGGTCTATATATAATAATGTGTAAGGAGTATTCAAGATGCATAAGACCATCAGTTTGATAGTATTGCTATTCATGGCGCTCACCGTGTCGGCTCAGAGTTATCTGGCGCCGGCCCAACTGTCGCCGGTAACGCCCTCGACCCATCTGTCGACGTCGCCGCTTCACCAGGGCCTCAACGCGAGCGTCAACCTCAGCGTGATGGCGGGCTTCGGCAAGGGTGCACCCAAGGGTGCGGGCTTTGCGCAAAATGTTACTGCGACTTATGTGGCGCCCCTCGGCAAGCGGGCCTGGCTCACTGCGGGCGGCTATATCAACCACCTCAACTGGGATGGTATCAACGTCACCAATGGCGGACTCTACGGTGAGCTGGGCTATCAGTTCAACGACCATCTCACCGGCTACGTCTACGGTCAGAAGTCGCTGGTCAACAGCGGCATGCAGGGCTATGGCGGCTATTTTGGTTACCCGGGCTACTTTGGCCGCTACGGTGCCCTGGGCTATTACGACAGCTACCCCGGGTATAACGCTTTTGGCGATAAACTCGGGGCAGCATTGCGGTGGACACCCAATCCCAACTTCTCCCTGCAGATTTCAGTGGAGAAGAACTGGTGGCCTAAGCCCACTTCAGGCGCAGACTATTTAGAACCACGCTCAGACTTGAGAATGCCATCAGCGCACTACCCCACATCGGAGTGAGCTGGATGGGTGGATTGTCGTAGAACAGATAGAGCACACCGGCAGCCAAGGGGATGCAGATGAGGTTGTAGATGAACGCCCAGAAGAGGTTCTCCCAAATCATCTTCACCGTCTTGCGGCTGAGCCTTACGCTGTCGGGCAGCGCCATCATATCGTCGGAGATGAGCGTCACCTGCGCCACATCCATCGCCACGTCGGTGCCCGTACCGATGGCGATACTCACGTCGGCCAGAGCCAAC
Organism: uncultured Prevotella sp.; assembly: GCA_900315835.1. Lineage (GTDB taxonomy): Bacteria > Bacteroidota > Bacteroidia > Bacteroidales > Bacteroidaceae > Prevotella. The sequence goes on from ONAR01000028.1 coordinate 73,522, forward strand.
GCCTGCGTATCGTTGATGCCATCGCCAATCATGGCTACGGTCTTGCCCTCCTCTTTCAGCTTTCTCACTAAGTTTTCCTTATCAGCGGGCACGCATTTAGCCTTATAATGCTTGATGCCCGCTTTGTCGGCCCAGTATTTGGCGGCCTCTTCCTTGTCGCCGCTCATCATCCACACATCGATGCCATCTTTCTGCAGTTGCGCCATAGCCTCGGGCACATGTGGCTTCAGCCGTTCGCGATCCTCTAACGGCAGGTCATCGGCCTTGGTGAAGTCGACCTGCTGATTTGGGATGGTCAGCGTTCCGGTTTTATCGGTCACGAGGACATTCACCTTACGCAACAGCTCCAGCGCCGTAGCATCCTTGATGAGCACATGACGGTCGGCCGCCTTGCCCACGCCCACCATCAGGGCTGTCGGCGTGGCCAGACCCATAGCGCAGGGGCAAGCGATGACCAATACGGTGACGGCCGAGATGATGGCCTTCGGCAATACGGCCATACCGCCGACAGCCAACCAGACGAGGAAGGTGATAAGCGCGATGGCGCCCACTACGGGTACAAACACCAGCGCGGCTTTGTCGACGATGCGCTGCACCGGCGCCTTGCTGCCTTCAGCCTCCTGTACCACCTTGATGATATGCGCCAGCGCCGTGTTCTCGCCCACCTGGCGGGCACGCATGCGGAACTTACCTTGACTTGGGATGGTACCGGCCAGCACCTTCGATCCTTTCATCTTCTCGGCGGGTGTCGGCTCACCGGTAATCATGCTCTCATCGACATAGGCGGCATCGGGCGTCATGAAGCTCTCAGCCGAGATCACCTCGCCGTCGACCGGCACCTTCTCACCGGGGCGCACCTCGAGCAGGTCGCCCACGTCGATCGTAGAGATAGGCACCTCGCGCACCTCACCGTCCTCGACGATGTGGGCCGTTTTCGGAGCGAGACCCATGAGCTGCTTGATGCTCGTGGCGGTGCCGTCCTTGGCTTTCTCCTCTAACAGACGACCGGTCAACACAAAGGTGATGATCATGCCGCAAGAGTCGAAATAAGTGAGCGACGCATCGCCCCAGAACGTGTTGTAGGCACTGAAAATGAAGGCGATAGCCGTGGAGAGCGCCACCAGGGTATCCATGTTGGCGGCACCGTGACGTATTTGTTTAAACGCCGATACATAGAACTGGCGGCCACAGAAATACATATTGGCCAAGGCGATGAGCAGCGCCACCTGATTGACCACCGTCGTGTCCCCGATGGGCAGCCACCGCATGTTGATGCACATGCCGACCACCGACAACACCCACGACAGCACCGTGCGGCGAAGCAGAATGGTGTATTCGCGCTTCTGAATGGCCTCCACCGACCGGTCTTTCTCAATGACGAGATCGTAACCGATGCCATTGATTTCTTTCTTCATCGTCTCCAGACTGATCTTCGACGGGTCGTAGTCGACCAGTGCGGAGCGCCCGGCCAGACTGACTGAGGCCGACTGGATGCCGTCCAGCGAGTTCAACTTTCTCTCAACGTTGGCCGAGCACGACGCGCATGCCATGCCGACCACGGGTATTGTCTGTTTCATATTTTGTTATCCCTTATATATTTTTCTCCACTATGTCACATGCGGCTGGTGGCCGGCACAAGGCCGGCCACTACACTGGCACCTAAGCGAAACCGCCTCAGGGCCATCGTCCTACAGCACCATCTCGAAGTGTCCGCAGTTGTCTACGGCATCCTTCATGGCTTCGGGCTGCACCTTGGCCTCATCATAGTCGACGGTCACGTTGTGGTCGGCCAGGCTCACCTCAGCGGCATTGACCCCGTCAATGGCCTTCAAAGCGCCTTCCACCTTAGCCTTGCAATGTTCACATCTCATTCCGTTTACTGTAATCACCTTTTTCATTGTCGTAAGTATTAATATTAATGTTGCTTGTTTACGGTTGCAAAGTTACGGCAAACGGCGCATTCCGCTGTTACGAAATCTTGGAAAAAAGTTATGGAATAACGGATGGCGCCACGGCCGCGACCATTCGGGGCGCCCTGCCATATATAAAAAGCTATAAAAAAGCGGGGCGGACTTTGCCACATTAGCGGAAAAACATTAAATTTGCATCAATAAGACTATTAAACCAGATCGCTATGCTAACACAGGCAGACAAACAACAGATTGAAGGCCGCGGCATGACCGTAGCCCAAGTAGAGCACCAATTAGAACAGATCCGACAGGGTTTCCCCTTCCTCAAGCTCGAAGGCGCAGCAGCCGTAGGCAAAGGCATCCTCGCCGAGGGTGCCGACCAGCAACAGCAAGACGTTGAGGCATGGGAAGCCTACAAGCAGCAAGGGCATAAGGTGGTGAAGTTTGTTCCCGCATCGGGTGCCGCCAGCCGTATGTTCAAAAATATGTTTGGCTTTCTCAATGCCGACTACGACAAGCCGCAGACCGACTTTGAGAAGACGTTCTTCAGCGACATCAAGCACTTCGCCTTCTACGAAGCCCTCAACGCCAAATGCGTGGAAAACAACAAGAAGAGCATCGATGAGCTTGTAGCCGACGGCGAATACAAGGCTGTTGTAGCCAACCTGCTCAATGCTGATGGACTGAACTACGGTCAGCTGCCGAAGGGCCTGCTGCTCTTCCACCGCTACGACGACGGCATCCGCACCCCATTAGAGGAGCATCTGGTAGAAGGCGCGCTCTATGCCAGCTCCAACGGCGAGTCGCACATCCACTTCACCGTTTCCCACGACCATCTGGAGCTGTTCAAGCAGCGTGTGGCCGAGAAGAAAGCCAAGTATGAGCAGAAATTCGGCATTCATTACGACATTACGTTCTCTGAGCAGAAGCCCAGCACCGACACCATCGCCGCCAATCCCGACAACACGCCCTTCCGCAACGAGGACGGGTCGTTGCTCTTCCGTCCGGGTGGCCACGGCGCACTCATCGAGAACCTCAACGACATCGATGCCGACGTCATCTTCATCAAGAATATCGACAATGTGGTACCCGACCGCTTGAAGGGCGACACCGTACAATGGAAGAAGGTCATCGGCGGTGTGCTGGTAAAGGTGCAACGCCAGGTGTTCGATTATCTCAAACTGTTGGATTCGGGCCAATATAACCACGCCAAACTGGAAGAGATCATCCGCTTCGTACAACACGTGCTTTGCTGCCGCAAGTCCGACATCAAGGAACTGGAGGATGCCGACCTCGTCATCTATCTGCGGAAGAAGCTCAACCGCCCCATTCGCGTCTGCGGTGTGGTGAAGAACGTGGGCGAGCCCGGTGGCGGCCCGTTCCTCGCTTATAATCAGGATGGTACGGTCAGTCCTCAAATATTGGAGAGCAGTCAGATTGACAAGAGCAACGAAGCTTATGTAAAGATGTTCACCGGCGGTACCCACTTCAACCCCGTCGACTTGGTTTGCGCTACGAAAGACTATCAGGGGCATCCCTTCCACCTGCCCGACTATGTTGACCACAACACCGGCTTCATCAGTAGCAAGAGCAAAAACGGCCGCCAGCTGAAAGCGCTCGAGTTGCCCGGACTATGGAATGGTGCCATGAGCGACTGGAACACGGTCTTCGTAGAAGTGCCGCTGTCGACCTTCAACCCCGTGAAGACGGTCAACGACCTGCTGCGTGAGACACACCAGTAAACGCCGCGACGATGGAAGTTAACACACCATCGCATACGAAATAAAATAAAGGGCATTATCCTACAACCCTTTTACTTTAGCTTATCATACGTCTCATCCGACACGGGCTCGAGCCACTCGTTGGAGGCTCCCTCCTGCACATCTTTCATGTAGGTGAGGTGCTGGAACCATGAGTCCTTGGCGGCGCCATGCCAGTGCTTCACGCCTTCGGGAATGGCAATGACGCTGCCGGGCGTCATCTCGACGGCTTCCTTACCCCACTCCTGATACCAGCCGCGGCCGGCGACGCAGATGAGCACCTGCACGCCTTTGTGGTGGATGTGCCAGTTGTTGCGGCAACGGGGCTCAAAGGTGACGTTGTGAACACCGCCACCCATATCGGCCAGATAGCTGTTGCCGACTATATATTGTGTTTCAAGTTCATGCGAGCGTCAATCAACCCTGGAAGGGGTTTTGTCAAATTAATTGGTGATTTTTTAACATGGAGACGGCGTTATTTGCGAACAAGTCGTCCGTCGGTCAGCATACGGCCGCTACGCGAGAGTTTTAGCAAGTCGCTATAAATCAACAGCTTACATTGTTTAAGGTCTAAATCTCGGTTGAATCAGGCCACTAAGAGGCCGTCATCAGATACTTATCGTGGTGCGATAGCATACCTATCGCGGTGCGAGAGCATAGCTATCGCGATGCGATACCATAGTTATCGCGGTGCGAAAGCATAGTTATCGCGATGCGGCAAGGCAAAAACGCCGGTTTCCGCGCTGTTTTTTCGTTGTTTCATCCATAATTGGGCGTCGTTTCATCGCTGGAACAACGCAAAACCCGAACACGATTTTGTCCGCTATTTTCTTAGTTTTTAACATTTGGAATAACGGGCACAGACGAACCAAACAAATTGCAATGGCCGAGCCCGGAGCCCGCCATTGCAACATCAAAAGCCCTTAAACCAAATGGCTCAAGAACACAAACTAAATCTCATCCAACTTGCGCCGCTGTTGGCCGTGGAGGCGCTTGAACTGCGACGGTGTCATACCGGTGACACTCTTGAACTGGCTCGAGAGATAGGCTACGCTGGAGTAGTTCATCTCCAAAGCAATCTGCGACAGCGTCAGCTCGTCGTAGGTCAGCAGCTCCTTCACCCGTTCGATGCGCTGTTCGATGTAATAGCGCTCGATGGTCTTTGAGGCATATTCGGAGAAAAGCTTCGACAGGCTGGAATAATCCTGATGCAGCTCCTGCCGGAGATATTCGGAGAGGTTGACCTGCGCGTTGCCCTGCTGATAGTGGACCAGACGGATGACGGCGGCCTTGATCTGCGCGATGGTCTGTTGCCGACGGTCGTCAAGCAATTCGAAACCGAGCTGCTGCAACCGTTGTTGGAGGGCGGTGCGCTGACCGGCGGTCAGTTCACCCTCAACCACAGCCTTGCCCAGCTCCACGCTGACCGGCCGGAGCGACTGCTGGCGCAAAGCGTCGTCAACAGCCATCACACACCGGTCACAAACCATGTTCTTAATAAATAAGGCGGTCTCCTTCATGATTCCAAGATCTTCACGATACGCTCACCCGTACGGCCATCCCACTGCTCGGGCAGACCGCAGGACTTCCACCGGCCGGCCACCATATCGCCGACCGCTTCGGCCAGCCGTGAGGGCTCCTCGCCAACGAGCACGTTGGACCCCACCTTCACCGTCTCATAGTGCTCGGTGTAGCTGTTCAGCGTGATGCAAGGCACCAGGTTGAACGTGGCTTCCTCAGCCACATTGCCCGAGTCGGTGATGACGCCCTTGGCGTAAGCGGTGAGATAAGAGAACTCAAGATAGGGCAAGGAATCAATCACATAGATGTGAGCGGAAGCATTGGCCATAACGCATTGGCTTACAGCCTCAGCCGCTTTGCCGCGCAATGGCGCTATCACCGGCACGTCGCCCTGACGGTCGGCAATGGCGAGCAGCAATTCCTGCAGGTGGTCAATGTCATGAATGAGCGCTTTACGGTTGAGCGTAAACACGATATAACCGTTGTCCTCCAATGGCGGCAGTCCGGTCTTCGCATCGCCGTCGAAGATGGTCGGGCGCACGAGGCGGTCTCGGTTGAAGCGCAGGTTGTCCATCAGCACATTGCCCACCATATAGACCTTTGACAGTTCGGCGCCCTCGCGGTTGGCGATGGAGTTGTTGCTCACGCCGGCCGTGAACAAGATATCCGACAAGCCGTCGATGACCAGCCGGTTGACTTCCTTGGGCATGTTGATGTCGAACGACCGCGTACCGGCGGCGATGTGGGCCAGCCGCAGTCCCTGCTTCTTCGCCACAATGGCCACAGCCATCGTCGAGGCGAGGTCGTCAACCACCACGACGGTATCAACCGGGTGATGCTGAAGCCAGAGCTCGAAACGCTGCATCACCAGTCCGGTAATCTCGTTGAGGTTCTCACAGGTGACGTCGAGGCAGTAATCGGGCGATTCGATCTGCAGATCACTGAACAGCGACGGTTCGATGGTCGGGTCGCCGTCAGCCCCCGTATAAAGCAAACGGTAATTGATGTCCACGCCATGGCGCTGCTCGGCCTTAATGGCGCGGATAACGGGCGCCACCTTCATGAAGTTGGGGCGGGCGCCACAAACAATACAAATATTCATGGATGAATCGATTTATACGACAAACTCCCCGCCAGCCCCAACGCGATGTCAGGGGCCGGGGAGCGCTGTTTTACTTGAACAATTCCTTGATGCCGCCTAAGCTGCCCATGAGATTGGTAGCCTCGTAAGGCAGGAAGACCGTCTTATTCTGGTCGCCGCTGGCCAACTGCTGAAGCATTGCGATGTAGTTTTTGGCCAAGAGATAGTTGGCCGGATTGGTCGACTGACCCACGGCCTGGGTAATCTTCTCGATGGCGGCAGCCTCGGCCTCAGCCTTGCGGATGCGGGCCGTAGCCTCACCTTCAGCGCGCAGGATGGACTGCTGCTTGTCGGCCTCGGCGCGGTTGATGGTAGCCGTCTTCTCACCTTCCGACTTCAGAATCTGGGCCTGCTTCTCACCCTCAGAGGTGAGGATAGTGGCACGCTTGTCGCGCTCAGCCTGCATCTGCTTCTCCATGGCCATCAGCACGCTCTGCGGCGGCGTAATGTCCTGCAGCTCAACACGGTTGACCTTGATGCCCCATTTGTTGGTGGCATCGTCGAGAACGCCGCGCAGCTTTGTGTTGATGATGTCGCGCGAGGTGAGCGTCTGGTCGAGTTCCATCTCACCGATGATGTTACGCAGTGTGGTCTGCGTGAGCTTCTCGATAGCGTTGGGCAGGTTGTTGATTTCGTAAACAGCCTTGAAAGGATCGACAATCTGGAAATAGAGCAGTGCGTTGATCTGCATCTGGATGTTGTCTTTCGTAATCACATTCTGCTTGTCGAAGTCGTACACCTGCTCACGCAAGTCGATGTGGTTGCTGTAAATATAGCGGCCACGCTGCATGGTGACAATCACCTTCGCCCTGTCGATAAAGGGGATGATGATGTTGATGCCGGGCTTGAGGGTGGCGTAATACTTACCGAGCCGCTCAATGATGCGGGTCTCACTTTGGGGAATAATCACGATGGCCATCTTGGCAAACAGGATTGCCAGAATGACGAGGCCTACTAAAACATAAAGTCCTACCATAGTAATAAGATTTAAATAATTGGATACTGATTAAAGGATAATTCAAATTTGTTCCACGGTCACGATGATGCTCTCGCGGCCTACGATGCGCACGCGCTCGCCCTTGGCGATGCTGCCGCCATCCTTGGCTACGGCGCGCCACTCGTCGCCGTCGACTTTTACATAGCCGTCGCGGTCGGGGCGGATGGCCTCGATGACGACACCCTCACGACCGAGAAGGGCGTCGGCATTGCTCGGACGGTCGGCCTTGTTGGGATGCAGATACCTCAGCGCAAAGGGGCGAACGCAATACACGCTCAGCACCGAGCCTACAGCGAACACCAGCACCTGCACCCAGAAAGGTACGGGGAACAGGGAAACCACGATGGAACACGCGGCGCCAAGCGCAAAACACATGAGGTAGAAAGTACCTGACGACACCTCTAAGATGAGGGCCAGGACACAGATGAGTGTCCAGATGAGCCACAAATTGGATGTGAGATAGTCGATGAGATAGTAATAAGTCAACATAGCTTTACTGCTTTTGGGTTACGATGCAAAGTTAGGACTTATCCTTTATAATTATCCTTTAATATCATTCCACAGCGTTCCAAATGGAACAAAGTGGAACAAAATGAGCGGTATTGAGGCGGCATTTTAATGGAAAAACAGTAACTTTGCCATAAAATCAAATGAAAATGAGAACGCTCCTCAACTTAATGCTCACTGCCCAACCGGTAGCCTTTTACCGCAAGGATGCCTTCTGGGTGATGGCTGTCAGTCTGTTCATCATGCTCTTCCTCATTGTGGTCTTCATCATTTTGAGGAGGAAGTTCGACCGCGAGATTGTCTATCAGCGTAAGATAGCGCGGTCGTATGAGCGAGAACTGATGCAGCAACGCAAGGAAAACCAAATGAAGGAGGACGAACTGCACCGGCAGGAGCAACGGCTCGCCCACACGCAGAGCGAACTGGAGCGGGTCTCGATAGAGATTGAGAACTACAAGAGCATACTCAAGGAGAAGGAGCAGATGCTGGAGGATATCATCAACCAGAACAAGAGTTTCATGCGTCTGCTCCACCAAACGAAGCTGGAAGGCAGTGCCCAAGACGTCGTCGACGCCGTGAGACGGTCGTCTGAGGGGCACCACGAGATGAGCGACGAGGAATGGAAACAACTGCTGCTGGCCGTGGATAAGCTCTACCCCGACTTCACCGACCTGCTCATCCGTAAGCTCGGACGCGTCGACCGTCAGGAGTTGCGCGTGTGTTATCTGATTCGCATCGGCCTCAGCAATCCGCAGATTCAGAACATCACCAACCTGCCGCGCACCACGGTTTGGCGTTGGACGAAGAAATACGAATGGATTGCCGAGCTCGACAAATAAGCCTCACCCCTTCCCTCTCCAAAAGAAAGCACAAAATAATACCGCAAGAAACCGATTTAGCTTCTTGCGGTAACATTGGGTAGCGGCTACGCCATACGTCCTTTGAGAGCGCTGGCGAAGGGCAGTTATGGATTAGCGGCGCTTAGAAGTTGAACGCTTTTTCGTAGTTGTCTTCTTCGTGGTCGTTTTCTTTGTGGTCGTTTTCTTTGTGGTCGTCGACGATGCGGTAGCGGCCTTGTAATACTTCAGCGCCTCAGGCATTTCCTTCTGCAGGGCAGCGATACGCTTGGCATCGCTGGGGTGGTCGCTGAAGATATCGCTCTGATTGCTGCTGGAACCGGATGCCATACGCTGCCAGAAAGGAATAGCCTGCTCGGGGTCGTAACCAGCCATTGCAGCGAAAATCAGTCCGATGTGGTCGGCCTCGCTTTCGTTGTCGCGGCTGTATTTCAGATTGGCAAACGAGAAACCCTGCTGGGCAATGGCTGAGGCCACATCACCCACACCGTTGCCAACGGCCGAATTGAGCACCGTTCCGAGAATCTGTGTGCCATACTGCTGACGGATCTGCTTCGACATCTGCTCAGCCGAGTGCTTGGCGACGGCATGCGCAATCTCGTGGCCGAGCACGATGGCCAGCGAAGCCTCGTTCTGCGTATAAGGCAGAAGACCCTCATACACGACAATCTTACCGCCGGGCATACAGAATGCGTTGGCTTCCTTGTTCTGCACAAGGTTGAACTCCCAACTGAAGTTCTGAATCTCCGAAGACATGCCGTTGTTCTTCAGATAGGTCTCAACAGCTGAGGCCAGCCGCTGACCGACCCGCTTCACCATAGCCGTATTGGTGGCATTAGTGGATACTTTGGCCGTCTTCATAAACTTATTGTATTCCTGATTACTCAGGCTCAGCACCTGGGCATCAGATACCAACAGCGTGTGTTTGCGACCCGTAACAGGTACTGTAGACGTCGTACCGCAGGCTGCCATCAATAAGGCAGCCGCCATCGACAAAACTAAAAACTTGATACTTTTCATCTTATTGATAGAAAATAGTTTATATAATCTCAAATCTACGCGACACAAACCGTCGCCTCATCTGCTTGCAAAGTTATGTTATTTCCAAACAAGTCGTAACTATTTATGTGTTTTTAACATGTTCCTCAAGGCTCAAATCCGTCTTACCGAAGCCTGGAATGTTAAAAGATACTATAAAAGGTTAGCAATGTGTTGCTGCTTTAATAGATTATGGTAACTTTGTAATCTAAAGGCTTCTCCTCTATAATACAACAGCAACAAAAATATAAGTAGAATATGTTAAATAGTTTAAGATTTCCGCTTCTTTGTGCAATATTCACAATGTTAGCGATGGTCGGTTGCCAAACGCCGAAGACGATTGGCTACTTCCAAGACATTCAGCCCGGTCAAGGGGTGCCGTCGGTTCAGCCAAAATACATCACCTTCCAGCCAGGTGACAAGGCTACCATCATCGTAAAGAGCAAGGACCCGGAACTGGCCGAGCTTTTTAACCTCTCTACGGTTTCCTATCGTGTAGGGCAGGGTACAAACAACAGCTACTACAACGGCAGCCAGAATGTATCATTCTATACCATCGACTCGGACGGCAATATCGATTTCCCCATCCTCGGAAAAGTGCACATCGCCGGTTTGCAGCGCGGCGAGGTGGCATCGCTCATCAAGGGTATGCTCGTCGGCAAAGACCTCGTGAAGGACGCCATAGTGACCTGCGACTTTGCCAACCTCTACTTCTCAGTCCTCGGTGAAGTCGCCAAACCGGGTCAGTACTCTATCGACCGCGACCAGATTACCCTGCTCGACGCCCTCGGCAAGGCCGGGGACCTCACCATCTACGGTAAGCGCGACAGCGTAACCGTGATGCGAAATGAGGGTGGCCTTAATAAAATATATAAGGTGGACCTCTGCTCTTGGAAGGATGTATCCAGCTCACCCGCCTATTTCATCCAGCAGAATGACGTCATCTACGTCACGCCCAACGACACCCGCGCAAGACAATCAACAGTCAACGGTAACAATGTAAGGTCGACTTCCTTCTGGATTTCATTGGCCTCGCTGTTCACCTCCATCGCCGTACTGCTCAAATAATAACGAATATTCAAATCTTTTTCTCCTATGTCTGAGAACGACAATATCCAACAGCAAGAAGTTCAAGAGGAGGGCTTAAACCTCCAAGCACTGTGGCTGCTTTTCAGCAGTAACTGGAAATGGTTTGTGATTTCTGTCATCGCCTGCCTTCTCTTGGGCATGTATTATGTCAAGAAACAGCCAAAGCAATATACGCGCTCGGCCATCGTACTCATCAAGGACGAGACCAAACAGCAAGGCATCAGCGACATTTCGAGTGTATTCTCGAATATGGGCTACAACATGGGCCAAACCAACGTAAACAATGAGCTCTACAACATTCAGGCCCCATCGGTGCTGCTCGAAGCAGGCCGTCGGCTCGGGTTGGATATGAACTATATCGTTCCCGGCACCTTCCACGACTATGAGCTATATGGCAAGACGCTGCCGGTTACGGTGCGCTTTATGGGTCTCAGCGACGACGAGATGGCTTCGCTCAAACTGGAACTGAGCCCCAATGGCAAAATCAAGATGTCGGAGTTCACACGCGATGGAGAAGTCATGGGTGAGGACCAGACGGTTGAAGGTTTCGTCAATCAGGTCATCAACACCCCTGCCGGTAAGGTCATCGTGAAGCCGACCAGCTATTTCGGCTCCTTTGTTTCTGAAGACAACCTGCCTATCACCGTCTTCCGCTCCACGCTCTACAGCATGACGACTGAGCTGCAGTCGCGCCTGTCTGTGGCGCTGGCTGACAAACAGTCGTCTGACCTCAACATCAGCTATACCGACGTCATCCCGGAGCGCGCCACCGACGTGATCAACACCATGATAAGCGTTTACAAGGAGCAGTGGGTGAAGGATAAGAACCAGGTCATCAGCGCTACGTCGAAGTTCATCAATAACCGTATCGCTATCATCGAGAAGGAACTCGGCGGCCTCGACGCCAACATCTCGTCTTACCGCAGCTCTCACCTCATTCCCGACGAGCAGTCAACCGCCGACCTCTATATGCAGCAGTCAAAGGATGCCAACAAGCAGTTGATTGACCTCAGCACCCAGCGCGCTATGGCCACTTACGTGCGCGGCATGCTCTTCCGCAGTACGAAGAACCACTACCAGCTGCTCCCGGCAAACTCGGGAATAGACAACCAGTCCATCGAGAAAGAGATTTCCGCATACAACACGCTGCTCATGCAGCGCAACCAGCTGGTGGCCAACTCGTCGACCAAAAACCCCATCGTGGAAGATTATGATGAGCAGCTTGCCGCCATGCGTAAGTCGCTGCTCTCTGGCATCGACAACCTCGTAGCCGGAATCAACGCGCAAGTAGGTCAGGCGCAGCTTGAGGAGAACAAGACCAAGCAGCGTATCGCGCAAGCTCCTGGTCAGGCTGAATATCTGCAGAGCGTAGGACGTCAGCAGAAAGTGAAGGAGCAGCTGTATATCTTCCTCCTCCAAAAGCGTGAGGAGAATGAGCTCTCGCAGGCTTTCACCGCTTACAACGTACGTGTAATCTCTGCACCTTTCGGTTCCAACAGACCCGTATCGCCAAAGTCTAAGCAGATTATGCTTATCGCACTGGTATTGGGTCTCATTATCCCGGCCGGCATTCTCTTGCTCATCGAGAACATGAATACCCGCCTGCGTAACCGCAAGGATCTCGAGGATGTGAAGGTTCCTCTGGTTGGCGAGGTGCCTTATGGTAATCAGATTAAGTGGTACAAGCGCCTGACCCGTAAGGATATGGATAAGGATAAGCTCAAACTCGTTGTGAAGGAAGGCGGACAAGACATGATGAATGAGAGCTTCCGCTTGCTTAGAACAAAGGTGGACTACTTCCTCGGCAACAACAAGGAGAAGAACGTCCTCTTGCTTACTTCATTCAATCCGAATAGTGGTAAGACCTTCCTCACCCTTAATACAGCCGCAGCCATGGCCATCAAAGGCAAGAAGGTGCTTATCATAGACTGCGACCTGCGCAAGGCTTCGATGTCAACGTTCGTAAATTCTCCGAAGAAGGGACTCTCACTTTACCTCAACGGCATGAGCGACAATCCACAGGAGCTAATTGTCAAGTCAGCACATATCGACAACCTCTACCTGATACCGGTTGGAGTGATGCCGCCTAACCCCGCAGAGCTTTTGGCTAATGGTCGGTTGAAGACGCTTCTGGATGAGCTTCGCGACCAATACGACGTCATCCTCTTAGACTGTCCGCCAGTGGAGGTTGTAGCCGATACCGAAATCATTGCATCCTATGCCGACAATACGCTCTTCGTGGTGCGTGCAGGTCTCCTCGAACGCTCTATGTTGCCTGAGCTCAACCGCATCTACGATCAAAAGAAGTATCCGCACATGGCATTGATTCTCAACGGCACTTCTGTCAGCAAACGCTACGGCTATGGCTACGGTTACGGCTATGGCTACGGCTATGGTACCGACTATAAATACGGAAACAAGAAATAAAGCAGAAAGAAACATTCAATATATATAATGAATATATTAGTCACTGGGGCCAACGGGCAGCTCGGCAACGAGATGCAGTTGGCCAGCAAGACGAGCAGAGACCACTACCTCTTCACCGACGTGTGTGAGGGCTACACCCATCTTGACATTACCAACATCGGCGATGTGCGCCGGATGGTCAGCGAGAACCATGTGGGCTGCATCATCAACTGCGCCGCATGGACCAACGTGGACAAAGCAGAGACTGCAGGCGACATCGTGGAAACGCTGAACGCTACAGCACCAGAGAACCTCGCCAAGGTGATGAAAGAGGTGAATGGACTGCTGGTGCACATCTCCACAGACTACGTCTTCGGCGGAGATCCCTACAATACGCCTTGCAAGGAAGATCAAAAAGGTACGCCAACGGGTGTCTATGGTCTGACAAAGCTCCACGGCGAACAGAAAATCCAAGCCGTAGGCTGCGACTATATTATCCTGCGCACCGCCTGGCTCTATTCTGAATACGGCCATAACTTCGTCAAGACGATGATGAACCTCACCGCCACGAAGCCACAGCTGAAGGTGGTCTTTGACCAGTGCGGCACGCCGACCTATGCCGGTGACCTGGCCGCAGCCATCTTCGACATCGTCGAAAACAGAAAATACGTGGGGAAGAACGGCATCTACCACTTCTCCAATGAAGGCGTTTGCAGCTGGTATGACTTCACCATCAAAATCGCAGAACTGGCCGGAAACCACAACTGCGACATTGAGCCATGCCACAGTGACGAGTTCCCGTCTCCCGTCAAGCGGCCTGCCTATTCGGTGCTTGACAAGACTAAGATAAAACAAACCTTCGGCATCAAGATACCCTACTGGGTTGACTCGCTGAAGAAATGCATGACCAACCTCTTATCTCAAAAGTAATGAAAGGCATCGTTCTCGCCGGTGGAAGCGGCACCCGCCTCTACCCCATCACCAAGGGCGTGAGCAAGCAGCTCATCCCTATCTTCGACAAGCCGATGATCTATTATCCTATATCGGTACTGATGTTGGCCGGTATACGCGATATTCTCATCATATCCACACCATTCGATCTGCCTGCCTTCAAGCGTCTGTTAGGCGACGGCAATGACTTTGGCGTACGGTTTACCTACGCCGAACAACCGTCTCCTGACGGTCTGGCGCAGGCTTTTATCATCGGGCGTGAGTTCATCGGCGACGATGACGTGTGTCTGGTGCTGGGTGACAACATCTTCCACGGCGCCGGACTGACAGGCATGCTCCGCGATGCCGTGCGTACGGCAGAGGAAGAGCGGAAGGCTACGGTCTTCGGCTATTGGGTCAATGATCCCGAGCGCTATGGCGTGGCTGAGTTCGACGAGAACGGCAACTGCCTGAGCATCGAAGAGAAGCCCAAGCAGCCTAAGAGCAACTATGCTGTCGTCGGACTCTACTTCTATCCTAATAAGGTGGTAGACGTGGCTGCCCACATCAAGCCGTCAACGCGTGGAGAACTGGAGATTACTTCCGTAAACCAAGTCTTCCTCGACGATAAGGAACTGAAGGTGAAGACGCTCGGCCGTGGCTTCGCATGGCTCGATACCGGCACACACGACTCACTGGCAGAAGCCTCGACCTTCATCGAGGTCATTGAGAAGCGCCAAGGTCTGAAGGTGGCCTGCCTTGAGACCATCGCCTTTGAGCAGGGATGGATCGATGAGCAGAAACTGATTGAAGATGCCCAACCCATGCTCAAAAATGAATACGGACAATATCTCGTAAGAATTGCCAAAGAGGGCAAGCACAAGAACAAGCCAGTATTTTGAACATCATTAATCATCAACATTATGGCTACTTCCTATAAAAGAACGATTGTCATCACTGGCGGCGCCGGTTTCATCGGCAGCCATGTGGTAAGGCTTTTCGTCAATAAATACCCCGAGTATAAAATCATCAACCTCGACAAGCTCACCTACGCTGGCAACTTAGCCAACCTGAAGGATATTGAGAACAAGCCCAACTACAAGTTTGTCAAGATGGATATCTGCGACTTCGCCGATTTCCGTAAGCTCATTGAAGACGAGCAAGTAGACGGCATCATCCACCTTGCTGCCGAGAGTCATGTCGACCGCTCCATCAAAGACCCGTTCACCTTTGCACATACCAATGTCATCGGTACGCTGAGTCTTTTGCAGGCTGCCAAGGACTATTGGGGCAACCAACCTACACCTTGGTACATCGAGAAGAATGGCGAGAAGGTAGCTTGCCGCTTCTACCATATCTCAACCGATGAGGTATATGGTGCGCTGAAACTCACCAACCCCGAGGGGCTTGAAAGTCCGTTCACCACAAAGGCCTCGTCTGAGCATCACCACGCCTACGGCACTGAGTTCTTCACCGAAGAGACGAAATACAACCCTCACTCTCCGTACTCTGCCTCGAAAGCATCGAGCGACCACTTTGTCCGCGCTTTCCACGACACCTACGGCATGCCGACTATCGTGACCAACTGCTCCAACAACTACGGTCCTTACCAGTTCCCGGAGAAGCTCATCCCCCTATTCATCAACAATATCCGGCACCGCAAGCCGCTCCCCGTCTATGGTAAGGGCGAGAATGTACGCGACTGGCTCTACGTCGAAGACCACGCACGCGCCATTGATCTCATCTTCCATAAGGGTAAGATTGCCGACACCTATAACATCGGCGGCTTCAACGAATGGAAGAATATCGATATCATCCATGTCGTCATCAAGACCGTCGACCGTCTGCTCGGCCGTAAGGAGGGCGAAGATGAGAACCTCATCACCTACGTCACCGACCGACCCGGCCATGATATGCGCTACGCCATTGATAGCCGGAAGTTGCAGCGTGAACTCGGATGGGAGCCCAGCCTGCAGTTTGAGGAAGGCATTGAAAGAACCGTACGTTGGTATCTCGACAACCAGGAATGGATGGACAATGTCACCTCTGGCGACTACCAGAAGTACTACGATAACATGTATAAGAACAGATAAGCAAGGAAGGCAAGAAGAATGAATGTCATCAAAACCAACATTGAAGGCGTACTGATTATCGAGCCACGCCTCTTCAGAGATGCGCGCGGTTACTTCTTTGAGAGTTTCTCGCAGCGTGAGTTTGATGAGAAAGTCGGCCACATCGATTTCTGCCAAGACAACGAATCGATGTCGTCTTATGGTGTGATGCGTGGTCTGCATTTCCAGCGCCCGCCTTACAGTCAGAGTAAACTGGTGCGCTGTGTACGCGGCAGAGTGCTCGACGTGGCTGTAGATATCCGAAAAGGTTCACCCACTTACGGCCAACATGTTGCCGTAGAATTGACCGAAGATAACCACCGTCAGTTCTTCATTCCACGTGGCTTCGCTCATGGCTTCGCCGTATTGTCAGAGACCGCTATCTTCCAGTACAAATGCGATAACTTCTATCACCCGGAGGCCGACGGCGGCATTTCCATCCTCGACGATTCGCTGGGTATTGACTGGCGCATCCCTACCGAGCATGCCAACCTTTCAGAGAAGGATACCAAGCACGACTTACTGAAGGACTTCGAATCGCCTTTCGATATCAACGTTCCTCTCTACTAAGCAAAGGAGCTCACTCATTTATAGATTCCTTAAATAGAGGCCCGTCTACAAAAACGACGTGACAGCAACAGCAGTTTGCTTCCTTCGTTAAGACTTTAGTCTGTAAAACGTTGCTAAGCAGCGTTTCTCTCATTCCTCATCAAAAAGGAAGCCCCAACTAAGCTTGTAACCGCTTAGCTGGGGCTTTCCATTTATCGTTAATCTTATATTAGTCGAGCCACTTCACGTAGCAGAAGTCCTGACGGTGAGGCAAGTTCTTGTTCTTCGGGAACATGCGCACGCAACTCTTAAACGAACCAGCATGCTCAGGCTCCAATGTCAACTCAAAGTTGTAATTGTTGCCCTCGTGGCCAGTCATCTTGAACTCCTTCACGCTATAGATGCGACGGTCGCTGGGATCGGAATCAGGCTTCAGCGTAACGAGTTCCAGTCCAATAGCGTCATTCAGTCCCTGCTCATCGATGGTGTAACGGATGACGTACTTCTGTCCAGTCTCACCACCGTTCTCGAGATAAGAGCTGTCTTTGCTGACTACATTGATATTATCCCAACGCTCTGCAACGGTTTCCTTCCATTGAGCAATCTCCTTGGCCAGATGGTTGTTATTGGCCGAAATCTTTGCAAAGCGGGCTGCCTCCTTATTATAGAACTTGCTGTAATAGTCATCCAACTGACGCTTCATCGTATAGTGAGGAGCGATGGTTGCGATAGAGTTCTTGATGACCTTAATCCAATTGGGGCTGAAGCCCTTCTTGTTCTGCTCATAATAGAGAGGCACGATCTCATGCTCGAGCAACGAATAGATTGTAGCTGCGTCAAGCTGATCCTGATAGCCTTGGTTCTGGTAGGTACGCTCCTGAGGGAGTGCCCAACCGGCACCCTTACGATAGCCTTCAACCCACCAACCGTCAAGCACGGAGAGGTTGACCACACCGTTCATCTCAGCCTTCTCACCGGATGTACCCGATGCTTCGAGCGGACGGGTAGGCGTGTTCATCCAGATGTCCACACCAGAAACCAAGCGACGGGCCAGTTGCATATCGTAGTCCTCAAGGAAGATAATCTTACCAAGGAACTCCGGACGCTGGCTGATCTCATAAATGCGCTTAATCAGGCCCTGACCAGCACCATCAGCAGGATGCGCCTTACCCGAGAAGAAGAACAAAACCGGACGATCGGGATTGTTCACAATCTTGCTCAAACGATCGAGATCGGTAAACAAAAGATGGGCACGCTTATAGGTAGCAAAGCGACGGCAGAAGCCAATCATCAGTGCATTGGGGTTGATGCGCTCAAGCAACGACATCACACGAGCGGGATCGCCCTGGTTGCGAAGCCACTGCTTGGTGAACTTATCGCGGATATACTTGATGAGTTTGTTCTTCAAAGCCATACGGGTATTCCAAATCTCCTCATCAGGTACATTGTAGATGGCATGCCAAATCTCCTCATTGCTCTGATCCGACATGAAGGAAGGATCAAAGTATTTGTCGTAAACCTTACGCCATTCGGTAGCGCACCATGTGGGGAAGTGAACGCCATTGGTCACATAGCCGACATGATTCTCCTCGGGATAGTAGCCGCTCCAGATGGAGGCAAACATCTTCTGGCTCACCCAGCCGTGCAGCTTGCTCACGCCATTGACTTCCTGACAGGTGTTGCAGGCAAAGATACTCATGCAGAAACGCTCGCTGTGGTCATCAGGATTCTGACGGCCCATACCAATGAACTCATCCCAAGAGATGCCAAGGCGCTGAGGATAGCCACCCATATACTTGCCAAAGAGACTCTCGTCGAAATAGTCATGGCCAGCAGGCACCGGCGTGTGAACAGTATAGAGTGAGCTGGAACGAACAAGCTCAAGAGCTTCGTTGAATGAAAGGCCGCCTTCAACATAGTCAAGAAGGCGCTGCAGGTTGCACAATGCGGCATGACCCTCATTGCAATGATAAAGCGTCTTCTTGATGCCAAGCTTCTTCAGCATCAGCACGCCACCCATACCCAACAGGATTTCCTGCTTGAGGCGGTTCTCCCAATCACCACCATAGAGCGAGTGAGTGATGGGCTTATCAAACTGCGAGTTCATATCGTTGTCGGTATCAAGCAGATACAGCTTGATACGGCCTACATTGACCTGCCAAACTAAAGCGTGCACCTGATAGTTGATATAAGGCACATCAACGACAACCTGATTGCCATTCTCGTCGAGCACGCGCTCGATAGGCAGACTGTTGAAATCCTGCGCGTCGTAACGGGCAATCTGCTGACCATCCATGCTCAGGGTCTGCGTGAAATAGCCGTAACGATAGAGGAAACCGACGCCGCAGAGATCGACGTTGGAGTCAGAGGCTTCCTTCAGGTAGTCACCTGCCAGCATACCAAGACCACCAGAATAAATCTTCAGCACCTGGTTGAGGCCATACTCCATCGAGAAGTAAGCAACTGAAGGACGGGTCGTATCGGGCTTAACATCCATGTAAGCGCGGAACTTTGCATAGACTTCCTTCATCTTGCGCATAATGGCCTTGTCCTTGACGATGGCTTCCTTGCGGTCGTAACCAAGACGGTCGAGCAACAGTACAGGGTTGTGACCAACCTCCTCGTAGAGTTCCTCGTCTAAACTTTTGAAAAGGTTGCGTGCCTCATAGTTCCAAGCCCACCACATGTTGTGGGCAAGTTCGTTAAGGCATTCCAACTGCTCAGGAAGGCTCGACTTAATGTTAAGCTGCTTCCACTGGGGAGCATTGGCATAATCAGCTTTGATTTTCATAAATAGTTGAATTGTACAATTATAACTTTATTCTATTCGAAGCATTGCGCAAGGCAATGTCGTAGGCTTCATCATAATACTTGATAAACTCACTCCATAAGGCCTTCTTTGAGAGTTTCTCTGCATTAGTACGCGATGACTTAACGAGCGCGGCATTGAACTGTGAGTACTCGCAAAGCGCTTCTTCAATATTATCAGCCACATCATGGTAGTTGCTGTCTGTGCGATGTACAACCTTCACCCCATCATTCAGCTCGCCATAGCGACCGAGTTCCTTATTGACCCAAAGGCCAAATCCAGCCAAATCCGTGGTGATGCAAGGCACCTTAAAGGCAACGCTCTCCAATGGGGTATAGCCCCAAGGCTCATAATAAGACGGGAAGACGCAAAGGTCGTAACCAAGCAACACATCGTAGTAGCTAAGGTTAATGATGCCATCATCACCCGTAAGATAACAAGGAACAAATATCAATTTAACTTTGTCATCCTTGCCATTGTCCATGCGCAGATAACGCATCATGCTCAACACCTTGTCGCTGTCGGTATTGTGAAGCGTATGTGTAAGCTGGGGCATTGGTAACGGCGTATCAAAGCGCTGACCACTCTCAAGGCGCTCCTGCAAATCTTTCCGAGGCTCACCCACCCAAGCAGGCACATCGATGAAAGCCACGACAGGGCGCTGTAGACGATCATCATAACGCAGACGATTGATTGCATCAATATAGACGTCAATGCCTTTGTTACGAAACTCATAACGGCCACTGGTGGCGACTAACATCGTATCGTCACCGAAGTCTTCACCAAGTAAAGCATTAGCAACAGCCAATAGACGCTTTCTGGCTTCCTGACGCTTCATATTAAAGCGCTTGCCTTTGGGAATAAAATTATTCTCAAAGCCATTGGGCAGCACCACATCGACTGGTTTCTCGAGCAATTGGGCGCATTCGCGTGCAGTGATATCGCTCACGGTCGTAAAACAATCCACGTGGTGAGCCGTCTGCCGTTCTATCGAATGCTTGCTCTGCATATTCAATTCAGCAGCCATCTGGTTGCCATTATAACCTGCAAGGTAATCATAAAGAGGCTTGTTGTTGCCCGCAATACTACGACCAATGCTCGTTGCGTGAGTCGTGAAGATGGTTGCGATGGCAGGTACATGTTTCTGAATATATAGCAGGCCTAAACCCGTCATCCATTCGTTTCCATGATAAATAACGCGCTTCGTCGCACCAAGATAAAAGAGATAAAAACTCTCAACTACCAAACCAGCTGCATAAGAGAACATCGATGCTTCATCGTAATCGCCATAAGCATGAAGACTGTCAACCTGGAAATCTTCCCACAATTGACCATATATGGTATTCTTTTGAGCATAGTAAGGAGTGAAATCAACAAGCACCGCAACGGGGCTGCCGGGAACCAGCCACCTGCCGACACGAACATGTAAGCCGTCAGCTAAGGCCTTTTGACGCCAATCGGCATATAGCGACTTCACCTCTTTGAAGTAAGGACATGGCTTCTCACCCCAGCAATCAGGACCAATGAAAACCAGATTATCCCTTAATCGTCCTACCAGCGTCTTCGCACGAGTAGACAAGACAGCATAGATGCCTCCGACTTTATTACAAACCTCCCAACTCGATTCGAAAATGAAGTCAGGAGATAACCGATTATTATCCATAAACTAAATCTTCTTATGGCAAAGGTAATACAAAAAAGGGTAAAAGCAAACATTAATCGAAAGAAATTCTTAAAAAGTAGTCATTTATTGATGAAAACGATTAACTTTGCAACAATCAATAAGTTAACATGATGAAAAGATTAAACAAGCTATTTATTTCAAGCATCATTGCATTAAGCTTAGCCGCACAAGCCAAGGCGGCGGAAAAAGATACGACAATATTCAAAGGCTATCTATACAACCAAGAATATGACGTCTACATCAAGATGGACTTCTACCACAATAATATCATCGTGCCATTTCAAGAGATATACGGGGAGATGCCCGGATATTTCGGAGACAAGCAAGATGGAAGGAAGTGGCTATTTACCAACGCAACAATAAAAGACAAACACACAGCTGTAATCCAAATCACCAACGACTACGGAAGCGAGGACCTTACTGCGACATTGAAACAGCAAAACGACAGCATTTATGTGCTTCATCAGGACAAAGGAAGTACGCTAAAGATAGCCCGTAAACGCAAATGGGTGTCAATGCCGACATCATTGAAATTCATTAAGAAATAAAAGAAGGCCAAAAGACAGAAGGCGGAAGGACAGAAGACGGAAGGCGGAAGGACAGAAGACGGAAGTCCAGAAGTCCAGAAGTCCAGTCATTACAATAAGCTATAATAATGAAGCAAGAGTCCCGAAACGATATTACTCGTTCCGGGACTCATTCTTGTATTGAAAAAAGGCGGCCTCCTACTCTCCCGCATTGCATTGCAGTACCATCG
>ONAR01000074.1 GCA_900315835.1 uncultured Prevotella sp.
ACCATTTGGGCATGCGGGGGTATGTGTCTCAAAACTACCACCCCCCTATTTATCAGAATATCAGCTCTAAGACTAATAGCTTTTTTAGAGGAAATATACATCATTAGTTTCAGATAACCAAGGATGTTGGTGAGTTTTTGGGAAGCGCTTAGATGCTGAGGCGGATGTAGTTGTCGGGAGATGATAGATGATAAAATCGGTCCAATGACTGAAAATATCGGATAAATGGGTCTTTTTAGGCCCTGCGCGTTCAATTTTACTACTTTTTGGGCCTCATCTTTTATCCTTTTAAGCTAAATTACCCTAAATTTGCACGTAAAACTCAACAACAATGAAGAATATAACATTTTACCTGCTCACGTTGTGCTGTCTGCTCTTCCCGTCTGCTTGCTTTGGCAGTGGGGAGACAGACAGTACTACCACACCGGTGAATAACCCATCTGCACTTATCCGTGTGGCTGACCCGACCGTCGTCGTATGGCAGGGCAAATACTATCTGACAGGCACGTCGGGTGACAGCAGCAAGGGTTTCACGCTCTTGGAGTCGACCGACATGACCCATTGGACGACCGCGGGACAGGCACTGACCAAAGGTGACCAGACTTTCGGCACCAAGGGTTTCTGGGCTCCGCAAATTGTGAAATGGGGCGACAACAAATGGGTGATGGCTTACACTGCCAATGAGCAGGTGGCCATAGCATGGGCTGACAAACTCAGTGGCCCTTACCGCCAGACGACCGTCGGTGCATGGGATGACACCGAGAAAAACATCGACCCCTTCATCTTCCGGGATGACGACGGACAGTGTTATCTCTACCACGTGCGTTTCAACAACGGCAACTATATCTGGGTGGCACGTGTCGATAAGACCACATTGGCCATTGACCGCAGTTCGCTGCGCCAATGCCTGCAGTGTACTGAGAAGTGGGAGAATACCGGTGCTTATCCTTCTTCCCCCATCATGGAGGGACCTACTGTCATCAAGCATGGGTCGAAGTATTATCTGTTCTATTCGGCCAACCACTTTATGAGTCCTGACTACAGCGTGGGCTATGCCGTGGCTGACTCGCCGCTCGGCCCTTGGACCAAGGCCAAGGACAGCCCCATCATCAGCCGTAATATCGTAGGTGAAAACGGCAGTGGTCATGGCGACTTCTTCCTCGACGATAGCGGCAATCCCTGGTATGTGTACCATGTGCATGCCTCAAGCAGTAAGGCAACGCCGCGTCAGACAAGATTCGTCAGGTTGAAGTTTGAGTCTTCCGACCTGGGTTACGACAAGGTGACTGCAGACCCGTCGACTGTTGTCAAGCCCGTCATCGTCAGTCAATAAACGTAAACAATATGAAGATGCAGATTAAAATGTTATGCGGCCTGGCGCTGAGCCTCTTCGTTGCCACTGCCGCCACAGCCAAGGACTACAACATCGTTGACTATGGTGCTATAGCCGACGGCAAAACGCTGAACACCAATGCCATACAGCAGCTCATCGACCGTGTGAGCGCTGAGGGTGGTGGCCGTGTCATCGTTCCTAAAGGCACCTTCCTCACCGGCGGACTGCAGTTGAAATCAAATGTCGACCTGCATCTTGAAAAGGGCAGTGTGCTGTTGGGTAGCACCAACTCGGCCGACTACCGTAAGCTCGAGACGCCCGGCCGACCCTATACCGAGAAGCAGGATGACAATGCGCAGATGGGTATGATTCGGGCCTACCGCGCTGAGAACGCGGCAGTTACCGGCTGTGGCACCATCGACGAGCAAGGCCGTGAGATGGTGATCAACATCAATGAGCGCCTGTTCAAGAAGCGTGAGATCACGGCTGGGCGTCCACGTGAGACCTATCGCCCGAAGCTGTTCTACATCTCCTCCTGCCGCAACTTCAAACTTGAGGGCGTCTTTACGAAGAACAGCCCGGGATGGGGACTGTCGTTTGAGCTGTGCAATGGACTGACCATCAAGGGCATCAAGGTGTATAACCGTGCTTACTGGAACAACGATGGCATCGACATTGACGACTGCACCAACGTGCGCATCACCAAGTGCGACATCACCTCGGGCGATGATGCCATCTGCCTGAAATCGTACTATACGCAGTTCGCGGTCGACAACGTCTATATCGCCGACTGCAAGATCCACGGCACCGGCAATGCCATCAAGTTCGGTTCGGCTACCTTCGGCGGCTTCCGCAATGTGGTCATCAAGAACATACACATCTATGAGGCCTACCATTCCGCCATTGCCCTCCAGGCCGTTGATGGTTGCAGCTATAAGAATATCCGCATCGAGAATATTAAAGCCGAGAATGTGGGCAACGCCCTCTTTGTACGCATCGGCAACCGCGCCGGCGAGAAGCCGGGTTCCATCGGCGATATTGTGATACGCAACGTCACCGCTTCGATATCTTATCATCGTACCGGCATTGACTATGGCCGGACGCTGAAGCCAGACAATGCATATCATGATGTGTTCCCCGCATCGATTACTGGTTTGGCCGGCTACAATGCCGGACCTATTCTCATTGAGAACTTCCGCATCAACTTCCCCGGCCGCGACGCTCGTCTGAAGGATTTTGACCCGATGAAGCGGCTCTATAAGATACGCGAATTGCCAAAGGATTATCCTGAGGACAGCATGTTCGGCGAACTGCCCACTTGGGGCCTCTACATGCGCCATGCCCAGGACATCACGCTGAAGAACGTTACATTCAACCTTGACGGTAGGGATTTCCGCCCGGCCATGGTGCTTGACGATACGAAGAACATTACCCTTGAGGGCGTCAAGATGCCGGATAATAACAACATGATTGTTGTTCGCGCCAATGCTTCAGTCAGCGTCGGAAAGGGTACGAAGGCCAACGTCAAGCATGTGGAATAACCTTGGCAGGCGTATCTCCGACGGTTATTTCGGCGCACCCGATAAACCCTGTGGATGCGTCTGTACCGGGCCAACTGTACATGGGTTGCTGTCGCAACTTATTTCTCACGCCGATTACGCCGATTTTGG
>ONAR01000013.1 GCA_900315835.1 uncultured Prevotella sp.
GACTTAATGTTTTGAACACCACTAAGTTACTAAAAATCAGCGATATGTGCAACTTTTTACTCATATTTATCAACTTAAATTAATTCCGCCAACGGGTAATAATTATATTTTGCCACACCTATAGAATGCTTTTACGAAAAGTTTCGTAAATTTGCACTTGCTATTTGAATTCGCAAAGTTCTCAGGCAACTTGTCCTTTGAACGAACCCATAAATTGAAGCATAAAATGAAAAAGTTTGGATTTAGACATTTGATGTACGGATGGCTTGCTGTCGTAGTCCTTGCGCTGACTTCATGCGACTCTGAAAATGTGACACCAATCAATGACAAAACTTTGCCGGAGGCCATTGCCAAAGATTTCCACGAACGCTGCGAGGACTACACTATCAAAAGCGTTTACATAGGTCCAGAGTCTTACTTCGACAGTGGAGCAATGGAAACGTATGTCACCTCTGAGGACAACGCGGGGAATGAGTGCGTGGTTGTATACGTTGACAATGCGTGGAACCGCACCGTGCGGACGCTCTCTGACATTGACCAGTTGCCCAGCTCGGTGCGATACCGGCTGCTCACGATAAACCAGGAGGCCAGAAACGATGAATTCTGTGAGATCAAGGAAGTGACACAGGCAGCAATAAACGGGACATACTATATTCTCTGCTATCTGCAGGACACCCCAAAGCTTAAGAATCTCTTCCACACACTTGTCATCGACAGCAAAGGAACGGTGGCCAAGGCATGCACATACAGACTGAACGACGCTGAATATATAGGTACGATTCCTGGCGATATGGAATGGATTACAGCGCACTACAAAGGCTCCGAAGTGCTTGCTTTTGTCAACGACGGCGGTGATTACAACTATCTCATCATGCACGACGGCGTGTTGAAGTCCGTATACTTCAGAACTTCCCGCAAGGGTACGACATGGAAAGAAACCTGTTACCCCTTGCCGAAAGGCACAACGGTACCAAGCAACGTATTGGAATCCTTACACACTGACTACCCTGATTTCACCTATACTGAGGTCTCTATTGTTGAAACCCCTGACGGAATAGTCTACCTCTTTACCGATGGAAACAGACCCGACCGTTTAGGGCATTATGTTGAAGCAAACTAAAGACTGAATGAAATCGTCTGAAGATTTGCCTTTATTTTTAAGGCGTTTTTGGGCCTTGAAGAGGGAGCGTTGCGAGCTACACGACCGATGAACGTAGGTATTTGTGCTTCGCGCGGTTTTTAACGTTAATGTCCGCAAAAGCCTTACTGGTCATGAATTTTTCGTACATGTTATGCCCAAATGGCATTAATCAAAAATATGGCGAGCTGTTCTACAAGTGTCTGACACAATATATTGTAACTAACGCATCCACCATTGACCGACAAGAACAGAACCTACGTGGCCATCGACCTGAAGAGCTTCTACAGTTCGGTGGATTGTGTCGCCAGGGGACTCGACCCGCTGACGGCCAACCTTGTCGTGGCTGACGTGAGCCGCACGGAGAAGACCATTAGCAAGAACGTATAATCTCGCTATAATCGTATCCAATAGAGACAGACCTCTTTCCAAGGGTTCCGTCGATGATATGCGACAGATGACGCTCAAAAAGCTCCATAACGTGAAAAATTTCTCTGAATGGAGTAAGTTTCTCGGATTTTACAATGATAGTCGTTTCCCTTAATAAATAATAAAACTCTATGCAAGCCTTTCGTTTTCAAAATAAAAGTCTTAATTTTGTACAATAAATGCAGGCCATGTTGAGGAAATTAATATTTACTTTACTCACGTTCTTGCTTCCCGCGCTGACCATGAGTGGTGCGGGCAAGTCCTTTACACTGGTTATCGACGCCGGTCACGGCGGTCACGACAGTGGGGCCAAGGGCGCCATCTCGGCCGAGAAAAACCTGACGCTGCGCTATGCGTTGGCTTTCGGAAAGGCGGTGGAGCAAAACTGCCCCGACGTCAAGGTCATCTATACGCGTAAGACCGACGTTTTCCTCCCTTTACACGAGCGCGCCGAGATAGCCAACCGCAACAAGGCCGACCTTTTTATTTCCATCCACATCAACGCATTGGAGCCGGGCCACATCTCGCGCGGCTTCCAGAGCTATACCCTCGGAACGGGTGAGCATACTGGAAACAAGGGCCTGAAAGAGAACCTCGAAGTGGCTAAGCGTGAGAACTCGGTCATCTTCATGGAGAAAGACTATCAGTCAAACTATAAGAATTTAGCCAACTCGGCCGAGAGCGACATCATGTTTGAGTTTATCGCCGACAAGAACCGTGAGCGCAGCGTTGAGCTGTCGCGCATGATGCAGCAGGAGGTGTGCAAGGCCACAGGGCGTCGCGATGGCGGCTCCCATCAGAACAACCTCGCCGTGCTCCGTCTGACGTCGATGCCTGCAGCACTGCTTGAGCTTGGCTTCATCTCAACGCCCGACGAGGAGACCTTCCTCAACACCGACTCGGCGCTGACGCTCTACACCCGCGGCATCCTCAAGGCGTTTATCCGTTATAAGCGTAAATTCGGTGGGGTAGGCAACGACGACATCGACGTGCCTTACCGCAGCACTGCAGCTAACGACACCTCAGCGCTGATAGGCAGCACCGTGGCTTCGGTCGACTCCTCGCGGGTTGCCGATGACCAACCAACGCCTTCGCGCCGAAACCGGCGTCGTAAAGACACCGCCAAGCAGCAGGATGATGCTGCGAAACCGACGGTGGAAAAGACCGATACCAAGCGCACGACGACCGCCAAGCGGTCGGATGCTTCGTCAAAGCAAACCAATGCTTCTACGAAGCGCGTGGAGTCTACGGTGAAGCCGGCGGTCAAGACCGATGCCGTGAATCAGTCGGTGCCCGTGTTCAAGGTGCAGATTTTCTCGAGCAAGGTGAAGGTCAAGGCCGGCAGTCCGCTGTTCAAAGGCTTGGAAGGCTGCGAGAGCTATGAGGAAGGCAGCTATACGAAATACACGTATGGCGCAAGCAACAACTACAACACCATCAACCGGTTGCGCAAGGAGGTGGCGGAGAAGTTCCCGCAGGCCTTCGTTGTCGCTTTCAAGAACGGCAAGAAGATGGACGTCAACGAGGGTATCCGCGAGTTCCTCGATAATAAGCGCGGTAAGGGAAAAGGTAACAAATAAGCTAAAGATATGAGATTTTTCACTAAGGAAGTCAGAATAGCCCTCGTCGCAATCTTGGGCATCGTGGTACTCTTCTTCGGTCTTCATTTCCTGAAGGGAATGCCGGTGTTCTCCAACGACGATGTCTACTATGTGACGTTTGACAATATCGACGGTCTCACAGTCTCTAACAGCGTCTTCGCCGACGGCTATCAGGTGGGCAATGTCAAAGCCATTGACTACAACTATCAGAAGAGCGGCAAGGTCGTTGTCGCCCTTGAGGTGGACAACGAGCTGCGCATTCCCAAAGGATCGACGGCTGAGATTGACAAGGATCTGATGGGTAACATCCAGCTCAACCTGCTGATGGCCAACAATCCCAGAGAGCGTTTTGAGCCGGGCGACACGCTGAAGGGTGTCAATGCAGCCGGCCTCATGGGCGCGGTGCAGCAGCTCATGCCGAAGGTGGAGCAGATGTTGCCCAAGGTGGACAGCATCCTGACCAGTGTCAATCTGTTGCTGGCCGATCCGTCTATCGCGCGCTCTTTGCACAACATCGAGACTATTTCGGCCAACCTCGCCACGTCAACCCAAGGCCTCAACCAGTTGGTTGCTGAGGTCAACGGTCAGGTGCCGGGCATGATGCATAAGGCCGACTATGCCCTCGACAAGGCGGGCTCGACCTTCAACAACACCACGGCGCTGACGGCAAAGCTCAACGACCTCGATCTGCAGGCCACGCTCAGCAAGGTCGACCAGACGATGGCCAATGTGCAGGAGGTCACCGACCGGTTGAAAGGCAAGAACGGAACCGCCGGTCTGCTCATCAACGACCCGGCGCTCTACAACAACATGACGGGTACGATGCGGTCGGCCGACTCCCTGCTCACCGACCTCAAGGCCCATCCAAAGCGCTACGTTCACTTCTCGCTCTTCGGCAAGAAGGACAAATAAACAACATTGAGGCATCTGAGAAATTTCATTTTTTTAACTCAGATGCCTTTTTTATGGCTAAGCAAATGAACAAGAATAAGTTAGGCGCTGCGGCTTGATTTTTGTTCAAGAAAATGCATTTGTGGGTAAGGGAAAAGTTTTGTAGTTTTGCAGTCCCAACCTGAGGAAGGGTCGGATTGGCAATCTACAATCTCACGCAAATGAAAGAGAATCACGATGCCCGGTGGGAGAAGGCGCTCGCGCAGATACGCGACAATGTCACCGAGCAAATATATAAGACCTGGTTTCAGCCTATCGTCTTTGAGCAGTTCGATGCTGCCCAAAGGCGAATACTCGTTCAAGTACCCAGCCCCTTTGTGTATGAGTACTTGGAGGAGAACTTTTTGTCGCTACTCGGAAAGGTGCTTTGCAACTGCTTCGGCCCCGGCATCCAGTTGTCTTACCGCGTTGTGACCGATAAGGAGCACAACCTTTCGCAAGACATTCAGGCCGACCCGACCGATGCCGACGTCAAACCCCAACCGCGTACCGGCGTCAACCAGAGTCCGACGGTGCTCGATGCTGCACAGCCACAGCAGATTGATTCTCAGCTCAATCCACACCTCACATTCGGCAATTACATTGAGGGCGAGAGCAATAAGCTCACGCGCTCGGTCGGCTTGTCGATTGCCGAGCACCCCAATACGATGCAGTTCAACCCGATGTTCATCTATGGTCCCTCCGGCTGTGGTAAGACCCACCTCATCAATGCCATCGGTATGCGCACCAAACAGCTCTACCCGCAGAAGCGCGTGTTGTATGTCTCGGCGCGCCTCTTCCAGGTGCAGTACTCCAATGCGGTGCTGAAGAATGCCATCAACGACTTCATCGGCTTCTATCAGACCATCGACATGATTATCGTCGACGACATTCAGGAGTGGATGGGCAAGACCAGTACGCTCAACACTTTCTTCTATATCTTCAACCATCTCTTCAAGAACGGCAAGCGCATCATTCTGGCCTCCGACCGTCCGCCGGTCGATTTGAAGGATGTACCCGACCGTCTGCTGTCGCGCTTCTCGTGCGGACTGATTGCCGAGATGTCGAAGCCCAACTTGAAGTTGCGTGTGGATATCCTTGAGAATCAGGTGCGTCGCGACGGACTGAAGATTCCCCACGATGTGGTCGAGTTCATTGCTGAGACGGCGAAGGGCAGCGTGAGAGACCTGCAGGGCGTCATCACCTCACTGATGGCGTACTCCATTGTGTACAACTGCAATATCGACATGCGACTGGCCAACCGCGTCATCAAGCGCGCCGTGAAGAGCGACGACAAGCCGCTCACCGTGGATGACATCTTGGAGAAGGTGTGTGGTCACTTCAACGTCACCACCGAGCAGATCAACAGTAAGAGCCGCAAGCGCGAGTTTGTGTTGGCCCGTCAGGTGTCGATGTATCTCGCCTCGAAATACACCAAGATGCCTGCCAGCCGTATTGGCAAGCTCGTTGGCAACCGCGACCACTCCACCGTGCTGCACAGTTGTTCGCAGGTGGAGCACAGGCTGCACACGGATAAGGCCTTCAGCGACGAGATTGTCGGTATAGAAAACGAGTTTAAGTTGAAGAAATAAGCGCCGGCAGGGCCGAAAAGCAGGAAAAAATTATTACCTTTGCAGGCGCTTATGAAAACAACATTGTTTAACCAGCGCTCTGCGATTGTCTTCAAGCACTTCAACCGAAAGGGGTGGAGCCTCTTTGCCGCATTGGGTAAAGTGGTCCTGATTGGTGTGTTGAGTGTACCGACGCTAACGTATGCCAAGGCATCAGGTATGGCAACCCGCCACACCGATGAGGCAGCCGACTCACTCAGCTTTGGAGAGCAACGCATCGACGAAGTCCAGATAACGGGCTCCCGAGCGCCGCTGACTGCACGACAGTCAGCCAAGATTGTTGAGGTCATCTCGCGCGACGACATTCATCGTGCTGAGGCCCAGACCATCAACGACGTATTAAAATTAGCCACAGGCGTGGATGTCCGTCAGCGCGGTGGCTTTGGTGTACAGACGGATATCTCCATCAATGGAGGCACCTTCGACCAGATTTCGATTTTGCTCAACGGCATGCCCTTGTCGAGTCCGCAGACGGGTCACAATGCCGCCGACTTCCCGGTGTCGCTCGATGACATCGACCACATCGAAGTGTTGGAAGGTGCGGCAGCCCGCGTTTTCGGTTCATCGGCATTCAGTGGCGCCATCAACATCGTGACGACGTCGGCGGTGTCGAATGGGCATCAGTTCGGAGGTCACGCCACGGTTGAGGGCGGCTCCTACGGCACGTTTGGTGGAGACGCCGGTGCCTCATGGGCTTTCGCCAAGAACGGTGCGATGGCGCTGTCGGGCGGCTACACCCAGAGCGATGGCGGCACCGACAATGCCGACTTCCGCAAGCGGCGCGGCTTCTGGCAGGGCAACTGGCGGTCGGCGGTGGCTGGTCTGTCGTGGCAAGCCGGCATCACCTCGCAGGACTACGGCGCCAACACCTTTTATTCGGCGCGGTTCCCCAATCAGTTTGAGTGGACCCGGCGCTACATGGGTTCGGTGAAGGGCACCATCCGCCCTTTCCAGCAGGCGACAACGACGTCGCTGGAGCTTGTTCCGATGATTTATGCCCATCGCGACTTCGACCACTACCAGCTCACCAAGGGCAGCGAGGGTGCCAAGGCCGGTGAGAACTATCACCGCACCGATGTCTATGGTGCGTCGCTCAGCCTCAATGTCGACTGGGTTGCCGGCAAGACCTCAGCCGGTGCCGACATCCGCCGCGAGCAGATATGGTCGACGGCATACGGCGACCTGCAGGCGGAAGACAAATGGAAAGACATCAGCGGCACCGACCGCATGTACGACCATCGTGGCCGCCGCACCAATACGAGCCTCTTCCTCGAGCATAACATCGTGACCCGCTGGCTGACGCTGTCGGCCGGTGTGATGGCCAACAAGAATACGGGCCTTGACGAGGACTTCCGCTTCTTCCCCGGCGTGGACATCAGTTTCCACCCCAACGACCACTGGAAAGTGTATGCGGGTTGGAACAAAGCCCTGCGCGTGCCCACCTATACCGACCTCTATACCAGCAACTCGGCGCAGCAGGGCGACATTCATCTTAAGCCCGAGCGCAACAGCATGTTCAAGATTGGTAGCCGTTATCGGGTCAATGGTTTCGATGTGCTGCTCTCCGGTTTCTACAGCCGTGGCCGCAATATGATTGACTGGGTGTATGAGACCGAGGCCAGTACGAAGTACCAAGCCATGAATATCGGCAAACTCAACAACATGGGCTACAATGTCGAGGCCAACCTCAACCTCACCACATTGCTCGGCATCGCCGCCGGTGCCCGTGAGCCGGTCAAGGTGAAGGTGGGCTACGCCTATATTCACCAGAAGCACGAGACCGACCGCGAGATCTACCGTTCGCTGTATGCGTTGGAGTATCTCCGCCACAAGGTCGTGGCCGAAGTCTCTCACCCCATCGTTGCCCGGTTGTCGGCCTCGTGGGCGATGCGCTACCAGCAGCGTATGAATGGCTACCATCCTTACACCAAGCTCGATGGCCGTCTGGCCTGGACCGAACCCCACTGGCAGCTGTACGTGAAGGCCGATAACATCACGGCCCACCGCTACTACGACCTCGGCAGCGTGAAGCAGCCGGGCCTTTGGGTGATGGCGGGTGCTAAGGTGAGCTTCTAATATCAGCTAATCAGCGTGCACCGGATATAGACCGTTATTTCGGGGGTATTTATACATTTCGTTGAACGAAAAGCTGCGAAAAAAGCCGACAGATTTGTGTTCGGGTTTTCGCTCATTCCAGAGAAGGAAATACGCCTGAAATTTGATGATGGCGCGGAAAAATGGCGCGGAAACCGCCGTTTTTGCCGCATCTGACTGCGAGAAGCATTGTTTCGCGGTGCGATAACTATGCTATCGCACCGCGATAACTATGGTTTCTCACTGCGATAGCTATGGTATCGCACCGCGATAGGTATGCTATCGCGAGGCCTTCGGCATCTGATTCAGTCGCGTTTCAATACTTCATCCGCATAAAGTGCTGATTGATAGCACCTTGTGAAAAATCTCTTAAACCCCCGTTATTTTGCGTTATTTGGAGCAAGGGAGGGCTTTGTTCATTTCGAGGCCCTTCTGAGAGGCCTAAAAACACCAAAATTTTTGACAATTCATTGCACGCCTGCCATCGCGTCCTCCGACGGCAACTGTGGCCGGAACGCAATTTTTTTCATCATCTTGCACGCTATTCGAGATATTTTGTGTAAGTTTGCAATAAGAAACCATATTATATCAAATGAAGGAATTTGAATACTCCGAGGCTGAAGCCAACAAGGCGGAGACCGCCGTATTGGTGGGCTTGATTACACCGCAACAGGACGAGGCCAAGACAAAGGAATATCTCGACGAACTCGAGTTCTTAGCCGACACGGCTGGCGTGGTGACGGTCAGGCGCTTCACGCAGAAGACCGGCGGCCCTAACCAGACGTCGTACGTCGGCAAGGGTAAGCTCGAGGAGATTGCACAATACATCAAGGACGAGGAAGACAACGACCGCGAGGTCGGCATGGCCATCTTCGACGATGAACTGTCGGCCAAGCAGATGGCGAACATCGAGAAGGTGTTAGGCGTGAAGATATTAGACCGCACATCGCTCATCCTCGACATCTTCGCCATGCGCGCCCAGACGGCCAACGCCAAGACGCAGGTCGAGCTGGCGCAGTACCGTTACCTCTTGCCCCGCCTGCAGCGCATGTGGACTCACCTTGAGCGTCAGGGTGGCGGCTCCGGCTCCGGCGGCGGAAAGGGATCGGTCGGACTGCGTGGTCCGGGTGAGACCCAGCTCGAGATGGACCGCCGTATCATCCTCTCGCGCATCTCGCTGTTGAAGAAGCGTCTGGTCGAGATTGACCGCCAGAAGAGCACCCAGCGCAAAAACCGCGGGCGCCTCATCCGTGTAGCGCTCGTGGGCTACACCAATGTGGGCAAGTCGACGCTGATGAATGTGTTGTCGAAAAGCGACGTCTTTGCCGAGAACAAGCTCTTTGCCACCCTCGACACCACCGTGCGCAAGGTGGTCATAGAGAACCTTCCGTTCCTCTTGGCCGATACCGTCGGATTCATCCGTAAGTTGCCCACCGACCTCGTTGACTCGTTCAAGTCGACGCTCGACGAGGTGCGCGAGGCCGACCTGCTGCTGCATGTGGTCGACATCTCCCATCCCGACTTCGAGGAACAGATACAGGTGGTCAATGAGACGCTGAAGGACCTGGGCTGCGCCGACAAGCCGATGATGATGATCTTCAACAAGATTGACAACTACCACTGGACCGCCAAGGATCCCGACGACCTCACGCCGGCCACGAAGGAGAATATCTCGCTCGACGAGTTGCGCCATACGTGGATGGCCCGCATGGGCGACAGCTGTATCTTTGTCTCGGCAAAGGAGCGCGATAATCTTGAGGAACTCCGCGACAAGCTCTACCGCAAGGTGCGCGAGCTGCACGTTCAGAAATATCCGTATAACGACTTCCTCTACCCCGTGGAAGATTAAACCGTAATCACCGCGTATGAATTACAGAGAACTAACCGATGACGAAATCGTACAGTTGGAGGACAACGGCTGTTGGGCTGAGGACTGGAGCAATGTGACCGTAGCCGACGACTTCATGCCGATATGGGTGAGGCGCGTGAAGTTCTACGGCGAAGTGCAGCTTGGTGTCTTCGAGTTGAACGTCGAGGTCTCCAAGGGCTTTATGCAGCATTCGGGCATCGAGGATGCCGTATTGCGCAATGTGACCATCGGCAACAACTGCCTCATCACCCATGTGGGCAATTTCATCAACAACTATGAGATTGGCGACGACTGCCTCATCTCCAACATCTGCACGATGGAGACCACGGAGGGCGCTACCTACGGGCAGGGCAATCTCATTTCAGTATTGAATGAGGTGGGCGATGGTAACCTCGTGTTGTTCAACGGATTGAACAGTCAGTTCGCTGCCTTTATGGTGAAGCATTTCCACGATCGCGAGTTGAAAGATATTATGCGGCGCATGATTGCCGACGAGATGAAATGCACGCTGCCCGATCGCGGCCGCATCGGCAAGGGCGTGAAGATTGTCAACACGAAAGAAATTACCAACACCATCATCGGCGACGACTGCGAGGTCAACGGCGCCTCGAGGCTGAGCGACTGCACCATCCACTCCACCGAGAAGGCGAGCGTGTATATCGGAACGGGCGTCATCTGCGAGAACTCCATCATCAACGACGGTTCGAGCATCATCAATTCGGTGAAGATGCAGGACTGTTTCGTGGGTGAGGCCTGTCAGGTCAGCAATGGCTTTACGGCCTCGGCCAGCGTGTTCTTTGCCAACTGCTACATGAGCAATGGCGAGGCCTGTGCCGCTTTCTGCGGTCCGTTCACGGCCAGCCACCACAAGAGCAGTCTGCTCATCGGTGCGCAGTTCAGCTTCTACAATGCCGGTTCGGCCACCAACTTCTCCAACCATGCCTATAAGATGGGCCCCATGCACTGGGGCATCCTTGAGCGCGGCACCAAGACGGCCAGTGGCGCCTACATCCTCATGCCGGCCACCATCGGTACGTTCAGCGTCTGCTTCGGTAAGCTGATGCACCACCCCGACACGCGCAATCTGCCTTTCTCTTACCTCATTGCCTACGGCGATACGATGTATCTCTCGCCGGGCCGCAACATCACCACCGTCGGCCTCTACCGCGACATCCGCAAGTGGCCGAAGCGCGACATGCGGCCGGAAGGCTCGCAGTTGAGCATCGTCAACTTCGACTGGCTCTCGCCTTTCTCTGTCGGCGAGATTATTAAGGGCAAGAAGATTCTTGAGGACCTGCGCGACGCCTCTGGTGAGGACGTTTCCAAGTACATCTTCCACGAGTACGTCATCAATGCGTCGTCGCTGCGCAAGGGCATCAAATACTACGACATTGCACTGCGCATCTATATGGGGGCGGTGTTGAAACGGCAAATCAAGCGCTACGGCGAACTGCGCAAGCCGGAGTCAACGGTCGGCGAAGGCGACTGGAACGACCTCTCGGGGTTGCTCCTGCCCGATGCCGTGGAGCAGCAGGTCATCGCCGACATCAAGGACGGTACGCTCGACTCGACCGATAAGATCAACGAGCGCTTCATCGACATCAACGCGCATTACCGCGCCTATCAATGGGCCTGGACCTACCGCATGATCCTCGACTATTACGGCATCGACGAGATTACCGAGGACGACCAGGCGCGCATCAAGCAAGACTACATACAAGCCCGTAGGGCCTGGATTGCCGAGATACGCAAGGATGCGGAGAAGGAGTTCCGCATGGGCGACGTCGAGCAGTCGGTGCTTGACAACTTCATTTCCAACCTCGACCATGAGGTCGACTACGAGAATTAATGAGATAATATATTGTTGCTTATGAAAACAAATCATAAAATCTTTGTCCTGCTCATCGCTGCGTTGACCGTTGTCGTCAGCGCTTCGGCCGGGACCTATCATTATGAGACTGTCAAGGGCGACCCTATGCACAGCCGCATCTATACGCTGAAAAACGGCTTGAAAGTCTACCTCAGCGTCAACAAGGAAAAGCCTCGTATCCAGACGTATATCGCCGTGAAGACCGGATCGCGCAACGACCCGAAGGAGACCACGGGTCTGGCCCATTATCTGGAGCACCTGATGTTTAAGGGCACTACCCACTTCGGCAGCAGCAACGTCAAGGCTGAGGCGCCGTTGCTCGACGAGATTGAGCAGCGCTTCGAGGCTTACCGCCGCATCACCGATGCCGCTCAGCGCCGTAAGGCCTACCATGAGATAGACTCCGTGTCGCAGTTGGCTGCCAAATACAACATCCCCAATGAGTATGACAAGATGATGGCGAGCATCGGTTCGGAGGGCAGCAATGCCTATACCTCCAACGATGTGACCTGCTATCAGGAGGATATTCCCTCCAATGAGGTCGACACATGGGCGAAGGTGCAGGCCGACCGCTTCAAGAACATGGTCATCCGTGGCTTCCACACCGAACTGGAAGCCGTCTACGAGGAATACAATATCGGACTGTCGAGTGACTTCAGAAAGGAGTGGGATGCCTTGGGCAAGAAACTCTTCCCCAATCATCCCTATGGTACGCAGACCACCATTGGCACGCAGGCTCATCTGAAGAATCCTTCCATCACCAACATCAAGAATTATTTCCATCAGTACTATGTGCCCAACAATGTGGCCATCTGTATGGCGGGCGACTTCGATCCCGACCAGGTGATTGCCACCATCGACAAGTATTTCGGCGACTGGAAAGCGAGCGATGGCGTGCATGCGCCCCAGTATGCGCCCGTTAAGGCGTTGACCGCTCCCGTCGATACGGCCGTCGTTGGCTTGGAGGCTGAGAATGTGATGATGGGCTGGCGCACGGCTGCCGGCAACAGTTTGCAGATCGATACGCTGAATGTCATCTCTCAGATGCTGTCGAATGGTAAGGCCGGTATGTTCGACATCGACCTCAACACCCCGATGAAGGTGATGTCGGCCGGCTGTGAGTCCAATCCGATGCACGACTATGGCGTATTTATCCTCTATGGTGTGCCCAAGCAGGGACAGCGCCTCGATGAGGTGCGCAAGCTCTTGATCGACGAGATCATCAAGCTCAAGCATGGCTTCTTCTCCGACGACCTGTTGCCCTCGGTGGTCAACAACATGAAGCTCGACTATTACCAGTCGCTCCGCAGCAATGAGGCCAGGGCCGACCGTTTCGTCAATGCCTTCATCAACGATGAGTCGTGGAAGGAGAAGGTGGAGTCCATCGACCGCATCTCGAACATGACCAAGGACCAGATTGTGGCGTTTGCCAAGAACTTCTTCCGCGACAACTACGTCACCGTGTACAAGCAGCAGGGTCAGGACACCACCATCCACAAGATTGACAAACCCGAGATTACACCTATCCCCACCAACAACGACAAGCAGAGTGAATTCCTGAAAGAGGTCGTCAACAGCACGCCGACGCCCATTCAGCCGAAGTTTGCCGACTACAAGCACGACCTCACCGTCGGTCGTACGAGTCGTGGGCTCGACTTCCTTTACAAGCAGAACACCGACGACCATATCTTCTCGCTCACTTATCGCTATCCGCTTGGCAGTGAGAACGATAAGCGTTTCAGCATCGCGGAGGACTACCTCAGTTATGTGGGCACCGACAAGATGACCAACGAGGAGATTAAGCAGAAGTTCTATAAGTTGGCCTGCGACTATAACATTGACGTCAACGCCAACACCATCAACATTACGCTGACGGGCCTGAACACCTTTATGAACGATGCCGTCAACCTGTTGGAGCAGGTGGTGACCAACGCCAAGGCCGACACCGCCAGCTATCATAAGTATGTCGACATCGTGTTGAAGAACCGTGCCGACAACAAGACCAACCAGCGTGCCAACTACAGTGTGCTCTGCGATTATGGAAAATATGGCACCTACAATGCTAACCTCAACACCATGAGCGAGGAGGAGCTGCGTCAGGCAAATCCGCAGGAGTTGCTCAATCTTATCGCCAACCTGCGTCAGTACAAGCACACCTTATTATATTATGGCTCTGCGAGCATGAAGGAGGTCAACAAGCTGGTCAGCAATGTGCACCATACACCGAAGACCTTTGCCGCCGTACCCGCCGGCAAACCGTATCTGCTCCAGCCAACGCCGACCAATGAGGTGATGATTGCACCCTACGACGCGAAGAATATCTACATGCAGATGTACCACAACGAGGGCCTGAAGTTCTCGCCGAAGAACGCCGCCATCGAGGCGCTGTTCAATGAGTATTTTTGCTCGGGCATGAATGCGGTTGTCTTCCAGGAGATGCGCGAGGCCCGTGGTCTGGCTTATTCCGCAGGCGCCAACTATCGTCGGCCCTACACCCATCCGTATCGGGATACCGAGTCGTTTGTCACCACAGTCATCACGCAGAACGACAAGATGATGGACTGCATCAATGAGTTCAACAATCTGCTCAACGACATGCCGCAGCGCGAGGCCGGCTTCAAGTTGGCCAAACAGACGCTGATGAAGAGTCTGGCCACCACCCGTACCACCCGCGATGAGGTGTTGTGGAGCTACCTCCAAGCCAAGCGCCTGGGCATTGATTACGACCTCAACAGCCGCATCTATCGTGAGATTCCGTCGCTGACGATGCAGGATCTCATTGACTTCGCCCGTACCCACATCGCCAACAAGCCCTACCGCTATCTCATCCTCGGCGATGAGAAGAACCTCGACATGGAGGCGCTCGGCAAGATTGGCCCCATCAAGCGGCTGTCGACGGAGGAAATCTTCGGCTATTAAGCGATGCTTGTCGAATAAGATTATAACTAAACATTATTATATTTACTATTATGGCAAAACCAGTTGATTTCAAGTATGCTCCAATGTTTCAGCTTGGAGCCGATGACACCGAATACCGGTTGCTTACCAAAGAGGGTGTAAGCACAGGTGAGTTCGAAGGCAAGGAAATTCTCAAGGTGAGCAAGGAAGCCCTGACGCTGCTGGCTCAGGAGGCTTTCCACGATGTGGAGTTCTGCCTTCGCCGCAAGCACAACGAGCAGGTGGCCGCTATCCTCAACGACCCCGAGGCTTCCGACAACGACAAGTATGTGGCCCTGACGCTGCTGCGCAATGCCGAGACGGCCGTCAAGGGTGTGCTGCCCTTCTGCCAGGACACGGGTACGGCCATCATCCACGGTGAAAAGGGTCAGCGCGTGTGGACCGACTTCGATGAGGAGGAAGCCCTGTCGCGTGGCGTCTACAACACCTATACGCAGGATAACCTGCGCTACTCGCAGAATGCGCCGCTCACGATGTATGAGGAAGTGAACACCAAGTGCAACCTGCCGGCTCAGATCGACATCGAGGCTACCGAGGGCGAGGAATACCGCTTCGTGATGGTGGCGAAGGGCGGTGGCTCGGCCAACAAGACCTATTTCTATCCGATGACCAAGGCCACGATTCAGAATGAGGGCACACTGCTGCCATTCCTCGTGGAGAAGATGAAGAGCCTCGGTACGGCCGCTTGTCCGCCTTACCACATCTGCTTCGTCATCGGCGGTACATCAGCTGAGAAGAACCTGCTCACCGTGAAGCTCGGTTCGATTCACTATTACGACAACCTGCCGACAAGCGGTGACGAGACCGGTCGAGCCTTCCGTGACCTCGACCTCGAGGCGAAGTTACTGAAGGAGGCCCACAAGATAGGCCTCGGCGCACAGTTCGGCGGCAAGGCCTTTGCCCACGACATCCGCGTCATCCGTCTGCCGCGTCATGGCGCCAGCTGTCCCATCGGCTTGGGCGTGAGCTGCTCGGCTGACCGTAACATCAAGGCAAAGATCAACCGCGACGGCGTATGGTTGGAGAAGATGGATACCAACCCCGGCAACCTCATCCCTGCCGAACTGCAGCAGCCCGGTGAGAACGGCGGTGTGGTCATCAACCTCGACGAGGGCATCGACAAGGCCCGCGCCATTCTGACCAAGTATCCCGTTTCTACCCGCGTTATCCTCAACGGCACCATCATCGTGGCCCGCGACATTGCCCACGCTAAGCTGAAGGCTCGTCTGGACAAGGGCGAGGAGCTGCCCGATTACTTCAAGAACCATCCCGTACTCTACGCTGGTCCCGCCAAGACGCCGGAAGGCTATCCTTGCGGTTCGATGGGTCCGACGACAAGTAACCGTATGGATCCCTATGTGGATGAGTTCCAGGCTCATGGCGGCAGCTTGATTATGATTGGCAAGGGCAACCGCACACAGGTGGTGACCGACGCTTGCCAGAAGCACGGTGGCTTCTATCTCGGTACGATTGGCGGTGTGGCTGCAGTGCTCAGCCAGGACTGCATCAAGAGCATCGAATGTGTGGAATATCCGGAGCTCGGCATGGAGGCCATCTGGAAGATTACCGTCAGCAACTTCCCTGCCTTCATCCTCGTCGATGACAAGGGCCACGACTTCTTCAAGGAGCTGAAGCCTTGGAAGTGCAGTTGCTAATCGATCCAGCTGTAAGAAAATAGTAAGGGGGCTGCGCCTGAAGTGGAATAACTTTGGCACAGCCCCCTTTTCAATGCTTATCAGAAAAGAAAGAAATAGGATCTGATAATGATTACTCGGCTACAAACCTTACGTCGCGCTCCCATTTCTTATCGACGACAATCATCAGGAGCGGGCACATGGAGTAGTCGATATGCTTGCCTTTCTCCACCTTATAGGTGAAGACCAACTGGTTGCCATCAGCCTTCAGCGATACGGGCTCGTATTCGGTGAGGTTGTTGACGACGCCCTCACTCACGGCAATGACGAACTGCTTGTTGAAGTCGATGGGTGTGGGCAGACCGTTCTTACCCATAACGGCGGCCATGCCGAAGAGTTTGTCGAAGGTGGCCTGGTCGGTGACCTTCTCCTGTATGGGGCGGTTGACGGTGTTGTTGACGAAGTAATGGTTGGCGACGATATACTTCACCGACTTCCCTTCATTGTTTCCTTTGGTTGTGGCGCATGAGGTCAGTAGCATGATAAAGGCGGCGACGAGGCTCAGCAATGCGAGATTCTTGATACTTTTCATTTGATGTTATTTTATTGATTTACTGATAGAGAAATGCCAAAAGACGGAAAATCTTGCACGGGCATCGCATCTTTTTTGTACTTTTGCAAATAAAATAACGCATAATGGGTAAAGTCATTGAACGAGAAAAGCGTACCATCACCTTGATGATACGCTTATATTGTCGCCATAAACTGAAGCAACGGACACCTGACGCCAAGCATCAGGCACTCATCGATTATTGCTTCCGCAGGCTCGACCAGTGCCGTTGGCAGGATGCCAAACCGGCTTGCCGCTACTGTCCGTCGCATTGCTATGCGCAGCAACAGCGTGAAGAGGTGCGCCGCATCATGAGGTGGATGGGACCGCGCATGGTGCTGTATGCACCGATGGAGGTCGTCCGCCATCTGTTGAAGAAAGGGTAGGGGATTAGGCTTTCACCTTGTCTTCGGCCTTGCTTTCTGAGGATGCTTGCGTCTGTTTCTTGGTCACGCGTTCGCGGTAAGCCTTGAGGTAGGCCTCGTGGCGGCGTGCGGCTTCTTGGGCGTAGGCGTTGTCGGGGTCTTTGGCGAGGTCGATGCGCATGGTGTGGGCATTGTTGATTAAGTCTTTCACCACCTCACTGCCGCAGAGCAGTCCGGCAGTGGCGGGTACCCATGCGTTGCTGCTGGGAATGGTGTGGCGCTCGGTACACGACCGCATGTCCTTAGCCGGGCAGATGCAATGGTAGCGGCAACTGATGTCGTCCTGCTCGATGCTCTCCAAGGGAAGTTCGGGACTATACACCACCTTCAGATGCTTGATGCCGGTCTTGCGCAGTTTCTTGCGGATGACTTTAGCCAATGGGTCATTGATGGTCTTCCAGATATCGGTGATGCGCAGTTGTGTGGCGTCGAGCTTATAGGCGGCGCCCATGCAGGAGATGATGGGGATGTTGAGGTCGTGGCAGCGTCTGATAAGGTCGAGTTTCGCCGTGACGGTATCGATGCAGTCCACCACATAGTCGTAGTTGGTGAAGTCGAACTCATCGGCATTGTCGGGCAGATAGAATGTCTGATATTTCCGCACGTGGCAGCGGGGGTTGATGTCGTGGATGTGTGCCTCGGCCACATCCACCTTATGCTGGCCCACGGTGGAGATGGTTGCCAGTATCTGACGGTTGACATTGGTCAGGCAGACGCGGTCGTCATCGATGATGTCGAGCGCGCCTACACCGCTGCGTGCCAGCACCTCGACTACGTAACCTCCTACGCCACCCACGCCAAAGACGGCCACGCGCGAGCCGTTGAGCGTGTCGATGGCCGGCTTGCCCAATAATAATTGTGTGCGAGAGAATTGATCCTGCATGATGGAATAAATGGTTTATCTTGAACTTTTTCTGCTTAGACGCGGCAAAGTTACGCAATTTTTCCTACCTTTGCGATAAATAATACGAATAAATACCAATCAAACGATGGCTGAAC
This sequence comes from uncultured Prevotella sp., assembly GCA_900315835.1. Classification (GTDB taxonomy): domain Bacteria; phylum Bacteroidota; class Bacteroidia; order Bacteroidales; family Bacteroidaceae; genus Prevotella. Next base: position 18,190 of record ONAR01000013.1, read on the forward strand.
AGAAATATCCGGAGGAGTATGAGACTTACTGGAAGTCGCATGAGGCCGATCTGATAAAGGTCGCGCCCAAGGTGCTGCGCGAGGAGCGGACCAACAGCAACAAGATGAATACGGCTGGCGACTGGCTGCTCTTCATCATCCCCTTTATGGTGATGGGCGGCTTCGACAATGCCAAATTGATCAGCAATGAGATGCTCAACTTCATCGTCAGCATTGTGCTTGGAATACTATGTTTCGGCATTGCTACATTCCTCAAGCCTTACATCACCAATAAGCGCAATGTCGTTGATATAGACAAGGATATCAAGGATTACTTCTTCTGCGTTTATCAGAAGGAGGGCGTGGACGGACTGGAGAAGCTCATGTAGCACCACGGTGGCTATACGTGCATCAAGTCGCTCATGATGGTGTTGCTGATGTTGATGCCCTGCCGCGAGAGCTTCAGGTGACCATCCGCTGCGATGAGCAGTCCGCGACGGAGATAATCCTTGGCGCAGGTCATCAGATACTGACGGTAGGGCGCCGTGAGGCTGCTGAGGTCGATGCCGTCAGAGGTGCGCAGGGCGGTGGTGACGATGTCGTCGTAGTGGGTGTCGTCGTCAATCAGCTCCTCTTCGTAAGGCAGCTTCCCATTGTTGATGCTGTCGATATATCGTCGGATGTCATTGGGATTCCAGTGGCGGGTGCGCCGGTAATAGCTGTGGGCGCCGGCGCCTAAACCGATGTAGGGTGTATCGTGCCAGTAGCTGCTGTTGTGTCGGCTGCGCCACGGACTGCGCTGATTGCCGTCTTTCCGCGCGAAGTTGCTGATTTCGTAATGCTCATAGCCCGCTGCGGTGAGCCGGTCGATGAGTTCGTCATACATGCGCAGACTCAGTTCCTCATCCACTTCTTTCACCTTTCCCGCCTTCAGCAGGCCATAGAGCGGTGTGCCTTCCTCGTACATCAGTCCGTAAGCGGAGATATGTTCCGGCTGCAGGGCAAGCGCGTGTTGAATATCACTCCGCCAGTCGTCGAGCGTCTCATCGGGGAAGCCGAACATCAGGTCGATGCTGATGTTGCCGATGCCGTCGCGGCGGAGGCAGTCAACAGCCTGGTCAACCTCCTTCGCGCTGTGACGTCGATGGAGAAACCGCAAGCGCTCGTCGGAGAAGGTCTGCGCGCCCATGCTGACGCGGTTGACGGGCAGACCGCTGAACATCCCCGGACGTATGTCGTCGGGGTTGCATTCCATAGTCACCTCGGCGTCGGGGCTCACCTCATACACCTTATTATATATATGGTCGAACAACTGGGCGAGTTGGTCGTGGCTGAGCTGACTCGGCGTACCGCCACCGAGGTAGATGGTGGCCAGCCGCGGCTGGTAAGGCAACAGCGTCATCTCACGGCAGAGCGCATCGGCATAAGCCTGACGCAAAGGCAGTTGGGTGGTGGAGTAGAAACCGCAGTAGATACAGCGGCTGGCGCAAAAGGGTACGTGGATGTAGAGGCCGGCGTCCGGCTGGTTGACTATCGTTCGATTCATCGTGTGGCGGGCTGTTAATGTCCTTTTGGCGCAAAAGTACTAATTAGTTTTAAAATACGGCACTTTTTCGCCGTTTTACTTTGACGTTATTTGATTTTTACCTAACTTTAGCAACGCTTAGGGATGGAGTCCAGCCCTGGGTGTATCAAAACCAAGATAGTACTAACACTTAAAATCTTTTGATATGAAAGTATATCAGACTAACGAAATTAAGAACATCGCGCTCATTGGCGCCAAAGGTAGCGGCAAGACCACGCTTGCCGAGAGTTTACTGTATGAGGCTGGAGTCATTAAACGTCGTGGGTCGGTAGAGCAAAAGAATACCGTTTCCGACTTCATGCCGGTGGAGTTAAATTTGGGTTATTCCGTTTTCCCCACAGTGTTCCATACGGAGTGGAACAACAAAAAGCTTAATTTCATAGACTGCCCCGGTTCCGACGACTTCGTTGGAGGTGCCATCACCGCACTCAATGTGACCGATCTCGCAGTCATCCTGATTAACGGGCAGTATGGTCCCGAGGTGGGAACGCAAAACAATTACCGCTATACTGAAAAACTGAAGAAGCCGGTTATCTTCCTTATTAACCAGCTCGACTCCGATAAATGTGATTTCGACAACGTGATGAACCAGATGCGTGAGGTGTATGGTTCGAAGTGCGTGCAGATACAGTATCCGCTTGAGACGGGTCCCAACTTCCACAGCCTTATCGATGTGCTGATTATGAAGAAACTGTCATGGGGTCCCGATGGCGGTGAGCCGAAGCGTGAGGAAATCCCCGCTGAGGAGAAGGAGAAGGCCGATGAACTGCATAAGGCGCTCGTTGAGGCTGCTGCTGAGAATGACGAGGGACTGATGGAGAAGTTCTTCGACGACGAGGTGCTGACCGAGGATGAGCTGCGTATGGGTATCCGCAAGGGCCTCATCAACCGCGACATGTTCCCTGTGTTCTGTGTGGATGCACACAAAGATATGGGCGTGCAGCGTCTGATGGAGTTCTTAGGCAACGTTGTTCCGTTCGTAAGCGACATGCCTGCTTACCGCGACACCCGCGGTGAGGAAGTGCCGGCCGACAGCAATGGCCCTGAGAGCATTTACTTCTTCAAGACGGGTATGGAGCCGCATATCGGTGAGGTGAGCTACTTCAAGGTGATGAGCGGCAAGGTGCATGCCGGTGACGACCTGACCAATGCCGACCGCGGTTCGAAGGAGCGCCTCGGTCAGATTTATGCCTGCGCCGGTTCCAACCGTCTGCCGGTTGACGAGCTTGTGGCTGGCGACATTGGTTGCACCGTGAAGTTGAAGGATGTCAAGACGGGCAATACGCTCGACGGCAAGGATGCTGAGAACATCCGCTTCGACTTTGTGAAATATCCGCGTCCGAAGTACGCCCGCGCCATCAAAGCCAAGAACCCACAGGATTTGGAAAAGGTCATGGCAGTGTTGACGCGTATGCGTCAGGAGGATCCCACATGGGTGGTGGAGCAGAGTAAGGAGTTGCGCCAGACCATCGTTCATGGTCAGGGCGAGTTCCATCTGCGTGTGTTGAAGTGGCGTCTCGAGAACAACGAGAAGCTCGAGGTGGAATACGAGGAGCCGCGTGTGCCTTATCGTGAGACCATCACCAAGAAGGCAAAGTCTACTTACCGTCATAAGAAACAGAGTGGTGGCGCCGGACAGTTCGGTGAGGTGTCGCTTATCGTTGAGCCTTATGCCGAGGGCATGCCCGATCCGACCGTATATAAGTTTGATGGTCAGGAGTTCAAGATGAACATCAAGTCTAAGGAGGAGAAAGACCTGCCTTGGGGCGGTAAGCTGCAGTTCATCAACAGCGTTGTCGGTGGCGCCATCGACATGCGTTTCATGCCCGCCATTCTCAAGGGTGTGATGGACTGCATGGAGCGTGGTCCGCTTACCGGCAGCTATGCCCGCGATGTGCGTGTCGTGGTTTACGACGGTAAGATGCACCCCGTTGACTCCAATGAGCTCTCGTTCACGCTGGCTGCCCGCCATGCATTCTCTGATGCCTTCAAGGCTGCCGGTCCGAAGATTTTGGAGCCTATCTATGACCTCGAAATCTATGTGCCTTCCGACTACATGGGTGATGTGATGAGCGACTTGCAGGGTCGCCGCGCCATTATCATGGGTATGGACTCAGAGGCCGGCTATCAGAAGCTGCAGGCCAAGATTCCATTGAAGGAGCTGTCCAACTACAGTGTTGCGCTCAGTTCGCTCACCGGCGGCCGCGCCAGCTTCACCACGAAGTTTGCCAGCTACGAGCTTGTGCCGGGTGATCTGCAGACCAAGCTTATTGCCGAGCACGAGAAAGAGCAGCAGGCTGAGGAGTAGTCCGCTTTTATTAGATTGATTATCCTTTTTTATCCTTTTCATTTTAAATATAGGTCCCGGGTCGAGAAGCGTCTTGGCTCGGGGCCTATCGTTATATAATTTTATAAAATAGGTGGTTTACATGATAATTTGTATTAAATTGCCTTGGCTGACTTAAACTTTTAATCTTTTTCGTCATCAATATAGCGTGCGCACAGAACAAAACAACACATTAAAAGATTCACGATTATGAAAAAGATAGTTTTGACAGTAATAGCAGCCTTGACGATGTCAATGGCTATGGCACAGAGCAGTAACCAACAGGGTAACAACGGTCAGCGCCGCGGCCCACGTCAGCTTGACGCCACCGAGATGACCGAGCACATGGCAAAGGAACTCAACCTCACCGACAGCCAGAAGAAGAAAGTGCTCTCACTGAACAAAGACATGGTGGAGCAGATGCAGAAGCAGCAGGCTGATGGTAAGAAGAACCGTGAAGAGTATGAGAAGAACCTGAAGAAAATTCTCACTGCTGATCAGCAGAAAACGCTCGAGGAGCATAAAAAGATGAGAAGAGGCGGTCCCCGTGGTCCGCGTGGCTTCCGTGGTTCCCGCAACAACGGTCAGGGCATGCAGCCAGGCAATGGACAGGCTCCCCAGCAGGACTGTTGTCAGGGTAAGGAACAGCAGGGTAATTGCCAGAATAACGGCCAGCAGAAGGACTGCTGCAAGGATAAAGTCCAAAAAGACAAATAACAGCCTTGCATCAACCGCCCAAATCAATAATAGTCAAATGAACAGCAAGGTAAAGAAGTATTGCTAAGGGATAACAATTGAAGGCACTGCATGGCGATGTGTAGTGCCTTCGTTAGTTAGATATATGCATTTAAATGATGCGATTTTATTAATATAGCCAAAACATCAGATAATAATTAACATTTAAATGTTAAGCAATTAAGATTTTGCCTATCTTTGCGGCATGAAGAAGAAAACCATTTGGTCAATAGCCATCATCATGGGCTTGTCCTTCGTCATATTGCTTGGCTTGCAGCTCACTTACATGCGTGAGATGGCCAACATGAAGAAGGAACAATTTGACGAAAGCGTCAACCGAGCCCTTTATCAGGCATCCCGCAACCTGGAGTTGAACGAGACGCTGCGGTTCCTTGAGCGCGATATGTCGTCGCAAAACTCTAACGCGGGCAAGGACAGCAGTAAGGTGGCTTCAAGCACCACTGCAGATGCCGATGGCACCAATGGCAATCAGTTTGTCACCTTTAAGCTGAAGACGATGACCAACAAGCCGGTTAACATTCCTAAGGCGATGATCTTGCGCAATGACCGCAATTCGAATAATGCCGCCAGCCGGTCACTGCAGGAGTTGGTCAAGAACCGTTACGTCTATCAGCGCGCCCTGCTCGATGAGGTGGTGATGAATATGCTCTATTCTTCTTCCGACAAACCGCTGCAGCAGCGCGTCAACTTCCGCATCCTCGACCAGGACATCAAGGCTGAGCTCATCAACAACGGTATCAACATCCCTTACCACTTCACCGTGAGTACGCAGGATGGCCGCGAGGTTTACCGTTGTCCCGACTATAGCGACGAGGGTTCGGAGTTCACCTACACCCAGACGCTCTATCGCAATGAGTCGCCTACGCGTATGGGTGTGTTGCGTGTGCACTTCCCCGACATCAACAGCTATATCTTCTCGAGCATCCGCTTCATGATACCGAGCGTTGTGTTCACGCTCATCCTGTTCATCACCTTCATCTTCACGATTGTCGTCATCTTCCGGCAGAAGCGCTACAGCGAGATGAAGAACGACTTCATCAACAACATGACGCATGAGTTGAAGACGCCTATCGCCAGCATCTCGCTCGCCGCACAGATGCTCAACGACGACACGGTGCCAAAGACGGATAAGATGATGAAGCATCTCGTGGGTGTGGTCAGCGATGAGACCAAGCGCCTCCGCTTCCTCGTGGAGAAGGTGCTGCAGATGTCGATGTTCGACCGTAAGAAGTCATCATTCAAGAAGAAGCGCCTTGACCTCAACGAGATGGTGGAGACGATAGCCAACTCGTTCACGCTGCGCGTTGAGCATACGGGTGGCAAGATTTTCGTAGACATTGAGGCGGTTGACTCCACCATTTACGTTGACGAGGTCAACTTCCAGAATGTCATCTTCAATCTGATGGATAATGCCGTCAAATACCATAAGCCCGACCAACCGCTCAATGTGACGCTGAAGACGTGGAACGACGACAAGTGGCTCTACCTCACGGTGAGCGACAACGGCTTGGGCATGAAGAAGGAAGACCTGAAGAAGATCTTCGAGAAATTCTATCGGGTGCATACGGGTAATGTGCACGACGTGAAGGGCTTCGGTCTCGGACTGGCTTACGTCAAGAAGGTCGTCGACCTGCACGACGGTGAGATAAAGGTGGACAGCGAGCTCGGCAAGGGTACGACCTTCACCATCAAGTTGCCTGTCATCAAGGATGATTAATCTCAGCAAATAATAAATCATAGATACACAATGTAAAACCGCCAACCGTCAGCTACATTCAATAAGTGGATGGCGTTAGGCTAAAAACAATTACGATTATGGAAGAAAAGACTAAGATTCTGCTTTGCGAGGATGATGAGAACCTCGGCACGCTACTTTGCGAGTATCTTATTGCCAAAGGCTTCGACGCTACGCTGTGTCCCGATGGCGAGGTGGGTTTCCGCGAGTTCCAGAAGGAAAAGTACGACATCTGCATTCTCGACGTGATGATGCCTAAAAAGGATGGCTTTACGCTGGCTCAGGACATCCGTCAGATCAACTCTCAGGTGCCTATCGTCTTCCTCACCGCAAAGACGCAGAAAGATGATGTGCTCGAGGGCTTTGACAAGGGTGCCGACGACTATATCACGAAGCCCTTCTCGATGGAGGAGCTGGTGAAGCGTGTTGAGGCTATCCTGCGTCGTGTGCGTGGCAAGCGCAATCGCGAGAGCACGAAATACAAGATTGGCCGTTACACCTTCGATACGCAGAAACAGTTGCTGACGATAGGTGACAAGCAGACGAAGCTCACCACGAAGGAGAACGAGCTGCTGGCATTGCTCTGCTCGCACGCCAACGAGATTTTGAAGCGTAACGACGCCCTCCGCACCATTTGGATTGACGACAACTACTTCAATGCCCGCTCAATGGACGTCTATATCACCAAGCTGCGTAAGCACCTGAAGGAGGACGACCAGGTGGAAATCATCAATATCCACGGTCAGGGCTACAAGCTGATTATTCCTGACGAGGAATAAGTGGGTTAAGTCAATAGAGATTATCCGTACAAAACGATGTGGCGGCCGGCATCAAGCCGGCCGCCAGTCGTTTACGGCAACAAGTCTCCTTTACAGTGAGCTGATAACAATGCCGCCCAAGGATTGAAGCGATACGCTCAGATGACCGTCTTTCCCTATTTTTGCAAAGCCTTTCACTGCCTCTCGCTGCTTGCCGTCGGTTAAAAGCATTACTTTCTGTCCGGCCAACATCGGCAAGTTCAGCGTGAGACGCAGTGGCTTATCCATCCCGTTCAAACCTCCGACGTACCATTTACCAGAGGCAGCGTCTTTTCGTGCTATGACAGCATATCGGCCAGGGTAGCCGGCAATGAGCCTCGTGTCTGACCAAGTTGTGGGAAGAGCCTTGAGAAAGTCACGCTCTGCGGCATTGAGAGTGGAGTCGGCCTCAGGTGTCACAGCCACACAGTTGATGCTCGTTTGGTTGGTGATGGCGGTCGCCAGCTCAAAAGCATTGCTGGTGTATCGACGATGCCGGCTGTGGTTGTCTCGGCTCAGATAGCGGTTCAGGATGATGCCGCCCCAGTCGAAGCTGCCCACCGCATTGCGGCAGAACGGGTGCATGGTCATCTCAAATCCCTCTTGTCTGGCATGATGGTCGGAGAAATAGACGTTCTCGCTGGCGAGTGCCGCTTCCGAAGCTATGTAGTTCGGGAACATCCGTTCCCAGCCGCGGGGCAGGGTGCAGCCATGGAAGATGACCGCCAGGTGGTAATCGTTGGCATCGCTCAGGATGTTCTCGTACAGCTGCATGGTCTTTTGTTTGTCACCGCCGAAGAAGTCCACCTTGATGCCTGCTATGCCAATGCGCTCCATCCATGCCATCTCCTGTTTACGCCTGACCGTCCCGCTCATGATGTTGCGCGGTGTCTGAGGCGCGTCGTTCCAGTAGCCATTGCTGTTGTACCATAGGATAAGCCTGACGCCTTTTGCCTTGGCATAATCTGCGAGCCGTGCAATGCCTTCCCTCCCTATGTTTGTGTCCCAGTTGGCGTCAATGAGTACGTATTCATAACCATAGCGTGCCGCAAGGTCGATGAATTGCACCTGGTCGGCGTAATTGATGGAGCTGTCCTGCCAGATGAGCCAGCTCCAGGTGTATCGTCCCGGCTTGTATTCACCCGATGCCTGGTATTTTGGCTCCACGACGTCAAAGGGTATCGTAGTCTCTACGATGGGTGCCAGTCCCTGTCCGACGGTGATGGTGCGCCAGGGCGTGGAGCCGGGCAGTGAGATGCCGGGTGCGGCCGATCCGTTGCCGTTGTTCTCGCCTGGCAGAGGGTAGGCTATGGTGTAGCCTGACTGTGAATCGTAGTCACCTAACCGGCTGGCGCAATAGCCGCCGTCAACACTGGTTTCAGAGATGAGCATCCAGTAGTCTGACTTCCCGCCATTGCCGGCCGACGGCTCATGGAAAAGGCAGGGAAAGGTGTAGCCCGCTCCGTATTTTGACCTGGCATTCATGGGAGCGTCGGCGGTGTATTCCTCCTCATAGGAGGGTTTGGTGCGCTCCCAGCCTGTCATTGGAGTTGCCTGTGGGCAAAGGAAGGTGGTGGTACCCTCAGGGAAACGGAAACTGGTAGCCTCACGGCGGATGACGGCACAACCGGCACCGTTGCCTTTTTGCCTTGGTATGGTGTATCTGAGGGCTACATTGTTGTTGTCAACGACGAGGGTGACGATGAAACACAGTCCCTTTGCATTGATGAATGTCACATCGGCGGCGTTGGCCTTGAAGTCGCTGTGCCCCTTCTTCGTGCGCGTCAAGTCATAATGTTTCTCCACAGTGTAGTCATGGCTCTCGGTGAGTGTCATTCCTTGGGTCAGGTCGGTAAAGTCGGTGACAAAGCCCAGCTGCGATGGCCGCATGACTTCGATTCCGTCAAACTTGATGGCATAGGATGGCCTGCCGTCGTTGTCGGTTAGCGTCACTACGAGTTGATTATTGGGAGAGGCAATCGTCTTATCTTTTGCCTCACCGGGCAAAGTACTGGGCATGTCGAAAAGCAGGGTGGCGATCAAGGCGGTCGTGAAGAGAGTGTTGCGCATAGACATTTCGGGAGATATTGAGGTTTATTGCACCAACTGGCAGGGCAGGGTCAGGAGCTGATAGATTAGTGTTCGGGCAAGGCGTTCATGTCCGGTGTCGTTGGGGTGCAGCAGGTCGTTATTGTCGTGATAGGTGATGGAGCCTTGAGCCAGTGGCAACAGCCCGCTCAACTGGTACAGGTCGATGACCGGCACGCTCCAGATACTGCCGGCTTCACGTATGCAGTTGACGTAGTCGTCGATGAAGAGTCCAATGGCGTTGCATATATGCTCATCGGGTTGCAAATTGCAGTCGCCAGCGTTAAAGTAGCCACGGTGCAGTGGGGTGAGCAGCACAATCTGTTTTTGTGGATAAGTGGTCTTCAGCAGATGCATCGCCTTGTTGATGCGCCCGCGGAAGGTCGAGTCGCATTCTATTAGCTTACGCTGGCGGCGATGCTGCAATGTCTTCGGCTGCCCAGTAGCAGCATAAACCATCGTGTCGTTTTCCTCATACCAATGTCCAAGGGGAATGTGGTCGTTGTAGTCGTTGGTGCCACAAAAGATGAGGATAGCGTCAACATCGTTGCCATGCTCCGCTTTGAGTTGAGCCGTTTGACGGGGAATATCATTCCACTCTCGTCCACTGATGCCATAGACGTAGGGCGTGATGTCCAGGTAGTCTTGTAGAAATCCCCAGTACTTTTTTTTCGACCCCGTGTTGTTAGGGTCAGTAATGGAGTCACCGAAGTAGGCTACCCTTGCATTGTGCCAGGGATGGACAGGTCTTAGTATGCCTACCCTCTTCATCCAGTTCTGACGGGCAATAATGCTGCCTGGCATCAGCATCAACAGCGCGACTAAACTAATAAGGATACGTTTCATGTTGCATATGTCAAATGTTAAGATATTTTCCTATTCAGCAGCCCAATTATCAGTTGGTTACAGCCATGCCCCCACATCCAGCAGGCGCTTGCGCAGGTGCTGGATGTCGATGGCATGCACGTCACCTCCTGTCTCCGTGATGGCGTGCTGCGCCGCCATGCCTGCAGCCTCGCCCACGACGAGGCAGCAGGGCATGATGCGGGTTGAGCCGAACACGTCAGCGTCAACCGAGATGTCGCGGCCTGCGGTAAGCAGGTTTTTCAGGCCCTTTGGTGTCAGACAGCGGTAGGGTATGCCATGCGACTCCCCGCGGCCGTACTCCTTGTGGCTGCCTTCCTTTCCGTGGATGTCGATGTAATAGCAGTTGCGGCCTATGCCGTCGTCGAAAGAGCGGCGCGCCTCCCAGTCGGCTAAGGTCAGCGTGTAGTCGCCCTCGACACGTCTGCTCTCCCTGATGCCCAGTACGGTGGCGGTGCGCGAGAGGATGGCATTGCCGAAGGTTGACGGCTTGGCCTCCTTCAGGGCGGCGGCATGCTGCCAGGCCACCTGCCGGCCCTTCAGCATGGCCTCTGACACCTGCCAGGGATCGGTGGTGTCCTGGACGTGCAGGTGTCCGGCATTGCAGCCCATGACATCTCCGCCCACGAGGTTGTTGCAGAAATGGCCGTCAATCAGCGGGTATTTCCCCGTCTTCACAATCTGACCGATGACAGTGTCGGGGCCTCCCCACAGGCCGGCGCCATTGTTGTAATCGGCCACGTTGATGCCTGCCATCTCAAAGCAGAGCGTAGAGGCCTGCTGATGGCCCGCGTCGTCGTAGCCGAGCTTGAACTTGGCTCCTGCCCACATGGAGAGGCTGCCGTTGCCTGTGGCGTCAATGAACACCTTGGCCTTCAGTGTGGACAGGCCGCGCTGGTTGGCCACGACGACGGCCTCGATGGTGTCGTCGGCGCTCTTCTTCACATCGCACACCCGCGAGAAGAACAGCACCTGCACCTTGGCGTCGGTCACCATCCGGTCGTAGACATACATAAGCCATTCGGGATTGATGGGTACCCAGTCCCAGGTGAACCTGTCGACAAAGGGTACGCCTTTCTTGGCTTCCCGGAAGATGCGCTGCGCCAGGCCGCGATAGATGATTTTCTCGCCATCGGTAAACGGACACCAGGCGGGCACCATGCCGATGGTGCCCAGACCACCAAGCTGCCCAGAGTCTTCAATGAGAAGAACCTTGGCACCCTCGCGTGCGGCGGAGATGGCGGCTGTGCAGCCGCCGGGGCCACCGCCCACTACGATTACGTCCCATGACGACATGGGGCCGTTGTCGGCCAAGCCGTTGGCCGGTTGACTTGCGGGTTTGTCCGTCTGGTCACCCAATCCGAGACCGGCGGCCTTGCCAAGGGTAGGGATAGTCGCGGCTGCCGACAGCAAGCCAAGCTGTTTAATGAAATCTCTTCTTGTACTCATAGTTGCTCTTATTGTATGTTGTTGCCTTTGCCCTTCTTCTGATACACCCTGACATAGTCAATCACATAGCGCATCGGGAAGGCCGAGTCGTCAATCTGACCGCCGCAGTTGCCTCCGATGGCCAAGTTGAGCAGTATGTATTGCGGCAGTCCCCTGAACGGGTTGATGTTGCCGCCCCGTTCAGCGTTGACAGTCTGCCGTAACAGCGTCTCATTCATCAGTGTCTCGTCCACGTAGAGCCGGATGTACTGCTCCGTCCAATCCATCCTCCATACATGGAACTTCTCGCCCCAGGCCGGGTCGTCAGCCATGAAGTGGGATATGGGCAGGCTTTGGGCGTCCCACACGGGGTTGAGTGCCTTGTCGGAGCCCCATCCCACATTTGCGTGAATGGCGTTCTCTCCGTTGACCCGGTACATCTCCATGATGTCTATCTCACCATTGTCGGGCCAGTCCCGGCCCGTGCCGAGGGTCCAGAAAGCAGGCCATGCGCCGCCGCCTAAGGGCAGTTTGGCCCGCATCTCAAAGCGGCCGTAGACAAACTCGTGCTTGCCCTCTGTGTTGAGGCGCGCCGACGTGTAGCTGATGTATTCCCGCCTGGTGCTGTTGTAGTCTGTTCCCGGCTTGTATTGAGGGTTGGGCTGATGGACGCGCCGGGCCTCAATCACCAAGTGTCCGTCCTTGATGTAGGCGTTGGCCGCGTCGCTGGTGTAGTATTGGTCCTCGTCGTTCCAGGCCCAGCCGTGCATGAAGTTCCAGGATGTCGTGTCGATGGCCGGCCCGTTGAACTCGTCGCTCCATACCAGCCTGTACTTGTCGCTGCCCGACACCTCCTCCCCGCAGGAGAGCAGGAAGAGGGTGGCAAGCAGGATGAAAGTCCTATACATAGCTATTTTAGTATTTTGGGTTCTGCTTCAGGTTCTTGTCTACGAGCAAGTCATCGTAGGGGATGGGCCAGAGGTAGTCTTTGTCCTTGTCGAATGAGGGCTGCGTGAGTTTCTCTATGTATCCCTTTTCAGCCATTCCGCTGAGGTCGGGTATGCCGTCCTCGTCGATGGGAGGAACGCCACCCACGGGATAGTTGCCGTCGTCCCAGTTCTTCAGCAGCCGCTTGAAGTCTTCACTGAGTGTGACGTTCGACTCCGAGCCGGTCTTGCCGTTCCACTGGGGCGAGCCCGACCAGCTTCGTGAGAGCGCCCATGACGGACGGGTAAACACTTTGTCGGCTATGCGCCAGCGCAGCAGGTCGCGGTAGCGTATCGACTCAAAGGCGAACTCCATGCGGCGCTCCATGCGTATGGCCTTACGCACTTCCTGCTGCGTGGTCATCATCACGCGCGGGTAACTGTTGTCGCCGGTTCCGTAGTAAGCGCGGGCACGCACCTTGTTCACGGTAGCGTCGAGGATGGACTGCGTGCACTTGCCCATTTCGTTCATGGCCTCGGCATAGCTGAGCAGCACCTCGGCATAGCGCAGGTAAGGGTAGGCATTGTAGGCAGCCCCGTAGGTGTTGCCCCAGTTGGCCCATCCTATGCCGACGTACTTTCGCATGGTCAGGCCGGTGTAGGAGGCGTATTCCGACACTGCCTTGGAGTCGGTGTTGCTTTCCATCTTCTTGCTGATGGCGTTGTAGAGCTGCGTAGCGTAGGGATTGGGCGTATATTCGTAGCCTAACTCCAAATAGTCTGGATATTTGCTGCTGAACGTCCCGTTGGTCTTGGCGGCCTCATATTGTGCATAGTCGCGGCTGTATTTGGTCTTGAACGGCTGTATGCACTTGAAGAGCCTTGGGTCGCGGTTTTGAAATGGGTCTTTCGGGTTGTAGAGCGGCGACTGGTCGATGGGTTTCCCATCGGTGCAAGTGTAGGAGCAGAGCAGGTCGAGCGTCGGTATAAAGGCCGCATAGCCACCGCTCTTTCGCGACAGGAAGTTTCTAATATTGCCAAAGATATATACCGAATGGTTGTGTGAGGCGTCGCCCTGTAGCCGCCAGATGTACTCAGACGAGGCGGGATTGTTGAACAGGCCGGTGTAGTAAGTGTAGAGCTGATAGACATTCATGTCCATCACGGCCTTGGCATAATCAGCCGCACGCTGCCAGTCGCTCTGGAAGAGCGCATAGCGCATGGCGAAAGCCAGGGCGGCTCCACTTGTAGGCCGGATAACGCCGTCGTATTTCTTGGGCAGCAGCAGGGCGGCCGAGTCGAGACAGCTGTAGGCGTAGTCAAGTACCTCGCTCTTGGGCGACCGGGCCAGCTTGTAGGCGTCTTCAAGGGCTATCTCATGCTTGTAGAGTGGCGCGTCGCCCCAGTAGGTGGCCAGCATGCCGTATGAATAGCCTATGGCAAAGTAAGCCTCGCCCCGCAGCTGTTGGATTTGGGCTTCGCTGAGACCCCGCTCCGCGGCATTGTCCAACTGGGCTTTTAGCTTCAGGGCTCTTGTGATGCACTTGTAGTGGGCTGTCCATCGCGAGCTTACCGTGGCGTTGGTGGAGGTTAGTGCGCCGCTTACAAACTCGTTGGTCCCCGTACGGTTCACCATGTTGTCGCTCCATGTGATGTCGTCGATAGGGTAGAAAGCTTCTGAGAGCAGGTTGTTGGCCGCCTCAAGGTACTCGGTGTAGTTGGAATACCAGCTCTTTTCCGGCACCTGCATCGTAGGGTCTAAGTCGAGGTCGGCGCAGGCGGTGACCAAAGCTCCCGACACGACTGCCACCAGTCCTCTCTTTAACAGGACTTTACAGTGACTATATATTGACTGATTGTTTTGCATGTTGGTTTCTGATTTTATGATTTGTCTTATTTGAAACTTTGGACGGGCTGTTTGGAGTGCAGTGTCTTAGAAGCTCAGCATCAGGCCGAAGGTATATGAGGTCATGATGTATTGCCCGGAGCTATAGTAGTAGCTTGGGTCCCATCCCTTGGGATAGTTCGGGGCAATGGCGGGCAGGTCGTTGACGCTAACGTAGAATCGCAGACGGCGAATGCCGTATTTCCTCATCAATTGTTGCGGTACCGTGTAACCCAAAGTGATGTTCTTCACGCGGAAGTAGGCACCGTTGAAGAGCCAGAAGTCACTCATGGCATAGATGCTCTCCGTATTTGTGGCCGTGAGTTTCGGGTACTTGACCCTGGCGTTCTGCTCATCAGTGTTCATACTGCTCCAGTAATTGCCAATCATGTACTTGGCAATGCTTTGCGCGAAGGCCACGTTCGGGTGTATCCACTCTTCAAGCATGCGCCGTTTCCAGTAGCCCACGCCGTTGAATGTGAGGTTGAAGTCGAAGTCCTTGTACTTGGCCCAAAGCTGGCCTCCATACTGGTATTGCGGCAGTGAGTTGCCCAACAGCACGCGGTCCTTGTCGGTGATGCGGCCGTCGCCGTTCTGGTCGACATAGCTCAGGCAGCCTGGACTATCGTTGGCGTTGACCACGGGTATTCTCTTTCCAGAGGCATCTGTCATCGCAGCCTCATTGGTGATGATGCCATTGCTGCGATAGCCGTACCACTCGTTGAAATACGTGCCTTTCATTGCCACCCGGGTTCCGAGCGTGGCTATCTTGTCGCCCATGTAGCCCATCTTTGAGAAGTAGTTGGACACGTTGGCCTTGGCTCCATAGCTGACGGGGCCAATCTTGTCTTTCCATTGCAGTTCGAGGTCCCAGCCAGTAGTGTGCATGTCGGCTGCGTTTGCCATCGGTGAGTTGTAGCCATAGAAAGAGGGAAATCCCACACTTATCAGCATATCGCGGGTCTTTTTGTAGTAACCGTCGAAGTTCACTTGCAGCCTGTTGCTGAAGAGTCCGAGGTCAACACCTATATCATAGGTGGTGGTAGTCTCCCAGGTGATGTCGTTGTAGGCGTAGGTAATCTGCGCCGCGCTCTTTGTGGTGGTGGTGCTTCCCGAGCTGTTGGGGAGGTAGTTGTTAAGGAGCGTCATCAGGCCGACATAGGGGAAATCGGACCCTATACGCTCGTTGCCGAGCTGGCCCATCGAGCCTCTGAGCTTCAGAAACGTCACCGTGCCGCGGCGGAACCAAGGCTCTCTTGAGATAATCCAAGCGGCGCTGAGCGAGGGGAAAGTGCCCCAGCGGTGGCCGCTGGCAAAGCGCGACGATCCGTCGGTACGCACATTGACCTGCGCCAGATAACGTTCTGCGTAATCATATTTCACTCTTCCGAAATAGGAGCGGTAGGCGTGACGGGTGCCGCTGCCACCGTTTTGGATGTTGTCAAGCCCGCCAAGGTCGAGATAGGGGATGTCAACATCGAAGCCTTTGCGTGTGGCCGACACATTGTAGGTGTCGTAGCTGTAGCTCTCGTATCCGGCCATGGCCTCCAGGCTGTGCTGCCCGAACTTCTGCTGGTAGTTGGCATAGAGCTGGAAGGTGAGCTCGCGCACGTTTTTGTGGTATTCGTTGAGGTCACGATACGTGAAGTACGTACAGTAGATCTCGTCGCCGTTGAGCTGTCGCAGCGTGACGAGGTTGCGGTAGGTCTTCGAGTGCTGCAGGTACCAGTTGGGCTGGGCGGCCGCACTGATGGTGAGCTGCTGTATGGGCTTGTAGTTGAGCTGCAGCTTGCCGCGGAAACGCGCGTAGCGGTTGTTTGAGCTGCCGCCTTCCTTGACGGCGGCCAGCGGGTTCCAGCCGTCTTTGGCATAGGCGTATGTGCCGTCGCTCCACTTGGCCGCATATATCGGCGCATACTGTCGGGCTTCGGTGTAGCCGTTGGTCATGGGCATGTGGCCATGGTTGTAGATGATGGCTAAGTCGAGCTGTGCGCTGAAGTGACTGTCAAGATAGTAGTCATTGCCAATGTTGATGTTGTAACGCTCATATTTGGCGTTGGGCTCAAGATAATTTGCCTTATAATAGTTGATGGAGAGGCGGCTCTTCAGGCTCTCGGTGCCAGTGGCGAGCCAGAGCGTGTGCGACTGGTGGGAGGTGCCGTCCTTGAGCATTGCTTTCTGCCAGTTGGTGTCGGGGTAGAGGTCGGGGTTGGCGGCATGGTTGGCGGCATACTGATTGATGTAGTCCTCGCTATAGACCGAATAGTGCGAGCCTGCGCCGTCGTTGTATTTTAGGTCGTTGACGGCTTTCATCCAGTCCACGGCTCCGGCATACTCAGGCTTGGCGGTGGGCTTGTCGTAGCCGGCCTCAAAGCCGTACGACAGGCGCAGCGAGCTGTCCTGACCGCGCTTGGTGGTGACGATGATGACGCCTGCGGCGGCGCGTGCGCCATAGATGGCGGCCGTGGCGGCATCCTTTAGCACGTCAATGCGGTCGACATCGTTGGGATTGATATCGTTGAGGGAGTTGGCGGGCATGCCGTCCACGATGATGAGCGGACTGCTGTCGGAGATGGTTGTAACACCACGCACATGCACATCGGCAGCTGTGGCGGGATCGCCGCTGTTGCGTATAATCTCGACGCCGGGTAAGGCTCCCTCGAGCTGTGCGTCGAGGTTGGGCGAGGCGTGGTCGCTGAGCTCGTCGCCCCTAATGGATGACGTGGCACCGGTCAGGTCGGCTCGGCGCTGTGTGCCATAGCCCACTACCACCACATCGTCGAGGAGCCTGGAGTCTTCGGCCATGACGGTGCGTCTATTCTCGCCTGCTTTTACCGTGACCGGGATAAAGCCCACATAACTGATGTCAAGCCACTCGCCCTCGGGAGCCTGGACGGTATAATGGCCGTTGGCATCGGTCACGACGGCAGTCTTGGTGCCGCGCACGGTGACGGTGGCCCCCACGCATGGCTCGCCCTTCTTGTCGGTCACGGTGCCTGATGCGTTGATTGTTTTGGCGCCCTGCCTCAGCGGCTGTGTCTGGACGGGTCGGGCAGGCGATGGTGCGGGCGTGGGGGTATCTTTGCTGAGAATGATGAACTTGCCCTGTATGGTATATTTCACATGCTGACCCTGCAACATGCGCTCAATGACCTTGCGGAGCTGGTAGGTACCCTTGATGCTCACTTTCTGTGAGGCATCAATAAGGTTCGACTTGAAGACAAAGGCATAGCCTGTCTGTTTTCGCATTTGGGCCATGGCCTTCTTCACACCCATGGAGGGTATGTTGACGGTTATGCTCTGGCCCCAGGCTTGGGTACTCCCCATCAGGATGAGTGCCACTAATAAGGTTTTTAGATGCATATTGTTTTGGTTTAATTTGAAGTGGAGTCTTGAATTAATGAATTCGGTAGTTGTCCCTTTCCTTTGAATAGTGAAGGCCTTCTGACTGCGAGATTGCGTCAAGTATGTCTTCCAACTTGTCGTCCTTGCTGTTGAAATAGCCGTCGAACCGCTGGCCTCTGATGCGTGGTGCCACGCTGATGTCGACATGATAGACCTTGGAAAGCCTGCGTGCGATGTCCTCCAGCCTCGTGCTCTCAAAGAAGAGGTCGTTGTCTGTGTTTTTTGGCTTGGGCCGTTCTGCCGGCCGTGTCCAGGCAACAAGCTCGCCATCGGGATTGACGGTGATGCTCTCGTGTGGCTCGAGCGTATAGGGTCTTGCCATAGGCCGCTTGCCCTGCACGGAGGCTTTTCCGCTGTAGAGCGTGACTGACGCGTTACGGTATGATGCCCTGTCGCTCACCCTGAACACGGTTCCCAAGTCAGTGACGACGAGATGCGGGGTGTGGATGCGCATGGGCATGCTGTCCCGGTGCCTGACATTGAATACGGCCTGACCGTCAAGGGTCAGCTCACGATGGCTGTAGCCGTACCCCCTTGAAAAAGCCAGACTTGACCCCGAACGGAGTCTGACGCGGCTGCTGTCGGGTAGTGTGATGACAAGGTCACGGCCGGAGGGTGCTTTCATGCGTGTCTCGCAGACTACAGGCTCCAGCTCGGGGCGGTCGGCTTCGTGGTGCCAGGCCAGAGCCATGCCTGTCAAGACGAGCAACGAGGCTGCCACGGCAGCCCAGGCGTAGAGCCTGACCATGCGGTGACGGCGGTGGCTGCTGAAGATGCGCTTGACAAAGCGGCACTCGGCCTCTTCGCTGTCGAAGTGCTGCCAGGCGGCAAACATCTCGTCGCACAATGACTGCAGCTCCTGCCGGTTCTTGTCGGATGTGGTCTTGCCTTTGCTCATGATAAATGGGTGTGGGAATTTACTTTGTCATTGTATTAAAGGATTCATGGTTACTATTTACTCAGGTTTTTCTTCGAGAGGGTGGCCAGCGCAGCCTTAATCTGGTATTTTACGGTATTGACCGATATGCCAAGCTTGTTGGCGATGTCGTTGTAGCTCATATCTTCCTCGCGGCTGAGTCTGAATACCCGTTGCATGCCGGTCGGCATCTCACTGATGGCCTTGTCGAGTCTTCGTCGGTACTCCTGTAGCACCATGTCGTCGAGCGGCGTGCTGTCACAGGTGAGCAGTTTCTCGCATTCCTTGAAGTAGGTGTCGGGCAACAGGCTCTGGTTCACCTCGTGACGGCGCCTCATCACGGTCAGCTCGTTGATGGAACGGTTGCGTGTTGCGCGCAGCAGGTAGTGCTCGAGGTTGTCAATGTGAAGACGCTCGTGGTTTTTCCAAAGCTGGAACAGTACGTCATCGGCTACTTCCTCAGCAGTCGCTCTGTCTTGTGTGATGAGCATCGCATAATTGCACAGCAGCTCGTAGTATCGGTCGAAAATCTGATGAAAGGCTTCGAGACTGCCGGAGCGAATGCGTTGCAAGAGTGATGACGTATTGTCCACAACGGTGTGGTAAGAATTAATGAGTAATGATGAATATGAGAATTTAGTCCTTACAGTGGATTCTTATCGACTGTATGCGCACGAAGAAGCCGCTGACGGTGCTTGTCACGCGTATCATGGCGTTGCCGCTGGCCGGACGGCCGTCGGCAGGTACAAAGCGGTAGGTCTCATACTGCTCGGCCATGTTGGTACGCAGCTTGTCGGTGCCCGACAGCCTGAAGTCGGTCATCGGGCTGTCGTCTGACGTGCTGCCAGCCTCAAGCCATCCGCCGGGGAACTTGGCGCGGACTGTAATCTCTATGAACGAGATGCTCTTCAAGGGGGTCGTCAGGAAGAGATAGGGGCCGTTGCGCAAGTCGCTGTCGGTGGCGCCAAGCTGCAGGCCTGTGAAACCTTTGGCAATGTAAAGTGCCTTGCAGGTGTGCTCAAAGGTGCAGGTCTTGCCGTCCTGCTTGACGGTGAGGCGGTTGGGTGCCAGGGTGATGCCTTTCTCCATCGGCGACTGCGATGTGCAGTCGAAGTCGAGAAAAATATCAGATGCCTGGCAGACCAATGCCGTCACCATCAGCAGGACGCTGGTCACAACTCGCCTCATTTCCATGGACTGTCGTCTTTGTCGTCCCAGAGCATGCCTTTGCTCTTCTGGACTTTGTCGCCTACCACGTTGTTCATTTCCAACGAACCGCTGAGCAGGGACTCGTCATTTCCCATTGCCGCCACCCTGGTGGCAGGCTTTACATATAGTGTTTTCATAGTATAAACATTTAACGGTTGAAATATTTCTTTCCGCCGCGGATGACGATGCCACGATAGCTGCCGTCAACATGTTGGCCGGAGAGGTTGTAGATGTCGTCTGCCTTGTTTGTGGCACCTGTGGTGAGGTGGCTGATGCCTGTCGTGGCCGTATCAAGCGACCAGCCCTTGGCCGACGTGGCAGTGGTGGGCGCGACAAGATAGGCCTTGTGGGCGGCGCAGATGAAGGCTGCTCCGTTCTCCGCGCCCCAGTAGAACCCGATGGAGCCGGGATCATGCGTGGCATTGAGCGAGAGCATGTAGAAGAGTCCGTCGCCTGTGGTTGTGGCCTCAGTGTCGGTGCCTTTCAGCATGTTGGCCTTGTCGGCCTCACCGGGCTCGGCGCTGATGGGAAGGTCATAGTCGCCTTCGGCGGCCTTGATGACCACACCGGTACCCTTTGGGATGACACTGCCCTCTTCGTAGGTCTTGCTGATGAGCAGCTGGTTGTTGGCCACCGTATAGGTGTAGGCGGTGGCACCGGCAGGAACGCTGAGGTTGTTGGTGCCGTCGTAGAGCGTGCCATACCCCTCTGTGGAGACGGCCAGGCTCTGGCCTACGAGCGGAATGGTGCTGGTGGTGGCATCGGTCACGGTGACGTAGCCAGTGCCGTTAGGCACTTCCTTCCCGTTGTCGACGAGACTGAAGCCGACGATGCCGTTGGCATCCTTGCCTAAGGCAAAGACGGTCTTGCCGTCGCCCGTTACGGTGCCGTTGGAAATCTTGAGCTCAGAAGTCACTGCTGTGCCGGTGTCGGTTGTGGAATTGGTGGTGACGAGCGGGTAGGTGGCAGCTTGCATACCCTTGACCAGCACCACGCTGTTGGCTGCGGCAAGGCCAGAGACTGGCGTAAGCTGGGCCTTGCCGTCTTTCACGGTCACGCCATAGGCGGTGAGGCCGGAGGCGGCATAGTCGATGGGATACGTGGAGCTGACGGCCGTATAGAGATAATCGGGCACCTCTGCCACGTCGCAGGTTAAGTCCATCTTCTGCAGGCGCAGGTAGAAACCCTTCTGCGAAGAATACATCTTGAACATCAGATTGCCGTTGACCGGGTTGAAGTCTGCCGTGTGGAATGTGTATTCGGTAAGTTCTTTGGCTACCGGTGTCAGAACGTCAGGGTCGTTGCCGGGATTGGTTGTATCAACGGAATAATTGAATTTGGTGATGTTGCCCCCCCCGTCGTTTGTGTAGCCGGCCCAGAATTGGCCACCCTGGTAGTTGCCTTTCAGTGTGAGCGTCAGCTTCTTCATTCCCGCAAAGGGCAGGTTGAAATAGATGCCGTCCCATTTTAATTGGTATTGAGAGCTGCCAAACTGCACGCCCTCGAAGCCACCAGTGATATAGGTGGGCATGGAGCCTGTGGTGGTGAGGCCGTAGGTCATGCCGCCCATGTAGGCCTCATTCTTCTTGTAGTTGTAGATTAAGTAGACCGAATCGCTCGGAACCTTCGTGCAGTCGAAGTTCAGAACAAAATGGCCTGTCTTGGCGTTGGCCGGCAGAGCCAGTGCGGTTAGCATGGCGAGACATGCTGTTTGTAAACTTTTTCTCATAGTCTGTTGGTTTTTTATTAGTTGAGGTTTCCCCTATCAGTTAACATTCGCTGTCAATAACACCGGTGTTATTTCATTTTATTGACAAGATTAAGTGGGGGCAGGGTAGGAAAAACATTGCAAAATTAGTCAAATTATTGCTCATTTTATGGTTTTGCGTTGTGTCAATCATCTTTTTTTCTTATTTTTGCCAACGATATGAATATACTCAGCGAACTCAAGAGCCATACCCATCCCCATGTGCTGGGCGCGCTCGACATCTTCAAGTACATCGGCCCCGGCCTGTTGGTCACCGTGGGCTTCATCGATCCCGGCAACTGGGCCAGCAACTTTGCGGCCGGGTCGGAATACGGCTATGCGCTGTTGTGGGTGGTCACGTTGTCGACCATCATGCTCATCGCCCTGCAGCATAACGTGGCCCACCTGGGCATCGTCACCGGTCTGTGCTTGAGCGAGGCCGCTGTGAAGTACACCCCCAAATGGGTGGGGCGACCTATCGTGGTGAGCGCCATCCTTGCCAGCGTGTCCACCTCGTTGGCTGAGATTCTTGGCGGTGCCATCGCCCTACAGATGCTCTTCGGCATTGCCATACCCATTGGCTCACTGTTGGTTACCATTGTGGTGCTCATCCTGCTCTTCACCAATTCGTATAAGAAGATAGAGCGGGCCGTCATCGGCTTTGTCTCCGTCATCGGTCTCTCGTTCATCTATGAGCTGTTTCTGGTCGACATCGACTGGGGTGAGGCCGCGCGGTCAGCCGTCGTGCCGTCGGTACCGCAGGGTTCGCTGCTCATCATCATGAGTGTGTTGGGTGCTGTCGTCATGCCCCACAACCTCTTTCTGCATTCCGAGGTGATACAGAGCCGCGAGATCAACCTTGAGGGCGATGAGCGCATCCGCCACATGCTCAAATATGAGTTTGCCGATACGCTCTTTTCCATGCTTGTGGGTTGGGCCATCAACTCTGCTATGATTCTGTTGGCGGCGTCCACCTTCTTCACGCATGGCGAGCACGTCGATGACCTGGCGCAAGCCAATGCCATGCTCGCACCGCTCTTGGGCAGCAATGCATCCAACATCTTTGCCCTGGCCCTGCTGCTGGCTGGCATCTCGAGCACCATCACCAGCGGCATGGCGGCGGGCAGTATCTTCTCTGGGCTCTTCAGCGAGTCGTACAACGCCAAGGACCCCCACTCAGCCGTCGGCGTACTGCTGTCGTTAGGTCTGGCCTTACTCATCATTCTGTTTATCGGCAATCCGTTTAAGGGCCTCATCATCTCGCAGATGGTGCTGAGCATGCAGCTGCCCTTCACGGTGTTTCTGCAGGTGAGTCTCACCTCGTCGAAGCGAGTTATGGGCAAATACGCCAACAAACCTTGGAATACGGTGTTTCTCTATAGCTTGGCTGGACTCGTCACTGCCCTCAACATCTGGCTTCTCGTCGCGGAAGTGATGTGAAGACTACACGAATGGACTTCCGGTAAGTAACTCAAGTTTCGGAAGTAAAGCATAATGACAAAATAAGGCATAAAAAAGGCTTTGAATGTTTCCGTATCTCACGGAAAATGAGTACCTTTATGGTGTCCTCACAAATCTGGTGTGGGACTACATCCGCTACCGCGCCTCTTTCCCCGCCAATACCGTCCTTGCCGTTCAGCGCGAGCTGGCCTTTAACGTCTTCGACACTCCCGACAACTGCCGTGGCTGTGACTTCATCCCGTCAGAAAAAATGATGGCAGTGGCATTCCGGCGGTGTCATCAGCTTCCTTACTTCTTCTCATGCGGAAGACAACATTAGCGGACAAAAATTTTGCGCAGTTTATCGCTACCGACACAGCTAATTGGATTATTATCGTTAACTTTGCCAAACAAATCCAAAAAATAATGATGTCCCGACAATACAGCGTCGAAAGCCAACACAGCGACCGCCTCTTGCGCATTCTCATAGCAGTGGTACTATCTGCCATCCCAATCCTTGGCGGATGGAGCCAGACTCGGCGGTCTGCCTTTCCGGGGGCTTTTCTCACGTCCAATCTCAACACCGACCACGGTCTTTCCAGCTCTCGTGCTTTTTCTGCCATAGAAGGTGTCGACGGAGCAATCTGGATATCCACCAAGCAGGGAGTAGACCGCTACAACGGATTCGCAGTAAAGAGCTACCGGCTGCCACTCGCTCACCATTACAGCGACGCCAGTGGCATGGTCATCAAGCTTTGCAAGGTTCGCGGAAATCTTATCGCCTACGACAACAAAGGCCATATCTACAGCTACAGTCCTGTGACAGACATATTCACCGAGCGCTACGATCTCCCCAGTCTTCTTGGCGGCACCATGGTCCTCAATGAAGTATGCTGTGATAGCGACGGCAGTCTGTGGGCAGCCCTCGACCGTGGCGTTTGCCATATTGACGGAAGCGGCAAGCCGCTCGTCCTGCTCAAACGGCATTATATCCACCACGTTGGAAGAATTGCCGGTGGCACCATCATTGGAGCCGCTGACGGGGTCTTTATAGCACGACGCCACAAGGTGAGCAAAGCCTTGGCACTGAAGTCGGTACTCTGCTCCTTTGACGACGCTGTAGCCCACCGGCTGTGGCTCGGCACCTTCCACGATGGCGTCGTGGCTGTCGACGACCGCTCCTTCGCGCCCATCACTCTGCCCAGTCTGCATCTTCCCTTGATGCCCGTTCGCGCCATCCTGCCATGGAGCCATTCCACCCTTCTTTTTGGCATTGACGGAGCAGGAGTGTACAGTTTCGACCCAAGCAGGCAGCAGACCGCTGAGACGCTCAACACCGACGGCAGTCCGTCGGCAAGTCTGCAAGGCAACGGTGTCTACAGTCTCCTGCGCGACCACTGGGGCAACCTCTGGGTGACAACCTATTCGGGTGGTGTAGACCTCGCCGTGCCCACCGGCCTCACACCCGTCTTCATCCGACACGAATATCCCAACACCCAAAGCATCATCAACAACAGCGTCAACTACATTCTCGAAGATAACAACGGTAACCTGTGGTATGCCACCGACCGTGGCATCAGCATCTATCACAGCCGCTCGCAGTCCTGGACCCACACATTATATAATAAGGTGGTGCTCAGCCTTGCCGACTACGGTGGCACCATGCTCGCTGCAACCTATGGCGATGGTATCTTTGCCGTGAGCGCCGACGGCAGCAGCCATTTAGAATATGCCAGCACGTTGGGCAACCTAAAGACCAACTACGTCTACAGCCTGCTCACCGACAGCCACGGCGAGCTGTGGATAGGCTGCCTCGACGGGCCACTGGTCCACCTCTCTGCCACTGGCCGCAAGGAATATCCCATCAAAGAGGTGCAGTGTATCGTAGAGTCGCCCGACCACTCCGCCATTGCCGTAGGGACCACCCACGGTGCCTATCTCATCGACAGAGGTTCGGCCCGCGTCCGACGCTTCTTCTATCCCGAGCAGTTCAGCGGCATCGACTACAACTACTTCATCAATGCCATGAGCTTTGAAGGCAACTCCCTGCTGTGGATAGCCACCGACGGAGGCGGCATCTACCACTACGACCTGAGGTCTCAAAAGGTGCGCAACCTGACCATGGCGCAGGGATTGCCCTCGAATGTAGTGTCATCGCTCGTTTGGGACAAGCATCATAGCTTATGGATGGGTACCGACCGGGGACTGGCTTGCTTGGTAGACTCCAAGATTGTCAATATCAACTATATGAAGGGTTTGGAGTGCGAGTACAAGCGGCAGGCGGCAACAGCCCTCCGCGACGGACGCATCATCTTCGGCAGCAACCAGGGCGCCGTCATCATCTCACCCGACGAGGCTACGAACATCTTTTATAAGGCACCGCTAAAAATCACAGACATCGACGTTGAGGGCATCCCTGACGACAGCATCTGGCACGCCAATCTTTACAAGATGAGACAGCAAGGAGAGATAAGACTCAGCCACAATCACAACAGTCTCTTGGTGCACTTCGAGAGCATCAACTACCGCTACCAGAACGACATCGTTTACCGATGCTACTTGGAAGGCTTTGACAGACATTGGAGCTCCTTCCTCCGGCAGCAGGAGATGCGCTATGCCAACATTCCGCCAGGCAGCTATGTGCTCCACGTGAGAAGTGCCAGTAAGAGCAACCACCGAATCTTGGGCACTGCAACGTTACGCATCAATATCGCACAGCCTTGGTGGAACACCATTTGGGCGTGGATAGCCTACATTGCGCTGCTCATGTGGGTAGCCTACATGATATGGAACTACTACCGCAACCGCCTGCAACAGCGCTACGACCAGGAGAAAATCAACTTCTTCGTCAACACCGCCCACAATATCCGCACCCCGCTGACCCTCGTCCTGGCACCGCTGAAAGACATTGCGTCCGATAAAGGATTGAGCAGCCGCAGCCGTCAGTTCCTTGACATGGCCACAGAGAATGGCAACCGGCTTATGACGATGATTTCGCAGCTTCTCGACTTCCAGAAAGCCAGTCAGAATGCTCATGACTTCCATCCACAATTGCTCGATGCATCGGCATATATGCAGGCAGTAGCACAGAAGTTCAGGGTGGTGGCCTCTGACAACGGCATCAGTCTGGTGACTGACGTTCCGAAAAGTTCGTTGTCGTTCATCTCTGACACGACCATTCTCGACCTTATATTTGAGAACCTCGTTTCCAACGCCATCAAATATACGCCCTCCGGCGGCACTGTAACGCTCAGCGCCCATGTCGGGAGCCGTCATCTCTATCTCGACGTGGCCGATACCGGTATGGGCGTGCCCAAAGCTGAGCACAGCAAGCTCTTCACCGCCTTCTACCGTGCCACCAATGCCGGCAAAGGCAAAGGGTATGGACTGGGACTGAATATCACCCGCGACCTTACGACCCGTATCGGTGGCGAGCTGAGATGGGAAAGCGAGGAGGGCAAAGGCAGCACCTTCACCGTTGTGCTGCCCCTGCCTAAGCATCAGAAGCCCATCGACGGACTGACGGACGACAGCGACAACCGGGATACCATTCTCTTCGTCGACGACAACAGCGACCTGCGGCAATACATGCGCATGGCTTTTAGCAGGCTATATAATGTCGTTACCGTGGCCGACGGCGAAGAGGCCCTGCAGTTTCTCAGTCACAGTGTTTGCGACATCGTCGTTTCCGATATCATGATGCCTGGAATACAGGGCGATGAGCTCTGCCGCCGTATCAAGGAAAACGACGAGACATCGTGGCTGCCCGTCATCCTGCTCACCGCCAAGGGTACCAAGGACTTCATGATAGAAGGTTTGCAGAAAGGTGCCGACGATTATATCGCCAAGCCTTTTGATACGGAGATTCTCGAGACGAAGATTGCCGCTATCCTCGCCAACCGCCGCAGGCTGAGCCAATACTATCTCCACAAGAGCCTGTTGCAGGCACAGCATACCGACGATGACCATGAGGGTGGGCATGCGCATGACGCAGTGGGCACCACAATCACTCCGTTGGAAAATTCTGACACAGTGCACGACGCCACCGTACAGCTTAATCCCGATGACCAGGCCTTCGTTGATAAGGCTACCAAGCTGGTCATAGAACACCTCAGCGATACTACCTTTACCATTGATAGACTGTGCCGGGAGATGGCGATGAGCCGCACTCTTTTCTATGGGCGGTTGAAGACACTCACCGGGCAGTCGCCGCAGGATTTCATCCGCCTGCTCAGGCTTGAGCGTGCAGCGGCGCTGCTGAAGAGTGGAGACACAGTGCTTGACGTCTCCATAAAAACAGGATTTGCTAACGTCAAATATTTCAGCACGCTCTTCAAGAAGCACTTTGGAACAGTGCCAAGCAAATACAACAAATAGCCAATAGCCCACATCTCCCAAGGGGCAGTCTCGACAATGAGGCTGCCCCTGATAGTTTTTATAACCGCAACCAGCGGTCTGTCAATCAGTTTTGTCAGCATTCAAACCTTTTTCTGTCAGCATTCAAACCCACCTAAAGGCTTTCTGCGGCTAACTTTGCAGCCGAAAAGAAAACTAAAAACGATGAACGTCAAACAGATTCTTATCTTTACTTTTATGTTCCTCACCGTCGGCGCCGTCCATGCGCAAGACTATGAACTGGTGTGGAGCGACGAGTTCGACACCAACACGTTAGGCACCAACTGGAATGTAGAGGTCACCGACGCTCCTTATAATAATGAGCTCGAAGCCTACACCTCCTGTCCTGACAATGTCGCCATTGCCGACGGCAACCTCGTGCTGACAGCCCGCCGCGAGAGCTATGGCAGCCGGTCGTTTACCTCCGGTCGTGTCAACAGCCTCCACATGGTCTCCTTCACCCACGGGAAGATAGAAGCCCGCATAAAGCTGCCACATTTGGCCAATGGCCTTTGGCCCGCCTTCTGGATGATGGGCGAAGACTTCGACACCGTGAACTGGCCAAAATGCGGTGAGATAGACATCATGGAGATGGGCATGAAAAATGCCATCAACGCCAATACCACCGACAACACGGTGGCAGGAACCATTCACTGGGGCGAGAGCATTGCCAAGCATCAGCAGTTCTCTTCGGGAGATAAGACCGTAAGTCAGAATCTCACCGACGGCTATCATATCTTCACCTGCGAGTGGGACGATGACTATCTGAAGTTCTATATTGACAACGATGCCACACCTTACTTCACCGCTACCATCAAGAAAGGCTTCAGCCGCTCGGCTTATTTCCATAAGCCCTATTTTCTCATCTTCAATCTTGCCGTCGGCGGTGACTTCACGGGAATCACCCATCCTGACGACATTACAGCGCTGCCACAAGACGGCAGTGAGGCCAAAATGCTTATCGACTACGTGCGCATCTACCAAAAGAAAGGCCGGCACAATGTCTCAACAGGTATAAGAGAGGTGAGGCAG
Source organism: uncultured Prevotella sp. (assembly GCA_900315835.1). Taxonomy (GTDB): domain Bacteria; phylum Bacteroidota; class Bacteroidia; order Bacteroidales; family Bacteroidaceae; genus Prevotella. The sequence goes on from ONAR01000013.1 coordinate 46,703, forward strand.
AAGACTTCCGCCAACAACGATGCATGGTACAACATCACCGGGCAACGCGTCACCTCTGACAGCCGCGGCCTGCTCATCCATCAAGGAAAGAAAATCATAAGACAAATTCAATAAAAATCCATCTAACAATGAAACAAATCAACCGAAATGCAGCCAACATGATGTGTCTCTGCGTGCTCAGCATGACACCATGGATTGCTACACGCTCCGCATCTCCGTCGATGGCCCTGACCATCACCGACCAGGTTCAGACTGTGTCGGGAACAGTCACCGACGGCAGCGAGCCTATCATCGGCGCCACTGTGAAAGTGAAAGACGCCAAAGACTTAGGGGCTGTCACCGATCTCGACGGTCACTTCACCCTGCGTGTCAAGCCCGGTGTCACCTTGGAAGTGAGCTATATCGGCTACAAAACGCTGACCGTGAAAGCCCACAACGGCATGACCATCGTCTTGGAGGAAGACAAGAAAACCCTCGATGAGGTCGTCGTCACAGCCCTCGGCATCAAGCGCGAGCGCAAGGCCTTGGGCTATGGCGTGGGCGAAGTAAAAGGCGACGAGCTGAAGAAAGCCAAAGAGACCAATGTCATCAACTCGCTCGCCGGTAAGGTTGCCGGACTCGTCGTCAGCCAGACGGCGGGCGGTGCCAGCGGCAGCACGCGCGTCGTACTCCGTGGTAACACCGAGATGACGGGCAACAACCAGCCGCTCTATGTCATCGACGGCGTGCCTTTGGACAATACCAACTTCGGCAGCGCCGGAACCAACGGTGGTTTCGACCTCGGCGACGGTATCTCCAGCATCAACCCCGACGATATCGAATCGATGTCTGTGCTCAAAGGCCCCGCTGCCTCAGCCCTCTACGGCAGCCGCGCCAGTCACGGTGTCATCCTCATCACTACCAAGAAGGCCGACAAGGACAAGATGAGCGTGGAATACAACGGCTCGCTGACCTTCGACACCCAGCTGGCTAAATGGAACAACACCCAGCAGATTTATGGCATGGGCAGCAACGGCAAGTACAGCATCGATGCCGTGTCGAATACCAACAAGAGCTGGGGTCCCAAGGCCGACGGCTCCAACATGCTGAAATATTTCGATGGTGTGGAGCGCCCCTACCTCATCATCCCCGACAATGCCTCCGGCTTCTTCCGCACAGGTCTCACAGCCACCAATACCGCCATCGTGGGCATGAACAACGGTAAGACGGGCGTCCGCTTCACCTTCACCGACATGCGCAACAAGGACATCGTTCCGAAGACGAATATGAGCCGCGACATCTTCAACCTGCGTGCCAACACCACCATGGGCAAGGTGGACCTCGACTTCAGCGCCAACTACACCCGCGAGTATGTCAAGAACCGCCCGGCCCTCGGCGACAGCAAGTCGAACGTGGGCAAGAACCTCATGACCCTCGCCACCACCTACGACCAGGCTTGGCTCAGGACCTATCAGGATGAGAACGGCGACTATTCCAACTGGAATGGCATGGATCCTTACAATGTCAATCCCTATTGGGATCTTTATAAGAACTTCAACAACTCCAACAAGGACATTGTCCGCCTCACAGGCAAGGGCGTATGGAATATCACCAAGCACTTCCGCCTTCAGGCTACCCTCGGTGCCGACCTCAACTGGTTTACGTTCAATGACTTCAAGGCGCCCACAACGCCGGGCTTCGAGGCCGGTCGTCTGCAAATCAGCAACTTCCGCAACCGCATGTACAACTTTGAGCTCTTAGCCCTGTACAACAACACATGGGGCGACTTCGACTTCAATGCCTCAGTCGGCGGAAATATCTATAAGATTAACAACCAGACAACGGTGACGACGGCGCAGGACATGCAGATTCGCGATGTCGTCAACCTCACGAGCTTCAACGAGACGAGCATCGAGCCCGCAAGCTACCGCAAGCGCATCAACTCTCTCTATGGTTCTGCGAGCTTAGGCTGGAAACACTTGATCTACGTCGATGCCACCCTGCGCGGTGACCAAAGCTCGACGCTCCCCACCGACAACAACGTCTATGTCTATCCCTCCTTCTCCGGGTCTTTCGTTTTCTCAGAGCTGCTCCATGCCGGCAACAAGCTGCCGTATGGCAAGTTGCGCATGTCATGGGCCCAGGTAGGTAGTGACACCGACCCTTATCAGCTCGGACTTGTATATACAAAGTCGAAGTTTACCTATCCCGGATATACCATCGGCTATATCAACAACAGCACCATCCCCAACAAGGACCTGAAGCCGACAAAGACAAACAGCTTCGAGGTAGGTCTTGAGACCAAGTTCCTCAACAACCGCATCGGACTCGACGTCACCTACTACACACAGAAGAGTAAAAATCAGATTATGGGCATGGCCACGTCATGGACCTCGGGCTACACCTACCGCCTCATCAACGCCGGTGAGATTGACAACAGCGGTGTCGAGATCACCCTCAACACTCGCCCCATTCAGACCAAGGACTTCTCCTGGGATTTGAACCTCAATTTCTCCAAGAACAGCAACAAGGTCAAGCGCCTTGTCGATGGCATGGACATGTTCGAACTCGAGAAGGCCACATGGCTCGACGTGCAGGTTGCCGCCAAGGTGGGCGAGAACTTCGGCTCTATCGTCGGCCCCGACTTCAAGCGCAATGCCGCCGGACAGGTGCTCATCGACCCCTCCACGGGTCTGCCCGAGTATGACAAGAGCAACCATGTCTTAGGCAATGCCTCCTGGGACTGGACAGGCGGTGTTACGACAACGCTGACCTATAAGAACCTCTCCCTCAACGCCATCTTCGATGTCAAGGTGGGTGCCGACCTCTACTCCATGTCAGAGCGCGCCGCCTACGAGAGCGGTAAGGCCAAGGCCACATTGCAAGGCCGCGAGGAGTGGTACCGCTCTGAGGAAGCCCGCGAGGCCGCTGGAATCAAGAAAGGTGCAGCTACATGGAAACCGACTGGCGGATTCATTGCCCCCGGCGTCATCGACAACGGCGACGGCACCTACCGCGAAAACGATATCTATGTCAACCCAGAGGACTATTGGATGAGCGTATGCCGCAATGCACCGTCGATGTTCATTTACGACAACTCCTACGTCAAGTGCCGTGAGCTCACACTCACCTATCAGGTGCCCACCTCGTGGCTCCACAACTGGGTGAAGGGTCTCAGCGTCTCCTTCGTAGCCCGCAATCCGTTCATCGTCTGGAAGAACATTCCGGACATCGACCCCGACTCCAACTACAACAACACCACAGGTATGGGACTGGAATACGGTTCGCTGCCTTCTCGCAAGAGCTATGGTTTTAACGTCAATGTCAAGTTCTAAACTCATTCAAAGACCAACAACAATCATCATGAAGAAGATATATCAATATATTGTTATGGCGGCCTTGGCCCTTGTCTCGCTCATGGGCGCTTCGTGCAGCAGCGACGACACCATGACCAGCATCAACACCGACCCGTCGAAAGCACCGTCGATAGATCCCAATGCGCAGCTCACTACTGCCGAGCTGCAGACCTATGGTGACTTAGGCATGGTGGAAATCTACCGCAACTATCTCTATGCCTTCGACCAGCAGCTCATGGGGTGTTGGAACACGACCAACTATGGTGGCCACCACACTGTGGACAACAACGAGATGAGCCGCATCTGGACATCCCTTTACCCAACTGCCGTGAAGAACATCGTTGATGCCATCGAGCATGCCGACAGCAAGCCAAACCTCAAGGCTGTGGCCAGCGTCTATCGCGTCTATCTGATGTCAGTCATTACCGATATCTTTGGCGATTGCCCTTACAGTGAGGCTGGCTATGGCTTCATCAAGGGTATTGCCAACGCTAAGTATGATACTCAGAAAGATATTTACTACGATTTCTTCAATCAACTTGATAGTGCCGTAATCAGTATGGACGCTTCAAAAGATAAGGTCAGTGGTGATCTTATCTATGGTGGTGACCTTGCAAAATGGAAGAAACTGGCCAACAGCCTGCGCCTGCGCTTTGCCATGCGCATCTCCAACGTGGAGCCCGAAAAGGCCCGCCAGGAGTTTGAGAAGGCACTACAAGCCGATGGCGGCATCATCGAGACGGCCAACGACGATGCTTACATCCATTACATGACCACCTCTATGAGCTTCGGCCAGGAGTCGTACAGCGACTACCGCGGCAACCGCCTCTCACAGCTCCTCTTCGGCAACGACCCTGCCAACAACCCGAGCTACATCTGCTCCACGCTCTTCAACAAGCTCAAGGACAGCGGCGACCCACGCACTTACCGCATCGCCCGCTTCTACTATGACGGATTGATGAGCGCCACAGGTACCGACAACCGTATCGACCTCACCGACGAGATGATTAGCAAGGGCATCAAGATGGAGCCCTGTGACCCCGGAGCCTACTCCTGGGATGCCTGGCCGACAGGCTACACCAGCGACCTGCTCACGGAGATGGCAAAGACCAATGCAAAGATTAATCCATCGCTGGCCCGTGAGGTGCGCCCGAAACTCGCCAACAACTTCCTCAGAACGGACAACCCCGGCATCATCATGACCGCTGCCGAAGTCGACTTCCTCCTTGCCGAAGCCACCCTCAAAGGTTGGACAGTAGGCCGTGGTACGGTTGACGACCTCTACTGGCAAGGCGTGCGCAAAGCCATGGACCTGCTCTCTGAGCTCTACGGCTGCAAGGCCATCAGCGACGAGGAGTTCAACACCTACAAAGCCAACAACAATATCGGTCACACCGACGCTCAGAAAGAGGAGTCCATCAACACCCAGGCCTGGATTCTGCACCTCACCAACCCCGCCGAGTGCTGGGCCAACGTGCGCCGCTCGGGATACCCCAAACTCAAGTCGCCCGACGACTATGGCTGGGGCCAGTACCTCACTGGAGGTAAGGAGATTCCCGTGCGCCTCTGCTACCCTGTCTTAGAGTCTTCCTACAACAAAGCCAACTACGACGAGGCTCTCAACCGCATGGGAGGCACCGACGACTGGCACACCCACGTCTGGTGGGACAAGGAGAAATAAACCATTTACTTTCAACACGCATTAACGATGAAAAAGATATATTCTTACATGTTGCTCGCCATGGGCCTGCTCTCCATGACGCTCACCTCATGCAGCGACGACGACCCCATCTCCACGGCTACCGCCAACGATGATCCCCGCATCATCGACCCTGTCTTCCCCGACAGGGAGAACGGACAGCTCGCTACCTTTGCTGAGTTCTCACGCGACGCCATGCTCAGCATGACGCTGACAGTGACGCCTGCCGACTACACCACCTGCGAATGGTTCCTCGACGGCAAGAAAGTCAACGAGGGCAAGTCCATAGAACAGCAGTTGGAAGCCGGCACCTACGACCTAAAGATTGTAGCCACCACGACAGCCGGCAAATCGACAAGCCGTGAAGGTCTGGTCAAGGTGAAGCCCTTGGACGGCGACCCCACGACAACGACCAAGAGCTTTGAGCGCTTCGTAGCGCCAGGCGCTGTGGCCACACTCTACGGTACCAACCTCAGCAATATCAAAGCTGTGGCTATCGGTGGCCAGCAAGTGACTGACATTGAGTTAGAAACTACCGACGACGGTCAGGCCCTGCAATACCTCGTGCCGGAGAATCTCAAGGACTCCACCTACCGCATCTCGCTCATCGACAACAAGGGCAACAGCTATGGCGGCAATCAGGTGACGGTTACTTCGAAGGCCCTCGTCACCGCAGGTGCCAACCGCGCCAATGCCAACGCCACATGGACACTGACAGGTATCAACCTGGACAAGGTGGCGTCTATCACCATCGGCGGCAAGACCATTACCGCTTTTGACAGCCAGAGCAGCGAGGCGCTCGTCCTCACATGCCCCGACCTCGCCGAGGGAGAATATGACGTAACAGGAAAGACCAAGGACGGCAGCGAGCTGACCTTCTACACCGCCAACGGCATCGTCAACAGCGAGAAGGTCACCATCTCCTCGGAGCGCACGCTTTGGGAGGGACATCACTATGTGTCATGGGATAAGCCCGACGGCGACCCCAACAAGACCTTCAACCTCATCGGGCAGGATGTCTTCGCTCAACTGAAAGCCGGCACCATCCTCAGGGTTTACTACTCTACAGAACCTGCCGACGCCTACCATCAGATGCAGCTCATGACAGGCTGGTGGACACTGCTCCCCAATTCGGAGAAGATGGACATCAACGGCAGCGGCGTCTATACCTACACGCTGACGCAAGAAGCTCTCGACTTGATTCAGAACCAGGCTGGATTCCTCTGCGGAGGTCACGGATACTATGTTGACAGAGTTACCGTGCAATAGCCACAAAGAGACAACATGACGCAGTTACACAAAAAACAAGTCATACCTTAATTTCATTTTAAATATGTATCGGCCTGCGAGAGCCCTTTCCTGGACTTGCGCAGGCTTTTTCAAAGAAAATACCCATTCCAAACATGATGAAAAAGATCTTTTTCTCTCTTTTCATGTTGCTCGCCTTCGGCGGCAGCCTCAATGCGGCCCCACTATTTCCCCACGACAACAACCTTGAGGCCAAGGTAGAGAAAACCCTCAGCAAGCTCACCTTGCGCCAGAAAGCCGGGCAGATGGTGGAGCTCGTTGCCGACCTTTTCGGCCACAACGATGCCAAAGGCGTGTTCCACATCGACAAGGCGCGCACCGACTCTCTGCTCAGCCGCTACCAGATAGGCTCCATTCTCAATGCCCCCAACACCATGGCGCCGACAGCAGCACAATGGCAGGAGATCATCAGCGACATACAGAAGAGTTCGATGAAGAACATCGGCATTCCTTGTCTCTATGGCCTGGACCAGAACCACGGTTCCACCTATACCCAGGGCGGCACCCTCTTCCCACAGAATATCAATGTTGCCGCCACTTTCAACCGCGACATCGCCCGCGCCTGCGCCGAGGCTACTGCCTACGAGACGCGTGCCGTGAGTGTGCCCTGGACCTACAGTCCCACGGTTGACCTTGGCCGTGACCCGCGCTGGCCACGTATCTGGGAAGACTTCGGCGAGGACTGCTATCTCAACGCCGAGATGGGCAAGGCCATGGTCCTCGGCTTTCAGGGACCGGACCCCAACCACATTGAAAACCTGCATATTGCCGCCTGCATGAAGCACTATCTCGGTTATGGCGTGCCATGGACCGGCAAAGACCGCACACCGGCGTATATCAACCCCGCTGACCTGCGCGAGAAGCACTTCCTGCCTTTCTTAGAGGGGATAAAGGCAGGTGCCCTGAGTGTGATGGTCAACTCAGCATCGGTCAATGGTATGCCCGTCCATGCCAACAAGACCTTGCTCACCGACTGGCTGAAGACGGAGACGGGATGGGACGGAATGCTCATCACCGACTGGGCCGACGTCAATAACCTTTGGCAGCGCGAGTGTGTGGCCAAAGATAAGAAAGACGCTCTGCGCATCGCCATCAACGCCGGCATCGACATGGTCATGGAACCTTACAATCCCGATGCTGTTGACCTTATTGAGGAGCTGGCCAAAGAGGGCGCCATCCCCATGAGCCGTATCGACGATGCCGTACGCCGCATTCTGAGAATGAAATACCGTCTCGGACTCTTCGACCGCCCCACTGAGAAGCTCAAAGACTATCCCAAGTTCGGCGGCAAGGAGTTTGCTGAACGGTCCTATCGCGGGGCCGTAGAGAGTATGGTGCTGCTGAAGAACGACGGCATCCTGCCCTTGCAGAAAGGAGCCCGCATCCTGCTCACGGGTCCCAGCGCCAACCAGATGCGCTGCCTCGACGGAGGATGGAGCTATACCTGGCAGGGACATCTCACCGACCGGTTTGCCTCGCAGTACAATACCATCTATGAGGCGCTGTGCAACGAATACGGCAAAGACAAGGTGGTGCTCCGGCAGGGCGTCACTTACAACGAGAACGGGAAATACTATGAGGAGAATGATCCCGACATCGCGTCGGCTGTAAAGACTGCCGACAGCGTAGATGTCGTCATTGCCTGCATCGGCGAGAACTCCTACACCGAGACTCCCGGCAACCTTTCCAACCTCACGCTCTCTGCCAACCAGCGACAGCTCGTCAGTGCCCTGGAAGCCACAGGCAAGCCCGTCATTCTCATTCTCAATGAGGGACGGCCACGACTCATCGCCGACATAGAGCCGAGGGCAAAAGCCGTGGTGGACATCTTCCTGCCGGGCAACTATGGCGGTGACGCGCTCGCAGCCCTGCTCTCCGGACGCGAGAACTTCAGCGGCAAGATGCCTATCACCTATCCGAAGGAAATCAACTCGCTTGCCAACTACGACTTCAAGAAGAGTGAGGAAGTGGGAACGATGGCTGGTGCCTACGATTACAATGCGCGCATCACACAGCAGTGGCCTTTCGGCTACGGCATGAGCTATACCTCTTTCAAATACGACAATCTGCGCGTTGACAAGACCCACTTCGCTTCAGGCGACACGCTTAACGTGAGCATTGATGTCACCAACACCGGCAGCCGTGAAGGCAAAGAGAGCGTACTGCTCTACAGCAGTGACCTCATAGCCTCGATGACACCCGACGGACGCCGTCTGCGCGGTTTCGACAAAATCAGCCTCCAGCCACAGGAGACTCGCACCGTCACCTTTCACCTTCCTGCCAACGACCTTGCATTCATGGGATGGGACGGCAAATGGCATTTGGAGGAAGGCGAGTTCCGGCTTACCATCGCCGACAAACATATATCGGTCTGGTGTGACAAGACGACCGTCAGGTAAACGAAATACAGTGATTTAAAAGGCTGATAACAAGTAGTTTGACGATAGTCTACAATCGTTCTGATAATTTACGGAAAGTGCCACACATATCCGTGGCATTTTCCGTAATTGTTGGTGGCATTTTCCAACGATATCCGTGGCAATTGCCAGGAAAGAAAAATGTAAGTCTTTGGATTAAGACTTCTCACTCAACAATTTTGTAATCGTATAGAGAGGGATGTTTGTCATCCTGTCTTGCCGCTCATAACCCTTCATAAACAGATATTACTGAGTACGCATAAAATTGTCCTCTTGGCAAAAAATAGAAATATCCTCAAGGATCCCGACAATCCCTACTACGATGCGGAAAAGGCAAAAGAAGACGCCGTCAACATCTTGTGGAATGTCGCCGGCGCTACATCCAACATGGTCAACTATCTCATCGACCATGAGCTGCTTCCCGATGCCGAGCAGCATTATGCGTTCAGTCAGCAAAGCACGCATGGGCAGCGCCTTGCCGACATGAACTTCTATATGCGCTATAATCGCAGAAGCAAATACTAACTCTCCGAAGTGCTTCCCGCCGTCTATTGTTTGACACATTATTATATATAAAGGCCCTATATATAGTGATGTTTTTATTCGGGTTATTCTTCACTCATGTTGTTGAGCTGTTTTCCTCATAACTCATATTCTCGAGCCATAGCAGTACGATGGCGCGGTCGAAAGGCCCGAGGCGTGCGATACGGTTGCGGAGCATCTGTACCCGTCGTGAGTCGGCATCGTTGTCCTCAAAGAGGTTGATGTCCATACTTAGCGGTATCGTCTTCCGCCGCTTCTTCTTTCGGTCGGCCGAGATGCATGTGTCCTTGACGAGTCGGGCAAACTGCTGCTCTGATGCTTTGGTTGCCATCTTCGTTTTTGTTTGGTACAACCTTTAGACGTGCTTCTTGCCGAAAAACTACAAGAAACGGCAAGAAAAAAGAAAGAAGAAAGTTCCAGACCCCCTCTAGCTCCCCCTAGAAGGGGGAGAAAAGCAAACGCCCTCATCCCCCATATTCATCATTCAAATTTAGGCCGACTCATCAAGCGACCGCCTCACTGACTCTAATCTTATAGATGGGTTTGCGGTCCTCCCCCCTCTTAGGGGGGAGCTAGAGGGGGGCTGTATCGCCTTTTATTTCTCCAAATACTCCAGGAACAGCTCTGCTTGCTTGGCGAGCTGTGCCTTCTGATCCTCTGAGAGAATCATGCGGCCTTCGGTCCACGCCTCCATGTTGAGTGCGATACCCGTCTGTCCCTCTGTCATCACGTCGGCTTTCAGCACGGCGAGCAGCGTTGTGAGCAACTTGCGGCATCCGGCTGTAGCAGCTTTGCCCCCGGCTCCTGTGAGCGTGAACTTCTTTCCGGCAAGCACTGTCGGTGCGTTGCGGTCGGCAGGATCGACAGGGCGCGAGAGCCAGTCGATGAGGTTCTTCACGTGTCCGGGGTAGGAATAGTTATACTCCGGCGAGAAGATCCACACACCGTCAGCCTCTGCCACAGACTTGCGTGCGTCTGCCACAGCTTGCGGAGCCGGGTATTCTTCATCCTGGTTGATAAATGGCACTTGTGAGTAATCCAATTCTGTTACTTCGGCTTTGCCTTGGAGCATGCCTTTGACCATCTCGCTCAGT
>ONAR01000058.1 GCA_900315835.1 uncultured Prevotella sp.
ACGACTTCGGACGTTATAGTTGCGGAGGCAGGACTCGAACGTGCGACCTCCAGGTTATGAGCCTGGCGAGCTACCAACTGCTCCACTCCGCGATGTAATAGGAACAAAGCGCAGCGTCGATTTAATTCGGCTTAGCCTTTGATTTTAAATCGGCTTGAACACTTGTTCTTTTGTTTTGCGACTGCAAAGTTACAACGAATTTCCGAGATGTGCAAATAAATTGGATGATTATTTGATTCGACGGCGGTTATTTCATGATTTAAGTCAATTTATTAGACGATTATTTGCTGATTTAAGGTAAAAACAATAACTTTGCACACGCAATAACAATGTGCAATAAATGCGCAATAAAGCTGTTAGCAACGTATGTCAATATCAAAGACAAGGCAGAAATTGGTGGATGTGGCGCGGCAATTGTTCGCCAAGAACGGTCTCAACGGCACGACGATGAACGACATTGCCCAGGCTTCGGGTAAAGGCCGCCGTACGCTTTACACTTATTTCAAGCGTAAGGATGATGTTTATTATGCCGTCATCGAGTCGGAGCTTGAGCGGCTCAGCGACAAGCTCGATGAGGTGGCTTCGAAGAAGATAAGGCCGCAGGACAAGATTATCGACCTCATCTACACCCACCTGACGATGATTAAGGAGACGGTGGTGAGGAACGGCAACCTTCGTGCCGAGTTCTTCCGCAACATCTGGACCGTGGAGAAGGTGCGTAAGAACTTCGACGAGGACGAGATGGAGCTCTTCCGCAAGGTGTATGCCGAGGGTAAGGCCGACGGTGAGTTTGATATTGAAAACGTAGAACTTGTTGCCGACATCACACATTATTGTATTAAAGGCTTGGAGGTGCCTTTTATCTATGGGCGTCTCGGGCATGGCCTGACCGAGGAAACGAGCCGACCGCTCATTGCGAAGATTGTGTATGGTGCGTTGGGCAATAAGACGCCTGGCCTGCGGTGAGCTGCCGTTGAAAGGCAGGTGGACTGACGCAGCGCGGCTGCCCGATAACTTACAGCTTTGCATATAGAGTGTTAAAAAAGTAAGGTTTATGCGCGCCTTCCTTGGCAGGGCGCCAAAACTATAGTATATTTGCAGAACAGTATTAATCAAATAAATAAACAATCATGGGATTATTACAAGGTAAGACAGCCCTCATCACGGGCGCAGCGCGTGGCATTGGTAAGGCCATCGCAATGAAGTTTGCCAAAGAGGGTGCCAATATCGCCTTCACTGATTTGTTCATCGACGAGGAACATGGCGGTCTGGCTACGGAGCGCGAGATTCAGGCGCTCGGCGTGAAGGCCAAGGGCTACGCCAGCAATGCCGCCGACTTCGCACAGACGGCTGAAGTGGTGGCCGAGGTGCAGAAGGAGTTCGGTTCAATCGATATCTTAGTCAATAACGCCGGTATCACGAAGGATGGTCTGATGCTGAAGATGACCGAGCAGCAGTGGGATGCTGTGCTCAACGTCAACCTGAAGAGCGCATTCAACTTCATCCATGCTGTCACCCCGATCATGATGCATCAGAAGGGTGGTTCCATTATCAATATGTCGTCGGTGGTTGGTGTTCACGGCAATGCCGGCCAGTGCAACTACGCTGCCTCCAAGGCTGGTCTGATTGCCTTGGCCAAGAGCATCGGTCAGGAGATTGGCCGTCGTGGCGTGCGTGCCAACGCCATCGCACCGGGCTTCATCGATTCAGCCATGACGCGTGCCCTTCCTGAGGAGATACGCAAGGAGTGGGTGAAGAATATTCCGCTTCGTCGTGCAGGAACAGTGGACGACATTGCCAACGTGGCAACGTTCCTGGCTTCCGACCTGTCGAGCTATGTCACGGGTCAGGTGATTCAGGTTGATGGTGGCATGAACATGTAAGGCATGCGGCCAGTTTACGAAGACAATCATATCATTATCGTTTTCAAGGAGAGCGGCGAGATCGTACAGGGCGACAAGACCGGCGACCGGCCGCTTTCGGAAACGGTGAAGGACTATATCAAGGCGAAGTACCACAAACCGGGCAACGTTTTTCTCGGTGTGGTGCATCGCCTTGACCGTCCCGTAGCAGGCCTCGTGGTGTTCGCCCGCACGAGTAAGGCGCTGGCGAGGCTCAACGAGATGTTCCGCCGGGGCGATATTCACAAAACCTACTGGGCCATCACGAAGCAGGCGCCGCAGCAGCCCGAGGCGACGCTCACCAACTGGATTGTGCGCAACGAACGGCAGAACAAGAGCTACGCCTACGACCATGAGGTGCCTGGCAGCAAGAAAGCCGTACTGAGCTATCGCGTCATCGGCCACTCCGACCGCTACCATTTGTTAGAGGTCCATCTGATGACCGGACGGCATCATCAGATACGCTGTCAGTTGGCCCACATCGGCTGCCCCATCAAGGGCGACCTGAAGTACGGAGCCGAGCGCAGCAACCCCGACGGCAGCATCTCTTTGTTGTCGCATGAGATGACATTTGTGCATCCCGTTTCCAAGGAAACCATCCACGTGGTATCGCCGTTGCCCGACGACAGACTGTGGAAGGCGCTGGCACCAGAGGACGTCGCCCAATGAAACACCCCATAAAATAAGAAAAAAGGAACATTTCTTTAGCGAAAACGCAGTAGTCTGCGTTTTTTTTATTTACTTTGCATGACGAACATTCGCTAAACGCAATCTATGAAGAAAGTCCTTAAATGGAGTGGGGTCGTAGTGGGTGCTATCGTGGCGCTGTTACTGCTTCTTTGCCTGCTTTTTTATTTCCCGCCCTTCCAGCGTTGGGCGGTGGGGCAAGCCTCCCGCATCGCTTCGGAGAAGTCGGGCATGCAAATCAGTGTGGGCTATGTGCGTTTAGCCTTTCCTCTTGACCTCTCATTGGAAAACGTGAAGGTGCTTGAGCCCAACGACTCGCTCAAGGGCGTCAACGACACGGTGGCCGACATGCGTCGCATGGTGGCTTCGGTGCAGCTGTGGCCGTTGCTGCATAAGCAGGTGATGGTCGACGAGTTGTCGCTCCGCCAGATGAAGGTCAATACCACCCATTTCATCAGCAATGTAAGGATAGCCGGCCAGGTGGGCGAGCTGCGGCTCAAAGCCCACGGCATCGACCTCAGCCATGAGCATGTGCGCGTCAATACGGCGCTGTTGCGCGACGCCTCGCTCCTCGTTGAGCTGAGCGATACCGCTAAGCCCGACACTACGCCGAGCTCTAATTTCTGGAAGATTAACCTCGACGATATCCGCCTGCAGCGCGTTGGCTTTGCCCTCCGCACGCCGGGCGACACCATTGCCGTGAAGACCTTCATGGACCGCGCCCAGGCCAACAGCATTTACCTCGACCTTTACAAGAGCCTTTACAGCGTAGGACATATCGACTGGCGCGGCGGGTCGCTTGCCTACGACCAGACCTTCGCGCCGCATACCGTTGGCCTCGACCCCAACCACATCGGCTTGTCCAACCTCACGCTGCAAGCCGACTCATTCTTCTTCTGTAGTCCGAAACTCAGTCTGCGCCTGCGCAGCGGCACCTTCTACGAACGTAGCGGACTGACCGTCAACGGCTTGAGCGGTCCGTTTGCCATGGACAGTCTGCAGCTCGCCTTGCCCGGGATGAGGCTGCGCACGCCGTCGTCGGACCTGCTCGTCAACTTCCGCATGGATATGGATGCCTTTGCCGACACCCAGCCGGGCAGCTTCAACGCTACGGTCAGCGGCAGCGTCGGGCGCCAGGATATCATGACGCTGGCCTCGTCGTTGATGCCCAAGGCACTTGTCGATGCATGGCCGCGAGTGCCGCTCGTCGTCAATGCCGACGTCGGCGGCAACCTGCAACGTCTTCACTTGCGTCGGCTTTACCTCAATCTGCCCTCAGTGGCCAAGGTCAATGCCGACGGATTCTTGGCTAATTTAACGGGTAAGACGCTGCATGCCGGCCTTAACGTCAACGCCACCGGCCAGCGGTTGGGCTTTGTCAACCGCCTCATGCCGCGCGACGTGGCCTCCACTGTCCGCATCCCCGACGGACTGGCGTTCCGCGGCCGCGTCAATGTTGATGGCGACCGTTATGCCTCACGCTTCGTTGCCACGCAGGGTGGGGGATCGCTTCGCGGCAATGTCAGCCTCGACGCCCGCCGCATGGCCTACAGCGCCCGTCTTGCGGCCCACCGCCTGCCGTTGGCTCATTTCCTTGTCCATCAGCCCATTACGCCCTTCACCGGCACCATCACGGCCAACGGCGCAGGCACCGACATCATGTCGCCCCGCACCCGCGTCAATGCCGTGGCTCACGTCAACCGGCTGCGCTACGACCGCTACGACCTCAACAACATCAAGCTCACGGCCAACATCAGTGGCGGCCGCATCAAGGTCGATGCCGACTGCGCCAATCCGATGATCAAAGGTCTGCTCAGTCTCGACGCCCTCGCCAACGGGCGCACGATGGAGGCCACCATCGGTTGCGACCTCAGTCATGCCGACTTGCGTAAGCTCGGGGTGGTCGACGATTCGTTGGCTGTCGCCCTCTGCGGTCACGTCGATGTGGCCACCGACCTGAAGCAATATTATAAGGTGCAGGGCTTGTTGAGCGACATCACCGTGTTACAGAACAAGAAGTTCTACCGCCCCAACGACCTCGTGTTGGACATCCTCACGCGCCGCGACACCACCCACGCCGTGGTCGACTGCAACGATTTCCATCTCAATCTCAACGCCCGTGGCGGCTACGAGCCGTTGTTGGGCAGCTTCAGCCGCATCATGGCTGAGGTTCAGCGGCAGTTCAAGGCCCGCACCATCGACCAGAACCGCTTCTTCCGTCTGTTGCCGAAGATGCGCCTTTACGTATCGTCGGGCAACGACAATTTCATCATGTCAACGCTTCGCCACTATGGCGCCAATGTCGGCAATCTGCTCGTCGACATGACATCTTCGCCGACCGAGGGCATCAACGGATCGGCCTTCATTGGCGGATTGGTCGTCGACAGCATCCCCATCGACACCGTCAGCCTGCGCGTGGCAACGGCTGACAACCGCGAGATGACTTACAACCTCGAGGTAGAGAACCGCCCCGGCAATCCGTCGTATGTGTTCCACGCCTTCCTCGACGGCGGCGTCACCGAGCATGGCACCTGGATGAAGCCGCGCATCTACGACGCTACCGGTAGGCTGGGCATCAGCATGGGCCTTATGGCCTCAATCCACGAGCATGGCGTGAGCCTGCATCTCTACGGCGACAAGCCCATCCTCGGCTATAAGGAGTTTGCCGTCAACGACAGCAACTACATCTATCTTGGCGACGACCGCCGTGTGCGGGCCGACATGAAGCTTCGGGCCGACGACGGCATGGGCGTACAGATTTACAGCAACGACGACAATACCGAAGCCCTGCAGGATGTCACCGTTGACCTGCATCAGTTCAACCTCGGACAGGTGCTGTCGGTCATCCCCTACGCGCCCGATGTGAAGGGCATCATGGACGGCGACTTCCACCTCGTACAGACGGCGGATGAGCTAACGGTTTCTTCGACGGTCAATGTCGACGGCCTCACCTATGCGGGCAGCCCCATGGGCAATGTCGGCACCGAGTTCACCTACATGCCGAAGGCTGACGGCAGCCACTATGTCGACGGCATCATCACGCGCGACGGCAATGAGATAGGCACGCTCACCGGCACCTATTACTCGGCCGGCAAGGGCGTCATCGACGCGTCGCTGGCCCTCAACCGCATGCCGATGTCGTATCTCAACGGCTTCATCCCCGACAAGCTCATCGGCTTCAACGGTTACGCCGAGGGCACGGTGAAGCTCAAGGGATCGACGGCTACGCCCAACGTCAACGGTGAACTTTACCTCGATTCATGCCACATGTACAGCGAGCCTTACGGCGTGAGCTTGCGCTTCGCCAACGACCCAGTAGCCATCAAGGACAGCCACATCGAGTTTGAGAACTTCGAGGTGTTTGCCAACAACGACAGTCCGCTCAACGTGCAGGGCTCGCTCGACTTCTCCGACCTCAGCCGCATGTCGATGGATGTGAGGATGCGCACGGAGAACTTCGAGCTCATCGACGCCAAGGAGACCGCACGCTCGGAGGCCTTCGGCAAGGCGTACGTCAACTTCTATGGAACGATGAGCGGACTCATTGACAACCTGAAGATGCGCGGGCGCGTCGACGTGCTCGGTACGACCGACCTGAAATACAACCTGAAGGACTCACCGTTGACTACTGACGACCAGCTGAAGGACCTCGTTGAGTTCACCTCGTTTGCCGACACTACGGCCAATGTGGTCAACCGGCCGCCGGTCACCGGTCTCGACATGGACCTCTCGCTCAACATCGATGAGGGCGCCCACGTCGACTGCTACCTCAATGCGGCCAAGACCAATTACATCGACGTCATCGGTGGCGGCACCATGCGCATGCAGTACAATGTGGCCGACGGCATCATCCTGCGCGGCCGCTATACCATCGGCAGCGGTGAGATGAAATACGCCCTGCCGGTCATCCCGCTGAAGACATTCACCATCGCCGAGGGCAGCTACATCCAGTTCACCGGTGACCCGATGGACCCGGGGCTGAGCATCACCGCCACCGAGCAGACGAAGGCCACCGTGGGCGAGTCGTCGGGCAATGCGCGGCAGGTGACGTTCACCTGCGGTGTGGCGGTGTCGCAGACGCTGAACAACATGGGTCTGGAGTTCACCATCGACGCGCCCGAGGATATGACCATCCACAACCAGCTGCAGAGCATGACCAAAGAGGAGCGTGGCAAGATTGCCGTGACGATGCTCACCACGGGCATGTATCTCGCCGATGGCAACACGTCGTCGTTCTCGATGAACTCGGCCCTGTCGGCTTTCCTCAACAGTCAGATCAACCAGATCTCGAGCAAGGCACTGCGCACGCTCGACATCGGCTTCGGCGTCGACAACTCCATCTCGGCCAGCGGCCTCCACACCGACTATTCGTTTAAGTTCGCCCGCCGCTTCTGGAACAACCGCCTGAAGGTATCGATAGGTGGCAAGCTCTCTACGGGCGCCGATGTGGCCGTGAGCGATGAGACGTTCTTCGATAATGTGACGCTCGAATACCGCCTCAGTCCGGTGTCGAACAAATACCTCAACCTGTTCTACGTGCGCGACAGCTATGACTGGCTTGAGGGTAATGTCAGTAAGTTCGGTGGCGGTTTCATCTGGCGGCGCAAGCTCAGCAGGCTGTCTGACCTCTTCCGCTTCAAGAGCGATGAGGCCGTACCTGCGGCGCAGCCGGACAGCACGCGGAAAGAGTCGCGGTGATTGGCGGGCGGAGGATTATGTCTTCGCGCGGATTGGTTCTTTCTCACGCAGATGCCGCAGATTTGGCTGATGGGGACGAATGCTGCCGCGGATTGATAAGAAATCTCGCAGATGCAGTAACGGGGTGCAGATGCAGTAACGGGGTGCTGATGCGGTAACGGAAAGCTGATGCGGTAACGGAAAGCTGATGCGGTAACGGAAAGCAGATGAAGATAAATTAGAATATTAGAATAATAAGAATAATATTAGAATGGAATAAATATAAGAATTCATTATTGCTATGACAGAGAATGAAATATCCTATAAAGTAAGGGGGGCTATATTCAAAGTGTATAACACACTCGGACCTGGCCTGTTGGAGTCTGTCTATGAAGAGGCCCTGGCTTATCAACTGAAAAAAGAGGGACTGAAAGTTGACGAACAAATGTCAGTGCCTGTTTATTATGATGGCCATAAGTTGAAAGATGACCTGAAGCTGGATATGCTTGTGGAGGATAAGGTCGTTGTAGAACTTAAGTCGGTTATGGAAATGAAAGATGTGTATTTCAAACAACTGAAGTCTTATCTCGTCTTGTCTGACAAGAAGCTCGGTCTGTTGGTGAACTTCGCTACCGGCGACATTGCCACCAGCATCAGGCGTGTCGTCAATCATCTGTGATTTGCTGTTCAATCAACTGTGATATGCTTTTCGCTGTTCAACCATCTGCAATTTCTGTTCAATCAACTGTGTTCCCTCAATTTCTCATCATCTTGAGCCAAAGCCCTTGCAGTAACAAACAGGCTTATCTGCCCGAAGCAGCCGTTCCGCATTCTGCGAGATTTCTTATTAATCTGCGTCAGCCCCGGCCTGCTCATCAGCAAAATCCGCGGCATCAGCGTGCAGTCCCTCTCGTGAGCAACAACAACCGAGCAACAGCAGCCGGTCCGCAATCTGCGAGATTTCTTATCAATCTGCGTCAGCCCCGGTCTGCCTATCAGCAAAATCCGCGGCATCAGCGTGCAGTCCCTCTCGTGAGCAACAACAACCGAACAACCGCAATCGTTCCGCATTCTGCGAGATTTCTTATCAATCGGCGGTTGTTCCCGTCCGCCCATCCGCAAAATCTGCGAAATCAGCGTGCGTTTCCCCTCGTGAGCAACAACAACCGTGCAACCGCAATCGTTCCGCATTCTGCGAGATCTCTTATCAATCGGCGGTTGTTCCCGTCCGCCCATCCGCAAAATCTGCGAAATCAGCGTGCGAATATAAACAGCGTGAAGTAAGAACATCCTGAGAAAAAACATATAAGCGTGATTAATAACAAAGTCTGCATGAAGTCAAGTTCATTATCATACATCAGTGTCGTGCTTGCCACGGTCATCCTTGCCGCCTGCTCCACCACCCGGAGCATCCCCGACACCGACCAGCTCTATATCGGCCTGGAGAAGACCACCTATAACACGCCTGAGCGTGACGACCATTTCACAAAGGTTCAGGCCGAGGTCGACGCCGCTCTCGCCACGGCACCCAACGGCGCGCTCTTCGGCAGCAGCAGCGTGCGCTCGCCGTTCCCCATCGGTCTGTGGGTGTGGAATGCTTTTGTCAACAGCAACGGGGTATTCGGCAAATGGATGCTCAAGTCGTTTGGCACCAATCCCGTGCTGATGTCGTGGGTCAATCCCGAACTGCGCGCCTCGGTGGCCAAGGAGGTACTGCGCGCCCATGGTTATTTCCAGGGCGACGTCGGCTACAAGGTGCTGACGCAGCACAATCCCAAGAAGGCGAAAATTGCCTACACCGTCAACACCGGTCACCTCTACACCATCGACTCACTGCAATACGTCAACTTCCCCTATCTCGCCGACAGTCTGATACACAGCACCTTGGCCGAGGCTAAGATCCATAAGGGTGACGCCTTCGATGTCTCTACGCTCGATGCCGAGCGCTCGCGCATCAGCAGTCTGTTCCGCAACAACGGTTACTTCTATTACCAGCCGTCGTATTCCTCCTACCTCGCCGACACCACCCTGGTGCCGGGCAAGGTGCAGCTCCGCTTTCAGGAAGCCGGAAACATTCCCGAGGTGGCGCGCCACCGCTGGACCATCGGCAACGTCAGGCTGGAGATGCGCCGGTCGTATGGTGACACCCTGCTTCGCGACACCACCCTGCGCCACCTCTCGCTGGCCTTCAACGGCAAGCGGCCACCCGTGCGCGTGGGCACCGTACTGTCCAACATGCGCCTGATGCCGCGCCAGCTCTATAGCTACCGCAGCCATCAGGAGAGCGCCAACAACCTCTCGTCGACCGGCATCTTCTCGCTCGTCGACTTCAACTTCACCCCGCGTGACACCACGGGGCTCAACGATACGCTCGACCTGAAGCTCAACCTCGTGCTTGACCAGCCCTATGACTTCTACGTCCAGGGCAACGTCACCGGCAAGACCAACAACCGCTTTGGACCGGGTGTCACCGTCGGTCTGACCAAGCGCAACGCCTTCCGCGGCGGTGAGCTGCTTGACATCAACCTCAAGGGCAGCTACGAGTGGCAGACCGGCCACCAGGCCGACGGAACATCGTCGAAGCTCAACAGCTACGAATACGGTGTCGATGCCACGCTGAAGTTCCCCCGTCTGCTCATTCCCTGGAACAAGCGGCTGCGGCGCTGGATGTGGGCACGCGCGCGGCGCAACAATTTCTTCCCGCAGCCCACGACCACGCTGAAGTTCTCGAGCGACATCATCCGCCGCTCCTCCTATTTCACGCGCCACATCGTCTCGGGCGAGTGGACTTACGAGCTGCAGTCGTCACCCACCAGTCGCCACCAGTGGAGTCCCCTCATCTTCTCCTTCGAGTATATGCGGCGGTCGTCGGCAGCTTTCGACTCCGTGCTGCGCGTCAACCCGTACCTCTACTATACCATGCGCGACCAGTTCATTCCGCGCATGCAGTATGTCTATACCTACACCAGTCCGTCCTCCATGCGCAATCCCGTCAGGTGGCAGACCACGGTGAGCGAGTCAGCCAACCTGCTGTCTCTCGGCTACATGGTGGCGGGCAGGAAATGGGGCGAGAAAAGCAAGCAGATGTTCAACAATCCCTATGCCCAGTTCTTCAAGATTGAGTCGGATGTGGTCAAGACCTGGAAGCTCTCAGAGCACAGCTCGCTCGTGGGGCACCTCGATGCCGGTGTCATCTGGGCTTACGGCAACTCTGAGGACGCGCCCTACAGCGAGCAGTTCTACGTGGGTGGCGCCAACAGCATCCGCGCCTTCACCGTGCGTACCATCGGTCCTGGCAGCTACCATGACGCGAAGTCGGCCGACGTTTATTATCTCGACCAGACCGGCGACATGAAGTTGCTGGCCAATCTGGAATACCGTCCCCGGCTGTTCGGCAACCTCTATGGCGCGGTGTTCCTCGATGCGGGCAACGTGTGGAAGTTGCGCGATGACTACCGCACGGGCGGAAAGTTCCAGTTTAAGAACATGTTCAGGGAGATGGCGCTCGGTACGGGTGTCGGCCTGCGCTACGACATGGAGTTCCTCGTTCTCCGACTTGACTGGGGCATCGGCCTCCATGTGCCTTATGAGTCGGGCTTCTACAATGTGGGGAAGTTCAAGGACAGCCAGAGCATCCACTTCGCTGTGGGCTACCCGTTCTGACTTTTTTACTAGTGGTGGCTCCGTGGTTGACGTAATACTTTTTTACTCACCCGGATGTCGGAGATTTTCTTAGATTTCTTTCATGTGCCGGTTGACTGCCTGACGAACTGTGTCGGACTCATATTCATTACGTTGCGGAAGGCGCGCACGAAGTTGGAATAGTCTGAGAAGCCGCATTGCTCGGCAACAGCGTTGAGGCTCATCTCGGGATGTTTCGTGAGCATTAGCTTTGCTTTCGCCACCTTTATGCGCTGGATATATTGCACTGGCGTGAGGCCAGTAAGTGCTGTCAGCTTGCGGTAGAACTGACTGTAGCTCATGTGAAGCCGCCCGGCAACGGCATTGACATCAGCATTCTTCCCCGCATTCAGGCTGACGTAAACGGCATCGGTAGTCCGGTTGAGGAAACGCTTGTTCAGAGCGTCAGCCGGTGCCTGAGACTTGTCTGGAGTGGGTGGGGTAAGGCCCGGCAAGGCTTGGTATTTCTTTCTGAGCAATGCTCTTTGTTCCAGCAGGTTGTTGATACGCGTGA
Organism: uncultured Prevotella sp.; assembly: GCA_900315835.1. GTDB lineage: Bacteria > Bacteroidota > Bacteroidia > Bacteroidales > Bacteroidaceae > Prevotella. The sequence goes on from ONAR01000058.1 coordinate 11,461, forward strand.
GCAGCTCGTCGGAACTGAAAGGCTTGGTGAGATAATCGTCGGCACCGGCGCGCAGACCTTCCAGACGGTCTTTCTCCGTCACCTTTGCTGTTACGACGATTACCGGTATGTGGCTTGTCAGCTCGTCGTTGCGTATGCGGCTGGTGAGCTCCAGTCCGTCCATCTGTGGCATCATCAGGTCGGTGACAATGGCGTCGGGCAGTTGTTCGCGGGCTATGGCAAGGCCGTCCTCACCGTTTTGCGCATAGACGACATTCACTAGTGTCCACTTAAATCCTTTAACATTCGCTTAAACTGCCCTTAGGTCAGACATTTACAAGCATATACTTTACGTGTACTTTTCAATTTTGTA
>ONAR01000009.1 GCA_900315835.1 uncultured Prevotella sp.
GACACGCCCGCAACACCGGCGGCTGGTGGCCGGCACCAGGCCGGCCACTACACTGTCACCGGTGGCGTACATCACCACGGACTTTATCGGCTGCGCCGATTTCGCGATAATACCTGTGGTCCGGGTCCTTACAATAGTACAAGCCGACCTCATTGATAGTGACCGGAATTTGAAAAGACTCTATTTGGCTGGCAAGCGACTGGAAATCTTACCTCTTTTGCCACTCTGCCAAAGGCCTGGTTCTCGTTTTTCTTCAGCATATAGGCTATAAAGACATTGACTTTGCTCATGTTATTTAAGGTTTTCAACTTCGATCAATATCGTGGTCGAGATTATAGATATAGTGTGAATACGGATCCGTGGCTACCTTCCCCATCATAGTCTGCCGCCAATGGCATCTGTGAGCAGAAGGATGACAGTGCATCTTCAGACAGGTGCTGGCTAAGCTCCAGGTGAAAGGAAAAGGACGATCGGTCGTAATGCAGATCCCAAAGGTAACAGCCGAGGGAATTGACTGCAGCCGTTATCAACACGGCATAGCGCCAGGCCAAGGTTACATAATGATGCGAATAGTTGAGATAGCCCTTATTCATCAGGTTGTCTGCCAGCGTCCACAATGAGGCCTGACCCATCGTGGCGGTCTTGATGTCGTTGCAGGCCGACTCCACCAGCTAATAGGTGGCGTGGGCGTCGTCGTGGAGTGCATTATAAATAAGGTATCTGTAATAGGCCACCACACCATACTCGTGCCCGGCGATGTCAGAATTGGATTAATCTTACCATTTGAGGCGTTTATGTCGTGCGCGTGTTGTGCGCGACAGGAAAATAAAAAAAGCTGAGTTGCTGTTATCAACAACTTAGCTTTTAACATTCGTAGGGACAATCGGGCTCGAACCGATGACCTCTGCAATGTGACTGCAGCGCTCTAAACCAACTGGGCTATGCCCCTATCCTACTTCGCAACCGGCGTTTTGCCGATAGCGAGTGCAAAGGTAAGCATTATCCTTGAACCGACAAAACTTTTTGGGAGTTTTTTACAATTTGGCGGTGGGAGATCTCACAATGCGACGAAGGGAGCTGCTTACAACTTGGAGATGATTGACTTCAAGAAACCAAGCACCTCGTCAATAATGCCGTTGGCTTCCTGGGCCGATTCATTGTCGGTTTGTTGCTTTACTTCCTTCTTCACCTCACGCGCCACGGCATTGGCAATGCGCATGGTGGTTTGCTTTGTAGCCGAGTCAACGGTCACACCATTCTGCTTCACTACCTTAGTGATACGAGAGACCTGCTCACCCGATGGCAGAGTGCTGGTCGACTGCTTCGTGGAACTGTATGAGGTGGGACCATAGTCGGTGGCATTGTCGTTTTGATCGTCGTCAGATGAGCCGTCAGTAGCCTGATCCTCATCCGACGAACCGCTGGTAGAGGATTGGTCGGTTGATTCATCGTCGTCGAACAGTCCGCCGCCAATCTGCTTCGAGATGATATCAGGAAGGATTGACGACAGGTCGACAGCATTGACATGACCCAAGAAGCCCGTCGAGGCGTGCACATCCTTATGCAACACAGGTACATGGACGGTGGTGGTCGAGAAGAAGATGTAGTTGTGGTAGCTGAGGTCAGAGTCGACCACTTCCTTCAGCATCTGCACAGCCACGCTCTTGCCAAATGAGGCAAAGGCGCTCATGATGCTGCGAGCCAGCGTATTGCTATTGTCGTCAACATCCATAGAAACATCGCCAATCTTGTCATCGATGGCGCGCCGATGCTCAGCCGGACCAGGATTGGTCAGGGCAAAGATAAAGAGGATGACAGCCACGATGCCCAGCGTGATATAGAGTTTCTTATGGCTCTTCGGCTTTTCAGCGAGGTTATCGTCGGTTGGCTGATTGGCCGCACCGCTCTGTTCATTCAGCGAAACATCATCGATAGCACCATCGCCATTGTTACTATTGGCAGCCTCACCTGTTGCGGTTCCAGCCGTTGCGGCTCCAGCAGCATCAGCCCCCTGCTGCGTGGCATGAGGCACGGGTGGCGGCGTGGGGCCATTGGTGGCACCATCTTTGGCAAACAGCGGCTTGAGTTCATCCACCTGCCAAGCCGGTTTCCAATCAGTCATACCCTCACACCATACAAGTGTCTCCTCGGTGATGTTGCGCGCACGCAGTTCATCAATCGTATAGGGACCCTGCTGCGCATCGTTGACAATAATAAAGTAGTTCATACGTAATCTTGATTTTGCTGCAAAGTTACCACATTTTCAACAAACTATGCAGGTTGCGGCCAATTTTGAAAGCCTTTACTTAAAAATTCCTTCATCGCCGCGCAATAATGGTACAATATTTGTAACTTTGCAATAACGACTATACATTAATCATTATAACGACAAACAGGAAATCAATCATGGATAACAAAGAAACTCCCGTCCTGCTGCTCACCGGTTACCTCGGCAGCGGCAAGACTACACTGCTCAACCGTGTGCTGAAGAATGAGAAAGGCATTAAGTTCGCTGTCATTGTCAACGACATCGGTGAGGTGAATATCGACGCCAGCCTCATTGAGCAAGGCGGCATCGTGGGTCAGGGCGACGACTCGCTTGTGGCCCTGCAGAACGGTTGCATCTGCTGCACGCTCAAGGCCGACCTTGTGAAGCAGCTCAACGACATCATCAACACCGGTAAATTCGATTATATCGTCATCGAGGCCTCGGGTATCTGCGAGCCTGCCCCAATCGCACAGACCATCTCCACCTACCCGCAGCTCATGCCGAAGAACCTGTTCAAGAACGGCGTGGCGCGCCTCGATGCCATCGTCACCGTAGTCGACGCCCTGCGCATGCGCGACGAATTCGGACTGGGCGACGACTTGCAGAAAGACAACATCGGCGAGGAAGACCTTGCATCGCTCGTCATTCAGCAGATTGAGTTCTGCAACATTATCCTGCTCAATAAGGCGTCGGAAATTTCGAAAGACGAATTGGAACATCTGAAGGCCGTCATCCGCGCCATTCAGCCGAAGGCAGAGATACTGGAATGCGACTATGGCAATATCGACCTCGATAAGATTCTCAACACCAATCTGTTCGACTTCGGCAAGGTGGCCACATCCGCCCGGTGGATTGAGGCCATGCAGGACGACGACGATGAGCTGGAGAATGAGGAAAGCGGCGAGGCCCTCGAATACGGCATTCAGACCTTTGTGTGGAAGCGCCGTCAGCCGATGGTGTTAGGCGACTTCGACGAGTTCGTCTCCACCAAATGGCCGAAAGGCGTGGTGCGCGCCAAGGGCATGTGCTACTTCGACGACGAGCTCGAGACCTGCTACCTCTTCGAGCAAAGCGGCAAGCAGTTCAACATCACTAATGCCGGGCAGTGGTACGCCACCATGCCGAAGGATGAGCTCGCCGACTTCCTTGAGAAGAACCCTGACGTGAAGAAGGACTGGGACGACAAATACGGTGACCGCATGCAGAAGATTGTGTTCATCGGCCAGAACCTCAACCGCAAGGCCATCGAGGCTGAGTTGGACAAGTGTTTGAGGAAGTAACGCCTCACCCCCGCTGAGCGCCTCGGGGCGCTCAGCGTACCCTCCCCCACCAGAGGGGAGGGTTCTAATACAATAATTACACCTTACGGAGGGCCTATAGGTATACGACGGAGGAGTAATCATTTAATGCCGGATTATATCACCGGAGGGGAGCAGAGAAGGCCTTGCCTCGGCTCTGCTAATTGAGAGGAGAAGGCTCTCAGTATGTTAGGCTAAAAAGAAGATTATGGAAGAAAACACCTTTCGCTTTACCAAAGAGGAAATCGTTGAGACCAACCACCTGCGTCACTACCTCATCAATAAGGTAGGCGACGCCTTTTCGGCCGACGACGCACTCAAGTTGAAGAACAACCTGCACAAGGCTATCGGCGAAGGCAAGGTCCACCGCGACGCCTTCGGCCTCAACCCCATCGTCACGGCCTTGCAGACGGCGAAGATATGCGTCGACGAGATTGGGTTGCGCCGCGACTCGGTCATCGCCACACTGCTCTATGCCTGCCAGGTGACCGAAAGCCAGGAGATTGTGCAGAAATATGGCGACAGCGTGGAGCATATCGTACACGGACTGGACAAGATACAGCACCTTTACGACAAGAACCCCGTCATCGAGAGCGACAACTTCCGCAATCTGCTACTTTCCTTCGCCGAGGATATGCGCGTCATCCTCATCATGATTGCCGACCGCGTCAACATCATGCGGCAGATACGCGACACCACCAACAAGGATGCCCAGCACGAAGTATCCGAGGAGGCCAGCTACCTCTATGCGCCACTGGCCCACAAGCTAGGCCTCTACACGCTGAAGAGTGAGCTGGAGGACCTCTCACTGAAATACCTCGAGCACGACGCCTACTACATGATTAAGGAGAAGCTCAACGCCACCAAGACGGCGCGCGACGCTTATATCGCCCGCTTCATCGGACCTATCAAGGAGCGGCTGGAGCAGGCTGGACTGAAATTCCACATGAAGGGGCGCACGAAGTCGATACACTCCATCTGGCAGAAGATGAAGAAGCAGAAATGCGGCTTCGAAGGCATCTATGACCTCTTTGCCATCCGCATCATCCTCGACTCGCCCCTCGAGAAGGAGAAACAGCAATGCTGGCAGGTGTACTCCATCATCACCGACATGTATCAGCCCAATCCGAAGCGGTTGCGCGACTGGCTGTCGGTGCCGAAGTCGAACGGCTACGAGAGCCTCCACATCACGGTGTTAGGGCCTGAGAATAAATGGGTGGAGGTGCAGATCCGCACCGAGCGCATGGACGACATCGCCGAGCATGGCCTCGCTGCCCACTGGCGCTACAAGGGCATCAAGAGCGGTGGACAGATGGATGAATGGCTCGCCAACATCCGCGCCGCACTCGAGGCTGGCGACAACATGCAGGTGATGGACCAGTTCAAGATGTCGCTGCAGCCCGACGAGATCTATGTCTTCACGCCGAAGGGCGACCTCTATAAATTCCCCGCAGGCGCCACGGTACTCGACTTCGCCTACCGCATCCACTCCCACGTGGGTAACACCTGCGTCGGCGGACGCGTCAACGGTAAGGCCGTGCCGATGCGCGAGAAGTTGCATTCCGGCGACACCGTCGAGGTGCTGACGCAAAACAATCAGACGCCGAAGCACGACTGGCTGAACATTGTCACCACGCCTAAAGCCAAGTCAAAGATACGACTGGCACTGAAGGAGACACAGGTGAAGGACGGACTCTATGCGAAGGAACTGCTTGAGCGCCGCTTCCGCAACCGCCACGTCGAACAAGACGAGAGCGTCATGGGTCATCTCATCAAGAAAATGGGCTTCAAGGAGGTAAGCGACTTCTATCGTCAGGTGGCCGACGGTAAGCTCGACCCCAACGACATCATCACACAATACCTTGCCGTAAAGGATCATTTGGAGAACGCGAGCAAGGAACATGAGACGGTCTCGGCCGACAAGTTTGCCTTTGAGAGTCCCAACGACGAGATGACCAAAGACAACGACGATGTGCTCACCATCGACCGCAACCTCAAAGGCATCGACTATCAGTTGGCGCAGTGCTGCCACCCCATCTACGGCGACCCCATCTTCGGCTTCGTCACCGCAGGTGGCGGTATCAAGATACACCGCACCGACTGCCCCAACGCACCGGAGATGAGACGGCGTTTCGGCTACCGCATCGTCAAGGCCCGCTGGAGCGGCAAGGGGCAGTCGACGTACGCCATCACGCTGCGCATCGTCGGTAACGACGACATCGGCATCGTATCCAACATCACCAACATCATCTCTAAAGACGAAAAAATCGTCATGCGGTCAATCAACATCGACTCACACGACGGTCTTTTCTCGGGCAATCTTACCATACAGATTGAAGACACCACCCGCCTCAACTCCCTCATCAAGAAGTTGCAGACGGTGAAGGGCGTGAAGCAGGTGGAGCGAATTTAAACGCGTTAACAGCGTTTATTTCACCAGCTTCACCACGCCGGCGCCACCATTGCACTGAATATACAGCTGGCCTTTGAAGAAGTCGGCATCCTCCATCTCATGAGGCAACTGGCTTTGCAGGTCGAGGATGGAACGCAGACGGCGCTTGTTGATATCCCAAACATAGAGCACGCTCGACCGCAGTGTGGTGCCGAAGCCGGTAGGCAGATACAAGCAACCATCCTTATACACAGCGCCTTGACTGATGGAAATTGACGGATAACGGGCATCGTAGTCCTGTATAATCACATTGTCGATAGCATCCTTCATATTCAGATGCACCACCTTGCCATCTGCCAACTTGGGCAGATGAAAGCGGACTACGCGGAAGCGATTGCCGGGAATAGTGTTGGCCTTGGTGTTGCCATAGCCAATGAGGATGTTATGTTCCTGATCAATCGTCCACTGCACTGCATGACCGAAATATTTGTTGTGCTCATCAAGCGCAATAGACTGTACGAGCTCCGACTTGCCATCGAGCGAGATGCGCTCCACATAGCAGGCATCGCGCATTCCATTCACCTCATGCACATTACATTGCGAGACATAAAGCAAGGGGAAGACGTCGGCCGGATTGTATTTCTCAGTGCCGAAGGCAGCCACATTGGCATGATTGTACTTATGCTTAGATCCAAGGGCGAAAGTATCGGTCACGGCAGCCATATCGGGCAGATGATAGATGCGGGCCATACCCGTGTTTTGCAGCGACACAAGGTAATCCTTGTAGATGGCCATTCCCTGGAAAGCCTGTTTCGCTTTCTTCTCAAGTTTACCCACATGCTCCACGCGCGTTGTTTTGATGTCACCCGGCAGGGCGGCAATCTCCTTGCGTGCCAAATCAAATTGCTGCTTAAAAGCAGGAACCGTCTGCAGCCGCACCGCTACAGCACTGGCAGCCAAACGGGCAGCATCCACATCGCTTTGGAAGTGGTAGCCGGTGATGACCCGGCTCTCGCCGTAGTCGAAGCCACGCGTCAGCACCCCATTGGCGCGGTCGGGCAACAGTTCTGAGAGCACCAGTGCGGTGGCCCATCCACGGGCAGCGTGGCCAGAGGGATAAGAGCCACTGGTTATCTGCATGTACTTCGAACCGCCGGAAGGCTGCTCACCAAACACCGCGTAGGGCCGGCGCCGCATATATTTCTTCTTGGCGCCTTGCACACCATTCTCAGCATCCTCGCTGACCATCGACAGCAACTTAAAGGTCTGTGGCATATCCTTGCGCGTGATGGTGAAACCGAGGTAAGGCGCAAAGCCAATCATCATCGAGTCGGTCTGCCAATAAGCATCGAAGTCGGCCGTTACGCCGCGGTCGGTCTTACGCTGCGACTTACCCCATTCATAGCGGTTGATGTCATTGAGGTAAGCCACCGACGAACTGTCGGGCGGAGCCGGCAAGAAGGCGGCATCGGGTACCTGCGACGCATCTAAGAAAGACGAGCGGTCGTTAGTGGCCTGCGCGTGGACGCCCAGCGGCAGGAGAAGAAACAGAGGTGTAAGTAAGCGGTTGATTGTTGCGTTCATTGTTGTTTTAATTGTTGTATTTATCATTGTTATTGTTCCTTCAAGATAGCCTTCTTCACAGCCTCAGCCATCTGACCGGCACCCTTGATGGTCGGATGAATATGATCCTTCTGAATCATACCCTCTGTGCACTGGTAGGTCGAGTGGAAGTCGATGAGCTCAAGTTTGTTCTTCTTAGCGAGCTTCTTAATCATCGGGCAGATGTCGCGGGCGATGATGGAGTCCTGTATTGAGTTCTTCAGATTGGGACCGGGCAGCGGTGTGCAAAGGATGATACGCGGATGAGAAGGCCGTGCCTTGAGCGAGTCGATGAGCTGCTGCATGTCGTGGGTGAACTCGTTCTTGTATTTCCAGTTGAACGGCTTTGAGTCGTTGGTGCCGAGTTTGATGATGGCAATGTCGGGGTTAAAGCTCAACGCATCGCGCCAGGCGGCTTCCTTCATGTAGGGATAGTCACCCTTGTTGAGCGCCGTACGCCGACCTACGCCGAAGTTCTTCACCACATAGCCGTTGCCTAACATTTGCTGCAGTTGGGCAGGATAACCGAAGAGGTCACGCATGAAGATACCAGAGCCGTCGGTGATGGAGTTGCCGATGCAAGCCACCCGCTTAGCGTCCGTCTGCGGTGTAGGCAGATAGTGCAGCCAGTTGTCAAGTTCCTGCAACAGTTGTACATGATACGGGAAGCTGTCGTGGTAGCCGAAGCCGTGACCGCCACGTGGAAAAGCATACATCGTGACGTCGTTGCCCACATGGTGCATGGCGGAATAATAAGCCACGCCATTGGTGAGGATCGGCACAACATCGTCATCGTTGGCAAGGAAGATGATGGTGGGCGGCACAGCGTGTTTACGCACAGCCTTATCGGTAGAGAAACTGTCAATCACTGCCTGATTGTCTTTGTCTGCACCAAGGAAGTTGGTCACTGACCCATGATGGCTCTCTTTGTAGGTCATCGAGATAACGGGATAGAACAAAATGGAGAAAGCCGGACGGATGGCCATCGGTGCCAGGGTTGAGACGACAGAGGCGAGATGACCGCCAGCCGAGAAGCCCATGATGCCGACATCATTGGCGTTGACATGCCAGGCCTGGGCGCTGTCGTGCGCCATCTGCATGGCGGCAAAGGCATCAGCCATAGGGATGCGGCGGTTGCCGTTGGGCATACGATACTTTAACACACCAACCGCAATGCCGCGTGCATTGAAATAAGGTGCCCAGTCGGTACCCTCGTGTTGCATGGCAAGATTTTGGTAGCCACCGCCAGGAAGGATGATGACCATACGGCCGGTGGCCTGCAGCGGCTGCGGCAAGAAGACGGTAAGGTTGGCCTCGCCATCGGGTGTGATGTTGACTTTGAACGAACGGGCACTCATGCCCACGCTCATCATTACAGCCAGAAATAGAATAAGATATTTACGCATAATTAGAATAAAGGTAGTTAAAACAAATATCGAAACTTGTGGTTTTTCAAATGTTACTGCAAAGTTAACGTTTTTAAGCCGAACCCCGCAATGAATTGCCATAAAATTCGATACATATTATGATAGCTGCGAAACGGCTTACAGGCGCTCACAGAACTCAATCTTCTCCTGATCGGGTCCCATGATGGTGAAGAAGCGCACGCCATGCTCCCAATAAGGCAGCTGACAGACGTGTCCCTCAAGCGGCTCATAGCCAGCGGCCTGGACCACGGGCAGGAGGTCATCGACATGCTTCACGTCAATGGAGATATGGTCGATGGCACCCACACGCATGGTAGCTTCGCCGCTCTGCCACGTCTCAATCATGAGGTTGCCAAGCTGCAGAAAAGCCACGGCAACGCCGTCGTTGACCGTCTCATAGGCCACCGTGAAGCCGAGGGTCTGGAAGAACTCCTTCGTCTTCTTGATATCATTGGTCGGAATACCGATATGCTGCACACCGGTGCAGAAAGATGAAATGTTTGCCATAATAAAATGTAATTATAAGATGAACATTACGCGTTCACGCCTCAGCCACGAGGTCCTGTTGACGCGGCTTGTAGCCCCATAAGCCATAGGCGAGCATCACGAGCTCACACACCACGCAGATAATCCACGTGTAGTGCCACGACCCGGCCATATCGGCGCAGAATCCCTGGATGACGGGGAATACGGCACCGCCGAACACCCCCATCATAAACACGCCGGAAGCCTTAGAGGTGTAGGCGCCGAGGCCTTGGGTGGAAAGCGTGAAGATGCAACTCCACATCACACTATGGAACAGTCCGACAGCGCACAGTGCCCAGAGGTTTTCTGCCGACATGGAATAGCAGATGAGCGCCGTGGCGCAGATGGTGGTCACGATGAGCACCTTGCGCGGATTGAAGTTGGGAAAGAAGGTGGATACAAAGCGCCCGACCAAGAAGCCGCCCCAGTAGAGGGTAGCCAACAGGGCGGGAATGCCCATGTCCATACCGCCGATGACGAGCCGACTGTGGCCGAAGAAAGTCAATGCGCCATCTTCGTTTGCCAGCTCCATGGCGTGTAGGTTGATGTTGGAGCCAATGCTCACCTCGGTTCCCACGTAGAAGAAGATGGCGATGACACCGAGCGTGAGGTGGCGGAACGACCAGATGGAGCGCGCCAGCTTACGGCCGCCCTCAGCGCGTGTGGCTGAGAGGTCGGGCAGCGTCACCTTAGCCGAAGTCCAGGTCACCACAACGATGATGGTGGCCAGAATGAGGAACGGCACCAGCAACTGCGAGGCCTGCACACTGTCGAGCGACACACCCGAGAAGATGACCATTGTCACGAAGAACGGAGCAATCGTGGTACCGAACGAGTTGACGGCCGTAACGATGTTCAGTCGCTGTGCCGGACGCGTACCGGGCAGGTCATAGGCCGACACATAAGGGTTGATGACCACTTGCAGGATGGCTGCCGACGTACCCATGCAGAACGACCCTATCAGGAACACGAGATAGCCCCAGGGCACGCTGCCGCCCGCGTAGTGGAAACGGACGTCGCCCCAGTTGACGACGATGACCGATGACAAGGTGTAGAGCAGCAGGCCGGCCACCATAAAGAGTAAGGCCCTGACCATCGTCACCTGATAGCCGCGGGCGTCAATCCACTTGCCTGCCAAAGGCGAGTTGAGCAGATAACCAAGGAAGAAGAACAGCGAGATAAGGGTGGTGAACGTATTGCTCATGTCGCCCGCATCGCTGAGGAAGGCTATCTTAAGCGGACCTTGGAACTGTCCGTTGATGGTGGTCAGAAACCCCACCAGGAAGTAGAGGAAGGTCAGGAACACGAAGGGAAACACCCCTGGTGATTTTTTTGCTGTCATAATTAGAATTGATTTCAAAGCGCCACCCCAGGCACCGGGTGCCCGGGAGTGGCATTGTACTGTTCTGAAAAATGCAGTGCAGCATCACGAGGCGTTACAGCAGCCCCTCAAGTGTCTTCATGGCGCCATTGGCTTTGATTGCCTCCACGTAGCCTAAGTACTGCTTGACGAAGGCTTGCGACTGGCGCAGGTCGGTGCTCTGGAACGGCGAGATGTGGAGGAAGGCCACGGCATCATCGCTGTTGATCACCTTCCAGTCGTCGGCTGTCAGCCACGGATCGTCGACCTTGAAGTCCTGACCCTTGTCATCGGTATGATATTTCAGATAGTGGCGGTAAGCAGCGAAGAGGTAGGTCACACGCGTCAGGTCCTTGCCGTCGCGTACCATCTTCTCGAGGTTCGGCATGACATAGACAGGGAACTTCGAGGCGCCGTCGAAGCAGAGGCGGGCAATCTGGTCAGACACGGTCTTATTGGCGAAACGCTCGATAAGTGTCTTCTTGTAAAGCTCCAGGTCGGTATCCTTTGGAGCGGGCACATACGGCGTAATATCCTTATCCATAAATGTGCGCACAAACTTCACGATACGCGGGTCGGCCATAGCATGGTCCACCTTGCGGTAGCCGCTGAGGAACGACGGATAAGAGAGCAGCGTATGGCTGGCGTTGAGCAGCGAGAGCTTCATGTTCTCGAAAGCCGTCACATCATCGGTGAACTGCACACCGACATCCTCCCAGCGTGGGCGTCCGGCAGCAAAGTTATCCTCGACCACCCACTGGATGAAGTCCTCGGTATAGACGGGGCATTGGTCGTTGGTGCCATTGCGCTCGTTCAGCCGTTTGATGTCCTCGGGCTTCGTAGCCGGAGTGATGCGGTCAACCATCGAGTTGGGGAAGGTCACGTTCTTCTCCACCCACTCATAGAGCGCCTTGTCCTGGGCCTTAAAGAAGGTGGTAAACGAGCGGCGGGCGGTATCACCGTTATGCTGCAGGTTATCGCAAGAGAGGATGGTGATGGGGCCGGCATCGGCGCTGATACGACGGCGCAAGCCCTCAGCCACATAGCCGAAAGCGGTAACCGGGTGCTCGGGGTCCTGCAGATCGTGCTTCACCATATCGTCGTCGAGCTTGAACTCACCCGTCTGGCGGTCCTGATTGTAGCCGCCCTCGGTGATGGTCATGGTGATAATCTTCACCGCGGGGTCAGCAATCTTGTTGAGGATGCCCTCGGGATCCTTGATGCCCCAGTGCAACTCCACGAGCGAGCCGATAAGCCAGGCCTGGTCGCGACCGTCGCGACCGCATACCGTCAGCGTATATTCGCCGTCCTGATTCTTCAGTGCGGTGTAGAGGCGCTCGTCCTGCGGCAGTATCATCGCGCCACAGATGCCCCAGTGGCACTGGTCGTGATGGTGCTCAAGCAGCAGGTTGGTCATATACTCAAGATGTGCGCGGTGGAAGTTGCCCACACCAAAATGGATGATACCCGGGGTTACTACCTTACGATTGTAGGTGAAAGTGTTTACGTTCTTGTTCATAATGGTTTTATTAAATTAGGATTTGGTTATTACTGTGCACAAATATAAACAAGATTTCTCAACATTTGCATTCATGTTGAACTAAGAATTTATGAAAACGTTTCTGCAAACGTTTGAAAAAATAATAACGTTTGCAGGCGAGGGCAAAAACAATGGAAACCGCGCTCAATAAACGTCAAAAAGCTACTTGAAAGCACCTTAACCAAAGGTTAAAAAAGCTATAAGGGGTTTCTCTTTTTATAAAAAGATATTTACCTTTGCAGTTGAGCATCAAAACCGAACTATGAGATTTGTTACGATTAAAGATATTGCACGTGCGCTGGACCTAAGTGTTTCGACCGTAAGTCGCGCGTTGAACGACGACAACAACATCCGCCAGGAGACAAGACAAAAGGTGTTGGCCACAGCTAAACAAATGGGTTACATGAAGAGTCCGGTTGCCATGAACCTGAAATTCGGCTACACGAAGACTATCGGCGTCATCGTACCGGAGATGACTACGCCCTATGCCTCACTCGTCATCGACGGCATTCAGAACGTCTGCTACGCCAATCACTATAAAGTCGTCATAGCGTCGTCGGGTGAAGATGCCGAGAAAGAACGGCAGTCCATTGAGATCATGTACCAGTTTATGGTCGACGGCATCATTGCCTGCCGCACCGACAACCGGCAGAACCACGACCTCTATCAGAGCATTCTCGACCGAAAGATGCCGCTGGTGCTCTACGACCGGCTGTCGCCCGACCTCGATGCGCCCCATGTGGGCATCGACGACGAGACCAAGGCTTTCTTCCTCATCGACCATCTCATACGCAAGGGGCGGAAGCGCATCGCCTTCATTGGCATTGACCCGAATATCGTCTTTAATGCGCAAAAACGCTACAACGGCTACAGCATGGCCCTTGAGCGGCACCATATTACACCCGACCCCGACCTCGTGGTCTGGGCCAACGGCATGAGCTACAGCGACGGTGGCGTCGCCATCGACCGTCTGCTCGGCAAGTCAATCGATGCCGTCTTCGCTTTCACCGACACACTGGCCATCGGCGCCATGAACCGCCTGACATCGATGGGGCGCCGCGTGCCTGAGGACATTGCCGTGGCCGGATTCTCAGGAACGATTATCAGCTCCATCGTCAATCCACAGCTCACGACAGTAGAGCCGCCGCAATACGCCATCGGCCAGACGGCAGCGCGTCTGGTGTTGGACCTCATCAACGGCAAACAACCCGAGAAGAAGGAAGTGACGCTTGACGCCGAGATTATCTATCGGAAGAGCACCGAATAAACCTGATGCTTATTCCGCAACATACACAAAGCCACACCATTCAATGAGGAGATGGCCCCAATGAATGCTGTGGCTTTTATGGTTAATAATGGCTTCTGTGCGGGCGTCAATTACGCCGGTGCAGTTTATTTGAACTTATCGCCCGACTTCCACGCATTACCCACTACGTCGCCGATGATGCGGTAGGTGTTGTTGACGGGGTCGAAAGCCACGGGCTGCAGCTTACCGAGGTCGATATTGCCCTCGGCATCGAGCACTTCCTTGGCAGCGCTGGTGTTGACCACGCGACCGACAAGCACGCCATTTTCGAAACGCTCAACCACACACTCCAACGTGACCGGATACTGGTCGATGATGGGTGCGTCTACGTTGGGCGACTTGTGCGCAGTGAAGCCCACACGCGCCACCTTATCTTTCACCTCGCGGGCACTCACCTCACCGAAGTAGTCGCTCTCGGCAACGGTGGCCTTGGTGGCGAAGCTCATGGTGAAGGCCTTCTTCAGTTGCAGGTTCTCAGTGGTCTGGTGGTCGGACAGGTGAATCTTCACCTTGTCGCCCGCGCACTGACATCCCCATGCCGCCATCATCACGTCGGGATTGTCGTGGGCGTCATACGTGGCAATCATGATGGCAGGCTCGGGTGCCACAAACATCATCGCGCCGAAATTGCTGCGGCCTTCCACCGCTTTCGGTTCCTGGGCCATAAGGCAGCCCGCGCAAAGCAACATCAGGGCAGTAGAAATAATCTTCTTCATAATTTTAAACATATCCGGCCCTCTCCAAGAAAGGGCCGGAACTATAATTCACATTTACTCCAATTGAGTTTCTACTCCAATCGGGACTTTATTTTATAATTATTGTAATCATTCCCCTCCCCTTCGGGGAGGGGTTAGGGGTGAGGCTTTTAACTTACTACTTTCCTCCCCCACTCCTTGCACAGCTCCTCTGCGTCAGCATCGGGTGCCCACTTCACTTTCAGCGGGTCGGCGATGATGGTGAAGCCGGCTTCCTCGAGACGTTGCTGGATGCGCTTCTCGCCGCCGCCACCCCAACCGATGGAGCCGAAGGCAGCCGCTTTCTTATTCTTGAAGCGCATACCGTGGATGAGCTCCAAGATGCCGGCGATGGCGAAGGTGATGCCCATGTTAACCGTCGGCGAGCCGACGAGGATGGTCTTTGAGCGGAACACCTCGAGCAGGATGTCGTTCTTATCATCCTTCACGGCGTTCATCAGCACCACGCGCACCGTAGGATCCTGTTGCTGGATGCCCTCGGCAATGGCCTCAGCCATGTGGCGCGTAGCCTGCCACATCGTGTCGTAGATGATGGTGATCTGGTTCTCCTGATAGTCGCTGTCCCACTGCTGATAACACTTGATGATATCGGCGATGCGGTCGCGCCACACCACGCCGTGCGACGTGGCGATGTACTTCAGCGGCAGGTTCATGGCAACAAGCTCGTCGATCTTCTTCTTCACCATATTATTATAGAGGTTGAGGATGTTGGCATAGTATTTCTCAGCCTCACGGAAGAGGTCGCGCTGGTTCACCGTGTCGTCGAAGAGGCTCTCGGTGGCGTAGTGCTGTCCAAAGACGTCGTTGGAGAAGAGAATCTGCTCATCGTCGGCGTAAGTCATCATCGTGTCGGGCCAATGGCACATCGGTGCCTCGATGAAGTGAAGTGTGTTGGCACCCACATTGAGCGTGTCACCAGTCTTCACGTTGACGAAATTCCAGTCCTTATGATACAGACCACGCAGAATCATCTCACCCTTCTTCGTGCAGTAGATGGGCGTGTCGGGTATCTCGGCCATCAGTGCGGGCAGCGCACCGCTGTGGTCGTTCTCGTTGTGGTTCATCACAATGAAGTCGATATCCTTCAGGTCAATCTCCTCTTTCAGATGGGCGACAAACTCGTGGTCGTAGGGCGTCCACACCGTGTCGATAAGCACATTCTTCTTATCGCGCAGCAGGTAAGCGTTGTAGCTTGAGCCGAAATGAGTGGACAACTCATCGCCATGGAAGTGTTTCAGCTCCCAGTCGATTTTGCCCACCCATGTCACCTTGTCGGTCAGTCTCTTTGCCATGGCTTACTCCTCCACGGGTGAGAAATCCTCCTTGCCTACACCGCATTCGGGGCAAGTCCAGTCATCGGGTAGGTCCTCAAAGGCCGTTCCGGGTTGAATACCATTATCGGGATCACCTACTGCGGGGTCGTAGACCCAACCGCATACATTGCATTCGTACTTTTTCATAATGTAGAAATTAAATTAATTACAAATTCTATCTATAAGATATCTGCACGCAAAGATAAGCTAATTTATTGAGATTACATCATAATTGGCCATAAAAATTAAGCTACCCCGCCAATTCTTCGCTGCCGAATACTGCCAGCCGAAGCCTCGTCAGCCCCATTCTACAGCGTTACACCTTTCTTGAGAATGGCAATCTCTCGATAACCTTTCTGCTCGTTGAGGGCCCGCCGCTTACCGCTGGCCACATCGACGACGAAGTCCATGAAGCGGCGGCTCAAGGTCTCCATCGTCTCGTTTTCGACCAACGAGCCGGCATTGAAGTCAATCCATCGGCGCTTCTTCTCATAGAGCGGTGTGTTGGTGGAGACTTTCACCGTGGGCACGAAGGTGCCGAAGGGAGTGCCGCGACCCGTGGTGAAGAGCACGAGATGACAACCGGCTGAGGCCAGGGCGGTGCTGGCCACAAGGTCGTTGCCGGGCGCACTGAGCAGGTTGAGACCGGGTTGGGTGCCGCGTTCGCCGTAGTGCAGCACATGCTCCACGGCCGAACTGCCCGACTTCTGAACGCAGCCGAGCGACTTCTCCTCAAGCGTTGAGATGCCGCCGGCCTTGTTGCCCGGCGAGGGATTCTCATAGATGGGCTGGTTGGCTTGGATGAAATACTCCTTGAAGTCGTTAATCATCTTGACCGTATCGTTGAAGACCTGCTCGTTGCTGGCGCGGTTCATGAGAATGGTCTCAGCGCCGAACATCTCAGGCACCTCGGTGAGCACGGTGGTGCCGCCCTGCGCCACGAGCCAGTCGGAGAATACGCCGAGCATCGGGTTGGCCGTAATACCCGACAATCCGTCGGAGCCTCCGCACTTCAATCCGACGCGCAGCCTTGACAGCGGCAGCGCCTTGCGTTGGTCCTCGCGGGCCTGGGCGTAGAGGCCACGCAACAGCTTCATGCCCTCCTCCACCTCGTCATCGACGCGCTGGCAAACGAGAAACTTGATGCGGTCCTCGTCGTAGTCGCCAAGAAACTCGCGGAAAGCGTCGGGCTGATTGTTCTCGCAGCCAAGGCTCAGCACCAGCACGCCACCGGCGTTGGGATGGAGCACGATGTCGCGCAAAATCCTGCGGGTGTTCTCGTGATCGTCGCCGAGCTGCGAACAGCCGTAGTTATGGGAGAAGGCAACGATGGCGTCGACGCCCTCGCCACGGGTCTCCTCGCGCAGTTGCTCAGCCAGTTGGTTGGCAATGCCATTGACGCAACCCACCGTCGGCACAATCCAAATCTCGTTGCGGATGCCCACGTCGCCGTTCCTGCGCACATAGCCCATGAACGAGCGGTGCTCATCGTTGAACCGCTGCGCGATGGACGTCGGCTGGTAGGTATAGGTGCTGAGGCCTGAGAGATTGGTGTGCACATTGTGCTCATTGAGCCAGTGCCCCTTGCCCACAGCCTGCGTGGTGTGGGAGATGGGGTAGCCGTACTTGATGAGCCTCTCGCCTTCGGCAAAATCCTTCAGGGCAATCTTGTGGCCGGCAGGAATATCTTCCTGCAGCGTAATGGTGTCGCCGCCTATCTTGACCAAAAAGCCCTTGGGCAATGCGTGCAGGGCTACCGCCACATTGTCCAAGGGATTTATCTGTATGTAATCGTTCATATTCATCTTACTTTTCACTGTCGAGAAGGCTGCTCACCGTGTTGAGCATGCCCACCTCGTCGATGCGGTTGATGTAGTAAACCACGCGGTCCCTGAGACCGGGAATGGCGTTGAGGTCCTCGCCCCAGATGGTCGTCTGCGCAAGAACGGTCTTCACTAAGTGCCCAACGTTGCCTTCCTTCCACAGTCGGGTCAACAGTTCCATAATCTCTGGCGCATCGTTGGGCACGATCGCCACGCCGTCGGTGCGCTTGCCGCCACGATAATAGACCATGATGGCCGCCAGACCCAACACGAGGCCCTCAGGCAGACAGCCCTTGCGATCGAGGTAAATCTTCAGTCCAGGCAGGTCGCGGGTGGCGTATTTCGGGAACGAATTGAGCATGATGGAGGTCACCTGATGGTCGACGAAGGGGTTGCAGAAGCGCTCCATCACGGCATCGGCGAAGTTCATCAGCTCGTCATGGGGAAGGTTCAGGGTAGGCATGAGCTCATCGTACATCACACGATGCACGAAGCGGCCTACGACGGGGTGCTGGCAGGCATCGCGTACGATGTTGATGCCGGAGAGGAATGCCACCGGCGACAGCACCGTATGGGGACCATTGAGCAGCGTCACCTTGCGCTCATGGTAAGGCGCCTCACTGGGGACGAACAACACATTCAGTCCGGCTCTGTCGGCGGGGAACTCGGCCTCAACGGCCTTCGGGGCCTCGATGACCCAAAGGTGGAAGAACTCGCCCTGCACGACGCAGTTGTCGTCGTAGTCGAGTTTGGCTTTAATCTCATCGATTTCCTGCTTGGGGAAGCCGGGAACAATACGGTCGACGAGTGTGGCATAGACACCGCAAGCCTCATCGAACCACTCCTTGAAACCGTCGCCCAACTGCCAAAGGTCGATATACTGGTTGATGACTTCTTTCAGTTTGTGGCCATTGAGGAAGATGAGCTCGCAGGGGAAGATGATCAGGCCCTTGCTCCGGTCGCCATTGAAATGCTGGTAGCGGTGATAGAGTAGCTGCACGAGTTTGCCCGGATACGAGCTGGCCGGCGCGTCGTCGAGTTTGCAGTCGGGGTCGAAGACGATACCGGCCTCGGTGGTGTTGGAGATGACGAAACGCATCTCGGGTTGTTCGGCCAGCTCTAAGAAGTCAGCGAACTGCGTATAGGGATTGATGCAGCGGCTCACGACATCAATCAGTCGGTAGGAGTTGACGGGCTTGCCGTGGTCAAGACCCTGAAGGTTGACATGGTAGAGGCAGTCCTGCGCCAACAGACTTTCGACGTGGCCGCGGCCACGGGGCTGTACGATGACGACATCACTATTGAAGTCGGTCTTCTCATCCATGTAGGAGACAATCCAATCGGCGAAACCACGGAGGAAGTTGCCTTCGCCAAACTGAATGATGCGATCGGGGCGATTAACCTTTGTAGCGGTCTTGCTGTTTAACGGCTTCATTATATTGATATTAATGTTTTCTTTAAGTTTCAAGTCTGCCTAATCGCGACGTAATCTATTATTGTACAAAGATAATAACAGCAAGGGAAATAGCAAAGGAAACCCCGATTTTTATTTTCGCAGAACGGTAATCCAAACCTCGGGCTATTGCCCGCAACCGCTCCGCGGTTGGTGATTGTTGCTTGCAAAAACAAGATTAATGTAAACTTTTTTGGTGTTTTAAGGGCCACGAGAAGGGCCTCGAAACCAACGAAGGCCTACCTTGCTCCGAAATACGCAATTCTGGGCGATTTTAGGAGTTGTTTCATAAACTGCTATCTATCAACGCATTAAATTCCACAAAGCGCAAATGACCGTTGAATAGCACACCTCCGGCATCGCGATAGCATAGCTATCGAGTCGCGAAAGCATAGTTATCGCGGTGCGAGCGCATAGCTATCGCGTTGTCATACCATAGCTATCGCAGTGCGATACCATAGCTATCGCAATGCGAAAGCATAGTTATCGCGGTTGAAGGAAGTAAAAATGGTGGTTTCCGTGCGATTTTTTCGTTCTGCCATCAAAAATCAGACGAATTTCCATCGCTAAAATACGAAAAAAGCCGAACACGATTTTGTCGGCTTTTTTCGTAATATTCAATGCTGAAAATCAGCAAAAAGGCTTAGTACTGCTTTGCCACCTTGCGGAACTCGTCGGGCCACATGTGGTGGGCATAGGTCCAGCCATAGATACCGTAGAGGTTGCGGAGCTTGGTCTCACGGGCAACGAAGCCCTCCCATGAGCGCTTATCCTGCTGCATCCACTGCACCTCGCTCAAGGCGGCCAAGCGCGGCAGAATCATGTATTCCAATACATGGTCCATTGTGATATACTCGCACCAGACATTGGCCTGCACGCCGATGATATGGCGCTGAGCAGCCTCGGAGAGACCGTCGGCCACCGGATTCCAGTTGTACACCTTCTCGATGGGCAGCGTGCCGTAGCAGTTGGTCGGCTCAATGGCATGATCCTCGCTCTGGTCGAAGTCGAAGTAACAGTTGCTCGTAGGCGACATCACGACATCGTGGCCCTGCTGTGCACCCTTGGCGCCGGGAGCGGCACCACGCCAGGAGAGGATGGTGGCCGTGGTATCAACGCCGCAGCCGAGCAACTCATCCCAACCCATCACCTTGCGGCCCTTCGTGGCCAGATAGGCCTCGACACGGCGGGCGAGATAGCCTTGCAGCAGATCTTCCTTGCTCCGACCCTCCTTGGCTACGATGCCCTGCTGACTGATAAGGGCCTGATCCTTGGGGCATTTCTCCCAACGAACCTTCGGAGCCTCATCACCGCCGATATTGATATAAGTCGACGTGGGGAAGAGGTCGCAAAGCTTATCAATCACAGCTTTGACAAACTCGAGGGTCTTCGGATTGCCGACGCACAGGATATCGTTGTAGACACCCCAGTACTGTCCCACCTTATAGGGACCGCCGGTGCAGCCCAACTCGGGGTAAGCGGCGAGGGCAGCCGTCATGTGGCCGGGCATATCCACCTCAGGCACGATGGTGATGTAGCGGTCGGCAGCATACTTCACGATGTCGCGAATCTCGGCATCGGTGTAGAAGTAAGGACCGTAGGGCGTACGGTCGGTGAGCTCGGAGTTGCGGCCCAGCACCGTGGCGGCGCGCTTTGAGCCGACGGTGGTGAGCTTCGGATAACCTGGCACCTCGAAGCGCCAGCCCTGGTCATCGGTCAGATGCCAGTGGAAGCGGTTGAGGTTGTGTAGGGCAAGGATGTCGAGCACGCGCTTCACCTCAGCGACCGACCAGAAATGGCGTGAGCAGTCGAGCATCATGCCGCGATAGCCGAAGCGGGGGCCGTCGGTGACGGTAGCCAAGGGCCACTGCACCTCGGGTGCCACCTTCTTGCAGTTGGCGCAGTGGCGGATGCCGGGCAGCGCCTTGCGCAGGGTCTGGATGCCATAGAACACACCGGCCGCCGTCGTAGCGGTGACGGTGATGCCTTTCTTGGTGACGGCAATGCGGTAGGCGTCGGGCGAGGCAAAGCCCTTGGCCTTCGGCTCGAGGCGCAGGGCGATGGTCGTCTTGCCCTTGGTGCCGACGGGGAGCGTCATGCCGGTGACGTCTTTCACATACTGGGCGAGGAACTCAGCGTTGCGCTGCATGTCGGCGCCGGGGGTGTAGGTGATGGCGGTCGCGGCGGTCATTGAGAACAGGCCCTTGCCTGCGCTGATGCTGGCGGGCAGCGGCACCACCTTACTGAAGTCGGCCTGCTGTACGAGCGGGTCGTTCTCGCAGTCCTCACCATCCTGCACCTTGGCAGCCGGCGAACTGTTGTTAGTCATAGAAGTCGAATTTGGGTGTGCAAAGGCAGCCGTCGCGCAAGCGAGCAGACCACACATTGCAGAGAGAAGTTTTTTGTTCATTGCTTTGATTATAGTAGGTAATTAATGACGAATTGACGAAGGCCGTTATTCCCTCAGCGCATTCTTCCGCGCTATCATGCAGGCGCCGATGACGCCGGCGCGGTCCTTGAGTTTGGACAGCACAATCTTCGTATCCTTGAAGATGAGGCTGAGCGAGTACTTGATGACGGCTGAGCGCACTGCCTGAAGCAGGTAGTCACCGACGGCCGACAGTGAACCGCCGATGACGACGAGGTCGGGGTTGAAGATGTTGATGAGGCCTGCAATATGCTGGCCGAGCTTCTGACCGATGCTCTCGACGACGTCGATGCAGAGCCAGTCCTCGTTGTTGGTGGCGTCAATGAGGTCCTGCAGGGTGAAGTCGCCGTTGGCATCCTTCTTCACTGTCGAGGCCTCACCTGCAGCCAAGCGCTCCTTCACGATGCGGTAGAAAGCCGAACCCGAGGCTTCGGTCTCGAGGCAACCTTTCTTGCCGCAGTGACAGATAATCTCGTTGTCGAAGGCGTGGACATGGCCCAACTCACCGGCGAAGCCCGACTTGCCCTTATACAACTCACCGTTGAGGATGATGCCCATACCCAAGCCCCAGCTGACATTGAAGAACAATACATTCTCCTCGCCCTTCACATTGCCTGCGGCATATTCGCCGTAAGCCATGGCGCGGCTGTCGTTCTCGATGGTGGTCTCGATGCCCACGCGCTCGGTGATGAGGCTGGCCAGCGAGTCCTCGCTGAAGTTGAACATGCTGTAGCTGTAGCCGGTGTCGGGATTGACGCGGCCCGAGATGTTGACGTTCATCATCAGAATCTTCTCGCGCGGTATCTCAATATTGTCGATAAACGTAGTGATGAGGTCGCACAGCTCTTCAAGGCTCTCCATCGTGTTTTGCTGGACAAAAGGCTTATCAAGCGCCAGTTCAACCAGATGGCCGCAGAAATCGATGAGGGCGATATTGACGAGATCCTTATCGAAGTCGACGCCGAGGAAATAGCCCGACGTCGGGTTGATGCCGTAGAGCTGAGGCCGGCGCCCCTCCTCGGTTTCCAGTTTGCCATATTCATTAACATAGCCATCGGCGCAAAGCTCACTGATGAGCTTGGCCGCTGTAGGCATGCTCACACCCACCACATGGGCGACATCATTGGTTGTAGCATTGCCATTCTGGATGAAGTAATCGATGATGCTCAGCTTAGCGCTGTCATTCCGGTTACCGTTTTCTGAACTCTTGAATAGCTGTGACATAATTATAGTTTTTTTATGACAAACAATTAGTGTATATATTATATTAACAAAAAGCTGTGCCGTAACCCTAATCGGTTTAACAAACTTTTTAAAGAATAACGGGCTGCTGGTTGTTTTATTATGTTTTCCAATACCATTTACGCTTCGTCGTGAAGATGGTGACCATCACGGTGAGCGCCGTCAGGATGATGCCCCTCACGAAACCGGACAGCGGATGGGCAGCCATCTGGTCGAAGAAGGGCCAGAGGTGAAGGAGGGTGAGCACGGGGATGACGAACATTGAACCGGCGACGTAGGCCACCATCGGGTTCCGGCCGGTGAGTTCGAGGGGCACCGACAGCCAACGGACATGCCAGTGGTCGCTCACCACCGAGAAGAAGAGCAGCGCCAACACGGCCAGTCCAGCGGTGACAAAGAGATAGCTCAGCGTGACATCGTCCTTGCGGATGCCGCCCTCGTAAGCCTCAAGCACTAAGCCGAGCAGCAGACAATAGCCGCCGAGCTGAGCCAGCCGCAACCACAACGACCGCTCGCTAAGCGAGGCTGGAATCAGCGATCCGGCGTCATCTGCCCTACCCTCCTGCGCCTGGGGCTTGCTGTGGATACGGAGCAGGTAGATTAAAGCACCAGTGGCTACGACCGTAAAGATGAGGTTGGGCACCAGCCACCGGTTGTAAAGCCCCACCACATTGCCGACGATGATGACCAGCGACAGCGCGGCCGTCAGCAGGGAGCGAACCTTGCCGCAGCGCTCCTCAGATGAGACAGCCGATGGCGCTTGGTCGGTACCCGGCTCCGGCACTGCCTGCGGCCGAGCATGATTGGCCCGCGCCAGCAACAGGTCGCCGGCCAGCGTGCCGATGATGATGATAATGAGGTATTCCTGATAACGCAGGTAGAACAGCCACGAGAGGTGGTCGGTGAAGTGGTCGAGCAGGTATAGCTGCCAACTGCCCTTTACATGCCCCGACATGAACAGCGCCATGATAAACGGAATAACGGCTGCGCGCACCACGGGTTTGTGCATCGTGTACTGATAAAGCAGGGTCCCCGTGAGGGCCACCTGCGCCAAAATGAGCATGATGACGTCGGCCGTACGCACCGAGAACGACACGCCGCCGGCATAAGGCTGAAACACAAGCCACACGATGGCCACGACGTAAGCCGCACCGGTGACCA
The DNA here is from genome assembly GCA_900315835.1 of uncultured Prevotella sp. Taxonomy (GTDB): domain Bacteria; phylum Bacteroidota; class Bacteroidia; order Bacteroidales; family Bacteroidaceae; genus Prevotella. The sequence continues at coordinate 23,895 of ONAR01000009.1, forward strand.
AACGGTCGAGCTTGCGCGAGAGGTGGAAGGGGTTGCGCATAAACAGCACAAACATCAGCAAAAACGCCAGGATGGGGACCAACGAGCAGAGCACCGGCGACGAGTAACCCATCATGAACGGATACATGTGGATGCAGAAGATGGCGAAGAACGTGAGCTTAACGAAGCGCACGGCCACCTTGTCATGCAACTGATGCGGCGTCGCGCCATGCGCACACTGCTTATGCATCGACAGGGGAATGGCGGCACCCATGGAGAAAAGGAAAAACGGGAAGATGAGATCGACCCACGTAATGCCGTAGATGGAGGGGTTGAACACGTGGTCGGGTGGCGGCACCTGGGCGTGATACATCCATCGTGGCAACACCTTGAACGCCTCCATGGCGGAGAGCACCATCGTCATGATGGCGTAGCCGCGGAGGGCGTCCAATGCGTTTGAGCGTGTATTGTCAGGTTGTGTCATAGCGTTATTTCTTCTTCGTCCAATAGCGCTCGATATCCTCCAGTGACATGCCGGCGGTCTCGGGTACGCAGCGCCACATGATGAGCACATAAGGCACGCACATCACGGCGAAGAGCAGGAAGGTGCCTGCGGGCGTCAGCGAACTGAGCATCCACGGCGTGAGCTGACCGATGAGGTAGGTGCCAATCCAAAGGGCGAGACCAGCAATCGACATGGCGAGACCGCGCACGTTGTTGGGGTACATCTCTGACAGCAACACGAAGACCACGGCGGAGATGGAGATGGCGGTGGAGAACACGTAAAGCAGGAAGAACACGAGCATGAACACATAGCTCAGACCCAACTGCTCATGCCACTGGAAATAGACGGCGATGGCCACGAGGCAGACAATCATCGACGAGACGCCGTAGTAGATGAGCTTCTTGCGGCCGACGCGGTCGATGATGAACATCGCGATGACCGTGGTGAGCGTGTTGACGATGCCCACGAGTACCTGGGCAAATAGCGGGTCGCTGAAGCCGGCGTCCTTGAAGATGCTCGGACCGTAATAGAGCACGGCGTTGACACCCATGAACTGCCCCAGAATGGCAATGGCCGACCCGATGATGACGGCCTTGAGGATGCCTGGGCGCAGCAGGGCACGCCACTCCGACTTCACCTCGTTGGCGATGGTCGACTTGGTCTCGGCCACCTGAGCGGCGACAGCGTCGGCCGTGGTGTAGATGCGACTAAGGATGCCGGCTGCACGCTCGTCACGACCTTTGACGATGAGCCAGCGCGGACTCTCGGGAATGAAGAAGATGATGAGGAAGAAGAAGGCCGCGGGCAATGTCTCCATGCCCAGCATGCCTCGCCACACCTCAGTGACCATCAACTGCTCAAGCAACGGCGAGGTGTAATGAGCCGAGTGGGCGTTGTTGAGCAACAGATAGTTGATGAAATAAGCGGCGAGGAAACCCACCGTCACGGCCAACTGATAGAGCGAGACCATCTGACCGCGGTAGCGGGTGATTGATATCTCACTAATATAAATAGGTGCGACGATTGACACAATGCCGATACCGATGCCGCCGATGATGCGCGCTGCCACCAGGAAGGTAAACGACGGCGTGAGCGCGCAACCCACGGCCGAGGCGGTGAAAAGTACGGCGGAGATGAGCATCGTCGGGCGGCGACCGAGCTTATCGCTCATCATGCCCGCAATGGCAACGCCGAAGATGCTGCCAATGAGCGCACAGCCCACATACCAGCCTTCCATCTGAACGGAGAGCTGATACTGCGCCACCACCTGATCGATGGTACCGGAAATGACGGCGGTATCGTAGCCGAAGAGCAGTCCGCCCAAGGCCGCTACGATAGCCAAGAAGAATACATAGCCTAATCTATACATGGCTGAGTTAATCTAAAGGTTTACCGAACTGTAGTGTCACAGCTTCGGATTGATGCCCATATACTCACAATAGCGGTCGTAGAGGTGACCGGCCTGGGCGTAAGCCGACTGCGGCGACATGAAATGAGAGAACTCGAAGGTGATGGCCTTGTCGTAGTGGCAGCGCTTGGCGGCCTCAAGCTTCAGACGCAGTTTGTCGAACTTAATGGGGAAGAAATGAATGGGCATGTCGCGGTCGAAGCTCTCGGCGTTGGTCCAACACTGCATGCCGTAGCGGTCGGCAAGTTTCTTATTGACCGAGAAGAAGGCGTCGAGCTCATCGTAATCGATGTGACCATCCTGGAAGGCACAGGCGTTGACCACGTCGTGGATGCCGTCGAAGATCTCGTTCCACTCCTTCTCGTGCTGCTCCACGCTCACGCTCTGCTCCTTGGTGAGCTTGTCAGACGCGGCGTCGACGGCTTTCTTACCGTCAATCCAAGGTGAGATGAATACGGGCTTATCCTGCCCCGACACATCCTTGCACTGCTTGCCCATCGTATGGAAAGCGGGGATAGCCCACTTCGTGTTACGGCTGATCTCGGTGCTGATATACCAGCCATAGAAGCTCTTGTGGTGGCCATAGCGCTTCCACACCTCTTCTATAACGTATTTATTGTCCTCCATCTCCCACGACATGTCGCCGGTATCCCAGTAATGGCCGGAGTCGTAGAGACCGAAATAGAACTTCATACCGTATTTGTCGGCCAACGAGAGAAACATCTCGATGAGGTCAACCGACGGCATATAGCAGTTGTGCTTCTTCAAAAGATAAGCCGAAGGATAGGTGATGAACTTACGGTAGCCGCAACGGATGACGATGACGGTGTCGATGCCCATGGCCTTCATGTAGCGGAAGTCCTGGTCCCACTCCTTCAGTCCCCAGTTCTGGTGGGGGATGTCGTGGGAAATCTCATCGAGGAAGGTGCCCGTGATGCGCAGTCCATTGTTCTTGGGAACAATCAGACTTCCCGGTGCCGAGAGGGTTGAGGTAGCCTGCGCGGCGGCTACGGCCATGTCGTTAGCGTTAATAGCATTGTTGCCCAACACGCGTGCATTCTCTGCGCGCGTAAGGATGGGAGCAGCGGCAGCAGCCAGTCCGGCCGCCGTTATCTCCTTTAAGAAATCTCTCCTTGTTGACATATTTAGTGTATTTTAGTTGTTAGCGAATAGCGTTTTCGCAATTCGGCCGCAATTTACAAAATATTTTATAAAGCACAAAGAGATTAAGCTAAAAAAAGATGAAAGCGCAGCGAAAAGGATAAATTCGCCACGCATTCATACGATAATAGTGGATGGTGCCCGGTAAAATCACGCGGCCACCACACCAAATTTAGCTCAGCCCCACAATCTCGCCATTGACAATGTCGATGCGGTTGGCCTGCGGACTCTTGGGCAGACCGGGCATGCGGAGGATGCTGCCGGCAATGGCGACAATCATGCCCGCACCGGCATTGATGACGATGTCGGCCACCTCGAGGTTGTAACCATCGGTAGGACCGTAGGCTTTGGCGTCGGTTGAGAAACTGTATTGGGTCTTGGCAATGCAGATGGGCAGATGCTGCAGACCAAGGGCGTAGACGTGCTTGAGCTGCGTGCGCGCCTTATTGGTATAGGTGATGGAGCCAGCGCCATAGATGCCGCGCGCCACCGACTCAATCTTATTCTCTACGGTGTCATCGTCCTTATAGAGCAGACGCAGCGGCTTCGACGGACGGCGCTCGACGGCTTTGACCACGGTCTCAGCCAACTCCACGGCGCCCTCGCCGCCCTTGGTAAAAGCATTGTTGACGGCGAAGTCGACGCCCAACTCTTCGACGCAGTGCCGACGCACCTCGGCAATCTCGTCGTCGGTGTCCTCGGCATACTGGTTGAAGCAAACGACGATATGCTGACCGAAGCGACGCAGATTGGCCACATGACGGTCGAGGTTCCAGAAGCCATTGGCCGCACCGGCCACGTCTGGTTCCTTAATCTTCTCGTAAGGCACGCCACCATGCATCTTCAACGCCTGCAGTGTGACCACCAGCACCGTACAGTCGGGTTGCAGTCCGGCCTTGCGGCATTTGATATCGTAGAACTTCTCGGCACCGAGGTCAGCACCGAAGCCGGCCTCAGTGATGGCGTAGTCGCCGTAGCTGAGCGCCATCTTCGTGGCCACGACGGAGTTGCAGCCATGCGCGATATTGGCAAACGGACCGCAATGAACGAAGGCCGGCGTACCCTCAGTGGTCTGCACGAGGTTGGGCTTGAGGGCATCCATGAGCAATACGGCGATGGAGCCTTCCACGCCCATGTCGCGTACGTAGAAGGGCTTGTCGTTGTAGTCGAAACCGAGGAGAATATTGCCGATGCGCCGTTTCAAGTCGTCGATTGACGTGGCGAAGCACATGATGGCCATAATCTCGGAGGCCGGTGTGATGTCGAAACCCGACTCAGCCAGCACGCCGTTGGTGGCGGGACCAACGCCGGTGATGATGGAGCGCAGGTTACGGTCGTTGACATCCATCACACGGCGCCACAGCACCTGTTTCAAACGGAAGCCGTCGGCAGCATGCTGATAGATATAGTTATCAAGCAGCGCAGCAATCATGTTGTTGGCCGAGGTGATGGCGTGGAAGTCACCCGTGAAATGGAGGTTGATCTTGTCCATCGGCAGCACCTGCGCGTAGCCACCGCCGCAAGCGCCACCCTTCTGACCGAAGCAGGGTCCGAGCGACGGCTCACGCAAGGCCACGACAGCGCGCTTGCCGATGCGGTTGAGGCCAAGCGACAGTCCCACGCTGACCGTGGTCTTGCCGATGCCGGCCTTGGTTGGACTGATGGCGGTGACCAGCACCAGATGGTGCTGCTTCATCTGCTCTTCGTGGATGGCGTCGAGCGACACCTTGGCGATGTAATGGCCGTATTGTTCCATCTCCGACTCGGGAATGCCGAGCTCAGTGGCAACGTCGGTAATGGGGCGCAGCTTTGTGCTTTGTGCGATTTCGATATCTGTCTTCATAGCGAGTGACTTGATTTACGCTACAAAGTTACTTCATTTTTCCCGAGTGGCGGAACAATCCACCGATTTTTATTGTACAATATCGACGCGAAACGCATCATTTATTTCCACAAAGCCTCAACCATGATACCCTGCGATTACTCGTAGGTATTAGGGAATGCGGAGATGCGCAACCGCGCGGCACCCATAGGAATCAGCGTTATCTCTTCCTTGCGGCCGCGTTTGGCATCCTCATCTGGCAACACGCCACACAACCCGGTCTCGTCAATCCGCCATTCCGGCACCTGACGGCCAAAAGCCTTCACTTCCAACGGCACCTGTGCAGCCGTAAAGGGGGAGTTGTCGGCAGGCCATGGCTTGTGCACCACTTTGAAGTTGCTCAGCGCCTTTGACTTGTCGAGTACCAAAGCGTAGTTCCACGGCGAGTCGGGGTAGATTTCGGTAGTAGGCCATTTCTTCGGGTCTGCACCCTGCTGCCATCTTGAGTCGCCGATAGCGGTCTCACGGCTGTCGCGTTGCACATATTTCTCAGCTATCTTCAGTGACATGGTGAGCGGTCCATAGTCAACGCTGACGCTGTTCTTATTGACCTGCCACGTGCGCAATGACAAGTGCATGGGGTATATCACCTCCACACGGTCACCGTCAGTCCATTCGCGGTTGATGCAAAGATACTTACCGGCTACGGGCGTTGTTTTCAACTTATGCCCATTGACGCGCACCTCGGCATCCTCTGTCCACGAGGGGATACGGAGGTAGAAGGGGAAGCGCACATTGCCGTCGGCGTTCACCGTGAACGCAATGTGTTCCTCAAACGGATAATTGGTGGTTTCGCTGAGCGTAATCGTCTTTCGGTTGGCGACCTTAACCTTAGCCTTGCATGCGGCATAAATAGCGACCGCCACGCCATTATCGGGCGTCGCCAACACCAGATGTTCCGCAAAATAAGGCCATCCTTGCGAATGATTGTGTTGGCAGCAACGGCTGCTGAACGGATTCATCGAGAGAAAGGGGCCACTATTGTCGATACCCGGGTGATGGTTCTTCGAGTCACTGACCACCTGATTGGGGCACGTGATATAGCGCAACGCCTTGAAATCGGGCATCACGGCCGCAGGAAAGGAGTTGAACGCCACATCCTCGCAATGCTCAGCCCATAGCGGGTCACCGGTCATGCAGAGCATCAGCTCGTCCGACGCCATCTGCTCCACCATGCCACAGGTCTCCACGCCCTGACGCGGATCAATATAGCCCATCCGCGCATTCTCATCGGCTCCAAACATACCTCCCGGCACCTGACCAAACGTGCGGCGGATGAGACGGTGCACATTGTATGAAGCTTTCAACATGGCTGAGTCGCCGGTCAACATATAATAAGTGGCCGGTTCACGGAAGCCTTGGGCAATATTCACATTGTGCCAGTTGGGCAGCGTTGAGGCCTGCGTCCAGTTGGCGGTGTTACGGTGAATCTTCTTCGCCAAATCGAGCAAAAACTTATCACCCGTATGGTTGTATAGCCAATAGATGCTGATGAGGTTGTCGCCGCCTCGGCTGTTCTCCCAATAATCCTTCAGCAACTGGTCATCGGGTACGCTCATCTGCCATTTGAAGTAGTTGGTCATCAGGTCAATGACCCGCTGGTCGTGGGAATGCTCATAATACGACTGCAGACACCAGAGCATGATCATCTGTGCCCACAACTCACGTTTGCCATTACGCATATTCACCGGGCCAAAGTAGCCATCGGACTGACGGCTGGCCATCACGCCCTCTATCCAGAACTGCGTTTCCTTCAGCATCTTAGGATCATTGAGGATATAAGCCAAGTCGCCATAGCCTTTGAGCCAGTAAGGCACTTCCTCCCAGCCGTGGTCACCGCCATTGGTGAGCCATGCATTATTGCGCTTGTCCAACCATGCACTAATCTCTCCCAAATGACCGGTGAGTCCGTCGCGCTGCAGTTCCAAGTATTTTTTTAGCCATCCCTCAGGTTGTATGCTTCCCACAGGCAACTTGATGAAACTGAGTGGACGCAGCGGTGCGCGGTTGCCCAAATAGTTGGTATTGGCCAAAGCCACATCAGGCCGGTCCACCACCGTCACCTCATTGCCCAATCGGCTGTTGGCGCTTACGGTGGTGCAAACGAACAATAACGCAATAACAAGATGCTTCATAATTATTTTGTTAAGGTATAGACGGCGAGCATAGCGTATTGCGAAGCAAAGGCGAATTGGTGGAAGCCCTTCGTCTTCGTTTCCTCTCCCCATCCGTCAAGCAGATGGATGGGCAGCATGTTGTCGCGGTTGTAGTGTTCAAAAGCATAGTCGAGGAAGGTCTGGAACGATTGCAATCCTGTTGCCGCCATACGGCTATCCGTGTATGGCGAAGCATCGACGTAAGCCCGCATCAACACATCGTTGAACCAAGTGGTGAAGCCCCGCTCAGCGGTGGCGTCAGTGCGGAAGAGATATGCATGTTGATCAGGATGGTAGCTTGCAAACGCCTTGACCGAAGCATCGATAGCGGCGTTGAGGTCGCTCTTCAATGTCTTGTCACCCGTCACGCGGTAAAGCTCCGACGCGCCGGCTATCATCGTTCCCGTATTGTAGCTGATGAGACTGCCGCAAGGCTTGCCGCAATCCACATGCTGCCGGTAGCCGTCCTTTACCTTGATGGTATTGTCAGCGCCCATCATGTCCCAATACACGCCCGACGGATGCAAGAGCTTGGCCTTCTGCCAATCATACACCTTACGGGCAAACTCGAGATAAAGGTCAGCACGGCGACGGTTCTTATGCCGCACCTTATTCTTTGCATCGCGATAATAATAGGTGGTCTTGGCATTGCTGCCCTTATAGAGGTCGTGTAACCACACCAAGGGCTGAATGATGGGACCGTTGCTGCATGAGTGTTTCGAGTTATACCCCGGTCCCCAAGTGATGCCGCCATACTCGTTGCCATCGGCGTCGCGCCAGCAATCCCATCCCTCCAAGACGTAATCGGTGAGATAGGTTGCAAGGTCAAGATACGCCTTGTTGCCAATCAGGCGGTAGGCACGTATCAGCTCACGCGAGAGCCACATCTGGTCGTCATAGACGTTGAGAATGCCGGTGACGTTGGCCCCACCCTTCTGCTTTGCGCGCGGCACGGCAAAGGGACTGCACTCCTTATTGCTTGTGGCATACGACGACAGACGGTAGGTGCCCCGGTAATAGGCGAGATTATCAATAAGCAACTGCAGTTGGCGCCTGTATTTAGGCGCCTTTTCATTATAGAGTGTCGCATCGATGCCCTTCACCTGCCCCAAAGCTTCCAAAAGCGAGCAATGCGCCTCGATGGCAGCCGTATAAGGCCATACATCAGACGGTCCACTCACCTTACCAGTCTTGGTGTCATACACATCGGCCATATACAAGTTGTCGTCAGTGCCCTGCATGGTCTTCTGCCATGCAGCGTCGACGATGGCCATTGAACGGATGATGTTGCGAAGCGCAAGCTGCGTGTCAACATCATTGGAAGCGTGTGCGCAAAGAAAGGCACACAATGCTAAAGTAATAGTCAGTAATGATTTTTTCATTGCGTCAGGCATGCTCATTGTTTCTCATTAGAGAATGAGTACGGTTTGTCCGCCTCACTCGTTCCACGGCGCTTGTTAGGCTGTGCCGCCATGCGGTAGTTCACTGTGGCACCAGCATGGAGGTCGGCAAATGAGAAGAAGTTCTTCGTATAGGTGCTTCCGTTGAGCCTTATGTTGTCTATATAACGGTTTTCTTTGCTGTTATTGTCTGCAGTAATGACTAATTTCTTGCCAGTATTGGGCCTTCCAAGGCTGCAACGCGTAGTCATAGAGATAAATCATATGCTGTATATAAGCCCATCCGTCACCCATCTTTCCTGTCTGCGGCATCCAGAAGTTCATGCCCCAAGGCAGGGCTGTAGCCGGATAGGTATTGCCCGTCGACAGAGAATGCTTCGACAGCGTGCCTACAAGTGTACTCACATAATCTACAGGGTTATTGACGGCCTTGACGCCCATCAGCGCCGATGAGAGCAGTAATGTAAATAACAGCTTCTTTATCATTATTGTTTCTTCTTGACTGTTGTGCATTTGAGTGAAAAATGGGGAGTTAAGGGGACCAACCGCGCTGAGCGCGCATCGTGCTTGGTCACCCATAACTCCCCACTGATAAATCTATTCCTACCACATGATCTGATCTTCCTCAGGCATCTGAGTATTCAGCTTACGCTCCATTGTCATTGAACCGGTGACATTGTAGGTAATGACTGAACCCTTAGCGGTGGAGAAGTCGTCGAAGGTGTAGTCGACATCGTTCAGGATGACCGTCTTACGCTTAATGTAGCTCTGCACCTCATCGTTCTGCTCAAGGATGGTGTAGGTGGCCACCTTATTCTGAACGAAGTTCATCTCGGGTGTGTTGCTTGACAAGATCACCGTGCCTCGGTTGGGATTGCCCGTGCTGGGCACGAAGCGGGCGTACACCTTGTAGTTTCTTCTCAGCTGACTGCTCTCATCGAATGTTCCTGCATAGAAGAACACCGTGTTAGCATCGACAACGTAGGTCTGCACCGTGGTCATGGCGCCCGGCTCATTGTCAGCGACGCCGCCCGACATGATGTAGAACTTCATGTTGGTGGCCTGATAGATGCCAGAGTAGTCGGTGTAGGGCAACACGCGGAGCATGGCCTTTGCATAGTTCTTGCGAGGATTGCGCTTGTATCCGTACTCCGGCTTCTCCACCACGGTGAGCGGGAGCACATAGCGCTCGGCGAGGTCAATGCCGCGGAAGTCGAAATTGATGTGGAAGAGTCCCACGTCCTGTCCCTTCGGTATGAAGAACGACGGTTCGAATGACGCGTAGTTTATCATGTCGTTGTAGTACAAGTCGGTACGGTTACTGAAACGCTCGTAGTTGAGTATGCCGAGCGTATCGGTATCGTGTTCCACATAGACAGTAAGGTCTCTTGAATTATCGGTTGACCCGCTTATGATTACGGGCAACTCATAGCTTGAGAGTCCCTGCGCACCATACCTGGGAGCGCCTGTTGAGTCGACCCTGGTGAAAGGCACATAAACGGTAGTAACGCCCACACTGCTTCCCTCGGTGTCGAGAGGGGCCTTGAAGCCTACATACTGCTCATACTGCTCGTCGGTCCACTCGTCGTTGCACGACGTAGCCAAAGTGAGCGTCAGCGCGGCGGCCGAGCACAGCGTTAATATGCTGGTATTGTGAAATATGCTCAATTTCATGATCTTTATAGTTTTATGGATTAATCATTATATTTCCATCCCGGGTTCTGTACAAGGTTACAGTTGCGCTTCAGCTCGCTCGTGCATATAGGCCAGAAATACATCTTGTCGGAGAAGACAGTAGGCAGCGAGTAGATAGGCACCACCTTCTGGAACTCGTCCTTCTGGTTGGCCGTCATCAGCACATTGCAGCCATAGATGGGGATACTCTCCTCGATGGGAGCGTCCATCCAACGGCGCAGGTCGTAGTAGCGCTTGCCTTCGCCGAGGAACTCTATCATGCGCTCGCGCTTGATCTTCTTACGCAGCAGGTCTACACTACCATATTCCTCTGCCGTGTAGTCGGGCAGACCGGCACGGCAACGTACGGGGCGGATACCACGCTTCATCTCAGACACGTCGCGACTGATGTTGTAGGTCTTGCTGCCGTCCCATGAAGCCACCTGATAAGTCGATGTCAATTCGTTCAGGGCCTCAGAATACATCAGCAGAATGTCGGCATAACGAATGGCAGGCTCCCACTTATGCACGATATGGGAATAGTCGTTGCCGTCGCGCACCGTGCGCCAGTCGTTAGGGTTGACCCACTTCTTGCAGCCAATGCCCGTACGCAGATAGTATGAGGTGTTGTTGTAGCCGTTGTTCTGCGTGGTGGTCACATTAGATTCTGATGAGCTGGTAGTCGTTCCGCGCCAGTAGAAGATCTGCATGTAGTGGTTGGAGACATCGGTGTTAGCGTTCCACCAGTATGACCCGTTGAAGGCCACGCAGGCATAGAACCTCGGCTCGCGCTCGGCATACTGCATCGATACGCCCACACCAAGTGGCGGATATTTCGATGCAGGATATTGTCCGCGGGAAGCAGTCCATCCCTGACGGCGCTCCGAGCCGTCACCACCGTTCATCTCACTGTCCTTACCAGGGCAGTCGGTGCCGTCGTTCATGTAGTAAGCGTCAACCATCTTCTGCGTCAGTCCATGGCAGTTGAAGCCGAAAAGCGTGTTGGGCATCTCGTGGGTAACGAAACCGTCAACGCTGGTGTGCCATTCGCCGCCACTGTTGTAGCCACGCGAGAAGATAATCTCAGAGTTGTCGAGTCCTACCACACCGTTGAACAAGTCGCGATAAGACAGATAGGGGTCGATGTCGGCATAGCCGTCGGGCCAGTTCTTGGTTGAGAAGTCGCCGTCGTCATACGGCTTGATGGTCTTGGGATAGCCTGTGGTTCGGTTGTCCACGTTGTTAACGCCGGCATGATACAGCTCGTAGTGGGCGTCACACTCCATGACGTCACGGCAAGCGGCAGCAGCGCGTGCCCATTTCGACTCGTCATAGGTCAGGCTGAGCAGCGGCGTACCGTCCTTGTTGACAAGGGCTTTGGCCACATTGTCGGTAACGCCGGCGGGGTGGCTGCCGTTCTTCAACTGTCCGTTGGCCAGCGGGCTGGCAGCGTAGATATAAGCCAGCGCACGTGTTGCGAGGGCTGCACCCTTTGTCGGGCGGACCATCGACTCGGCGTCGGTGTTCTCGTTGTGGCGGCTCCAGGACTTCAGTTCCTTGGCGGCCTGTATCATCTCAGAAGAGATATACTCAGCACACTCCTCGTATGTGCTACGCGGAATGGAGAGTTCGCTGTAGCTGAGCGTGTAGTCGGCACCCTCGTCGGGCATGATTGGAACAGGGCCATAGCGACGCAGAAGGAGCCAGTAGTAGTAAGCGCGCACGAAGCGGGCCTGGCCTTTAAGGTCTTCGCGGTCTTCGGCCGTGAGTTTGATGTTGCGGTCGATATTGTGAATGAATATCGAAGCCTGGTAAATGCCTTTATAGGCGTTGATCCACGCCGCCGAACCATAGTTCTCATCATAGTCACCCTGCTTGAAGGCGTTGTATGAGTTCATGTAGTCATAGTTGTCACCGCGGTTCGGGTCACGGTCACCGTAATACATATCATCGGCAAAGCAATGCAGGCCTGCACCGTTGTTCTCCTTGGTGGTGACGTCGGCCAATGGACCTTTTAGGAAGGAGTAGGCCTGAGCCAACCATCCATTGGTCTGGTTGATATCGGTGAACACCGACTCCAACGTACGGCGGTCATCAAAGTATTTGTCAGAGTCCAGCGAGTCGGCACACGATGAAAGCAATGCCGTGCCACCAAGCAGACCTCCAAGCATCCATATAGCAATATTTCTTTTCATAATATACATCATTATAAGTTTACTTGTATTCCAGCGGTTATAGATTTCGTGATAGGATAGGCCTCACCGTTGGAGCTGCCCATCTCCGGATCCCACAACTTGAACTTTGACCAAGTCAGCAGGTTGGCGCCCTGTATGAAGATGCGCAGGTCGTTGATGTGCATCTTGTTGGTCCAGGTCTTCGGCAGCGTATAGCCAAAGTCGAGGTTCTTCAGTCGGATATACCGACTGTCACGCATCCAGTATGTGGAAGCCCTGTAGTTATTGTGCGGGGCGTTGCCCTGCAGGTAGACCAGACGCGGATAGGTGGCGTTGGGATTCTCGTTGGCGGGAATGCCGAGCTGTGCTGCCGTCTCCTTGTCAATCCAGCGGTCCTCAACGAGGTCGGCGAAGATCTGGCCGTAGCGGTCCTGACTGAATGCCCAGACACACTTACCGTTCATCATGAATGTTGACTTGCCGGCGCCCTGGAAGTGGAGGTTGAAGTCGAAGTGCTTCCATGTAACCGAGATACCGAGACCGTAGATCAGGTTAGGCGTGGTCGTAGCGCCAATGGCCACGATGTCGCCGTCATCAACCACACCGTCACCATTGACGTCCTTATACTTGATGTCGCCAGGCTGGACATCGCCGTACATCTGTTTAGGAGAGTTGCGGATATCGTCGTAGTCAGCGAAGAGGCCCTCTGCAATCAGACCACGCAGCTGGTTGACGCGATAGCCGGTCTGATACTGATAGGGATATACGCTGTTCTCAATATCATAGTCGAGAATCTTGTTCTTGCTGTAGGTGATGTTGCCACGGACGGTCAGACCCACCTGGCCGAAGCGGTCCTCAAACTTGAAGTTGCCGTCGAAACCCTTCGACTCCACACTGCCCACGTTTGCCATAGGCGTGCTCTCAAGACCCAACGAATAGGGCAGATAGTTACGCTGCATATAGATGCCGGTACGTTTCTCATAGAAATAGTCCATGGTGAGTGAGAACCGGTTGCGGAACATCACAAGGTCAACACCAATATCGTCCTTGGTAGAGATTTCCCAAGTCACGTTGTTCGAGGCCAACGACGTGAAGTGCAGGCCATGCTGATACTCCGTGCGTGTAGGCGAAGTCAGTGTGCCGAAGTTATAAACATTGTCGCCGGAATAGTTGATGTCGTACAGATAGGGGAAACGAGTCGGGGTGGCATCGTTACCAACCTTACCGTGAGAGTAACGTATTTTGAACATGTCAAGCCAGGGAGCTGCCTGCTGGACAAACTTCTCCTCAGCCACATTCCATGCCACTGACCATGCAGGGAAGAAACCGAAGCGGTGACCGTCGGCAAAGTTCTCAGAGCCGTTGTAACCGAAGTTCCAGTCAATGAAATAGCGGTTGGCATAGTTATACGTCACCTGTCCGGCCAACGCCAAATTCTTGCGCGACACACTGTTCTTAATATCTGTACCGATGTTCTGCGTCTGAATCTTCGTGTCGTAGGTGTATTTCAGGTTTGCGCCTACGTTGTGCATCTTGAAGAACTGGCGATGATAGCTCAACAACAAGTCGACAAACTCACGGCGTGAGCCCTCGTTGCCTGACTCCTGATACATATCCACCTTATTCTTAATCTTATCGAAGATGATCTCACCGGTGGTCTTGTCACGACCGTTGGCATAGTATCGGTCGGGCTGCTGTATGTGATTGATGTAGTTATAGTTGTAGGTGTCGTAGCCAAAGCGTCCAGTGAAATGCAGTCCCTTGGTGATGAACTTAAGGTCCTGCTCGAGGGTTACATTGGTCTGCACGTTATTGTTCCACTCCTGCTTATAACCGGTCTGCGTCGTCATCACCCATGGGTTGGTGCGCAGGTCGTCGCGGTTCATGTTGATCATCGGCACGTAGCCGTTGCTGTACATCACCGGTGTGAGGATGGCGTTGTAGCCGAAGAGTGAGTTCCAAGTGTCGTTATCACCCATACCCGGTGCATTACGCTTAGACAAGTCACCAGAAACACCAAGCTTCAGCACCGTGGTAGGCGTGATGTCGATGTCAAGGTTGACGCGGTAGTTCCAGCGTTTGTAGTTGGCATTCGTATCGTATTTGTCGCGCAGCGTCTGGTCGGTCTTATACATACCACCATCCTCGACATACGAGATAGAGGCGTAGTAGCGTGAGGTGGCACCACCACCGCTGAGGTTCACATTGCCACGATAGCTCATGGCGCCGTCCTTCAGGATAAGGTCCTTCCAGTTGACATTAGGATAAAGGTCAGGGTCAAGGCCGTTGCGGAACAGTTCCATCTCGGCAGGGGTGAAATAAGTACCCTTGCTTCGCGTGATGTTGGCCTCGTTGAGCAATGAGGCGTAGGTTACGCCGTCAACAAACTCCGGGGTCTTAGTGCGTGTGTTGTAAGACGACTCAAACTTACCGTTGATGTTAATCTTACCCTCCTTACCATGTTTCGTCGTGATGAGGATAACGCCATTAGCACCCTTTGAACCATAGATGGCTGTTGCCGATGCATCCTTCAACACAGAGAACGACGCAATATCCTCGATGTTGAGGTCGTCGATGTTCTCACGCTCGAAGCCGTCTACAAGGATGTAAGCCTTAGAGCTTGCACCGAAGGTAGAGATACCGCGAATCCAGAACTCCGACTTGTTCTTACCAGGCTGACCCGAAGTCTGCATTGCCATGATACCTGGCACGTTACCCGCAAGCGTATTGGAGAGGTTGGACGAGCTGAAGTGCTTCAGGTCCTTCATATCCACATTGGTAACGGCACCCGTAACGGTCAGCTTCTTCTGTGTACCCATACCGGTGACCACCACCTCGTCTACGGCATTCTTCTGATCAATATCCATCTTCACATTGATCACGGTCTTCCCGCTCTTCACAATCTCCGAGCAGGTCTTGAAGCCCACGTAGGAATAGACCAGCGTCTGAAACTCCTTCACCTTAATCTTATAGTTACCGTCGATGTCGGTGATGACACCAAGGCCTTTCATGTCCTTCACAATGACGTTTGCGCCGATGAGCGGCTCGCCTGTGTTGTCAGTCACCTTACCGGTAACCGTTATCTCCTTTTGTGCTGAGGCACCAATGGCCGTGCATATCAGCACAATGAGCAATAATATATATCTTTTCATATTGCGCGGGTTATTATTCGTTTCCTTCTGTTGTCTTATTCTCTCCATCCGTTGTTTCGGAAGTCGATACGGTCTGTGTATCGTCGGTTTCCTTACCAATGGTACGTACGCTGCGGTTGTTGTGGTCGAGCACGTAGAACATCTGCTTGTTCTCATCATAAGCGAGTCCAGTCACATCGCGGAAACGGGCAGTCTGGCGCAGGTCGCCGTCCTCAGTTCCCCAAATATTTCCGTTGGTCGACGGCGCACGTCCTGCATAGGTGCGAACGAGTCCATCGGGTGTGATGTAGCGTACGCAGAAGTTAAGACAGTCGCAGAAATAATAGTCATAGACATCCTCGCGGCCTTCGGCCACGTATTCGGGGTTCTTCACGAACACGCCCTGATAAGGACGATGTACGCGTGCGTTGCTACCCACAGCGTCAACCCAGTCGCCATCGCCGTTAGAGCCTACCACGACGTAAGGAGTGGTGAACTCCTTCTTTGTCCAGTCGTAGTCACTGCGCAGAATGTAGTTGCGGTTGATGACCGTCAGATAAGCATAGTTGCCAGACGGATGAATCGATACCTGGAACTCATACGACGGGTCCTGAATCTTGAACAGTTCGCGGAAGCATCCATCGGTCTGATAACCCGTCCACGGCTTTGTCTCTCCAGTCTCTGGGTCGGGTGTCTTGCTTGCCAAATAATCCTCAAGGTTCATGCGGAAGAGCTGACCATTCTCATAACTGTTAAAATACACCTCACCGTTCACTGGATGCACTGCCACACCATTGCACTGTTTGTAAGCCACAAGCGGCTGACAAGATGAGGCGTCGCTGAACGTACCATCGGCATTGCGGGTGACAATCCATACGCTTGTCGACTTGGTACCATTGTCGTTGCGGTCGGTAGATACCAGCATATACTTGCCGTCGAGCGAGAAAGCCATGTTACGCAGACGCTGGGTCTGGAACTTGCTTGCCGACATCAGGCGCTTCGTCATGCGGGTATTCATGTTAAGCTCCTGGATGAAACCGTCGGAACGATCGTATACGATATAGAGGCGCTCTGGATAGAGTGGGTCAAAGGCCATGCAGCCCTCAGCGCGGAAGCCGGTGCAGACATCAAATGAACCCCAAGTCTCACCTTGGTCGTCGTTGTTGTTGCGATAGCCGCAGAGCGTACCTACAACGGTCTTCGCATCATATTTGAATGCCTTGTTGGCCACTCCCGAGTGAACGGTACCGTTATCGTCGGTGATGTCCACCTTTACTTCACCCGAAAACGCGCCCGAAGGCACATAGCCGTACATCTTGTCGGATTTCACGCTCACCAGCACGGCTTTCTTTCCGCCTACATACAGCTTCACACGCGATGTGTCGGCGCCGAAGTTGCTACCATAGACGATAATCTGATCTTGATAGCCTCCCTCCTCAGGAACGAAACTGCTCACCACCACATCCTTCGACGGATCAAACGGCGCACCATTGTCCGTTGTGGTGTCATCATCAGAACAAGCCAAAACAAGACATGCTGACAATGCGAGGAACAATCCATTGATTATTTTTCTCATAGTTATTTAGTTGTTTAGTTGTTGAGTTACTTAGTCTCTTCACGCTTTAATTTGTCTACCAGCACTTTCATCCAGTGTCCGCCGATCACCGAGCGTGCCATGAATCCCACTTTCAAACCGGTCTTCGTGTCATACCAGTCGCTGATGGGCACACGGGTCTCTGTCTCGTTGATATAGCGGTAGAGCGGGTCGACAAACTTCTGGAACGTCTTGTTGTCGTTAGCCATTCCGGCCGACCACATAATCCAGTCACTCTTGGTGTAGTCCTTGCGGACGTCGAGCGGCAGTCCATACTTGTTTTGCTTCGTCAGATAATACTTCACCTCCGTCTGCATGGCATTGTTGGAGAAGAGGTTGGTGTTCCACAGCTTGTCCCAAATCATGTTGTACTTCTGGCTCCACGTATTCTCGCGGTCGAATGCCAAGCGATAGTGCAGGTCTTTGCCTTTGCCTTCCCGTGCATCCTTCTCCCATTGCTGTGCCATCTCCTTGGCGCGGTCCATGTATTTGGTGTAATCAGCCATATCGCCCTTGAGACCAGCCATCTCGGCAAATCCGGCAACACCCATGATAGCCTTTATCGAGAGGTTGGCATTGTGAGCCCAGTGCCCGGCGAAGTCGTCGGTGCAAAGCTGGTTGGCTGGATCCTGTCCGTTAGCCGAGAGATAATCGGCCCATGTGCGGAGAATGTCCCAATAGGGGTCGGCATACGTGGTATTACCATCGAGCTTGCAGCACATCGCGATCAATGTGAGCATGTTGCCGGCCTCCTCCAACGGCATGTCGCCGCCATACACCTGACCGTTGGCCCGCGGATACTGTCCCAGGTCGTGTGCAGCGAAAGGCTTGGTCCATCGGCCCGAACGACTGTACTCCAAGATAGAGGACATCATTGCCTTCTGCAGCTCGGGGTTGTACACCAGGAACAACGGCGACTCTGGATAAGTGAGGTCGACCGTGTTGACACAACCGTTGGAGTCGTTTTCCTTTGAGAAGAACAGCAGCGTACCGTTATTGTCCTGGAAAAGCTTATGTGCGGCAATCACATGACGGTAGGAGCCCGACAGAATCTCGGCATACTTCACGCCACCGGCCCGCAAGCCGTCGTCGTAGATGCGACGGTCCATCTCACGGCAGTTTCTCATGATTGAACCATACGACTTGTCAAGGCGGTTGAACATGTCGAAGACGCTGACCTGCCCATTGTGTGCCCAGTAAGCCTTATACCGGTTGTAGAAATACTCAATGTCATAAATCTCGTCGTAGCCGATGAGCGCGTAGCTGGCAGCGCGACGTGTCGATCCGAAGTCATGACGATAGGCGAGCAGTGGCTGTTCGCTGAGGCTCCTGGCTACTACGTCGGTCTTGCTTTCCGGCAGACGTCCGCTCTTCAGGAAACTCTCCTTAATGGCCTGGTCGCTGTTGAGGCTCACCTCGCCATTGATGGCGGGCAGATAGAGATAGCCCCAGTCAATACAGATATGGTCACCGGTCTTGGCAAGTATCGGTTGCTCAACGGTACCAGTTTTCAGATACTTCACGCCGTTGTGCTCGACGAGGGTCGAACGCGTGGGCTGGCTCGTCTTGTTCTGTCCAATCATGGGCGATGCCGTCAGCATGAGCTGTACATTGTGGGCTGCGCCGTCGGTTGAGCGTACCTGATAAGAGATGTAGTTGATCGGCGACGAGAGCAGGTCGTAGTCGTCGATAAGCATCGGTGCGGTGAACACCACGTCAAGTTCGACAGGGCCGCAGGCAAACGTATAATACGACGAAGTAGCCATCACGCTGATGCTCTTCTGCGTAGCGTTGATGGTTGATCCGTCGTCCACACTCTTGTTGCGGTAGAGGCCGAAATCGGTGTAGGCACCACCCGTAGTATTGTGGCAATGCGCTGCGATGACGTTTTTGCCCGTATGCAGCAACTTCTTCATGTCGTCAGTCAGCTGCAACTGCACGCCCTCGCGCCACGTTTCTCCAGTGGAGACCACTTCAGTACCATTTATATAAAGGTGAAAGACATCGTCATGCGAATAGATGAGGAACAGGTCACCCTGCAGGTCCTTCTCGGTGAGGTCAACCGTGCGGCGCACATAGAGGTCGCTATGTTCCTGCTTCCACTCCGTGCGTACGAAGCTGAGGCCTGGTGAGCCGAAGGCTGCCTTTGCGCGCTTCCACTTGGAGTCGTCGAAGTCGGGGCGTTGCCATCCGTCAGCCTGCTTCGTGCGGCTGATGGCTCCCGTCCATGCTTGTTCATCGGCCATCGGCACTATGGTTTCGGGTATGATGCGCTTGGCACCCAGGAAGCGGTAGTTCTTGCCGTCAACACGAAGAATGCCCTCGAGCGGCTTCTCGTCGTTGGTCCAATGCTTTGTCACACCTCCATTGAGCGTATTATAAGGCGACCATATCGAGAAATAAGGATCTGACACCACCAAAGGCACCGATGGGAGCCTCAGCGAGGTGGCCTTGTAAGGTGTGAACAAGTTGCTCGTCTGCGCCTTTGCCATAAACGCGACGCATAACGCTGCAACCAACGAAATAAACACTTTTCTCATTCGTTTTTAGTTTTAATATTATTATTTATTTAGTCGTATTGGCTATTAATTCCGAAAGGTGTCATCCTGAGCACAATCTTTATTACCTTAGCGCCTTGTTGTGTTTCCAAGTGTAAAGGTACGTCAAAAGCCACAAATCGGCGGAAATAGCTATTCAAATTTGGAAAATATCTGTTCACTTCCCTCCAAGGGCAGCCCGGCGGCTCCGGCAATCCGCGCCATGACCGGATAAAAGCCATCGATGAACAGATTTTTCTATCTTTAACGCGGTATTCTCATTCCGATTTCGTAATTTTGTCGCATCATAAACAACAGAACCAAGATATGAAACACATACTATTGGCATTGGTTTGCCTGGCCGCAGCGCTTGCCGCATGCACAAGCAAAGACCATTCTGAGGCCGGCGAGGGCATCATCGTCACAGGTGCCTACCCCTATGTCACGGAATATAAAGGCACCTATTATTATATGATGCAAACCGATTCGAAAGACACCATGAAGCTGTGGGCGACCACCGACCTTGACCATATCGACAAAGGCAGAAGCAAGGCCGTGCTCACCCCTGCCAACAACCGGTTGCAGGATTTCTGGTCACCCGAACTTCACCGCATCAACGGAAAATGGTACATTTACTTCGAGGGCGATGACGGCAACACCGACAACCATCAGCTGTATTGTCTGGAGAACCCGTCCGACGACCCTATGAAGGGCACATGGACCCGTCGGGGACCCATCATTACCAATACCGACTGGAACTTCGGCATTCACCCGACAACCGTTGTTGTCGGCAAGCGCCAGTACCTGCTATGGTCAGGATGGGAGAAGCGACGCATCGAGACCGAAACACAATGCATCTTCATTGCCGAGATGGAAAATCCGTGGACACTGAAGTCGGAGCGCGTGCTCCTCTCAAAGCCCGATTACGAATGGGAACGGCAATGGATCACCGCCAACGGCCAGCGGTCGGCTTACCCGATATTTGTCAATGAGAATCCTGAGGCGTTTCTGTCGCCCGACGGACGTAAGGTCATTGTGGCTTATTCCGCCAGCGGCATCTGGACCGAGTACAACTCGCTCGGCATGCTCTATGCCAGCACCGGCAGCAACCTGCTTGACCCACGGTCGTGGACCAAGATGAGTGAGCCGCAATTCGTTGCCGACAGCATCAGCGGCTTGTTTGGCACCTCAAACATTTCGGTCGTTATGTCGCCCGACAAAGCACAGACCTACGTGCTTTATGAGGCGAAACACAACGACCACGGAAATATCATACGCGATATCCGGCGAAAGGAGATCACGTGGGATAAGAACAGTTTGCCGATGTTTGGAAAGCCTTAGTCCTCAAGGCTTTCCCCACGCCATTGGCAACATTATTTGTCAGAAAACTTATAGATGCAGTGCGACGTGTATTTCTCGCCAGGGCTGAGGTAGGCCGACGGCCACTGCGGCTTGTTGGGCGAGTCGGGGAAATGCTGTGTCTCAAGACAGCAAGCCGCACGCTGCGGATAAACCACACCATGCTTACCGCTAACCTTGGCCCCGAGGAAGTTGCCGGAATACACTTGTATGCCGGGTTCATCGGTAAACACCTCGAGCAAGATGCCCGTCTTCGGACTGAACAGGCTGGCTGCCACCTGCATCAGGTCACCCTTCACATGCTTATTCTTTACTCCTTCCTCCAGCGGATAGGTGTTCAGCACCCAGTTGTGGTCTAATCCCTTGGCATTGGTAATCTGTCTGAAGTTGGACGCGATGCGCGATGCGATGACCGTAGGAATGCGGAAATCCATCGGCGTACCGTCGACCGAGGCTATCTCACCCGTTGTCATAAACGTGGCATCCGACGGCGTATAGCGGTCCGCGTTGATATACAGCACCATATTGGTGGCCGATGCCGCCCCGTCTCCATTCAGGTTGAAATAAGAGTGGTTGGTCATATTCACCACCGTTTTCTTGTCGGTCTCGGCCTCATAGCGTATGTCCAAGGCATTGTCGTGTCTGAGCGTGTAGGTTACCTTTGCCGTCACATTGCCTGGAAACTTGTTGTCGCCGTCGGGCGAATGCATGACCAGCGCGAGCGTGGAGTCGCTGGCCTGTCTTGCCTCATACACCTGGTACTGCCAGCCCGTGGGCCCTCCGTGGAGACAATGACCGTAATTGTTTTGCGGCAGCTGTATGGTGTCGCCGTCAATGCAGATGCGCCCCTTGTTGAGACGGTTGGCATAGCGCCCGATGGCGGCACCGAAGTCGCTGGGCGAGTGCTCTGCATCGGCATACTGAGCAATGTTGTCGTAGCCAAGCACCACGTCGCGCATCTCGCCGTAGCGGTCGGGCACCATGATGCTCACGATGCGCCCGCCGAAGTTGGTCACACACACCTCCATGCCGTTTTTGTTTTTCAGCGTATAGAGCTTCGTCGGCTTACCGTTGATGACCGAGTCAAACCGCTCGGGGCTGAGGCCGGAGCCGGTCAGCCGCGCTTCGTTGCTGCAGCCAAAGCAGACCATGACGACCGCGGCTGCCATGAATATAGACTTGAACGTTTTTATCATCTTCTTCCGTTTTCTTACCTGCAAAGATAGCCGTTATGGAGGGGACCTTAGGCAAATAAACGTTCAATATAGGGCAAAATCTGTTCATTTGCCCTTGGTCGAGACGTAGTCCTTAGGCAGGACACCGAATTTGGCCTTAAAACATTTGGCGAAATAAGACGACGAGGTGAAGCCCACCATCATGCCCACGGCCGTAGCCCGCTCGCCGGCCGCGAGCAACTTTGCGGCATGGTCGAGGCGCGCATTGCGCATGAAGTCGACAGGCGTCATACCCGTCAACGCCTTTATCTTGCGGTAGAAACTGGAGCGGCTCATGTTCATCTTCTCGGCGAGCATGTCGATGGAGAACTCATCGTCGCTGATGTTCTCCATCATGTATTTGTTCATATCGTGCAGGAAGTTGATGTCGTGGCGGTTCATTCCCAGTTCGCCGGCGCTCACCTCGGGCTTCTCCATGCCGTTGATCGACTGCATGCGCTCGTGGAAGAGGTTGCGCATGCGCAGCAGATTGACGATTTGCAGATGCAGCTGCTTGATGGTGAACGGCTTCTCTATGTAGATGTCGGCGCCGTTTTCCATGCCCTCGACCTTTGCCTCATTGGTGGTACGGGCGGTGAGCATGATGACGGGGATGTGGGAGTAGTTGATATCGTTTTTCACACGCCGACAGAGCTCAACACCATCCATGCGCGGCATCATCACATCGGTGATGATGAGGTCGATGTCGTTGTATTGCATCACGTCGAGCGCCTCGACGCCGTCGCTGGCCTTCATCACTTTATACCATTTGCCCAACGCCTCGGCTTCGGCGCGCAGCAACTCCTTGTTGTCCTCGACAAGCAATACGCAGAAGTTGTGGGTCTCGGCGGGCGACAGCGACGCTTCGTCAGATTGCTCAGCAACTGCATCGGCGATGGCAGGTTTCTCCTCAGCCTCCGTCTTACTGCTGACGATGGGCAGGGTAAGCATGAACAGCGCACCGCCGCCCTCGTTGTCGCCCACGGTGAGGTCACCGCCATGAGCCGTGGCCAGCATCTTGGCGTAAGCCAGACCGAGGCCTGTGCCCAGCGAAGAGCCAATGGTGTCGTTGCCAATCTGATAATACATGTTGAAGATGTTGCGGCGCTCGGCATCGGGGACACCGGGGCCGTCGTCGCCCACAGCGATGGTGAAACTCGCCTCGTTGATGTTTCTCACTGTCACCGTCACCTCATGGCGGGAATATTTCCTCGCGTTGCCAATGAGGTTGACCAGCACCCGCTTGATTTTCTCCACGTCGAGCGAGGTGGTGATGTCGGTATCGGGCAGACGGTAGGTGAATTTCTTACCCTCTACCGTCAGCGAATGCTCAAACTGCTGGCAGATATCCTTCAGCAAGGCGTTGAGGCTGCAGTTGCGTCGGCAGAGATTCACCTTGCCGTTGTATTCCGCTTTCTGGAAGTCGAGCAGCTCGTTGGTGACGCCCAGCAGGTAGTCCATGTTGCGCTGCATCGACGCGATATGCTCCCGGCTCTCGTCAACGGGCAGTGGCTTACCCTCGGCCAGTTGCTCGCTCATGCGCTCCATAGGCAGGCTCATCAGCGTGAGCGGCGTGCGGATCTCATGCACCAAGTCGACGAAGAACTGTATCTTCGACCTGTACATCTCACCCTCTTTGCGCACCTTGTACTCTTGCATGCGCGTCTCATAGCGCCGGCGGATGATGCGGCGGGAGCGCAGGAAGACATACCACGCGGCGAGGGCAGCCAGCACGATGTAGACCATCCATGCCCACACCGTGCGGTACCATGGCGGCAGCACTACAATGTGGAGCACCGAAACCTTGGCATTGCTGTCGCCGCTGCACCTGAGCAGGAACTCGTATTCGCCGGGGCTGAGGTTGCTGTAGGTAATCTCCGGTACCGTAGCGCCCCTAATCCAGTTTTTGTCGACGCCGCTCATCATATAGTCGTAGCGCATCGCTGGCATATCGGCATAACGCGATGCCGACAGGTGAATGGTGAAGGTGTTGTCGGCATAAGGCAGGCGTATCTCCTTCTGCGTGTAGAGCAGCAGGTTCAGTCCAAGCCGGTCGAGTTCGGCGTCGCTGTTGTCACGATAGGGGAAACTGAGATAGAGCGGATACACATTAAGTAGGCGGTCGATTGACCTCATGCAATCGGGCTTGAACGCAAAGAAGCCATTGCCGCTGCCAAAGAGCAGACGACCGTCGGCGAGACGGCACGACGACCACATGATGGGCAGGAAGTTGGCATTGGTGTTGTAGGTGTAGAGGCGCGAGGCGCCCGTCTTGCCGATGCGCACAATGATGTCGTGCAATCCAATCCACATGTAGCCCTGCTCATCCTCTTCCATGAAGATGACAGTCTTTCCCAATAACGCGGGTACGTCGAGCTGCGCAAATTTTCCTTCGGCATCGTCATACCTATAGACGCCCGCACCCTGAACGGCCACCCAGAGGTTGCCGCTGCCGTCGAGGCACATCGTGGTGACCGGCGAGTTGCTCACGTTGGCCAACGGAATGTAATTGAAGACGGCATTCTCGCGCTCGCGCATGAAGAGACCCTGATTCTTCGTGCCCAACCACAAACGTCCACGCGAATCCTCGAGCATGCTCACGCAAGCCGTCTGCTGGCTGAGGTTGGAGAAGGTCATAAACTGCTCGGTGGCCGGATTGAAACGGCACAGGCCCCAATTGGTGAGCACGAATATCTCGCCACGGCTGGTGCGGTAGAC
Organism: uncultured Prevotella sp.; assembly: GCA_900315835.1. Lineage (GTDB taxonomy): Bacteria > Bacteroidota > Bacteroidia > Bacteroidales > Bacteroidaceae > Prevotella. The sequence goes on from ONAR01000009.1 coordinate 48,787, forward strand.
GCCGTTGATGTCGTTGCTGATGACGGAGTAAGGTTTATTGGCGTCATAGGTGTAGCTCTTCACCGCCCCAGTCGAGGTGTCGAACAGGCGCAGCCCCGAATGGCGCAGGCCAATCCAAAGGAACTTGCCGTCGGCCGTAATCGATGTAATCTCGTCGTTGCCTCCATTGAGCGGCACGGCGCGCATCTCGCCGGTAGCGATGGTGTAAGAGGCCAGGCCGTGGTCGGTGCCCACCCAGACGCTCTTCCGGTTGATTGACGGGCAGAGGGCGCGCACATAGTTGCACGACTCGCTGCGCATGGCCGGCGGCAGACCAATGAAGCTGAACGCATCTGACTGATAGGGCATGTAGCTGATGCCCGTCGACGTGACGACAATGAAGCTACCGTCGGCGTCGCGACAAAGGTAGTTGACCCAGCGGTCGGTGAGTCCGTAGGCATACGACTGGGGCGGATCGAGACGCGTGGCGGTGCCCGTGGTCACAGCATACTGCCAGATGCCGTCGGCAGTACCGAGAAACAACGAGCGACCGTCGTCGCCGGGGTAGAGGCAGTTGATGGCGGCAGGCACAGCGTGGGCACTCTTGCAGGTCACCGTGCGGGTACTGGTGTCGAGGCGGTAGAGCTTGGTGTTGAGCGACAACCATATATCACTACCCAGCGACACCATGCCTATGCGGTTTTTATCGGCTACGTATTCTGGCAACGGGCAACTGTAAACCAGCTGGCCACTGGGTCGGAACACGGCGACCTTACCCGACAGGCTCACGGTGTAGACCAGGCCGTCGCGGCCCACCACCATATCGGAGAAGAAGATGCCGTGACGGCTGTCCTGCAGCAGCGTGCCTTTGGCCGGATTGAACACAAAGAGCCCCTGTCCGTGGGTGCAGATCCATAGCGTTCCGTTGCCGGCCTTCACGATTTTCTGCACCGTTGAACTGATGCGCACGCCGTATTTGGTCTTGTAGGGGAACGGCAAGACGACGTTGGTCTTGCGCCGGAAGAGGTTAAGACCCGTGTTGCCGCAAAACAGGATATCCTCGCCGTACTCATAGAGCATGTTGACGTTGCTCGTCTCGGCAAAATGCAGCATGCCGCCCGTGGTGCTGTAAACCGACGCGCCATTGCCGTCGTAACAGTTGAGGCCGGTCGACGTGCCCACCCAGAGGAAGCCGTAGCGGTCGCGCAGGGCACACAGCGTGGTGTTGTCAAACGGATTCTCAGTGTTGGCATACTGATGGAACACGTTGTCACCCGCTATCGTGCCCCAGCTGAGCAACAGCAAAAGCCCGGTTAAGGAAATATATCGTGCGAATATTGTCTTACCCATAAGTATTTTATCTTTAGATAGCCATTGTTTCTGCGTGCAAAGATACAAATAAGCGGGGATAAAACAAAATAATCAATCGTTGCAACATATTTTTTGCATGGTCTTGTCCGATGCCCGTCGCGATAGCTATGGTATCGAGTCGCGATAGCTATGGTATCGCACTGCGATAGCTATGGTTGCCGTGAGGCGCTTATTTGCTCCAGACGCGCGCCAGGTCGCGGACCTGAGCGTTTACGGTCTGACCATCGACCTTCAGCATGTTGTAGATGCTGGCAGGGAAGACGAGGGTGGTCATGATCATGCTGCCGTCATCGGTGGTAATCTCGACCGACGACTGGTCGACATAGAAGTTGAGCACTACGTCGCTGGCGTCGGTGTTGAGCTTACCCCTGACGTTGGACAACGGGAACCTGGCCGACGAATAAGCGCCGGTGTCGCCGCCGCGGTCGATGATGAGCTCGCGGTTTTGCGCGTCCACCTTCACTTTGTACTTGTTGCCAGCGCCGTTGCTCAGCGTTATGACGCAGTCGGAGGCGAGGCTCACGGGCACCTTGAGCTGATAGGCATCCTTCACGTCCAGGAGGCTGCCAGCGGTGCGCCATTCGCCGGCCAGTCCCTCAATCTCCTTTACGATGGTGCTCTTCATGAGCGGCCGTCCGTTGTATTCCTCCAGCACCTGCTCACGCGGCAGCGTCATTGCCGAGCGCCAGGGAGAGCAGGGATAGTCGCCCGAATAGAGCTGGTCGTTCATCCACGCAATGGCGACGTGACGATCGCCAGCGTTGGACCAAGTAACGCTGGCATACGCGTCGAGGCCTTCGTCTTCCCACAGCGGGTAGTCGTATTGGTCGAGCGTGAAGCGGGCACCGTTCCAGTTGCCCACAAAATACATCACGCCGGAGCTGTTGGCATTGGGGTGCCCGTTGCTGGTGTTGACAGTAATCACGTATTTGCGCTCGCCCTTATAGGTGATGGGGAACATGTCGGGGCACACCCAGCAGCCCGTGTTGCAGCCAGAATAGTTGGACACGGAGAAGGTACTGGACAGCTTCCAGGTCTTCAGGTCGTCGGAGGCGTAAATCTGACAACGGTGCTCGTTTCCGAGGGCTACAATCATATACCATTTCTGATAGGTGTCATCCCAGAACACCTTCGGATCGCGGAAGTCGTTGTAGGTGGAGTTCCTGACCACGGGGTTGCCCGAATATTTGGTGAATGTCATGCCTCCGTCGGTACTGTAGGCAATGCACTGCTGCTCTCGGTTGCCGTGGGCGGTATAGATGGCCACGATGGCATTTTCGCCAAAGCCGGCCGTATTGTTCTTGTCGACGACGGCGCTACCGGAATAGATGTATCCGAGCTCGTCAGGGGTAAGGGCCACAGGCTGCTCCTTCCAGTGGAACAGATCGGTGCTGGTGGCGTGGCCCCACGACATGTTGCCCCAGGCCTCGCCACTGGGATTGTACTGATAGTACATATGCCAGGTGCCGTTGAGGTAGACCAGTCCATTGGGGTCGTTGATCCAGTTTTTGGCGGGCGTGTAGTGAATCTGCGGACGCCAGAGTTCGCGGTAATAGTTGTCGTCGCTGATGCCGTCACCGGGATTGATGTCAACGCTGTCGCCCTTGATAGGGGCGAGTACCTTGTCTATATAGGTGTCGTCTCCGTCAGAGCAGGCCGTAAGGCCAAGTGCAAGTGAAAAGGCAAAGGTATAGAATAATGACTTTTTCAACGTAATTTGTTTTAGGGGGTTAGCATTATCGAGTCTTCAGGTATTCAATGGCGTTTTGCGCAATGCGCAGCACGGTGCCCTGATAGGCGTTGTTCTTAGGATAAGCCTCAACGTCGGGCGTGCCGTCTGAGTTCTGGTGGGAAAATTCCAAACCGCCGTTGCCTACTCAAAGAATGGTGCCCTTATAGTCGGTGTTGCCTTGGCGGGCTTCCCACACGTTGAGCATGGAGACGAACTGCATCTGCTCGTTATCCCATGTAGCAAGAGGATAGATGCCGTATTTCTCGGTGAGCACCTTGTAGGTGTCTGAACTCTGATTGTTCATGCCGGTGAGGGCGGCCGGAATGTTGAAGAACTGTCGCTGCAGGCCGAAAGGCACAATATAGCCATGCCTGCAAAAATCAATTGCTTTTTCATTTGGTTGAGCGTGTTATAAGTTTTTAGTAATATGTTTGCTTCTCTATAAAAGGCCCATAAAAAAAGACCTTACCCCTATCATGTTGTCGTTTGCTACCTAATACCCTCAGTGGTGAGCGTAATTAGGAAGGAAACACAACGATGAATAGAAGTAAGGTCCTTGATCGTGACTTTCAGCATGGTGAAGGCATTCGGTTAGCCTTCACCGTGCCATATCAGCGGATGTCTGCAGTTATTTCACCACAAACTTCTTGCCGTTCTTGATATACAGACCCGGCTTAGAGGTGTTGGTCACCTGGATGCCCTGGAGGTTGTAGATCTTGCCGTCGGCAACCCTTGCAGGGTCAGCCTTTACGTCGTCGATGCCAGTGGTCAGTACCTTCTCAACAGCATCAACAGTGGTGTTGTTGCCGTAGTAGGTGAGGCGGAAGTTGTCGACAACCACCCAGTCTTTCTCAGCACCCTGAACTTTCTTCTCAACACCGATGGGGAAGTCGTCATCGTAGTCCTTCAGCACCGTGATGTGGGTGCGGTAGAGACCATAGTGGAAGAACGCGGCAGCCTGCTCAGCACTGTATGGATAGTGATAGGTGATGGTGTTGTCGGCCTTCATGGCGTCCTGACCCTCGCCCGGAGCCTTGCCGCTCTCGGCAGTGATGTTGGGCAGCAGCACGGTGTCGTCCAAGTTGGTACCGGCATAGAGGTCGGCATTCTGCGACAACTCAAGATTGGGCTGGTCCTCATGGGCACCATTGCGATAGAAGCCCTGAACAGAAACTACATACACACCCTGAGGAAGGTTGGAGATGGACTGGCTGATGTCGCAGTCGGAAGTGTTCCACGACTCGGCAATGAAGTCGCTGTGGTTGCCACCGTAGCCCCAGATGCTGGCGTTGGAGAAGCTCCACACAGTGGATGCATTCTCACGCTGGTTGAAGCCAGGGCTCTTGATGTAGAACGTGGCATCGACAGGATTGTCGGTAGAAGCATCCTTAAGCAGTGCCTCACGCTCTGCGCGGGTAACGAGCTTCCACTGAGCATTGAGGTCGTTGGGATCGAGGTTGCGGCACTCGGTGCCTACGGTTGTCTCATCGCCGTGACCACCATCAACGCTTGCGTTGGGGTTCCAAGCTACATACACATCGGGGTAGTCGCCCTGAACGATGTTGTAAACATTCTCCTTACCCTCAACGGGAACGAACTTCCAAGGACCGGCCTTAGAGCCGTCAAGATAGCCGCGATAGCTGAGGTAGTGCTTGCTGTCACCATTCTTGAGGTGAGAGTCGATATGGAACTTGTTTTCGGCAGCCTCGGTTTCGGTTGCCTCAAGGGTCACCTCAACACCAGGGAAGCCCAGAGCTGCGTGCGCACCCCAGTCGGAACCACCGCAGAGGAACTGCTTCTGGCCAACGTTGTAGATGTAGAAGTCGCCAGTGGTAACGGGCTTGCCGGGGAAGATGTCCTCGCAGGTCTCAGCGGCATTGCGGCGACGGTCGTAGCGCAACTGCTTCAGTGCGTTGGAAATGGCGTCGCGGGTAGTAGCGGCATTGAGCTGCTCCTCGGCTTTCGATACATCGACACCCTCAGCCACAGCAAGGGTCTTGGTGGCATAGAAGTTGTCGATATCGGTCTTGGCACCCTTCATCACGTCGACAAAATTCTGAAGCGTGGAGATGGCCTGGAGCAGTGAGCTTGAGCTGGTAGCATTGTCAAGCGACTGTTGGGCTGATGCCAATGCATCGGCAAAAGCAGTGGTCTGAGTGAGCGTCTTGCCGGTGGTAATGAGGTCCTGCAGCTCAGTGCGCAGACCGGAGAGATCCTCGGAAATCGGGGTCTCTGACACATACTGCAGATAGAAGCGCTTGTAGATGAGCCAGTCACGATAGCGGGCATCATCGTTCTCAGTCTTCTCAATACCGATCATCAGCTTGCCGTCGGTAACAGGGGCCTGAATCCACTTGTTGATATAAGCACCGTTGATCATCGCAGTGCAGGCATCCGACATACTGTTGGGTACCCATTTGCCGGGTGCGTCGTCGCCACCATCATCGGTTAGGGCCACCTTATAGGAATAACCATCCTGCTGTGCATCCTTGGCATCGGTGAAGATTGACATCACTGTACCCTTAGCAGAACCAGCGAAATAGCTGGCGCAGAGGTGCTCAGTACCATTGAGGTAGCGGTCGCGGAGCTCTTTCGACTCAATCTCGGTGTCGCGGTAGTAAGCCTGCACGGTGAAGTTGTAGGTACCGTTAGGCATATCGGTAAGCATGATAGAGTTGTGCACAATCATGCGGTGCCAATCCTCCTTCACCGGATAGCCATTGGAGCCACCCAGTGCATCGCTGCCGCCATAGCTGTTAGTGAAGTTCTGCTGCCACAGACGGTCACGCTTGTCGTTGCGTCCGCGGTCATTCCAAGGAATGAGGAAGGTAGCGTCGGCCGGCTTACCGGTAGCAGCCTCGGCCTTCATCTTCTCGATGCGCTCCTCGCGGGTGACCAGCTGCCAGGTGAAATCGGTAGGATTGTCCGACAACTCGCCGTTGGCGGCACCAATATAGGTGTCTTGTGCAATCTTGCTGCGGTCGTTGGCGTCGGGCTTTGCCTTCACCATAATCTTATACTGATTCTCTGCTCCTTCAATGGGAACGAAAATCCAGTCGGTCAAATCACGGTTGCTCTGGTCAAGGTAGAAGCGGTCCTCGTCGGATCCGTTGAGCTCGCCGTTGCCAGTGAAATTACAGTAAATCTGATAGCCCTCAAAGCCATCGAGTTTCTTCAACTGCACATCGAAGCCTACGTCATCCAGTTCTGCATGGGTTGTCCACAGACTGATGTCCTTGCGGTTTGCCTGAAGCCACTTTCCGGTCTCAACTTGATACAGATAGAACGTACCCTCGCCTACGGGTGATCCTTTATAAGGAGAATCCACGGCGAAAGCATAACTTCCAGCAAACAAGCATAGCGATAGAAGTAAATGTCTTTTCTTCATGTTGTTTGAAATTAATAAGTTTAATTGTTCGTTTTTATGCGATGTGGTGCAAATTTAGGCTGTATCATGCGACGCGGCGGCAAATATCTGTTCAAAAAAGAAAAGATACTTGTCAAACCCTGCCGATAGCACCGGAACGGGCACCCGGTTCCTCTTGCAGCGCAACCCAGCTGACGCAGGTTGAACAGCAATGAACAGATTTTGCTTTCTTTTGAACAGGCATTGTCCCCACCTCTATAATATATAGCCTATTTTTGCATGAGAAGTGCGAATGCCCATAGATTGATTCTAAAAACGATAATAAAACTTATTAAGCATGAGACTAATTAATAAAGCGTTGACCACGCTATTGCTGGCAACAGCCGGACTGATGTCGATGGCACAGACCGCCGAAGACTTTGAGCCCTACAAGCACACCGACCTGCGACTGCCGTCGGTTCCACTCTTGGTGAATGACCCTTACTTCTCCATCTGGTCCAACTACGACGCACTCAACGGCGGCCCCACACGCCACTGGAGCGAACAGGAGAAAGCCATCGATGGCATCTTGCGCGTCGATGGCACCGCTTACCGCTTCATGGGACAGGGTCGTCAGAATCTGTTATCCCCCATCGCACCCATGACCGTTGACGGAACGGGGTGGTCGGGGCGCACGAGCTATACCAAGCAGTCGGACACCAACTGGACCAAGACCGACTTCGACGACAGCGGCTGGAAAACAGAGCAGGCCGCATGGGGCACTAAAAACGAATACCCTAACGTAAACAACGCCTGGACTGGCGAAAACCAGGACATCTACGTGCGCCGGACGGTGAGCCTCACCGACGCCGACCTGCAGAAAGACCTGTGGGTGAAGTTCTCTCACGATGACGTCTTCGAGCTATATATAAATGGTACGCGCGTGGTAAGTACGGGCCTGACATGGCGTCAGGGCGAAGAGCAACAGCTGACGGCCGCACAGAAGGCACTGCTGAAAGCCGGCGACAACGTCATCGCCGCTCACTGCCACAACACAACCGGTGGCTCCTACATCGACTTCGGACTCTATGAGAACATCATGCAGAACGGCGGCACCGTGCAAAAGGCACAGCAGACGTCGGTTGACGTCATGGCCACGAGCTCGTATTATACGTTCACCTGCGGCCCTGTAAAGCTCGACGTCGTCTTCACGGCGCCCATGCTCATTGACGACCTCGACCTCATCTCCACGCCCATCAACTACATCTCATATCAGGTGACGTCGCTCGACGGCAACAAGCACGACGTGCAGTTCTATCTCGCCACTTCGCCACAACTCACGGTCAACGAGATGAACCAACCCACCCTATCCGACGTTGTCACCAAGAACGGCATACAATACGCCAGGGCTGGCTCCGAAGCACAGAACATTCTCGGGCGGTCGGGCGACCTGATCTCCATCGACTGGGGCTACCTCTACATCCCTGCCATCAACGGTGAGGTGAGCGTGTCGTCGCCGCTCTCAGCCGAAGCCACCTTCGTATCGACCGGAAAGCTGCAGCAGAGCGCCGACAGCACCGTCAGAAGCACCAATCTGTCGACCATGCCGGTGATGGCTTTCTGCAACGACCTCGGCAGCGTATCCGAGGCCCGCGACTTCATGCTCGTAGGCTATGACGAAGTGTACGACATCCAGTACATGAAGAAGAACTACAAGGCTTACTACGCCCGCAACGGCAAGACCATCTTCCAGGCCTTCGAGGAGTTGCGCGACCAATACGCCGACATCATGGCGCGCTGCCGCCAGCTCGACAAGCGCATCTATGACGACGCACTCGCCGCAGGCAACGTAAAGTATGCGGAGATGCTCGCAGGCAACTACCGCCTGGTAATGGCGGCGCACAAGCTGTTCCAAGACGACGAGGGCCATATGCTGTATTTCTCAAAGGAGAATAAGTCGAACGGATGCGTCAACACCGTTGACCTCACCTACCCCGAATGCCCGCTTTATCTGCTCTACAACCCCGAGCTGCAAAAAGGCATGATACTCTCCATCTTGGAGTATGCGCTGTCGGATGCGCGGCAGGGTAAGAACTGCGCTGCACACGACCTCGGCCAATACCCGCTGGCCAACGGTCAGGTGTATGGCGACTCGATGCCGCTTGAGGAGTCGGCCAATATCATTCTGCTGGCCAATGCCATCTGCCGTATCACCGGCGACGGCGAATGGCTGAAGCCCTACCGCAATGTGCTGAAAACGTGGGCCACTTATTGCCACAATGAGGGGCAGAACCCGGGCAACCAGCTCTGCACCGATGACTTCAAGGGACCAAGCGAGCAGAACACCAACCTGTCGGTGAAAGCCATCTTGGCTGTTGCGGCCTACGCCGAGCTGATACCATACATTGGCGGCAATGTGCGCGACATCGCGAAGTTTGAGCAGTATTCAAAAAACATGGCGCTGCTTTGGGAGGCTGACGCACGCGATGGCGACCACTACCGCATGCAGTTTAACAAGGCCGGCACATGGAGCCAAAAATACAACCTCGTCTGGGATGTGATGTGGGGCAAGAACCTTTTCCCCAAGGAGGTCGTGGACAGGGAGATTAATTATTATCTCACTAAGCAGGCTGCCTACGGTCTGCCGCTCGACAGCCGCGACTCGCAGACGAAGGTAGACTGGATTGCCTGGACTGCATCGATGTCGCCTAATACGGAGACCTTCCTCAAATTCTCCGACCTTTTATATAAATATGTGAACGAAACCGAGTCGCGCATTCCGTTGAGCGACTATTACGATGCAAGCAACGGCAGGTCGGTGAACTTCAGTGCGCGATCGGTCATCGGCGGACTGTGGATGAAGGTACTGATGGACAAATACAGACCCACCGCCGTGGACACCACCTGGGAGGCTAAAGGCAACCACATCAAGACGCGCTGGGCCGCAATGGTGAACCCCGACTGTCCGTTGCCGGAATATCCCCGCCCGCTGATGCAGCGCAGCGAATGGCAAAACCTCAACGGACTATGGGACTACGCCATCACCGAACAAAACGCGGCACCAAAGACGTTTGAAGGAAAGATACTGGTGCCCTACCCCATCGAGTCGAGTCTGTCGGGCGTGATGCGCCCCTTGGAACCCGGCAAAGCGCTGTGGTACAAGCGCGACATTACGATTCCTGAGGCGTGGACAGGAAAACGGATTATGCTCAACTTCGGTGCTGTGGACTATCAGGCCGACGTCTACGTCAACGGAATGACCGGGCGCTATAAGGTGGCGTCTCACACCGGAGGACACACTGCCTTCACAGCCGACATCTCAAGCCGCGTATCGGGCAACAAGGCGACCATCTACGTCAAGGTCATTGACAACACCGACGAAAACTCACAGCCTGTGGGTAAACAGCGCCGCTATCCCAACGGCGGAGGCGACATCTACTACACCTCGACCTCGGGCATCTGGCAGACGGTGTGGATGGAACCGGTAGAGAAATCGCACATCACCGACATACGCACCACACCCGACGTGGACAACAGCAAACTTAACTTCGACATTGCCGTGAGCAACGCCAGCGCCGACGGGCAGGTGAAGGTAACGGTCAGAGACAGCGACAACGTCGTGGTGGAGCAGTCGGCCAATGCAGGCAGCAATGTCAGCATTCAGGTGCAGATGAGCAATCCGAAGCTGTGGAGCCCCGCACAACCTAATCTCTACAAGGTCACCGTCACCTATACAGCCGATGGCCATACGCTCGACAACGTGGATAGCTACGCCGCCATGCGCAAGATTTCATACCGCAAGGACGACAATGGCTACTGGCGGTTGCAACTGAACAACAAAGATTTGTTCCAGTTCGGACTGCTCGACCAAGGCTACTGGCCCGACGGACTGCTCACTGCACCAACCGACGAGGCACTCAGCTACGACATCAAGAAGACCAAGGAATGGGGCTTCAACATGATACGCAAGCACATGAAAGTTGAACCGGCACGATGGTACTGGCATTGCGACAGTCTTGGCATACTGGTGTGGCAGGATATGCCCGCAACATTCCACAGCACGGAGAGCGGTTGGGTCTCCAACAAATGGATGGAGTCCGACAACGGGACACAAGACGCTACGCTCGACAAAAACTTCCGCGCCGAATGGAAGGAGATTATCGATCAGCACTACTCCAACCCCTGCATCGTGGTGTGGACACCGTTTAATGAATGTTGGGGCCAATACAGCACTGCAGATATCGTAGCCTATACGCAAGGCCTCGACAGCACGCGCCTCGTCAACCCTGCCAGCGGCGGTAACCACTACAAGCTCGGTCAGGGGACCATCGTTGACCAGCACACCTACGACCAACCTATCCACATGGTTATCAATGACCCCAATCGGCCGTTGGTGCTCGGCGAATACGGCGGACTGGGGCGCAACATCTCAGGGCACCGATGGTATGAGCGCAACTCGCAGACTTATAACACCTATGGCGGCGAAACCACCATCACCGATGCCTTCGTAACGCTTGCCGGTCAGGTGCAGGCTTTGGCGCAAAAAGCCGAATTCGACGGCAACAAAGCCGCATACGCCGCTGCCGTTTACACGCAGACCACCGACGTGGAAACCGAGGTGAACGGCATTATGACGTATGACCGGGAGGTGGTGAAGTTTGACGAGACCCGTCTGCGTGAGGCCGTGCAGAAGCTGACCTCGCTCTATGATACCGAGACGGGCATAAAGAGCCTCTTCGCAAAAGACACCGGTAAATGCCAATACTACAATGTGGCCGGTATGCGCATCAACTCGCCGGTGCCCGGACTGAATATCATTCGCCATGAGGATGGAACAACATCCAAGTGGCTGGTAAAGAGATAACACGTATTGGAAACGACTATGAAGAATAAGGTTTTAGCCCTAATGGCCTTACTGCTCTGCACAATGGCCGTCAACGCACAGGAGAAGGCCATGTGCGTGCAGATGAATGACTCATCATCCACGCTCACGAGAGTGGCTGAGCTCAAGAAGATTACATTCCTCAGCATCGCCGATAAGGGCAAGGCATTGCTGGTGAACACCATCGGCGGCAACCATGCGACCATACTGCTCGACGACCAACCGGAAGTGACCGTGGCGGCAGGCAGTCTCGTCGTCACATCGAAGGCGGCTGACAGTCCGGTGAAGATTGAGATTGACAGCATCGCGACGATGAAATTCGGCGACGCCTCATCCACGAAAGTTTCGGCACTGACAGCGGGCATCATCTGCTCGCTGCAGCAGGGCACCGCCACCTTTAAAGGCATCCCATCGAACACGATGATTAAGGTGTGCACCATAGACGGAGGCATCGTGCCAATACCACGTTGCACAGGCGGCGAGCTGCGGCTAACCCGCGCAAGCCTCGGCCCCGGCATCTACATCGTCCGCATAGGAACATTCGCCACAAAGATAACGCTCTGACGGCGAACTGACAGAATTCATCGAAATGTTACGCAACAACCACTAAAACATATCAAGACATGAGAAAGCTAATAATGCTTGCAATGGTCACGTTGAGCGCCATGAACGTCTGCGCCCAAAAGACGACCATGCTCGTGCAGACCACCAACGGCAATATCACTGCTACCGATATTGCTGACGTGGATAAAATTACGTTCACCGATGCCGAATACAACCTCAACGACAATAACGACCGCATATTGGAATACAATGAGGTGACTTGGCCCGAGAACCGGCTGGTGCCGCTGTTTCTTCCGCCGGCAAAGGTTGTGAGAGCCTTCGACATGAACGACGCCAACCTCGAATCGTCGGAGCGCGTGATGCTCTGCACCCTGCAGGGCATCGTCAACCGCACCCGGCCGCGGCTTCTGCTCTACAACCACAACGAGGAGCCGACGACAACGTGGCCAAGGGCGCACGGCATTCGCCCTGTCGTTTTCAGCAAAGACAAGCCCTACGACTTGGTGAAACTCTATGAGAAAGAAATCAAGGGCATCGTGCTCTACAGCACCGAGAAAAGCGTGCACTACGGCAATGTGGCCGCAACGGTAGCCGGACTCGAGCGCGCGCTCCCCGTCACCGCAGAGATACGGCAGAAGCTGATAGACAACGGCATGGACTTCCCCGTGATTGAAGACCTAACCGCGCTCACCATGACCACGCCGCAGGATATCTACAACTATCTGTATGAGCATTATTGGAGCCGGTGCAACCACCGCCTGTTGGTGAGCATCAAACCCGACATTCCCTATGTACACGACATTGCGGCTGCAACCGGTTCGGCTGTGGTATGGCTCGACGCCCGCAAGACAAGGGAGAAGACTGTACTCGACAAGTTGCTGAGAGACCTGACACCCGGCCGCGACTTTGTGCTTGGCTGGTATCCCGAGGAGCGCTCTGGCGTGGGTGAGGCGACAAAATACGGACTGTCGACGGTTCCCGCCGACTTCTTCGAGAATCTCACAGTCTACACTGCCTACACCAACCCCGTGAACATCCGGCCGGTACCCAAACGGCCGAAGCTCGAGAACAAGGTGTATGCGGCGGTCTACATCAGCGACGGCGACAACATACAGTATTGTCAGCACGCTATGGCTAAGATCTTCGAACAGCAAGGGCGGGGTAAGTTCCCTTTGAACTGGACCATCAGTCCATCGCTGGGCGACCTCGACCCGACGGTGCTCAACTACTATTACAAGAAAGCCACCGACAACGACTGCTTCGTCAGCGGACCGTCGGGAATGGGTTATGCCATGCCTTACGATGCTCTCAACAAACGCTGGAACTCCACCACTTACGATGTCTTCAAACCATACGCAAGCCTCAGCCAACGCTATCTGGAGAAAGCCGGACTGCGCGTGGTCACAATATGGGATAACGTAAACGATAACCAGCGTCAGGCCTACGCCGATGAATGCCACTATCTCTACGGTCTCACCCTACAAGACTGGGAACGCCAAACGGGCCGCATTCAAGCAACAGTGCAAGACAGCCGGCTGCCGTTCTTCCCCAACTATGCCTGCTACGCCAATGGTCTGGACGTGATTACGGAATACTTCAACCGCGACATCAAGAACTTCGACGGCTCAAAGCCGATGTTCGTTTCGGGTCAGGTATCGGTATGGGATGCGGGACCCGACAAGCTCGTCGACCTTCCCACCCGGCTTGACTCATTCTCACCGGGCAACGTGGAGGTTGTCCGCGCTGACCATTTCTTCAATCTGTATTGCGAGGCCAACCATCTGCCCTTCGACCTGACGATGACCGAGGACATGAAGGTGACATCATCGGCCGCAAAGACTGATGCCGCAGTGGCTGCTGACGGATCGCCCTCGGAGGCCTACATGTGGGTTTCATCCACCAGCGACGGCAAGGGCTGGGTGAGCTGCGACTTCGGCCAAACCTACACCATCAGCCGCTACGTCGTGCGTCATGCGCAGGCCGCAGGCCTCGGCTGTGAACTCAACACACGCGACTTCACCGTAGAGACGAGCCTGGACGGTCAGACTTGGACAACCGTCGGAACCTACACAGGCAACACCGATGCCGTGACCGACGCCACCATCACCCCTGTCGAGGCCCGCTATGTCAGGGTGACCGTTACAGATGCGGGAGCCGACGGCATTGCCCGCATTGCTGACATTGAGGTATATGGTGCCCACTAAGCTAAGACCATTCTGAAACGGATGACGGCCGTCACACTACTGCGTGGCGGCCGTCATTGCGTTCTGCCAACTTACATTCCCAGCTTATACACCTTAACGTTCTTGAACGAGGCCTTACCGCCCACGCTGTAGAAGCGGAGGTTGTTGTAGGGCTTGGTCGGGAATACGAGGTTGGTCATGGCGATGCGGCCACCATCAACAAAAGCCTCAACCGAACAGTTGTCGACGAAGATATGCAGGTGGTAGGTCTTGCCGTTGCACAGGGCAAGCGGCCCCCAGGTACCGAGAGCGAAGTCGTTCTGATAGTTGACGGAGTTCTGCTGCCGCATCGGCGTGTTGTTGCCACGATGCTCGTGCAGGTCGTATTCCCTCTCAATCTCGTGAGGCTCAGCGAGTTTGCCAAAGTCGGTCAGTCCGCTCTGCGTGCGGTCCATGACGAGGCGCTTGGCCTGCATATCGAAATAAACCTTGGTCACCTCACCCTTGCTGTTGGAGATGTCGATGCCGGCGATGTCTGCCGCATTGGGCGTGACGTCGCACTCAATCTCGAAGGCGCCGTCGCTCTTGGCGAAGAGGTTCTTCAGTGTTTTCGCACCGGTGAAGCTGCCCACCGTTTTCTCTTGCTTGCGCAAACGCTTCACCTCCTTTGAGGCGTCGGCTGCAACGTAATACTCGCCATCCTTCTCATAGAGCTTCAGGTCGCGAGGCAGGGCATTGGCACCACGATACTGTTTGATGGGCGTAACGTTGGCATACTGCCAGTTGCTCATCCACGGCAGGGCAACGATACGGCCGTCGGGCGCGTTGTAGAACGTCACCGTGGCATAATGGTCCTTGCCATAGTCGAGGAACTTGGCCACATCGGGTGTATCATCGCAAGTAAACGTCTTGCCGTCGAAGTCACCGACGAAATACTCGGTAGCCGAACCGCCGAACATGCAGCCGGGATTGATGTTGACTATCATCACCCACTTCTGCTTGCCGTTGACCGTCATCGGGAAGAAGTCGGGGCACTCAAACTGGTTGGGCTGGGCGCCGTAGCCCTTACCGAAGGCGCTGATGTAGGTCCAGTCCTTCAGGTTGTGCGACTTATAGAACCGCATCTCCTTGTCGGCCGAGACAATCATAAACCAGCACTGCTTGGGTGCATACCAGAACACCTTCGGATCACGGAAGTTGGCGAGTCCGTCAAACGGCGTAAGGATGGGGTTGTCCTCATACTTGGTGAAGGTCAGTCCGTTGTCGGTGGAATAGGCCATGCACTGTATCTGACCATTCTTTTCGCTGGCCGAGGTATAGAAGGCGATAATAGCGCCGGGACCGTAGCCAGCGATGTTGTTGACATCGACGACCGACGAACCCGAGAAGATATGCCCCATGGTGTCGCGGGCCAGTGCTGCGGGCTTTTCGGTCCAGTGGAAGAGGTCGCGGCTCACGGCGTGACCCCAATGCATGTTGCCCCACTTCGAGCCATAGGGATTGTACTGATAATAGAGGTTCCAGACGCCATCCTTATAGAACATGCCGTTGGCGTCGTTCATCCAACCGTAGGAAGGCGTATGGTGATACACCGGGCGATAGTAGTCGGTGTTGACCACGCTCCACTCGTTGGACAGCTTCATGCGGCTCACGGCGATGTCGCCCGACTTCAATCCGACAATCTTTACCACGGCCTGCTTGCCGTTGCCCAGTTCGAATGGCACATTGTAGTCGACCGTTGTCTCGGCCAGACGCACGTCCATCCACGTATCGGTGGGCAGGCCCTTGTCGAGTTTCACTTGCTTCTGGCTCATATCCTCCTCGACGGGCAGAATGAGGTATTTGGTGGGATTGGTGATGGTGATGACGGTGGTGTCGCCCTTGGTGGTCACGTCCATCGTTTGGGCGGAGACTGATGAGATGGAGCCTAACAGGGCTAAGGCGAAGATAATCTTTTTCATTATATGGCTTTGATTGATTTTTTGGTTGGCACAGCAGCTACGGCAATGGCCGCAGCGCGTTGTGCCGGTGATGATAGATGAA
Organism: uncultured Prevotella sp.; assembly: GCA_900315835.1. Lineage (GTDB taxonomy): Bacteria > Bacteroidota > Bacteroidia > Bacteroidales > Bacteroidaceae > Prevotella. The sequence continues at coordinate 64,887 of ONAR01000009.1, forward strand.
TTTAGAACTTCAGGCTTGCCGTGAACTCAACTGTGAAGGGGCGGAGATAGGAACCGGTGAGCAGACGGCCGGCGTAGTTGTTGGCAGCCTGCACCTCTTCCTTGGTCACGAGCTCAGAACCGGCGATGGTACCCTTGGCACCGGTCTGGTTGAGGAAGTTGACCACGTCGACGCCGAGTCCGAGATGCTTGTTGACCTGCCAGTTGACGCCGCCGAAGGTCTCCCAATGGCTGCCGAAGTAGTAGGCGTCGTTGAGGTTGGCGTAAGTCTTGCCGAAGTAGCGCCATGAAGTCCATACCTTGATGTCCTTGGTGATCATGTAGCTGGGGTCGAACTCAATGAGCACCTGCGGAATCTCAGCCACCTTATTGCCCGTGGCGTTGATGGTTCCGACATAGCCGTCGGAGAAGGTCACACTGGTCTCATACTTCTTATAAGTAGGCTCCTGCCAGGTGAAGAGGAAGTGCACCTCAGCACCCTTGAATGGCTTGGCCACGAGGTCGGTGGTCCATCCGATGGTGCGGATGTCGAAGGCCAGCGGTGCAGCCTTAATCTCGCTGCCATGCTGCAGGTTGAGCGTCGAGTTGTTGTTGGTCTTCGAGATGTAAGAGAACAGCGAGGTGAGGCTCAGCCACGAGTTGTTGTAATAGATACCGGCGCGGCCAAGCGGAACAGTAATCTTATTGGTGTTGGGCATCGTAGCCGACGAGAAATTCTCAAACTTCGGGTGCTGCACGATATAGGTGAAGTCGCCGGTGAAGCCGAACTTATCGGTGAGTTTGTAGGTCAATGCAGCAGTGAAGTCGTAGTTGAACCAGTTGTAGTCGATGTCGGTAGGCGTAATCTTGAAGCCATTGGCATTGGTGGCACCGATATAATAATTGGTGAAGCGGGCGTAGTCGCCGTTGCTTGTTCCATAGGGGTCGGCGGCATTCACACCCTTCAGACGCTGCCACTCGAAGCGGGCGCCGTAGTAAGCATTGAGCTTCGGCGTGATGTTCCAGTCATGGGTAACGTAGAAGGCGAGCTTGTTCTCGTGGCCGCGATAGAACTCGGAGGCATTCTTGTTAAAATCGTAGAAATAGCTGGAGCGCAAGTTGCTGTCGTAGAGACGGATAGCATAGCTGCCGTCGTCGGGCACACTCTGGTCATACATGGTGGTGTTCGACGTATAGTCGATGTGGTAGTACCACTCATTGAGTCCGAAGCGCAGGGTCGAGGTCTTAAAGCGCTTCGAAAGCTCATTGGTGAAGAGCAACTCATTGATGCTGCCGCTGTTGAGACACGACATGCGGGTCTGCACATATTCGCCGTTGTAGGTCTGCTCCTGTCCCATGGCGTCGAGGTATTTGTAGGCATACTGACTGTTGCCGGCCACCTGGATGAGTGACATCGGCGTCTGATAAACCAGAGCGCCATGGGCGTGGTCGAAGCGCACGAGCGTCTTGAGCTGCAGGCCGTTATCCCAGTTGTAGGTGTTCATCAGCGAGAAGTTGTTGCTGCGGTTCTCGATGTAGTCGTAGAGCGATGTGGTCTTCATCTGACCGTCCTTCATATCCACATACACCATGTCGCTGTTGACGGGGAGGTAGGAAGTGGTACCGAGCTTGAACTTGCCGTATTCCTTGACGCCGCCGTCCCCGGAATAGATAAACGGAGCACTCTGCGTGGCGTAGGTGTAGGCCGGATGGCTGTTGGCGTAGTGCCACATGGCAGTGAGCTCGCCGCGGTTGCCGTCGTAGCGCTTGGTCAGGGCAAACTTATAAATCTGCGTACGGTCCTGATACTGCGACGACTTAATCTTAAACGTACCCGGATCGAAGTCCTGATACATATTGGCGCTGTAGTACCAGCCCTTGCCCATGCCGCCGTTGAGGTTAACTGAGAACTCCTGCTGGCCGAAGTGGTTCATCTTATAATTGATGTTGGTGTGGAAGCCATCCTGTCCGAGTTGTGTGAAAGAATTGACGGCATAGCCGATGTTGCCGGTGGTGATGGCAGTCTCCGAAATCTTCAACAATCCATTGTGGCTCAGGCTGGCATCGCCGCGCCATACGGTGTTAACGCTGTGGGGATTGGTGGCGTAGGTCACTGGCAGACCATTCTCCAGCACATTGACATCGGCTGAGGGGAGGCCAATCTGAATCTCGCGCGGACCATTGGCCGACGAGGCGTTGAGCATGACGTTGCGGTTGCCTTCTTCCTTTGACGATGATTTAGCGTCGTCTTGCGCATAAAGAGGAAAGCTGAGCAAGCTGAGACTTGCCAATGCTGCCATGGCGCGGGCAGTGAACGAGGAGTTGATCATTGTTTTTGGTTCTTATATGAATTAATTAATGTATGTTCAAAGTAAAATTGCCGGCCAATTGCAAACCGGCAAAATGATTGGTAAGTGTTGTTGGTTGGCGCGGTGCGTCATTGAAGATTTGGAACGATGAAACCGTTGCTTTGTTTCTGGTTGCAAAGTTAGGCGTTATCCCGACACGTTGTTATCAAAGGGAGCCGTTAGGGAGATTATTGTAAAATACTGAAGCGCATAAGTAGCTGATAAAGCTTCGATTATGTTAATTCTCAAAAATAGTTTAGGGAGATGCCGTAATTTAGAGGAAATCTCCTTATCTTTAGATGCCGTAATTTAGAGGAAATCTCCTTATCTTTGCCAAAGCAACCCCTAAAAGCCATCAATATGCCTCTATTCAGACGCTTGACCCTCCTCGTTTTCTGTTCACTGCTGTGGCTGACTTCCACGGCAGCCGCAACGCCCGACCTGCGAAGCCTCGACAGTTGTATTGCCGCACGCCCGCAATGTTTCAATCGTGTAGAACAACACATCGGGCGGTTGAAACAGCAGTTGCGCTTCACCGGGAACGACCATCAGCAACGGCTCCAACTGCTGAAGCGTCTGTTCGATGCCTATCAATACTTTCAGTTCGACTCAGCGCTGGTCTATGTCAAACAGTGGCAGAGCGAGGCCGTAGCGGCCCACAATACAAACGAGGCGACGAAAGCGCTGCTCAACAAAGCCAACCTGCTGGCCACGGGTGGCTTTTACAGCTCAGCCGAGGACATCATCAACCAATACCGCATCAATGCACTACCAAAGGAGCTGCGCTACGACTACGCCATCGCATCGTATTGGACCTACGTCTATTTCAGTGCCTTCACGATGGACGCCGAGTTCTCCACGCGTATGGACAGCCTGCGTTTGCAGAGCCTGAACGAAGCCCTTCGCTATACCCGACGGGGCACGCCAAATTGGTATTACCTGCGTGGCGAACAGGCTTATTTCCTCGGCGAGCACCCTTCAAAGGCCATCGCTTACTACAAGGCATGCATCAGCCGACTGCCGGGGTCCGGCCATCTCTATTCGCAAGCCACCTTCGCCATTGCCCGCGGCTACCATCAGCTGCACAACGAAGCCGAATATGCCCATTATCTGCTGCTGTCGTCGAAGTCGGACATGCTCAGCGCAATCAAGGAGAATGCGGCACTGCAGGACCTCGCGATGTATATATTCCACCTCGACCCCGACAACGCAACCCTCGCCCACCACTACCTGCTCGTGGCGATGGACGACGCAACTTTTTACAACAACAAACTGCGCAAACTGGAGATATCCAACCGACTGCCGCCCATCGTCAACGCCTATCTGAAGCAGTTGCGCACCCAGCGCATCATCCTGTGGAGCATCGTTATTTTGGCTGCCCTATTGGCCGTCGGCGCCTTTCTGCTCTACCTGCTTTCGCGCAGGCGCAACGCCCAGCTTCACCTCAGCCAGAAACGACTTGAGCATAAAAACACGCAACTTAACGCGGTCAACAACCAACTGCAGACGATGAACGGCGAACTCTCACGCGTCAACGGACTGCTCGTCGAAGCCAACAAGAAGCGGGAGAAGTACCTCAGGCTCTTCGTCGACATCTGCGCCTCAACCATGGACCGCATCAACAGCTACCGCAACCTCGTAAGGCTGAAAATCAAGGCCAAGCAGACCGACGACCTGCTGCGCACCGTCAATTCCGACCGCATCGTCAGCCGCGACATGGCCCAGTTCTACGTGCAGTTCGACAAAGCGTTTCTCGGTTTATACCCTCACTTCGTCGACGACTTCACTAAACTGTTGCAGCCCGACTATCAAGTGTCGCTCAACAAAGACGGTTCGCTGACCACCGAGTTGCGTATCTTCGCCTTCATCCGACTGGGCGTAACCGAGAGCTCGGAAATCGCCACCCTCCTCTCCTACTCTCCCCACACCATCTACAACTATCGATCGGCAATGAAGAGCCACGCCATCGACAAGGAGCATTTCGAGGAGAACGTAAAAAACCTATAGGGAAACACTTTGCGATAGCTATGGTATCGCACCGCGATAGCTATGGTATCGCGAAGTAGTATGCGCCGCTGAAATGACTGGACTGCGGAATCCGCGGAATCTGCGTGAGAACAGAACTCGCGACCGACGTTGGTATCGAAAGAAAGCGTTATGCATGAGCAATTGGGCTTGCACGGGGCTCCTCCCATACAACGGAAAATATCCGGCGACCCAAGATTTGGACAGCACAAGATAATCTGCGATTTTATACAATAAATGCAGTCACTGTCGATAATTATGCTTATCTTTGCTTCATCTTATTATTATCAGAGAATACCGGGCCCTGGTCACTGCCCCGGCCAGTCGACGGGGAGCCTCACTAATTCACCAGCGTATGAGAGTCTGCTACACCATCCTGCTTTTCCTGCTGTGCGCCGTCTTACCCGCACATGCCCAACAAGACTACCGACAGCTCTGGGCCGATGTCTACCGCCAGGCCAAGGCCGACAAGCCAAAGAATGAGATAGCCCTCCTTGGCCGCATCAGCGACAAGGCCCTGACGGAGAACAACTACGGCCAGCTGCTCACCGCCGGACTGCTCCGCCTGTCACTGGTGCGGCAGACCTATGGCGACGACTCCATAGTCTCCGTCCGCCAGCAGTTGGAGCAGAGGAAGCGTGAGGTCAAGACAGCGCACCCCGCCTTGGCTGCTGTCTACGCCTGTGCCTTGGGACAGAAAGGGGAAGCAATGGCCGACCCCGCCTTGTTGGCCCGCACCAGGGACACCAGCCTCTCGCCCATGCTTATCCCCGGTGCCAAGGTGTTCGGTGGTGACATGCTCAGTGCCGTCGCATGGCAGACGGGGCAATACCAGAAGGCTCACGACTACTATGAGCAGGCAGGCAACCGCCCCGCCGCCCTCGCCACCGACTTGTGGATGGTGCCGACGGACGGCAAAAGGCGTACCGTGCAATGGTGCGACTCGCTGCTCGCCAAATATGGCGACCTGAGAGAAAGCCAGCTCGTCACCGCTGTCAAGGCGCGCCAGCTCGGCGACTCCGCCGCCGTGGTCCTCGCCGACAGCACACTGCGGCAATGGGAGGGCGACACGTCGGACTATGGCAATCAGCTGCGCAACATCAAGTCGGCAGCCGAGACACCATCCCTGTCCATCAGTCTCAATGGAAAGCACGTCCACTCCAAGGACAAGCCATGGCTGCATTTAGAGTCCGCCAACCTGTCAAAGGCCGATGTCTCTGTGTATGGCACAAAGAAAGGCCGGCGCAGCAGCAAGCCGCTATGGCATGCGACGAGACGATTTAACAAAGGCACCATATGGCATCCGGCCGCTGACAGTCTGCAACTGCCCCAATTGGCCTACGGAGCCTACAAGGTCGTGGCAAGGGCGCAGGGCGTGAAGCCGGTGACCCTCGGCTATATCGTCAGCGACCTCAACGTCACCGTCAACCCCGCGTCGGCCAAGACAGTGCGCATGCGCGTCATCGACACCCGCACGGGCCGTCCCGTACCCGGGGCAAAGATAGCGATAGGCGGTGAAGACGACAACCCGACCGGGGACGACGACAACGAGACGGCCGCCGATGATGAGGAGGAGAATGATGCCGCCGACGGCGATACGGACTTCGCCGTGGCCGACACGGCCGAATATGACATGGATGAGGCCGTAGTGGACACCATCGCATCTGAGCCTTCCGTCCACGGCGTGTTCACCACCGACGCACGGGGCGAGACTGTAGTACCCTGCGACGACACCGTAATGGAGGTGCGCCCGTTCACGGAGAATGACCGCTGGCGTGAGTCCACGATGGTCTATCCGGGCGAGACCGAGCCTGCCAGCCCCTGCCAGCTGCTCCTGAACGCCTACACCGACCGCGCCCTCTACCGTCCGGGCGACACGGCCCGCGTGGCGGCAGTGGCCTTTGTGCGGCGGCCGGGACACCGGCGCAAGGCCCTCAGCCACATGCCGATGCACCTGCTGCTCTACAACAACTCAGACCCTCAACATGCCATAGACTCCATCGACGTGACCACTGACGACTACGGCACGGCATACTGCGACATTCCGCTGACCGGGAAATTGGCAACCGGCAACGAATACAGAGGCTGGATGGAACCGCAATGGAAGGCTGACGGAGCCGTGGCGCGGCTGGAGCAGCTCACCGGCCGCCCGTTAAGCAAGCACACCGACGACATCAATATTGACGAGGACGGACTGTCGTTCCGAATAGAGGAATACAAATTAAGCAGCCTGCAAGTAAGGCTCCGCACCTCTCCGGCCCACTATATGCCCGGCGACACGGTGACCGTGAGGGGGAGGGCTTATCTGCTCAGCGGTGCTCCCGTGGCCGGAGCCAGGGTGGAGGCCATTGGCGACTCCGCCCTCTTCACCGACAGCAATGGCATGTTTACGGCTCACATTGCCTTGCCAAAAGCAGCCGACAAACATGTTCGCCACTATCTTGAAAAGGTTTACGCCGTCACTGCGCCTGACGGCCAGCAAAGCAAGGCGTATGTACACCTGAGCTACAGCAACCAGAAAGCCTTTCTCTCCAGCGACATCTACAATATCTATCGGGATGATGCAAGGGGCTACTTCCGCGACTCGCTGCTTGCCGTCAACTGCCTGCTCAGCGACGCACAGGGCAACAAGGTGCAGGGCAAGGTCAGCTGGCAGCTCGACGACGGCACGAAAGGAGAGATGGCCGCCAACCGCCAGGGCTTCATTCCTCTCAAGACACTGCAAGCCGGACAGCACACGCTGAAGTTGTGGGGCGAGGGCGACACGCTTGCCACCGTCATTTCCGTCATCGACCCGGTGGCACGCCATCTGTCCAGGCCCGTCTTTTTCTGGGTTGCCGCATCAGACGACGCATTCAGCGACAACGGCCAGCCGGTAACCATACAGATGGGAACCACGGAGAAAGGTCTCACGCTCTATTATGAGCTTCGCTCGGCCGACAGTCTGATAGAGCGCGGCTCGATGGCGTTGAGCGACACCGTCGTCACCCGTGCCTTATTATATAACAGAGACCTGTACGGTGGCGGCATCACCCTCTCGGTGGCTGCCTTCGGCCAAGGCAAGACAGACAGCTACGACATCAAGCTGCCCTACAAGGAGCCTACAGCGGCGCTCCGCGCACAATGGGAACTGCCCGACAGCGTGGCCGAGCCCGGGCAGCGGCAAGCGTGGCGGCTGCGCGTGACCCGGCCCACAGGGCTGCCGGCCGATGCGCAAGCCATGGTGACACTCTACGACAGAGCGCTCGACCTCATCACCGACAACACCTGGGACAGCAACTGGTATTTCAGCGACGACTTGCCAACGGGCTACACCGAGACCTTTGACAACGACAAGATTACAAACAGCGAAGAAGGTCGGCCAAAACTGCTTACCGTGCCCGACGTCCGTCCGGCAATCTTTGCCGACGGTCTCATCCTCCTGCAGGCCGATGCGCGGACGGTGGCCTATCGGATGGGCGGCTGGACGCTGGAAAGACAAGGCAAGGGCAAGCCCGGCTATTGTCACGGCATCGTTTATGACCCGTCGGGCGACGTGCTGATGGGAGCCGCACTGAAGACCAGCCAGGGGGCGAAAGGCGTGACGGATATCGACGGGACATTCTCCATACCCGTCAAGGGTACGGCGCAGATCACCGCCTCCTACGTCGGCTATGAGCCGACAACAGTGACCGTTACCAGTGGCCAGCCGGTCGTCATCTGCCTGAGCTACGACAGCAACCAGCTGGAGGAGGTTGTCGCGCTGGATACTCTTGCCCAGCCGGATAAGTTCGCGGCTCCCGTCATCAAGAGAGATGCCGAGCTGAAGTCGGAATACAGGAACTATACCGCTACCAAGTCGAAGAACCTCACGGCCTACAACCACGGCCGGATGGCAGAGAACGGCGCAGGAAACGGCACACGCGTGCGCCGCAACTTCCGCACCCTCGCCCTCTGGGCCCCCGCCACGGTAACCGGGAGCGACGGCATGGCCACATTTGACTTCACCATGCCCGACAATGTCACCACCTGGCGGCTGCAAGGCCTTGTCCACGACCGCGAGGGTGCCGTGGCCTCACTCGACACCACGGTGCAGTCGCGGCTCACGCTAATGGTGGACGACAACCTGCCGCGCTTCCTCCGCCGGGGCGACAAGGCCCTGCTGCCGCTCACAGTGAGCAACATGGGCGAGGACCGGCTTAAGGGAACGCTCGGGGTACAGGCCGTCGGCAAGGGAAAGACGCTGACGGACAAAGCCTACAAGTTCAACTTGCAGCCGTCCGCATTGAAGGCCTTCATCACTCCGCTCCACGTGCCTGCCGACAGTCTGCTTCAAAGCATCACGGTGCAGGCCGGGGCATCTGCAGGAGGGCATGGCGACGGGATGGAAAAGACGATACCCATAGTCCCGGACAAGGAGCGCGTGCCGATGGTGAGGACGGTCAGCCGCCCGGCCGCCGAGGCCATGCGCGAGGCTTTGACTGAAATGGACTCGGTGAGAGGCAGCGACGCGCTGTCGCTGGCTTCGAAAGTGTATTCCGCCTATATGCTCAACGGATTGAACGACTCTGTGGACGAGCAGGAAACGCTGCATGATGCCGGCACGCCTTTAGGCGCCCTGCGGCGGCTCCGGCGCGCCGACGGTTCTTTCAGCTGGTGGCCTGGCATGCCTGCAAGCCGCTCCGTCACGGTGACCGTGGCCGAGATGCTTGCCCCATTGGCAGGGGACATCAGTGAAATAGAGCAGTTGCTGCAACCGGCAACGGCAAAGTTGGCGGCATGGCTCGCCGAAGATGCCCGCCAACTGGAGAAAAAAGGTGCCGCGGCATGCGACCTGGAAGAGGCCTTCCACATACTCTATACGCTGTCACTCATGCCGGAAATGGCTGCAAAAGGAGCTGAGGCCTCGAAGAAAGCGAGGAAACAACTGTTGGACTATGCGGAAAGCCACGGCTCCGACCTCACCATCCTCGGCAAGGCGCGCGTGGCCACGGCACTGTATCAGGACGGACGGCACGAGGCCGCACGAAGCATGATGGAAAGCCTCAGACAGTATGCCGTCACATCGCCGGAGCTTGGCACCTACTTCGATTCGCCTAAGGCCTACTACAGCTGGCGCGACTACAAAATTCCGACGGTGACGGCAGCCATCCATGCCCTGACGCTGATTGAGCCCGACGACACGGCCCTGCTCACGGGCATGAAGCGGTGGCTGGTGGAAGAAAAGAAGACGCAGAAATGGGATACGCCCGTCGTGACGGCTGATGCCGTCGGGGCTTTCCTCACAGGACCCTTTCCGCAACGGGTGGCATGGCCCGTGGTGACGGGCTGGCACGAGGCCGCGGCCTCCACGCTGCCCCAGGTGAGCAACGGATTACGCGTGAGCCGCATCATAGCACCTGCCGACAGCACGCGGCGCGCCCTCCGCACGGGCGACCGGGTGACAGCTATCATCAAGGTGCGTGCCGACCGCGACCTCGACTTCGTGCGCATCACCGACCGGCGTCCAGCCTGTCTGATGCCCGCCAGCCAGTTCTCCGGCTACGATTGGCGCCTGGGCTGCTACGTGCGGCCGGCAGACGAGCAGACCGACTATTATTTCGAGACCATGCCTAAGGGCGACTACACACTGACGACCGACTACATCCTCGACCGCCCCGGCACCTACCATGCGGGAGCAGTCAGGGCGGTATGCGAGTACAACCCGGCCTTCATGGGCCGCAACAGTCAGACACTCAGCGTGTCTGTTGACAAGTGAACCACACACCGGCCCAATGGCATCATCGCGCTGATGCGCATCATAAGTTTTTCCACGCTTCCACCCTCATTTTTTCACTCAACCGGCGGGATAATTAAAAAGATTTGCGTAAGTTTGCAGACAAATTAAACCCAACATACAGATGCGACAGATCCGACTCATGGCTTTCACACGGCTGGCAACGCTGTGCCTGCTCGCCTTTTCCCTCGCGGCCTGCGACAAGGGACCGTTTGAGGCGCACCCCTACGACGGCAACTACAAGGGAAAGACCAACCTCAATGTCACCAACATCTCGCGCATCGAGGACAGCTTCCGCGACCGCGACACCATACGCGTGGCTTTCATCAGCGACACCCACCTGTGGCACAAGGAGTTCGGTGAGGAAGTGAAATCCATCAATGCCAACGACAGCATCGACTTCGTAGTCCATTGCGGCGACTTCACCGACACTGGCACCACACGCGAATACGAGTGGGGTTGGGACATCAGTAAGCGTCTCCGCAATTGCGTATTGTAGCTAAAAATATAAGTGCGTATCTTTGCATCGGAACTAAAAAGATGAAAGATATGTATGATACAGCAAAT
>ONAR01000032.1 GCA_900315835.1 uncultured Prevotella sp.
AGCCAAATGTTTTTCAATCCGGTAAAACCATTTTTGCTTCGCGCTTTTGCCGGTACCATTTAGAGCGCTACAGCCGGTACCATATGCGCGCTATTGTCAAGAACAGTTTGCAATGGTCAGTTATTTCTATTATAGCATCCGCAATTTTCCACAAGGTAAGTGTCTTTTCTATAAGGCGGACTATAATCATGTGGACGCAAATATAGTATCTGATGGCATTCTATATCGGGATGACCAGAAAAAATCGTGGATTGTTCATGCAATCTATACTGGAGCACCATTCGACTACAAAGTAAGAAGTGCTCAGAACGTAAAGAAAATCAAGCTACAGAAATGTTATGGAGGTATTATTATCGACAATACGCCATATGCTTTTGAACGGACAAATCCACTTTCTGTGTCAACTTCTAACTCTTCGGGCAACTCACAAGAATTGTTCGGAAATGGCTTCTTTACAGAGCCGACAGTGGCCGACAATGCTCTTTCTTTATTGCAAAAAGAGATAGTTCCCAATTTGGAAAAGATACAAAGATTATTCGCAGATACAAAGCACCTCTTTCTCTCTGATGATGACAAAAAGATTGTCAAGAAGTACCTTGACCAATGTAATAAACGCACAAAAGAATTGGAGGTGGTGATTAAAAATGCCCAACAATTATTATGAACACTCCACAAAACAATGATTTTGCTCAGAAACTCAAAGAGTATGATGACGCTTTTGATTTCTATATGGATTACGGGAAATTGCCGGAAAACATGTCAAAAGGAGACTTGTTAGGTGGGCTTATTGGTCAGACCATTCAAGATAATCCACAATTAGAAAGTCAAGATCCTCTATGGACAGAACTTCTGAAGGAGGAACTGATGAAATTCATTGAGGCTATGTTACAACTCTTTCAGCCGATAGAAGAATACCACCGCAAAGAACAAGCGTTCATTGCGGTTTTCGTAGGTGGAGGATTGACGCAGAAACGCAATATGTGGGGACAAACTACAAAGATTATTGAACAAAATTACAAACCAGGAGAACTAAATCTCGAAGGTTATAAAGACCAACTGAATGAATGTAGTTCAGAACAACAAAAAGAAATAATTCTCAATGCTTTGGGACACGAATGGAAGAAAGCCAGTGATGATAAGGAGGAAGAACGGAAACAAAATTTACTTTCAATCAACCAAAAACGCTGGGAACAACATCTGAAAGAATACGGACTGTCTGACTATAAGGAACGACAGAAGGTTGAGCGTTTTTTCTATTCCTATCCAGAACTTAGAGAATTGATTCGGATGATAGGACGTGAACAACCACAGCGTGAGGATGAGATGGATGATACAATACGACGATACCTTCCTTTATTACCATCCTCACCAAAGCCAGCAGCAGAAGCAGAGGAGATAGCCAACGGAAATGACCTACAACATATCTTGCCGTCTGAGACCGCAATCTTGTCTGAGCGTCAAACGGAAAACCTGTTTTTCTACAAGTTTGCAACTCAACAGCTTCAATTATTTGCCAATCGTCCAAAGAACAAAAGCCATTTCAAAACTGAACAAACGAAAAAGAAAGAGCCTCGTTTGGAGAATGGGCCAATCATAGTTGCCGTCGATACCAGCGGTTCCATGAGTGGAAAGCCGTTGAAAATTGCATACTCCGTTCTTACGCAGCTCCTCAGATTGGCAAGAAAGCAGAAGCGTAAAGTCTTTCTGATGTCATTCTCTGTCAGAGCAAAGTTCTTGGATTTATCGTTGCCTCGTAATTGGATGCGCCTGAATGCTTTTCTTGAAGACCGTTTTACAGGTGGAACTGATGGTGAAGAAATGCTTAACAGGTCAATAGAAATGTTGCAGAGCAAATCCTTTGCAATGGCAGATGTCCTTATTATAAGTGACTTCTATTTTCCACTTCCTATTGAACCAACAAAAAAGAAAATGCTCGTTGAGCATAACAAAGGAACACGTTTCTATGGTTTGAAAATAGACAGTACGGATAAGTTGTATGATAAAATACTGGATAAGACATGGAACATCAAATAAAGAGAGAACCACAGTTCTGGATTAACCCGAACTTTCGGCTTAATTCACCTCATTTTCGTTTTGCATGGTTCATGGCAGACATGACAGTTCTTCGACAAGAAGCAATGATTATGTCCGTGGAAAGGAAGGTGTATCAGACGAGTAAACAATGTGTCGTATGTGTGATAACCCCTGATCATAGTTCTCTTGACATTGTTTATGCAGACAAAACGAAATTTGATAACCTAAGACTTCAGAAATGGCTACGTGAAACTATCCGTGATGAAATTACGGCGAGAGCCAAGATTGTCCTTCCTTCACGTTTGCGAGAACTGGAAAGGAAAAACAATCTGTATGGCAACAGAGTGTTCGTCAAGAAGCTCCGTGGCAACACTATGGGATGTTGCAGTGTATATAATGACATAAGCTTAATACCAGGACTAATCATCATGCCACAGGCATTGATTGACAGTGTAATCTTACATGAGATGGCACATTACAAGTATAAGCATCATCGGAAATCATTTTGGAACTTCCTATCTCAACTACTTGGAGAGGATGCTAAAACGCAAAAAGGGGCTATGGACATTGTGCTTTCCAAATACTGGCTCCAAATAAAATTTCTGATGAAATGATATTTTATTTAACCTCTGCTACAGATTGGCGTAGCCCTCATTTAACTTTGCATCGAGAAATTAAATATATGGTTTAATGTAATTGTTCGTATAGTATGACAAAAGCACTTAATGATGAGTTCATGCAGCAAGTTGCTACAGAACAAGCATGGAAGGAACTTTCAGAAGATTTTACTTGGACAGAGTCTCTTCTGGAAAAGTATTCAGAAAAAGTTGACTGGAAAGAGATTTCAGACAACAGGAGCATTAACTGGACGGTGCCAATGCTTCAGAAATTCTCTAAAAAGCTCGATTGGAAAGTTCTTTCTGAGCATATTGATGAAGATTGGTTTACAGAAGCACATCTTGAAGCATTTAAGGACAAGTGGGACTGGGCAGAAATCACTTCGTCAGAACTTTTCCTTTCGACGGAACTTCTTGACAAGTACATTAACTACGTAGATTGGGCTTCACTTATAGGAGAAGGAAGGTATCGCAGTGGAATTACTCGAAGTGAATCATTCGATGCCATTGGATTCTATGAGAAGTATAAAGAATATATCCCTATGTCAAGACTTCAGGATTCTGACTTATGGCGAAAAATAGTAGAACAAAGATGTAGTCAGTTAAAGACGATGATTCTATCGTAATAATTATAATCTAAATCATTTCATTATGGCACTTTGGAGAATTGTAGTAAAGAACAGCGGCAATGCTGCATGTAAAGACAAAAGACAACGCCTTGAAAAAGGTATGTTCATCGAGACAAGTACGGTTTCACCTATACCTCCAATCGGGGTCGCTCGTGAACGCCCAATGCTTGCACAATTGTTTTTGAACAAGTACGGTATAGAAGTGAATGTTCAAAACATGAACAGTGGATATTTCAATTGTGAAAAGATTGGATAATCTACGTAAAACAGGGGTATTGAGAGTTCACTTATAGTGGACTCTTTTTTGCAACCTAATTTCATCGTCTCACGAAAGTAGAAATGGGAGATTTAAGAGATCAGTTTTTTCAGTTAAAAGGAAAGTGGAATGAGAAGGGGAGAGAATAAATCGGTTCATCTTCAGTAAAAAGAAAAAATTGTTTTTGGGGAAACATCAAGTCATTTCATTCAGCAATGTTTAGGTTTACGTTTACCCATGTATATATACATGAACCTCTAAACTTAAAGATTAAACCTACAATAATCTGCTTCAAGTTTACTATACCTTATTATATATATAAGCATATCTAAACTTAAACTTAAACCAGCAAAGATGGAATCAACTATTTCTTTTTTTATTGAAAGTATGAAATAGATATGCAGCTTTAGTCTTATTTTTGTTAAAATCAAACTCATTCTGCACGAAAAATGAGAAAAATGAGTCTGAATTAAAGATTATTTTGTATTTTTGCAAACAGAATGTGGTGTTTGTTCATGAAGTCAATCTTCTGGACTTACGAAGCATTTACAGTTAACGATTGTAAGACTGAAGTCAAGCAATCTAGTTAGTGTAAAACAAAATAAAGATAAAATCAAGAAATGAGAATGAATCTGCCATTGAGCCATTTTTTCCCTGAAAAATGAGGCAAAATGAGCAGAATGAGTCTAGAAAGAGGTGCCAGTACTTTACACTAACTCTGTAAGTAACTGATACTCAGTATCGTCTAGCCGCCGCACAGGCAGCAGTTGAAGAGTAAGTCTGAAAATCTGAAAAAATCAATTGGGTGCAACACTCTTATTATAAAGGGTTGCACCCAATTCTTTTTTAAGATTCACGATTTTGGCTCTGCGCCTCTAATCAGTATAGCTCCCTTTTCTTTCGTTTTTATGGTATTTACGAGAGGTTTCATGCATATGGTGAGAACGGTGTCGGAAGGCTGGATGTCACTAATGGTCTCGTAGCCATCACTATAGACTGTGAGCGTTTTGCCTGTGAGAGGTATCCAGAAGATAAAATGACCGGAAGTATCAGTGGCGGTTCCCTGATTAAATTGATCAAATTTTGAGAGAGAGACCCAGGCATCAGCCAGCGGCTTGCCGTCATCGCTGATGACGTAGCCTTCTATACGCCTACGCTGGGTCCGCAAATCTGGGTGCTGCTGCATGTATGCCTCACTCAGCGTATCAAGAGTGGTTGTTATTTCTATAATGGCATCGGCAGATGGTAGGAAGCCGTAGCGTGCTTTGATCTGTTCCTTTGATTTGTCATCTTTAATAATATTAAAAGTGTTTATCATCTGTTGTTGCCTATTGATATAAGCAAACCAGCGGCTGGAACCCAAACGAATGGAGTCTGGAAGGATTTCGCCGTTGACAACAACGACGAAAGAGTCTTTTTTTTGTGTATGTCCTGTACCAGTGATACGTATAGTATGGCTAGTCTCCAAGTTTGTGGGTACAATATTAAGTTCTAAAATATTGTCTTGCAGATATTCTTCGTTTTGTCTCTGGGCAAGGAAAATCTGGCGTTCCTCCTCCGTTGCCAGAAATGGCACAGGAACGCAGTATTTTACGTTCACAGGGTGGCCAAACTGATTTCCCGGAGTCCATTTCGGCATTAGGCTGAGGATGCGAAGGCTTTCTTCACCCAGTTGCTGTTCTATCTGCTGCTTCAGCTGCTGCTGTCTGTCGGCACTCTCTTGGCTCAGGCGTAGGGTATCATAATTCAACTTCATAATCTTAGTAACTTTGTAGTTGGAGGTATAGCCCAGACTGTCGACCGTGAAGGTAGTGATGACGCGCCCTCTTGCGCCATACTCCATGGCCAGGTCGGGATAGCGTATGTTCGACTTGATAAACTCCATCAAGGCACGGTCGCCCCCAGGAAACTGTGGCATTATTTCCCCACAGTCATAGACCTTAGCTTCTGCAGATGGGGGGGGAGCCTGGGCTAGCAATTCTGCCCGCGGCCGCTGCTCAGTCTCCATCCTGACCGGCTCATCCTTCGCAGGCAAAGCGACGGGCTCTTCTGCTGCAACTATGGCCGATTTGTTGTCTGATGCTGTGGGTATTTCTGTTGTATTTGTAGTTTGCTGGGCTATTGCCTGCTGCTTTTCAGCATCGTGGTTCAACAGAAAGATGCCTGTCACCAGTGCGATAGAGGCTGCGATGCCAATGCCCCAGTAGAGCGGTTTCCGCGATGTCGTCTTTTGGTCGATGACCCCGCGTTCAAACTGTGCCCACTCCTTGTCCACGTCGGGCATGCCAATTTTTTTGTCAATATCCTGCTGCTTCATCTTACTTTGCAATTTTAAGGGTTTTACGAATCTTTTCCAGTGAGCGCGTGATGTGCTTGTTCACCGCTGAGGCGCTGATGCCGAGGACGGTGGCCGTCTCTTCGTAGGTCATCTCCTCATCGTAGTGCAGACTCAGTACGCGACGGTCTTGCTCTGTCAGGTTTTTGTCAATGACTTGCTGAAGTTGCTGCAGCAGCTCCTCGCGTTCCTCGCTCTCGGTGGCGGCGATGTCCTGCCGAAGTTCATCCTCCATCTGCCGCTGCAACTGCCGCGAGCGTAGCGTGTGTAGGCACTGGTTGCGCGTAGCCGCCAGCAAGTAGCCTCGGATACTGTCATCGGCTACCTGCGGTTTTCGCTTCCAGATTTGGACGAACACCTGATGCACCGCATCCTTGGCATCGTCGGCATTCTCCACCATCGAGAATGCCATGCGATACATGTGCGGATAGCTATCCTTGAACAGGCGTTCAAACTTTTGTTTGCTGTAATTCATAAATGTCTTTTGCCCTTTATTCGTATAAAAGACCCTCGGACGTTCAAATCAAATACCCCTCATTGCAATTATTTTTATTGAAAGCGTGAATTTTTAATCTCTCTTTCCCTCCATCTTATCTATAAATGTTTCGTAAATGAGAGGGTAAGCATCACTTGCATTGAATGTTATGCCAGGACGCAATAGAGTCAGGTACGTATAATTCTTTGGAACCTGCGTAGATAGCCCTAGTATAATTAGCGCTGTCATGCCTGAAGGTAAAAATTGGGCATTATCACGGGTTGCTATAGCTTGTACCACTTTATCAACAGTGGGAAGTACAATTCCGAACCGACTTTTTCGAGGTTTGGCATAAATGCCTTGTGCAATCTTTGTCAATACTCCCTCATTGGTTAGTTCAGACAAAGTGCTACCAACAAACTCAGCGTGATATTCTGGGAAGTCAGATCGGAACAGAATACTATCTTCAGGCATCGCCTCTATGCGTTGCCTTAAAGTATTGCTATCTATAGAATGTTCATTTATCATACAACCTTTGAAATTTTGATGATTTTTCAAATGCAAAGATAGGTGTTTCATTTGAATAAACCATAGACATCAGTGCATTATTCCTGTTTTACAGACTTTTTTGTTAACTTATATGGTTTAGTGACTTTGAGAATACAGTTTTTACCCTTCTCATCAAAAACTGGCTTATCAGAAAAGGAGGGTAGAATGAGAAGGGGATGGGACTAATAAATGGATTTTCTTCTGTAAAAAGAAAAATGTGAATTTTGGGAAACATCAAGTCGTTTCATTCTGCAAAGTTTAGGTTTACGTTTACCCATGTATATATACATGCCTCTCTAAACTTAAATATTAAACCTTCAATCTCCTGATTTTGGTTTACTATACCTTAATTATATATATAAGAACATCTAAACTTAAACCTAAACTTACACCGAAAGAATCCATCCGTTTTTCTTTTAACTGAGACAAATTGTGGCAAGAAGAGATGCCATTTCGTCTATATATGTAAACAAACACATTCTGCAAGAAAAGCGAGCAGAATGAGCGAAAAGTCAGAAGAAATCATTAATTTTGCATGCAAAATTTGCAGAACGTGTTTGAAACACGGAGATGCAATCAGTGTTTAACAATTAATAGAATAAGTAATTAGCGACAAAGAATGAATAGTATGTTAGAAATAGAGAAAATCGGGTGCAGAATGTGCAGTTCATGCTCATAATGTTTCCCAAATGTTTCCCAGATTTCTGTAATGTACTGATAATCAGCATCTGTTAGCCGCCGCCCAGGCTGCGGTGGAAGAAGGTAAGTAAGCATGAACCAACAATAAATCATCATTGAGGCGCTCTTCCCTACTGGGGAGGGCGCCTCATTTGAGTAGATGGTAGCGGCCATCGTAGGTGATTTGCATGGATTGATGCTGCAAACCATAGCGGCGGTGAAGCTGCAATGCCACATGTCCCATCGTCGACCTGAGGTTCATCTCCACGCACGGATGCAGACGAAGGCCATCGTCGGTGCTGACGACCATCATGTCGATGCCCAACCGACCTCGGTAGTGGGCGAGATGCTGATGGAGTAGGGCTGTGATCGCGGTTTTAACGCTTTGCCACAGCGCCGGAGAAATGTATTGAAAGAGAATGGCTTCCTTGTCTTCCTCACTGTCGATGCGGTTGCCGGTGTAGGCGCCGTTGGCGGTATCAAACAAGGATAACCCCTCATAGTGAGCACTGCCGTCGCCATTCAACTGAAACTCCATGCCAAGGTCGATAACCTTTTGATAATAAGGCTCAACCATGATGCAACATTGTCGTTCGATGACGTGGCCAATCCATCCATGCATGCCACTGGCCAGCGGACTGCTGATGGTTCTCACGCCTCTGCCGCTGCTGCTCCATGGCGCTTTGACAACGATGGTCTTCAGTGCTGCAAAGGCTTCCTCGACTTCGTCGATGCTTGTGGCTGCATACGCTTGACCAATGAGACCGGGCATGTGGCTTAACGGACTGAGCAGATGGATGTTAGCCCATTGCCGATGACTCATCTGCCGTATCATCCTCAGTTGGTCATCGTCGGGCAATGATTGCTTCGGGCAACCCATCCGCGTAAGCTCCGTCACTATCGGCGCATCCCAACCCCATGGCACTATCTTCAAGTCATCGGGTTGTTGTTTGAGGTAGTGGTTGATGGTCTTCGGTGTTACCCATAATCCTTTGATATCCAGTCCTAACGCTTGCATTGATTGATGCGCCAATTCAATGTCATCCACCAGCACCGCATCGCCTTCCTCTGCCCAAATCATTGGCAGAAAACCGAGGTCGTGGCGCAGTTGTCTTCCTGCGCGAGGGGCGGTGAAGCTGCGCAGTCCTGAGGCCAGCGCAATGTCGTGTTCAGGGTTGAAAACAAAGAGATTCATCTTGCTTGCAAAGTTAACATATTTATGTCACCCGCAAGGCAGATGCTAATATTAAATAAACAAAATATAGTAAAGTTTTGTAACCTTCAGTTTGCAATATTAAAAACTATTGCTATCTTTGCAGTCGCAACATCAAGGATGCAACATGGAATTGATGGAATCTTTCTTCAGAACCCACAGCTATCTTGTGGAACATACCAATTCTTCGGTTCGTCGCGGCCTCATGGACGAGATTGACTGGAGCCAAAGACTCATTGGCATCAAGGGTACGCGGGGTGTCGGAAAGACCACCTTCCTGCTGGAATACGCCAAGGAAAAGTTTGGCAAAGACAATCGTAAGTGTCTGTATGTCAATATGAACAACTTCTATTTCCAAGGCAATGGCATTGCAGAGTTTGCGGGGAAGTTTGTGGAGCAAGGCGGCGAGGTACTGCTGCTCGACCAGATTTTCAAACAGTCCAACTGGAGCGTGGAGTTGCGCAAGTGTTATGATCTTTACCCCAATCTGAAACTCGTGTTCACGGGGTCGAGCGTAATGCGCCTGAAGACTGACTATCCAGCTATCCGCGACATTCTCACCTTTTATTATTTAAGGGGTTTCTCCTTCCGCGAGTATCTCAATCTGGTTGCGGGTACCGACTTCCAGCCTTACAGCCTTGACGAAATCCTCAATAACCACGAACATATCGTAAAGAAAATATTGCCGGCCGTCAGTCCGGAGAAATATTTCCACGATTATCTGCATCATGGCTTCTACCCCTTCTTCTTGGAACACCGCAACTTCTCCGAGAACCTGCTCAAGACCATGAACATGATGACAGAGGTTGATATTCTGCTCATTAAACAGATTGAGTTAAAGTATCTCACGAAGATAAAGAAGCTCTTCTATCTGTTGGCCCGCAATGGCATCCATTCGCCGAATATCAGTCAACTGGCGCATCAGATTGACACCAGCCGTGCAACGGTGATGAACTATACGAAGTATCTTGCCGACGCACGCTTGCTGAATATGATTTACCCCTACGGCGAAGAATTCCCCAAGAAGCCGGCGACGATTATGATGCACAACCCCAACCTGATGTACGCCATCTATCCCATTGCCGTCGACGAGCAGTCGGTCATGGAGACCTTTTTCGTCAACACGATGTGGAAAGACCATATCGTCAGTCAGGGCAGCAAACCACAATCCTATCTCATCGACGGCGCGCGTAAGTTCCGCGTCTGCGATGCCCATGCAAAGGGAAAAATACGGATGAACACCGATACCTACTACGTCCGTTATAATACTGAGGTGGGTCACGACAACCAAATACCGTTGTGGCTCTTGGGCTTCCTCTATTGAGATACCCCATTGATGAAGACAACTTGAAACAATAAACGTATATATAAACATTATTTATTTATTATTTTAGCAAAATGGCAAAAGAAAAGAAATTCATCACTTGTGATGGAAACACCGCTGCTGCCCATGTGAGCTATATGTTCACCGAGGTGGCTGCCATCTACCCCATCACGCCGTCATCGCCAATGGCTGAGCATGTTGACGAGTGGGCTGCCAAAGGCCGCAAGAACCTTTTTGGCCAGACCGTTAGCGTTCAGGAAATGGAGTCGGAGGGCGGTGCGGCCGGTGCCGTTCACGGTTCATTGCAGGCAGGTGCTTTGACGTCTACCTACACTGCTTCGCAGGGCTTGCTGCTCATGATCCCCAATATGTATAAGATTGCCGGTGAACTGCTGCCTTGTGTGTTCAACGTGTCTGCCCGTACGCTGGCCAGCCACTCACTGTGTATCTTCGGTGACCACCAGGATGTGATGGCTTGCCGTCAGACCGGCTTCGCCATGTTCTGCTCTGGCTCTGTTCAGGAGGTCATGGATCTTTCTGCCGTACCTTACCTCTCTACGCTTGAGAGCTCCGTACCTTTCATCAACTTCTTCGACGGTTTCCGTACTTCTCATGAGTATCACAAGATTGAGGAGATGGATATGGAAGACATCCGTCCGCTCGTCAACCCTGAGTGGATCAAGCGCTTCCGCGACCGCGCCCTCTCTCCTGAGCGCCCTGTCACCCGTGGTACTGCTGAGAACCCTGAGACGTTCTTCACTCACCGCGAGGCTTGCAACGCTTATTACGACAAGGTACCTGAGATCGTTGAGAAGCACCTGGCTGAGATTTCTAAGATTACCGGCCGTGAGTATCACCTCTTCAACTACTATGGCGCTGCCGATGCTGAGAACATCATCGTGCTGATGGGTTCGGCTACTGAGCCTGCCCGTGAGGCCATCGACTACCTCGTAAAGCAGGGTAAGAAGGTCGGTATGGTGGCTGTCCACCTCTATCGCCCGTTCTCTGTCGAGGCTATCCGCAAGGCTATCCCCGCTACCGTAAAGCGCGTCGCTGTGCTCGACCGTACAAAGGAGCCCGGAGCTGAGGGTGAGCCGCTGTACCTCGATGTGAAGAGCGCACTCTACGACGATCCTCGCAAGCCGCTGATCGTGGGTGGCCGTTATGGTCTCGGTTCTTCCGATACCACTCCTGCCAAGATTATCTCTGTATTCAACAACCTCGAACTCCCCGAGCCGAAGAACCACTTCACCGTGGGTATCGTCGACGATGTCACCTTCACCTCTCTGCCTGAGGTGCCCGAGATTCCTATGGGCGGCGACTCTCTCTTCGAGGCTAAGTTCTATGGCCTGGGTTCAGATGGTACCGTGGGTGCCAACAAGAACTCTGTGCAGATCATTGGTAACAACACCAACAAGTACTGCCAGGCTTACTTCTCTTACGACTCTAAGAAGTCGGGTGGTTTCACCTGCTCTCACCTGCGTTTCGGCGACGAGCCCATCCACAGCGCTTATCAGGTGAATACGCCTAACTTCGTGGCTTGCCACGTTCAGGCTTACCTCCACATGTATGATGTGACCCGTGGTCTGCGCGACAACGGAACTTTCCTGCTCAACACCATCTTCGACGGCGACGAGCTCGTGAAGTTCATCCCGAACCACGTGAAGAAGTACTTCGCTCAGCACCATATCACCGTTTACTATATCAACGCCAGCAAGATTGGCCGCGAGATTGGTCTGGGCAACCGCACCAACACCATCCTGCAGTCTGCATTCTTCCGCATCACAAAGGTTATCCCCGAGGATCTCGCCGTAGAGCAGATGAAGGCCTTCATCGTGAAGTCTTACGGTAAGAAGGGTGAGGATATCGTGAAGATGAACTACGCTGCCGTAGACCGTGGCGGAGAGTACAAGCAGCTCACTGTCGATCCCGCCTGGGCTAATCTGCCTGAGGACGACGACGAGCAGGGCGACGCACCCGCTTTCGTCAAGGAGCTTGTCCGTCCTATCAACGCACAGGCTGGCGACCTCCTCAAGGTCAGCGACTTCGTCAAGAACGACACTGTTGACGGCACCTGGAAGAATGGCACCGCTGCTTACGAGAAGCGTGGCGTCGAGGCCATGGTTCCTGTCTGGAACTCTGAGAACTGTATCCAGTGCAACAAGTGCTCATTCGTTTGTCCTCACGCTTGCATTCGTCCCTTCGTCCTCGACGAAGAGGAGGCTAAGGGCTTCGAGGCTCCCACACTGAACCTTCTGGCTCCGAAGGCCCTCAAGGGTATGAACTTCCGCATCCAGGTCTCCGTCCTCGACTGCCTCGGCTGCGGCAACTGCGCCGATGTATGCCCGGGCAAGAAGGGTGAAAAGGCCCTGAAGATGGTACCGTTCAATATCGATGAGCCTGCTATGAAGCAGGAAGCCCAGAACTGGGATTGGCTCGTGAAGAACGTCAAGTCTAAGCAGGATCTCGTAGACATCAAGCAGAACGCCAAGAACTCTCAGTTCGCTCAGCCGCTCTTCGAGTTCTCCGGTGCTTGCTCTGGTTGCGGTGAGACTCCTTACGTCAAGCTCATCTCTCAGCTCTTCGGTGACCGCGAGATGATTGCCAACGCTACGGGTTGCTCCTCTATCTACTCTGCTTCTATTCCTTCCACTCCATACTGCACCAACGAGAAGGGTCAGGGTCCTGCATTCGACAACTCTCTGTTCGAGGACTTCTGTGAATTCGGTTTAGGTATGGCACTGGCCAACAAGAAGATGAAGGCTCGCATCACCATGCTGCTCAACGACGCTATCGCTAAGGACGACACGCCTGAGTCGTTCAAGACTGCTGCCAAGGCATGGATTGATGTTCAGAACGATGCCGACGGCTCTAAGGCTGCCGCTCCTGCGTTGAAGGCTGAAATCGAGAAGGGTGCTGCCGCTGGTTGCCCGATTTGCAAGGAACTCCAGCCGCTGGAGCACTACCTCGTGAAGCGCAGCCAGTGGATCATCGGTGGTGATGGTGCTTCTTACGATATCGGCTACGGCGGTCTCGATCACGTGCTCTCTACCGGTGAGGATGTCAACATCCTTGTCCTCGATACCGAGGTTTACTCCAACACCGGTGGTCAGTCTTCTAAGGCTACTCCTCTGGGTGCTATCGCTCAGTTCGCTGCCAGCGGTAAGCGCGTAAGCAAGAAGGACCTTGGTCTGATGGAGACCACTTACGGCTACATCTACGTGGCTCAGATTGCTATGGGTGCCAACAACGAGCAGACGCTGAAGGCTATCCGCGAGGCCGAGGCTTATCCAGGCCCATCACTCGTCATCGCTTACGCTCCTTGTATCAACCACGGTATCAAGGGTAAGGAAGCTGACGGTAAGAAGCGTAGCATGAGCCGTTCACAGCACGAGGAAGCTCTGGCTGTGGAGTGTGGATACTGGCAGCTGTGGCGCTACAATCCTGAGCTCGCTAAGGAGGGCAAGAATCCGTTCCAGCTCGACTCTAAGGAGCCGCAGTGGGATAAGTTCCACGACTACCTCATGGGTGAGGTCCGCTTCGCTTCTCTGAAGAAGGTGCGTCCTACCGAGGCCGAGGAGCTCTATGCCGAGACCGAGAAGGCTGCTAAGCGCCGCTACCAGTCTTACATCCGCAAGACGAAGGAAGACTGGAGCGAGGAGATCTAATAAATAACATAAGTTGCAGTCAGTGTAGTCTTTGATTATCACTTACTTGTAGCTTATCTGAAATAATAAATAAGGCGGGAAGTTAACCCATTGGAGGTTGGCTTCCCGCTTTTCTGTTTTATGCAATGATCAAGGTGGGGGTAAGACATTTGTCGATGATGCCCTTGAAAATTCCTATGGTTTTTGTTTTTATCTCTCAGCAGTCTCAGCGTGATTATAATTAGTTGATGTACAAATGGTTTAGACTTGCTAACGAACTAAAAACTCTCTGCAAAGCCCCTGCAAACCCTCAGCAAACCCTCAGCATCGCACCGCGATACCATAGCTATCGCATCACGATACCATAGCTATCGCACCACGATACCATAGCTATCGCACCGCGATACCATAGCTATCGCACCACGATACCATAGCTATCGCAAACCAGCAACTCACACTTCTCTTTCCGCAATCTCATAAACCCAGCGTTCGTGCGTACTCACATGGTTGTAGTGCTGCTGGGTGAGATACCTACCGAGTCTGGCTGCGTTTCCTTTGTCAGCACGTACGCCGACAAACCTCCGATGGATGCGGGTAACGATTTCCGTTGTTGAAAGGCGGAGCGGTGACGTTGTGTCCTTAACAGGTTTACGATACATCACGTTGAACGCCTCCACCAAAGGATCCTGAACGGTGAACCCGAGGTTATGGTTTTGTATCAACCGCTCGCGCTCGGCGTCGAAATAAGTGGGCATGCCCTGATGGATTTCTTCCACGATCTGCGCGTAGAGTTGCCGGTAATTGACGGCGTGGTCACCCGTTACGCGAACGTCAATCTGCCCGTCAACATTTTCTACCATGTAACGGCGCGATCCAGTCATGTCGGTCAATGGTTGTGGACAGTTGGTCGTTGCGGCGAAGACGGCATAGCGACGTCGCTGGGTATAGGCATCCTCATACATTTTACGCTGCGTAACGCTGCTCTTCTGCAGCAGGTGTTTCAGGTAGGCCGTTTGCGACTTGCTGATCTGGTCGAACTCGTCGATGTTGATAAGACCGAAGCGCGTCAGTGCCTTCTCAGCATCTTTCTTGGTGGTGAAGTCGAGACGGTCGAGATAGTAAGCCATCAGCTCCGGTGGCATGAGCATGCGGATAAACGTGGACTTACCCGTACCCTGTGGGCCAGTGAGCATCAGTACCATTGACGAACCGTACATCCGGTTGCGCCCCATCCATTGGCTCACCATTGACCGCATCCAAATCCTGAAATTGTCTTCCCATAACTTGTCATCGGTCTTCACCCGCGCAGCCATCAGTTTCAACCGGTCGATGCCATCCCATTGGGGCAATTGACTGATGTAATCCCTGATAGGGTCGTATGTGACCACGTCGTCGCTATAGACTATGCGCCTTACATCCTTGTCCCAGACGTTTATGCCCTCTCTCATCGCTTTCCGCGTGATGGTGTTGAGTGCGAGTTCGTCAAGCGGGCGCCACGACAGGAGGTAAAGTCCAAACTCACGGTATTCCACTACGTCGGTTACCTGGTTACGGCGCAGCTGATAGCGTTGACGCATGAAAGCCTCGAGCTGGTATTGGCTGGCAAGCTTTCGGTTTATCTCTGTGTTGATGCCAAATGGATGTTCGTTGTAGGCCGTCTGAAACGTCGATCGTACCAGATAGTCCTTGCCCTTGAAGTAACTATTGTGGAGTAGGCTTTTCACGGCAATCTCCTCTTTGATGCCAGCATTTCTGCAGCGGTCGGCCAACTTACAGAGATAAGCCTGCTCATCTGTTTTCTTTTCAAACGAGAGTTGCCCAAAGATGTAGTTGAATTTAGCCAGTTGGAGCTCCAAAACGGAATAGTCGTTGAATTCTGTCTCACAAGGCTTGTCGTTCTGTTTCCGGCCATTGTCGGCTTGGGCAACGTCGAAAACAGGCACTGCCATAAATGCGGTGTTGAGCCAGACCGTTGGGCAGTAGCCTATGCGGCACTGCATTGGCTGGCCCTGTGCATGGCTCTCGGGTGAGACGCCCAGCGCCTGGCCGTAGAAGTTGGCGGTACTGAGAAATGCGGCGTCAGCCCATTGCTGTTCCGCGTCGGGCTGGTTGCGGTTGTAGGACAATGCCGTTACGACTTTCAGCGAGCAGCCTGACAAGCCGATGAACGCCATCACCGTCTGTGGGATCGACTTGGCCTTCTCCGTAATGCGCTGGAGTAGGGTGGGGTCTGACACTCGGAAAGACAAAAGCACGAGCCGATGGTCAGATGCGCTTGCATTGGAGAAATTGACCACTGGCAACTGCTCGGCGGCGATGAGTCTGCCGGTGGAGCCTACGACCTTACTGATGTGGATGGCTTCAGACAATGCCTCGGTACGCTTACGCAGGTTGTCGCCTTGCATAAGACCGATCAGCTGTTCCAAGGTGATGAGCTTCTTCCGCTCACAGCCTCTTGATAGATAAATGAGTTCTACTTTCATGGTACATAAATGTTTAATGTATGAGATAATAAAATGTGTTTTTCAAATTCAATGGGCTACGCCCGCTGAGCGTTTGCTGAGACTTTGCAGGGACTTTGCTGAGGGTTTGCATCGTCATCGGATAGCTTATTCTGCTGAACACCAGCTCGCTGCGTCCGCGCTGCGACTGCTGAGAGATTAAAATGCCTTTTTGACTGTATTCTCTTGTACGCGTTACCGTGGCATTCAAGCATCTTCGCTAAACAATCCCAAAGTTACAACAAATATTTGAAACCACCAAATTTATGACATATGGGCTTCATATCATGGTGTGGCAAAATCAAAAGAAAAGGGCCGGCTCAGTTGGCCGACCCCGTATTCTAAAGAATTCCTATCTTGTTAGAGGATTCCCATCTTGCCTACAACAATCAGCAGGCTGAAGCCCAGTACCAGCGTGATAAGACCAACGAGGATGCCAGTCTTGGCCATGTCTTTCTGTTCGATAAGACCGGTAGAGTAGGCAATGGCATTTGGTGGCGTAGAAATGGGCAGACACATGGCAGCAGAGGCTGCTACGGCGATGCCGATAAGAACGGTGGAGTCACCACCGATAACGTTGAGCTTGTCGCCCATACCCTGGCAGACGACGGTGAGGATAGGAATGAGCAGGGCAGCTGTGGCGGTGTTGCTGATGAAGTTGGAAAGGAAGTAGCACACCAGGCCGGCAATAATCAGGATGACGATAGGACTCCATTCGCCGAATGGGATTGACTCAACAGCGGCCTTGGCAAGACCGGTACCGTTCATAGCCAAACCGAGCGCGAAGCCACCGGCGACCATCCAGATGACGCCCCAGTCGATATCTTGCAGGTCTTTGGCTGTGATGACGCCAGTGAAGGCGAAGACAGCGATGGGCAGCATGGCAACAGTGTTGGCGTTGATGCCAAGCTTCTTGCCGAAGATCCAGAGCAAGATGGTGATGATGAAGGTGACAGCAACAACGACGGTGCGCCAGTTGCGGTGCATATCGCCATCAATCTGCAGTTCGATGGTCTTTTGCGTGAAGGGGAAGAGCTTGCGCAACAGCAGCCAAGCGATAATCAGCAGCACGATAACGAGCGGAGCCATCACTGCAGCCCACTGACCGAAGCTGATGTCCATATTCATACCCGTGGGGTCGTTGAGCACCTTGAAGGCGAAGGCGTTAGGAGGCGTGCCGATAGGCGTACCCATACCGCCGAGGTTGGCGCCGATAGGAATGGCCATCGTCAGGGCGATGCGGCCTTTACCGTTGGCGGGCAATGCCTTAAACACTGGCGTGAGGAAGGTGAGCATCATGGCAGCCGTGGCGGTGTTGGAGATGAACATCGAGAAAACGCCGGTAATCAGCAAGAAACCAAGCAGCACATTCTCGCTCTTATGGCCGAAGGGCTTGATCATCGTCTTGGCCATCCACACGTCGAGTCCCGACTTGGTAGCGGCTATGGCGAGGATAAATCCACCAAGGAAGAGGATGATCGTCGGGTCGGCAAAGCAGGCCATAATACCCACCGAGTCGAGCAGCTGTCCGTATTGTCCCTCGGTGCCTTGCATGAATTTAAACGACGAGTCGCTCACGAAGAACAACAACACGAAGATGATGGTCACAGACGTGGCCCAAGCCGGAATGGCTTCGGTCAACCACAGCATGACGGCCATGACGAAGATGGCGATGACGCGCTGCTGAACGACAGTAAGCCCGGCTATGCCGAAGCATGAGGAGGGCAAGTTCCAGACGATTAAGGTCACTGCGGCTGTCAAAAAGAACCAGAAGGCTTTCTTTTTGTTGAAATCGCCGGTCAACACTTTCTTTACAGTTTCTTGCATAATGAGATTTCTATAGATTGAATATTATTTAGGTGTTGACTGCAAATGTAGCGCTTTTTTTCAAAGGCTACAAAAGTATTTGTCAATTTAACAGAAAAGGTGGTAATGCTTCAATGAGATGAAGTATTACCACCTTGCCTTGTTAATAGTATCGAAAACCAAACACGACTGAGATAGGGTCAGGAGGAGTGGTCAATCACTTCTTGGCCTCCTCCATGACGCCCTCCACGTAGAGCCGCGTCATCTCAGGAACGCCATTGGTGCGGATGGTGATGGTCTTCTTGAAGTGGCCGGGGAATTTGCCCTTGCCGTTATAGGTGACGCTGATGGTGCCTTTCTCTCCGGGCTTGATTGGTGTCTTGGTGTAAGTGGGCACCGTGCAGCCGCAACTGGCAACAGCCTGATTGATGATGAGCGGCTTGTCGCCCTTGTTGGTGAACGTGAAGGTGCATTTCTGCACGGGTGTCGACTCTGAGAACGTACCGAAATTATTCGTAAGCTTGTCGAACTCAATCTTGGCCTGAGCAAACGTCGTGGTCAAGCCGGCAACGAGCATAACAGCCATCAAAAGTAACTTTTTCATCATATCTATTGATTTATCTTGTTTATCTTAAGACGTACAAAAGTAAGAAAAGTTTCGTGGTTTTATCATAAAGTGCGTTGATTTAACATAATTTTCAAACCTTCTTTGGTTGTGGTTTCACTGTATCAATAAAAAGTTGTAATTTTGTACCAAATAAACACTATTACATTATTTATTATGTATCGTACACATACTTGCGGAGAGTTGCGGCTCTCCGATGCGGGCAAGGAAGTGACGCTCGCAGGGTGGGTGCAGCGCACCCGCAAAATGGGCGGAATGACCTTCGTTGACCTCCGTGACCGCTATGGCATTACGCAGCTCGTTTTCGACGAGGCTGCCGACAAGGCACTGTGGGAGCAGGCCAATAAGCTCGGCCGTGAATATTGCATTCAGGCTACCGGTAAGGTTTCGGAGCGCCAAAGCAAAAACGCCAAGATGGACACCGGCGACATCGAGATTATCGTCTCGAACCTCAACGTGCTCAGTCCATCACTCATTCCTCCTTTCACCATTGAGGACAACACCGACGGCGGCGACGACCTCCGCATGAAATACCGTTATCTTGATTTGAGACGGCCAGTGGTGCGCAAGAACCTTGAGCTGCGCCACCGCATGACCATTCTCATCCGTAACTTCCTCGACTCGAAGCAATTCATTGAGGTGGAAACGCCTGTTCTCATCGGCTCAACGCCTGAGGGCGCGCGCGACTTCGTGGTGCCTTCTCGTATGAATCCCGGACAGTTCTATGCCCTGCCGCAGAGTCCGCAGACACTGAAGCAGCTGCTCATGGTAGCTGGCTTCGACCGTTACTTCCAGATTGCAAAGTGCTTCCGCGATGAGGACTTGCGCGCCGACCGCCAGCCGGAGTTCACCCAAGTGGACTGCGAGATGAGCTTCGTCGATCAGGACGATGTCATCAATCTGTTTGAAGAGATGTGTCGCATGCTGTTCAAGGAAATCAGAGGCGTTGACCTGCCCAAGCCCTTGCAGCAGATGACATGGAAAGAGGCCATGCGCCGCTTCGGTTCAGACAAGCCCGATCTGCGCTTCGGCATGGAGTTCGTCGAACTGATGGACGACCTCAAGGGCACCGGTAGCTTCTCGGTGTTCAATGAGGCCAACTATATCGGTGGCATCGTGGTACCTGGCTGCGCTAACTACAGCCGCAAGCAGCTCAACGAGCTCACCGACTTCGTGAAGAAGCCGCAGGTGGGCGCCAAGGGCCTTGTCTATATTAAATATGAGAGCGACGGAACGGTGAAGAGCTCTATCGACAAGTTCTATACTCCCGAGCAGCTGCAGAAAGTCAAGGAGACCACCGGTGCCAAAGATGGCGACTTGGTGCTCATTCTCTCGGGTGACAACGCCAACAAGACGCGCATCCAGCTGTGCTCGCTTCGTCTGGAGATGGGCGACCGTCTCGGCTTGCGCGACAAGAATGTGTTCAAGTGCCTGTGGATTATCGACTTCCCGCTCTTCGAATGGAGCGATGAGGAGCAGCGCCTCATGGCTACCCACCATCCTTTCACCATGCCCAACCCCGACGACATTCCTTTGCTTGACGAGCATCCTGAGCAGGTGAGGGCCAAGGCCTACGACTTTGTCTGCAACGGCATTGAGGTCGGCGGCGGAAGCCTACGTATCCACGATACCAACTTGCAGGAGAAGATGTTTGAGGTTCTCGGCTTCACCAAGGAGCGCGCTGAGGCGCAGTTCGGCTTCCTGATGAATGCCTTCAAATACGGTGCACCACCTCACGCTGGCTTGGCTTTCGGTCTCGACCGCTTCGTCAGCATCCTTGCAGGTCTCGACTCCATCCGCGACTGCATTGCTTTCCCGAAGAACAACAGTGGCCGCGATGTGATGCTTGATGCACCTTCCGAGCTCGATCCGAAACAGTTGGATGAACTGCAGATCAAAGTCGACTTGAAGCAAAAGTAGTACTCAATTCACACAATTATATCCAATCCCGGATTTGCCATGTAGGGTGAGTCCGGGATTTTTGTAGTATACAATCCTGTTGTTTATCGTTCCTACTTGCTATAAATCAGGCATAAACAAGGCAAAATCATTGATACAAATCAATAAATATTCCATTAAGTCCAAAACCATGTGAAAATAGTGAGAAAAAACTTGTTATAATGCTATTGGATTGAAATAAATTGATTATTTTTGCAACGAAATTAATGGATAAAAATATAGTTCTTATTAAGGTTCAATAATTTTACTAAATTATGGTAGAAAGAAAAGCTACAAAGAGTGCTGCCGCAAAGGCAACCCCGAAGAAAGCCGCTACGAAGAAAGTCGCTACGAAGAAGGCAGCTGCAAGCAAGAAGGAAGCAATTTTCGTTGATGCAGTAAACGCTGGTTTCCGTGCAGGTGACGTTTATGAGGCACTTCACACAGCTGGTGAGGCCAAGACTGTTGAAGAGCTGGTGAAGCTCACGGGCAAGTCTGAGGTCGAAGTTCTGCTGGGCATCGGCTGGCTCCTGAAAGAGGGCAAGCTCAAGGGTGACGGCGGAAAAGTCGTGCTTGCATAATTAATGCAGAGAATTTTATAACTATGACGTGAGTTGCAGTCCGACATGATTGGGCTGCAACTTTTTTTGTTTCTTATTATCGGATAACCTTTGCGGGTTGTGTAAAAAGTTATATCTTTGCATACACAATACACAGAATATATGGCAGAAAAGATTACCATCAAAGATATTGCGGCTTTCGCCGGTGTATCGGCAGGCACCGTTGACCGTGTGCTGCATAATCGTCCGAATGTCTCGGCCAAGGCGCGTGAGAAAGTGGAAAAAGCGCTGAAGGAGCAAAACTATCAGCCCAATGTCTATGCCTCGGCATTGGCCTACAACCGTTCCTACCATTTCAGTCTGGTGTTGCCCAAACACGAGCAGGTGGCTTATTGGGAAGAGATAGAGCAGGGCGTGAGAATGGAGGTGGAGACGCGTAAGGACTTCAATATCAGCGTCGACATGTTCTATTATCGCCGCTTCGAGGACAGTTCGTTTGTTGAGCAAACCGAGCAGTGTCTCGCCAACAATCCTGACGGCGTGGTGCTGGTGCCGGTCGACTTGGAGCTGACGCGCCAGTTCACCGACCAACTGCATGCCCGCCACATTCCGTTTGTATTGCTCGACTCGTATATGCCTGACCTCAAGCCGTTGTCGTTCTTTGGGCAGGACTCCTTCTGCAGTGGTTATTTCGCTGCGCGCATGCTGATGCTCATTGCTTCACACGACAAGGAGATTGCCTTGATGAAAATTACCAAGAACGGACGCGTGGTGAGCAAGCAGCAGGATAACCGCGAGGTGGGCCTTCGCCATTACATGAAAGACCATTTCCCCGCTGTGAAGATTATTACCATCGAATTGCCTTTCGATGGCACCCGCCAGCAATACGACAGCCTGTTGGAAGCTTTCTTCAAAGACCATCCCGACATCCACCATTGCATCACGCTGGGCTCGAAGGCGCATGTCATGGGTGACTTTCTGCTGCGCACCAACCGCAGGGAAACCCAGATCATGGGCTACGACATGGTGAAGAAAAACGCGGAGTGCCTGCGTCAGGGCAGCATCTCGTTCCTCATCGCGCAACACGCCTATCAGCAGGGCTACAGTTCGATGGATGCCCTTTTCAAGGCTATCGTACTGAAGAAAAAGATTCAACCGGTCAACTACATGCCCATTGAACTGCTTACACGCGAGAATGTGGACTTCTACCGTCGCACCCAACTGTAGTTGCTGCGTCGTTTACTTTAATCATGAGTTATGGCAAAAGATAATATTTCACAAGAAACCGATGGCTTGAAGCAGCCTTTATCCGACCGTAAGGGCTTGCTGGCGCTGTCGCCGTTGCTGGTCTTCATACTGCTCTATCTTGGTCTGAGCATCATCGCGGGCAACTTCAGCCGCGTGCCGATGACAGTTATCTTCCTGATTGCCAGCATCTATGCCATTGCCATATCTGGTCGCTTCACGCTGAAGACCCGCATCGACATCTATAGTCGTGGCGCCAGTACACCCAACTTATTGCTGATGCTTTGGATCTATGTCTTGGCGGGTGCTTTCTCGCAGTCGGCTAAGAGCATGGGCGCCATCGATGCCACTGTCAACCTGACGCTGGCCGCATTGCCACCGGCTTTGCTTTTGCCGGGTCTCTTCATTGCTGCCTGCTTCGTCTCCATCTCTATTGGCACCAGCGTGGGTACGGTGGTGGCCTTGGTTCCTATAGCCGCGGGCATCGCTACGCAGACAGGGAACAACATTGCACTGCTGACGGCTGCCATCGTTGGCGGCGCCTATTTCGGCGATAACCTCTCGTTTATCTCCGATACTACGGTGGTGGCCACACAGACGCAGGGCTGTCGGATGAAGGATAAGTTCAAGGTCAACTCACTCATCGTTACGCCTGCTGTCATCGTGGTGTTGGTGATTTATGCGCTGATGGGGTGGAACTATGCGGCTCCGGCTCATGTTGGCGACGTGAGTTACATTCGCGTTCTTCCTTACCTTGCCGTATTGATTACCGCCATCTGTGGTCTCAACGTCATGGCCGTCTTGGTGACAGGCATATTGCTCTGCGGCATCATTGGCATGGCTGGTGGCGACTATGGCTTTTACGGTTGGCTCGACGCCATGGGCAAAGGCATTGTCGGAATGGGTGAGCTCATTATCATCGCTATGATGGCCGGCGGCATGCTTGAGATTATCAGAGCCAACGGCGGCATTGACTATATCATCAGTCGACTTACGCGCCACGTCAATGGCAAGCGTGGCGCCGAGGGTGCTATCGCGGCGCTGGTGAGTCTGGTTAACCTCTGTACGGCCAACAACACCGTTGCCATCCTCACCGTTGGCAATATTGCCAAAAAAATCAGTGAGCAGTATGGCGTCGACCCTCGGAAGGCGGCAAGTATCCTCGACACCTTCTCGTGTATGGTGCAGGGCCTCATTCCTTACGGCGTTCAGATGCTGTTGGCCGCCGGTCTGGCTCATATCAGTCCGATGCAGATCATTCCTTATCTTTACTATCCAATGGCCATTGGTGTGGTCTCGATTGGTGCTATCGTATTGCGGTTGCCGAAAAGATATTCATAAATCATGGACATTATCACACGCAATTTCTTCCAACTGCTGCAGTCGGGTGTTCAGACCGAGCACCAACCTGTGGAGCCTATGTCGGCCTTTAAATGGCGCCGGCTTGGGCAGATGGCGCATGTGCAGCATGTTGAGGATTTGGCGGTGAAGGGTATGGCTCGTCTTGATGCTACCGAGCGGGAGACGATACCTCAAGATTTTCTGACCGATGCGGCGCCGACCGAGGTGTTGGAGATGAAGCCAACGCTGAGCAACCGACTGCTCAACAGCCGGTTGAAGCGCATCAGAGAAAAAGAGCTGCATGCCATCGACACCAACCGCGGTGCCTTAGACTTGCTCGATATCATTGTCGCCACCGTGAGCAGTATGCTCAATCATGGCACCATGCTGCGTGGCTTGCTTCAACTCGGCAGCTACTTGAGAACGAAGGGTGATAAAGTTGACTTTGTGAAGCTTGACCGTTGGCTTTCGAAGCTCCACATGCGGCGTATGGCCCAGTTGCAGGGCAGCATGCTCATTGCTGTATTCCAGTTCAGTCAAGACGAGGTTCCCTTCGTCAGTAGGGTGGAGCCCAATGCTTATAAGCTCGTCATGCGGTCGGTGGCCCATACTGCCAACGACACTGCCGAAGAGTGGCATTTCCGTCAAAACCGCTCCGGATTTGTGACCAACAACTCCACGCTGCTGCGCCGCAACCTGCGCCGTAGTCTGCGTTACCTGGCTTACGCACCGATAGAGACGGTGAGTAACTACTTCAACAACTTTGCCCGCTCATTGCAGGAAATTGAGGAGTAGGGTGGCCTTTGACAAATAGTTTTTGTAACTTTGCAATTATGAAACGCATTATATTATTCGTCGTCAGTCTGCTGAGCCTCTGCAGTGCCTTTGCCCAGTCGCATGTGGAGTGTGAGGACACCTGCCGCCACATCCACGGCATCGACCTGAGCCACTATCAGGGCAATGTGTTCTGGGAGACGGTGGGCGATACGAAGATGGCTTACGTCTATCTCAAGGCCACGGAAGGCGGCGACCGCATTGATGATAAATACAAGCAGAATATCGATTTGGCTCACCGCTATGGTTTGAAGGTGGGTTCCTACCATTTCTATCGCCCTAAAATCAGTCAGGAGCAGCAGTTGGCCAACTTCATGACCCAGTGCCGCCCCGGTGACCAGGATTTGTTGCCGATGATTGACATAGAGACGCGCAGCGGATTGGGCAAGGAAGAATTCTGCGACTCACTGTTCAAGTTCCTCGATCTGGTGGAGAAGGCGTATAAGCAGAAACCGCTGCTCTACACCTACGCTAACTTCTACAACGTCAATCTGTCAGGCCGCTTAGATGGTTACAAGGTGATGATTGCTCAATACACGCGTTCTGAACCGGTGCTCAACGATGGCTTT
Source organism: uncultured Prevotella sp. (assembly GCA_900315835.1). Classification (GTDB taxonomy): domain Bacteria; phylum Bacteroidota; class Bacteroidia; order Bacteroidales; family Bacteroidaceae; genus Prevotella. Next base: position 25,177 of record ONAR01000032.1, read on the forward strand.
GAATTCATCATGTGGCAATACACTGGCAAGGGCCACCTCGACGGTATCAACGGCTATGTGGATAAGAGTCGGTTCATGGGCAAGCATAAGTTGCGTGAGATTAGATTCCGCCACCACTGATATAACGAGAACTTCATTCATAAGAAATCAAATATCAACAACATTATTATTATACAACGATAAGCTATGGCAATGATCAAATGTCCGGAGTGTGGACGTCAAATAAGCGATAAGGCACCCGTTTGCCCCAATTGCGGTGTCGAGATAGCGGGAAAGATTATTAAATGCCCGGAGTGTGGAGAGATCTATTTTCGCGATGAGGAGATGTGCCCCAACTGCCACCATCTGACGCGTCTCTCGGGGACTGTCGGCCGCTCTGCAGCTACTCAGCAGTCAGCTGCTCAGCAATCAGCACCTCGTCAGCCAATTTCTTTCCAGCAATCTGCTCCTCAGCAATCAGCTGCTTCTCAACAGCAATCCGCTCCTCAACGCCCAGCCGCTCAGCAGCCGGTTGCGCATCAGTCGTCAACAGTGCCGCCTCGTCAGCGCACGCAGGTGCCTCCTACGCCGCCGAAAAAGCCAACAGCTCCTGTAACCGATAAATCTTCCGACGGCAACAAGCCCCGCAAGTCGCATACGCCGCTCATCGTCGGATTGGTGTTCGCCCTGCTCGTTTGCGGCATCTGCTTCTATTTCTACAACAACGCCAAGTCTTCGAAAGAGGAGGAAGCCTACGAGTTCGCCATGAAGAGCGATGACCCCATTGTGTTGCAGACTTATCTCGACAACTACCGCGATGCACCTGAGTCTCACATCAGCGCAGTCACTGCCCGACTCGACGCCATTCAGCATGCAGACGACGAGTGGAACAATGCTGTGGTCAGCGGTACCCGTCAGGCGTTGCTCGACTATATTTCCAGCCACCCTGACTCGGAGCATAAGGCGGAGGCAGAGCGCAAGATTGACTCCATCGACTGGTCGCAGGCTGAGACCGCCAACACCATCCAAGCCATTCAGGCTTATCTCGATGAGCACGCCAACGGCGACCATGTTGACGAGGCGCAAAACGCCCTTCGCCAGTTGAAGGCCAGCACCGTGCAGCCCGAGGAAAAGACGATGGTGAGGTCGGTGCTTCGCCGCTTCTTCCAGGCCATCAACTCGCGCAATGAGGCCAACCTCGAGGCTGCTGTAGCTCCGCTGATGACCTCCTTCCTTGGCAAGGCTGATGCCACGCAGGCTGATGCAGTGACCTTCATGGATAAGATTTATAAAGACGACATCACCAACATGAACTGGCGTCTGGGTAATGATCTGAAGATTGACAAGAAGGAAATCGGCGACGAGCAATATGAATACTCCGTCTCCTTCTCTGCTACGCAAGACATTGAGCGCACCGACCCCAACAAGGAGCATCATGCCAACTACAAGGTAAAGGCTGTGATCAATCCTGACCAGCAAATCTCGTCGTTGAATATGACGAAGATATTGGAGTAATCCAATGTCAGCTATTGGAGTAATCCAATCGTCAGCCGTCAGCAATCCCAAGTGTCATTGCTGTTTATAAGCTGAGAATTTCCATTTGACCTGTAGCTCGAGGTCGGTTTGTGTAGCGCCGTTGATGGCCTGCAAACCTGTAGAGATGGTGCTGCGGTCGAAATAATGAGTGCTGCCAAGCTTGGCGACGACAAGAAGGTTGTTGCCGAGCTTGGCGCGCGCGTTTAAGGTGATGCGTATTCCTTGGCCGTTGAGAGAGGGAAAATAGAAGCTATAGAGCAACCCTGGCTCAAAGCTGTAGACGCGGGCTTCATAATCGCTGGTGTCGAAATAACCGCATGAGGCCATGAGCCTCAGCCAACGCTTCTCCCATGTTGCACTTTGGGTGAACATATAGCCGTTGCTGGACCCCTTGCCGGTGAAATAGCTTACATCGGCCTGCGACTTCAAACTCAGGGCGCCGCCAGTATAGGTGCAAGCTAACCGACCACGATGGGTATAGGTCTGGACGAGCGCTGTGTTGTCGCTGTTGTTGACCTCCTTCATTTTCATACGGTAGCGCGCCGTAAAGCCCCACCGCTTGCCGGTGACCATCAATTGAACGAAGTTATCCCACCGGTGTGAGGCTTCGTTGACGCCATACTTTGGCCATGCGAAGTAAGAAATGTCGGTGTAAGCCTGCAGTTCGCTGTTTCGCCATGGTTGCCATTTGGCGCCGACGAACACGCCGCTCTCGTCGTTGACCGACCCGCCTTCGGCGAAGCTCTCCGAATAAAGCGAATAAAACTGGTAAGGGTAGTAGCGCTGCAAGGCGATGAGCGAGAGCTTGGAGTTGAGCAGGTAACTCACCGTGTTGATTGTCGCCACTTGTCGGCAGTCGCCAGTGGCCGTCTCGCCGCTGATATTGAGTCGGTTGCTCACGTAGCCATAGTCAATGCTCGCATTCCAAAACGACTGCCCATTAGGATACCACTGACGGTAAGTGGCGCCGCTGTTCATGGCGAGCATTCGGTTGAACCGCGTATAGAAAGCGGTGGCGCCAAGGTGGAAGCCATTGCTGAAGAAGTGGAGGTTGCCGCCAAGCAGCGTCTCACTGGTGTTTCTCCGTCGTTGCATCTCGCTCACCGTGCGGTGGTAGCCGCTGCGTAGGATGGTCACCACCGATGACGAATCCTTACCCAGCGAGGCGTCAATCTTGCGGTAGGAGGCAAAGGTAGTGAGGTTGAAGCCCTTGCCCAAATCAATGGTCGCCGCAATGCCCTGTAGGTAGTTGGCCTCAGAGCGGCTGCTGTGGCCTTTGATATAGTTGGTCGATGCATAGAGGTTACTGAGCGAGACGAGTTTACCGAAGCCGTAGCTGTTGTTCAGAATGAGCCCCATACCGAAGCGCAGACGGTAGCGGCCAATAGTTAGCGCCTTTAGCCGATGCATGTCGCGCAGCAGCAAGTAGAAACTGTAGTAGTCGTACCCCATCTTGTTGTCGCCGGCAAAGAACGGTTCACCGGCGTCTTGCGAGGCCACGAGTCCAACCTTCACCTGCTGCCCATAGTTGAAGGTGTAGCGCAGCCAATGACGGTATTTGTATCCGAGGTAACCATTCTTATCGCCCTGTCGTTCGTAGAAAGGCAGCTTGAAGTCGGCGGCCAACTCATGCTTTCCATATTGCAGCACCTTACGCAAGGATGGAATGGAGTCGGGTGATGCGGCGGCTGAGAAAACGAGGAAGTCTTTCAGCAGAAGAATAGTATTGCGGTCAAGCGAAGGTACCAGGTACAGCTCCATGTAAGTATTCAGACGCCCGACCTTATAGCGGTATTCCATAAGATCCATCACCTGCTGATCAGAGAGAAACGGCAACCGGAGCAAATCCTCCCGCGTGCAGCTGTTGATGTCTATCTTCGTATTGGCAAGTTCGTCGAGGTCGTCGTAGAGCAGTTCCAGTTGTCCGCGGTCGATATCCTCGCCTTGCCCGATGTGGTCAAGGTAGTCTTTCCAAGAGTTGTCGGTCTGCGCATGGAGGGCAAGCGAGAAGCAAAGCAGCAGAAAGGTTATATAGTATCGCATGGGCAGAGATAGGTCGTTAAGTTCGTTTATTGCAAAACTAAGCAAAACTAATGAGACTGGCAACAAATTAATGCATTTATTTTAATGTAAATCGCTAACTTTGCACTATATGGACTCAAGTAAATATATCGAAGTTCTCCTTTCGTGTCCATTGTTTAGGGATATGGATGCGGAGACAGTCGGTGAGATTCTTTCCGGCTACACCCATCGTATGGTGATCTTTGACAAGGGCGACCCCTTTGCCATCACCGGTCAGCCTTGCCGCTATGCCGACATTTTGGTTGAAGGCACGCTGGCTTGCCGCATGTCGTCGCCTGCGGGTAAGGAGGTGGAGGTGAGCCGGTTGACGCCAGGCCGCGTTGTGGCGCCCGCATTCATCTTCGCCACCAACAACGCCATGCCGGTCACAGTGCAGGCAGCTACAAACGTAGTGGTGCTGCGCTGGCAAAAGGAGACCTTCCGCACGATACTCGCCCAAGACAGCCGCGTGCAAGCCAACTTCATTACGCTGCTTTCAGATACCAACGCCTTCCTCACCCGCAAACTCAACATGCTCAGTCTGATGACGGTGCGCGAGAAGGTGGCCAACCTGCTCATTCAGCGGGCTATGGAGCAGAAGACGCGGCAGATAGTGCTCTTCCGTAGCCGGCAGGAGATAGCCGACAGCATGGGTATACAGAAATTCTCGCTCATGCGTGTGCTCTCAGAGTTTGAGAAGGAGGGCGCCATCAAGATTGATGGCAGGAATATAGAGATTATCGACAGTCGGAAGCTGAAATAACCTTTTACACTTTTTTAACGCGATGGGGTAACAAATGTGACCTGTAGCCCTTTTAGATTATGCCTACCTTTGCATCGCATTAGAAAAATCAATACAAGGTTATTTAACGAAGATATGATGAATATGTTTTGCTTTCAATGTCAAGAGACCGCCAAGGGCACAGGTTGCACCGTGAGTGGCGTATGTGGTAAGAAACCCGAGACCAGCCGTTGGATGGATCTGCTGCTCAGCGTAACCCGCGGCGTAGGGACCATCTATCATGAGCTGTTAAACAATGGCTATGCCAATGATGTGGCTGTTGACGACTTCGTCGTCGATGCCCTCTTCGCTACCATCACCAATGCCAACTTCGATGATACGGCTTTGCTGCAGAAGGTTGACAACGGTCTTACCATCAAACGCCGTCTGTTGGATATCGCCGCTCAGCGTGGTGTGGCGTTGCCCGACTACCAAGAGGTGAAGTGGGGCGGCGAGAAGAGTGACTATGCTGCTGAGGGCGACCGCGAAGGCGTCTTGCGCACAGCCAATGAGGACATCCGCTCGCTCAAAGAGACCATCGTGTTGGGGCTCAAGGGCATGGCCGCTTACTATGAGCATGCCGCCCGACTCGGTCAGCGCAATGCCGACATCACGCGCTTCATGGCAGAGGCACTGGCCGGCATCACCAATCCAGAGGCCGACGGCGACAGCCTGCTGCAGCTGCTCCTCGCTACGGGTAAATATGGCGTCGACGTCATGGCGCTTCTTGACAAGGCCAACACTGGCGCCTATGGTAAGCCCGAGGTCACCAAGGTGAACATCGGCGTGGGCAAGCGCCCAGGCATCCTCATCAGTGGTCACGACCTCCATGACATCGCTGACCTGCTCGAGCAGACTGAGGGCACAGGCATCGATGTCTACACCCACGGTGAGATGCTGCCGGCTCACTACTATCCTGAGCTGAAGAAATACAAGCACCTCGTGGGCAACTACGGTAACGCCTGGTGGAAGCAGAAAGAAGAGTTCGCCCATTTCAACGGCCCCATCATTTTCACCACCAACTGCATCGTGCCGCCATCGTCAAAGGCCAATTACAAGGACCGCGTGTTCACGGCCAACTCCACCGGTTTCCCCGGTTGGAAGCATATCGCTACGCGCCCCGACGGCCACAAGGACTTCTCCGAGGTCATCGAGATGGCCCGCCACTGTCAGGCTCCCGACGAGATTGAGCACGGCGAGATTGTCGGTGGATTTGCCCACGACCAGGTGTTTGCCCTTGCCGACAAAGTGGTGGAAGCTGTCAAGAGCGGCGCCATTCGTAAGTTCGTTGTCATGAGCGGTTGCGACGGCCGCATGAAGAGCCGTAACTACTATGCCGACTTCGCCAGTGCCCTGCCTAAGGATGTGGTCATCCTCACCTCGGGTTGCGCCAAATACAAATACAACAAACTGCCGCTCGGCGACATCAACGGCATTCCCCGTGTACTCGACGCCGGACAGTGCAACGATAGCTATTCATGGGCTGTGGTGGCGCTCAAACTGAAGGAGATCTTCGGTGCTGCCGACATCAACGACCTGCCCATCGTCTTCAACATTGCATGGTATGAGCAGAAAGCTGTCATCGTGTTGCTGGCTCTGCTGAGCCTTGGTGTGAAGAACATCCATATCGGTCCCACGCTGCCTGCCTTCGTTTCTCCCGGTGTATTGAAGGTGCTGCAGGATAGCTTCGGCTTGGGTACCATCACCACTGTCGATGAGGATTTGAAGACAATGATTGGATAACTTATATAAAATAACAAATGATAGGAGAGTAGCAGATGAAATACGTCAATAATACGGTGCGGCGGCAAGACCGGCTGATGGATGAGGCGCGGGCCTTGGAGCTGCTGCGTGAGAGTGAATATGGAGTGCTGTCGATGCAGGATGTCGACGGATCGGGGTATGGCGTTCCACTCAACTACGTGTGGGATGGCGACCACTCCATCTACATCCACTGTGCACCCGAGGGGCATAAGCTGAGGGCGCTGGAGCAGCATCCGCGAGTATCGTTCTGCATCATTGGGCGGGTTCATCTGCTGCCCCGCAACTTCACCACCGAGTACGAGAGCGTCATTCTACATGGCGAGGCCCACATCCATCTCTCACCAGAGGAGATGATGCGGGCCCTCCACCTCCTTGTCGACAAGCTCTCGCCTGAGTTCAAGGCTATCGGTTATAAATACAGTGAGAAGTCGTTTCACCGCGTCAACATTATTCGCGTCGACTTCACCGAATTCAGCGGCAAGTGCAAGCATGTGGCTGAATGACAGCTTATCATTCAATATAAATGGTGTTGCCCGTCTGCCGATAACTGAAAGGATGGTCAATACGAATGACGTCGAGGATGTGGGCTACTCCCTCACTCATCTTGAACTTACCCGTACAACGGTAATTGATGAGCTGTTGGTTGGTAACGACAATATGAATATTGTAGTAGTCGTTTAATCGCTCCATAAAGTCGGGGAATGGCACATCCTCCACATCGATGATGCCGTTTTTCCAGTCGAGGTAATGGCTTTGTGTAATCCGCTCAATGCTTGACTCGCCATCCGTCTTGACAAAGCGCTGCCCGGGTTTTAACACAGCCTCGGTTTGCTTTGATGCATTGTCATACAGCGTTACGCCTCCCTCGAAAAGCTGCACTTCGAAGTGCCCGCTTTTCTTATAAGCAGTGACATTGAAGTGAGTGCCGGTGACGCGCACGTCATCGTTGGCTGTATGAACGATGAAGGGTAGCTCGTGGTTCTTCTCCACTTCAAAATAAGCCTCACCTTTTAAATAAACCTTAATTCCGCAACTAAATGCCTAATTTGCTGTTAATATATTTTATAAGTCTCTGAGGAACAATAAGTTCCCCAGAGTTTTGCCATTTGCAGAATTTTCACTACCTTTATGGTGTGAAAACAAACGGAGCAAAATTCTACATGGCATGGCAAATTTAGATAAAATTCCCGAATTATAAGCCAGTCGAGATAAAAAACTTAATAGATTTCCTCCCCCATGCGCTGATAGCAAGGAAAATCAAGGCCAGCATACGCTCAATCCTATTTTACGTGCTCTAAGTCACAATTATTTATTATCTTTGAGGTCTTAATGTTTAACCCTCTAAAAGTTAG
>ONAR01000008.1 GCA_900315835.1 uncultured Prevotella sp.
CCCTGAAGTTTTAGTAGTTAAACATTGGGACATCAAGCCCGTTAATTAATACATGGAGTAAGACTCCGCTATAAAGTTACTAAAAAACTACGGCATTCTGCCGTCTTCAAGCTATTATTTGCGCAGTGGCCTCGACTTTTTTATCCAACTGGTGTAAAATCAGAATAATTTTATGTAAGTTTGCAGCAAAAAGAAAGGACGTATAAGATGGAAGACGACAACAAGTACATTCGCTTCGATTGGGCCGCCAAGCGCATGCTTCGCGACAAGGCCAACTTTGGTGTGTTGGAGGGACTCATCACCGTTCTGCTCAATGAGCCGGTGCATATCATCGAGATACTTGAGAGCGAAAGCAATCAAGAGGACTACGATGACAAGTACAACCGTGTGGACATAAAGGCCCGCGACAGTAAGGGCGACATCATTATCGTTGAGATACAGCAGGCCCGCGAGCTCTACTATCTTGAGCGCGTGCTTTACGGAGTGGCAAAGACCATTACCGAACACATCTCGCTTGGCGAAAAATACGACAAGGTGAGCAAGGTGTATTCCATCAGCATCCTGTATTTCGACCTGGGGCAGGGCGCCGACTATCTATACCACGGCCAGACGTCGCTCGTGGGCGTCCATACCAAGGACACACTGAAAATCACCTCGCGCGACAAGGGTTTCATCAAGATAAAGACGCCCAAGGAAATCTTCCCGGAATACTTCATCATCCGCGTCAATGAGTTTAATAAGGTGGCCAAGACGCCTCTCGAGGAATGGATTGACTATCTCAAGAATGGCCATATCAAAGAAGACACCAAGGCTCCCGGCCTGCAGGAAGCCCGCCAGAAGCTGCAATACCTGAAGATGAACAAGGCTGAGCGCAAGGCCTACGACCGCCATATCGACAACATCATGGTGCAGAACGACGTGCTGGATACCGCAAAGCTGGAAGGACTTGAGGAAGGTCGCGCAGAAGGTCGCGCGGAAGGGACTCGAGGAAGGCCGAACTGAAACGAATATCGAGCACGCACGGAAGATGAAGGCCAAAGGACTGGACACAGCCCTAATCAGTGAAATCACTGGGCTGGATAAGGCGGAGATTGAGAAACTGTAGCTAACCACAGTCCTTTCCCGTCTAACTCACGCAGAATAAAGCCTCCTTCCCCGTCTGACACACACTGAATAAATCAACTATAATAAAACCAATGAATTATTTCCTTAAAACAACCGGGCTCTCACTCCTGTGCAGCATGATGCTGACAACCGGCGTAAAGGCCAACAACCCTGTGGAGTACGTCAACCCGCTCGTGGGCTCAGAGTCAACGTTCCAACTCTCCACCGGCAACACCTACCCCATCATCGCCATGCCGTGGGGCATGAACTTCTGGACGCCGCAGACCGGTAAGATGGGCGACGGATGGACCTATTCGTATACGGCGACAAAGATAAGAGGTCTGAAGCAGACCCACCAGCCCAGTCCGTGGATCAACGACTACGGCTGCTTCGCGCTGATGCCCATCACGGGCGCCCCCGTCTTCGACGAGACCAAGAGGGCCAGTTGGTTCTCCCACAAGGCTGAGACGGCAAAGCCTTATTACTACAGCGTCTACCTCGCCGACTACGACGTCACCGCCGAAGTGGTGCCCACCGAGCGCGCGGCCCTCTTCCGCCTCACCTTCCCCAAGAGCGACAGCAGTTTCGTGGTCATTGACGCCTACGACCGAGGATCGTCGGTCACCATCCTGCCTGAGCAGCGCAAGATTATCGGCTACACCACGAGGAACAGCGGCGGCGTGCCCGATAACTTCAAGAACTACTTCGTGATGGAGTTTGACCACCCCTTCACCTTCACCTACACCTACGCCGTGAGCGACGGCCGTCTCGACAGCCACGCCACCACGGCCACCTGCAACCATGCCGGTGCCATCGTGGGCTTCAGCACCCGGCGCGGCGAGAAGGTCCACGTGAGGGTAGCCTCATCATTCATCAGCCCCGAACAGGCCGAGCGCAACCTCAATGAGTTGGGCGATGCCAATTTCGACCGCCTCGTCGCCAAGGGTCAGCAGCGATGGAACGACATCTTGAACCGCATCGAGGTGAACGACGACAACACCGACCACCTGCGCACGTTCTACTCCTGCCTCTACCGCTCACTGCTGTTCCCCCGCCAGCTGTTCGAGTACGGCGCCGACGGCCAGCCCATCCACTACAGCCCCTACAACGGTAAGGTGCTGCCGGGCCGCATGTACACCGACACCGGCTTCTGGGACACCTTCCGCGCGCTCTTCCCATTGCTCAACCTGATGTACCCCGAGGTGAGCACACAGGTGCAGGAGGGACTCGTCAACGCCTACAAGGAAAGCGGATGGCTGCCCGAATGGGCTTCACCCGGTCACCGCGACTGCATGGTGGGCAACAACTCGGCCTCTATCGTCGCCGACGCCTATCTCTGCGGACTGCGCGGCTACGACGCCGAGACGCTCTGGAAGGCTGTCACCCACGGTGCCAATGCAGCTCATCCGACGATTTCGTCAACGGGCCGGCGTGGCGTCGAATACTACAATAAGCTCGGCTATGTGCCTTACGATGTCAAGATCAACGAGAATGTGGCGCGCACACTGGAGTACGCCTACGACGACTGGTGCATCTATGAATTCGGCAAAGCACTGGGCAAGTCGCGCAAGGAACTGGCGCCCTATCGCCGCCACGCGCTCAACTACCGCAACGTGTTCGACAGCGAGACCCACCTCATGCGCGGCAGGAATGCCGACGGCAGCTTCGAGAAACCTTTCAATCCCCTCAAATGGGGCGATGCCTTCACCGAGGGCAATAGCTGGCACTACACGTGGTCGGTGTTCCATAATCCCAAGGATCTCATCCGGCTGATGGGCGGCAACGGCAACTTCTGCGCCATGCTCGACTCGGTGTTCAACCTTCCGCCAATCTTCGACGACAGCTATTACGGTCAGGTCATCCACGAAATCAGGGAGATGCAGATTATGAATATGGGCAACTACGCCCACGGCAACCAACCCATCCAGCATGCCATCTACCTCTACGACTACGCTGGGCAGCCGTGGAAAGCGCAGTACTGGGTGCGTGAGGTGATGGACCGCCTCTATAACGCCCAGCCCGACGGCTACTGCGGTGATGAGGACAACGGACAGACGTCGGCGTGGTATGTGTTCTCCGCCCTCGGTTTCTACCCGGTTTGTCCCGGCTCCGGCCAGTATGCGCTCGGCACGCCCTATTTCAAGCAGGTCACCCTGCACATGCCCAGCGGAAAGACGACACAGATATCGGCTCCGGCCTGCAGCAAGGACAACCGCTACGTCAATGCGCTCAGCCTCAACGGTGCGGCTTACACCCACAACTACATCACCCGCGACGCCCTGATTAACGGCGCCACGCTCGTGTTTGATTTAGGCCATAAGCCCAATAAGACCAGGGGAACGGCTGAGGGCGACGCGCCCTACTCCTTCGCCGATGAGAAGTAAACAAAATGGCCGGCTCCCTGCCGGCCATTATTATTGTATAACATTGGCTATAGCGCTGTCTTGAATTGCGTTATAGCCATTGATTGACTACGCTAAAGCCATTGCTTGACTTGCATTACAGCAATGCCTTGACTTCATCGAGATTGCCGGCCACTTGGATGAAGTCGGTCCAATGGCCGCGTACGAAGCCCTTCGCCTCGAGGTCGTCGAGGGCATGAATGAGCGGTTGCCAGAAACCCTTCATGTCGTAAAGCACCACACGCTTATCATGGTAGCCGATGGTGTGGCTGCCGGCGACGGTGAAAATCTCGTCGAGCGTGCCGATGCCGCCGGGCAGCGCCACGCACACATCGCTCTGCGCGAGCATGATGTCCTTGCGGTCGGAGAGGTTATCGCAGGGGATGTCTACATCGAGATAGTCGGGGATGCGGCGGTTGGATAGAATACGGGGTATGACGCCAATGGTCTGGCCGCCACTGTTGTGCACCGCCAGTCCTATGGTGCGCATCAGACCGCGGTCGGCACCGCCATAGACTAAGGTGTGGCCGTGCTCGCCCATCCAACGGCCGAACGCTTCGGTGAGGGTGAAAAAGTCGGGGTCAATGTGGTCATTGGCCGCGCAAAATACTGCTATCTTCATCTGATTGTCATTTAGCTTTGCTTTCGCCGGACCGGCATCGGAACCGGCCAACGGTGCAAAGATACCGCTTTTTTATTTAAATAACAGGATTTTTAGCAAGTTAACCAACTGAAATTCGTATCTTTGCACCATCACAATTAATTGAGAATTATTTGAAGACTTTTGAAGAACTTGGCGTCAGCGAAGTGATACGCCGCGCCATTGAAGAACTGGGCTTTGAACACCCCATGCCCGTACAAGAAGAGGTTATCCCGTATTTATTGGGCGATGGCAACGATGTCATCGCACTCGCGCAGACGGGCACCGGCAAGACCGCCGCGTATGGCATACCGGTATTGCAGAAGACCGACGCCACGTCGCGCGACACGCAGGCGCTCATCCTCAGCCCCACGCGTGAGCTGTGTCTGCAGATTGCCGACGACCTCACCTCATTTGCCAAATACATCCCCGGCATGCACGTCATCCCGGTGTATGGCGGCGCCAGCATCGTGACGCAGATGAACGAACTGCGTCACGGTGCGCAGGTCATCGTGGCCACGCCCGGCCGACTCATCGACCTCATGGAGCGCGGTAAGGTGGACCTGAGCACACTGAAGAACATCGTGCTCGACGAAGCCGACGAGATGCTCAACATGGGCTTCTCCGACAGCATCAACGCCATCTTCGACCATGTGCCCGACGACCGCAATACGCTGCTGTTCTCGGCCACAATGAGCAAGGAGATTGAGGACATCGCAAAGAACTACCTGCACGACTACAAAGAGATTGTGGTGGGATCGCGCAACGAAGGCGCCGAGAACGTCAACCACATCTACTATCTCGTCAATGCCAAGGACAAATATCTCGCGCTGAAGCGCATCGTGGACTATTACCCGCGCATCTACGCCATCATCTTCTGCCGCACCAAACTGGAGACGCAAGAGGTGGCCGACAAACTCATCAAGGACGGTTACAACGCCGAGGCGCTCCACGGTGACCTGTCGCAGCAGCAGCGCGATCTCACCATGCAGAAGTTCCGTAACCACCTGACGCAGCTCCTCGTGGCTACCGACGTGGCCGCACGCGGACTCGACGTGGACGACCTGACGCACGTCATCAATTACGGACTGCCCGACGACATTGAGAACTATACCCACCGCTCAGGCCGCACGGGACGCGCCGGTAAGAAGGGCACGTCGATATCCATCATCCACACCCGGGAGAAGTATAAGGTGCGCAACATCGAGAAGACCATCGGTAAGGAGTTTGTCGACGGTACGCTGCCCACGCCGGAAGAGATTTGCAAGAAACAGCTCTACAAGGTGATGGACGACATCATGAAGACCGATGTCGACGAGGATCTCATCGCGCCCTATATGCCCGACATCAACCGGCAGTTTGAATACGTCGACAAGGAAGACATCATCAAGAAGATGGTAAGCATCACCTTCGGCCGCTTCCTCGATTACTACAAGAACGCACCGGAGATTGTAAAGCCCACCACTTCGCGCAAAGGCAGCAGCGACGACCACAAGGGTAAGAGCGACGGCCGGCGCCGAGGCAATGGCGGCGAGCGCGGTCAGCGTGGTCCACGTAAGGCCGAGAGTGGCTTCCGCCGGCTGTTCATCAACCTCGGTAAGGCCGACGGCTTCTATCCGGGTGAGATTATGCAGTTTGTCAATCACCATATCCACGGACCGAAGCAGGAGATTGGCCACATCGACCTGCTGTCGCGCTTCTCTTACATTGAGGTGCCTGAGCAGGATGCCAACAAGGTGATGGCAGCGCTCAATGGAACGCGCTACAAGGGTCGTGAGGTGCGCTGCAACGATGCCGACGAAACCGCGCACAAGGAGCCGCGGAAGGATGGCTACAAGGGCCGCAAGCACGACGACAGCTACGCCGGTAAGCGCGACGACAGTCATGCAGGCAAGCGCGGCGCCCGCCCAGCGAAGTATCAGCAAGCCGAAGACGACGGCAACGACGACTGGCGCGCACTGATGCAGCAACATGAAGTAAAGCTGAAGGGTAAGGAGCCCGACTTCTCTGAAGAGGGGTGGGCACGCCGCTTTCCTAAGAAGAAATAAAAACCATCAACTCATTCTATAACACTATGATGCAAAAAACAATTCTCTTGAGTGCAGCAATGACCTTGCTCACCATAGGCGCCTCTGCCGCCGGCAACAACGGCAAGACCTCTTTCAAAGGAAAGATGGAGGGCCTGGGCGACAGCCTCATCGTGCTGTCATTTAACAACAATCGCACGCAACCCATCGACACGGTGGCAGTGAAGGACGGACAATTCGACTTCACCATCAGCGTCAGCCAACCGCAGGACATCTACATCTGCACCCCAGGCACACTGCGCCGCAAAGAGCGCAAGGGCTTCATGGCCGTTGCCGTTCCCGGCGAGAGTGCCGTCATCAACGGCGACTTGAGCAAGAACTACTACTTCTCTGGCAGTAAATTCTACCAGCAATACGACGCCATCGACCGCGCCAATGAGGCCGCCATGCGCCCCATCATGATGCTGCAGGACTCGCTGACAGCACGCATGAAGAACGGTGAACCCGAGTCAAAGATTATGGAGGAATATGACAAGAAGGAGCCTGCCCTGCTGAAGACAGCCAACAACCAGATGCTCGACTTCATCGCCAAAAACACCAATTCGGAGGGCGTAGCGGCTTACATCCCTCGTCTGAGCAATCTGGAGATGATGAAGAAGGCCGCCGGCATGCTGAGCGATGAGGTGAAAAACGGACGCATGAAGCCCTACTACCAGCACGCCATTGACGACGCCCAGCGTCGTGCCGACGAGGCCGCCGCTCAGCAGAAGAAGCAGGGAGCCGGCGTCGAAGCACCCAACTTCACCCTCAACGACCTCAACGGCAAACCGCTGTCGCTGGCCAGCCTCAAGGGCAAATACGTGCTGCTTGACTTCTGGGGCACGTGGTGCATCTGGTGTGTACGCGGCATTCCAAAGATGAAGGAATACTACAACAAGTATAAAGGCAAATACGAGATCCTCAGCATCGACTGCAATGAGACGCAGGATAAGTGGAAGGCCGGCGTGAAGAAGTACGAGCTGCCGTGGCTCAACGTCTACTGTCCCAACAATGCCACCGTGCTCGAGGACTACGGCATCACTGGTTTCCCGACGAAGATCCTCATCGGTCCCGACGGCAAGATTGTAAAGACGTTCATCGGCGAAGACCCCGCCTTCTATGAGTTCCTCGACGAACAGTTCAAATAAGCGGGCTAATCAACCAACCGTTGCAACAAGTAGGCCTTCGGCCTGACAACAATCCCCGCCTTGCTCAGCGCAAGGCGGGGATTGCCGTTCTATAGCGTCTATAGTTTCTATAGTATCTATAGCGTCTATCGTTTCTATAGCTTCTATAGCCTCTATCTCGTCTATTTTCCTTCCCTCTGCAGCCGCTCTCCGAACTCCTTCGACACGTAGTTGTAGAGGCTCTTGCAGGCTTCGGCGGAGAATTCGAGCGCGCAGCCGATGATGTTATCCCACTGCTGCTCACTCAGGCCCTGGTCGATATCGTGGCGCGTGATGCCATACTTCAGCATGCCATAGATGAAACCGGCATTGAAGTTGTCGCCTGCGCCGATGGTGCTCACCGTGGGCGTATCCACGACGGGGTAGCTCTTGCGGAACCCGTTCTCTGCCCGCAAGTCAACAGGCTCGGCGCCATGAGTGTAAATAAACTTCTTGCAGTAGAAGGAAATCTCAGCGTTGTAGACCTTATCAGAGTCATCCATCTTGTAAAGCACCTTGAAATCCTCCCAACTGCCCCGTACGATGTCGGCATATTCGAGGTTCTCCAGGTAGTTGGGCGTGATACGCATCACCTCGTCCTTGTGCGACGGCCGGAAGTTGACGTCGTAATAGATGATGGCGCCGTGGCTGCGCGCATAGTCGAGCAGACCGACAATCTGCGGCCGGATGACGGGGTTGACGGCATAATAAGAGCCGAACAATACGATGTCGTCGGGCTGGATATCGGGGTAAGAGAAGTCGAGCTGGTCGTGGGGATGGTCCTTATAAAAGATGTACTGCGCATCGTTGTTCTCGTCGAGGAAGGCCAGCGAGATAGGCGAACGAGAGCCTGGAAAGACATTGACATTGCTCGTATCAACGTGGTTCTCCTTCAAGAAATTGATGATATTCTGCCCCACCCTGTCGTGTCCGGCCTCACAGATGAATGCCGTAGGCACACCGGCTCGCGCCAGGGAAATGATTGCATTGAACGACGAGCCCCCGGGGTAGGCACCGATGGGTTGCTCGTTGCGGAAGATGATGTCAAGCACCGTCTCACCTATTCCTATTACTTTTCGCATAATGGATGAATTGGTATTACGCGTGCAAAGATATAAAAAATATTGGCCTCTGTTCGCTTTTTTATGTAAATTTGCAGCCAAAAAGCAAGAACAATGCAAGAGCTTACCTATACGCTACGCAACGGTCTGCGCGTCATCTGCATGCCGATGGACACGCCCGTCGTGTATTGCGGCTATCAGATAAAAGCCGGATCGCGCAATGAGGCGACGGGCGACGACGGACTGGCCCACTTCTGCGAGCACATGACCTTCAAGGGAACACAGCGGCGCAGCGCCGGCATCATCCTTAACAGCCTCGAGAAAGTGGGCGGCAGTCTCAATGCTTACACCAATAAGGAAGACACGACTTTCTACGCCAGCGTACTGAAGGAGTACGCCCGGCGCGCCATCGACCTGCTCACCGACATGGTGTTTCATTCGGTCTATCCACAGCGCGAGATTGACAAGGAGGTAGAGGTCATCTGCGATGAGATAGAGAGCTACAACGACTCCCCCGCCGACCTCATCTACGACGAATACGAGAACGTGCTGTTTCCCGGCCACCCGCTCGGCCACAACATTCTCGGAACGGCGGACCGCGTGAGGCAGTTCACCACCGCCGACGCCCTGCGCTTCACCAAAAGCTATTACCGGCCGTCCAACGCCGTCTTCTTTATCGCGGGCGATATATTGCCCAACGGGTGCATCCGAGGCCACAGAACGCCGATTACGGCCTTATTGGAGCAAGCTTTTGACCAATACGGTTGGCCCGAGGCTGACGTTGGCACGCCAGCGGAGATCCCTACGCCCGCAGCATTGCCCGCACCGCCACGCTTGCTGACGCACGACCGCCACACCCATCAGGCACATGTGATGGTGGGCAGCAGGGCATTCAATTTCAACGATCCGAGGCGCACGGCGCTCAGTCTGCTCAACAACATCATCGGCGGACCGGGGATGAATGCGCGCCTCAACATCGTACTGCGAGAGCACCGCGGACTGGTTTACACCGTGGAAAGCAGCATGGTAGCCTACAGCGACACAGGCCTATGGAGCACCTATCTCGGCTGCGACGAGAAGGATATCAAGCGCTGTCTCTACCTCGTACGCCGCGAACTCGACCGCCTTTGCAGCCAACCGATGACCGAAACCCGGTTGAAAGCCGCCAAGCGACAGCTGAAAGGGCAGATTGGCATCGCCTGCGACAACCATGAAAACTACGCGCTCGACGCCGCCCGCTACTACCTCTTCCGCAACCGGCCCTACGACATCAACGCTCAGTTCCGCGCCATCGACGACGTGACGGCTACGCAACTGCAGCAGGTGGCCAACGCCGTGTTTGCCGCAGACCATAGCTGCACGCTTATCTATAAATAAATATTATTACAGCCACAGCACAGCCTCGTTGCCCATATTGAACAGCAAATCGAGGATGGAGAGATTGGGCAGGAACCCGAACTTCTGCTGATAGACCTGATAATAAGGCCGTGCCTCAAACGCCTCATCGGCCAGCGGATGCTTCGGCCGAATGACGTTGCGGTAGTCGTTTTCCTGCGGTATTGCCTCTTTCCCATTCAACCCATCAACCCCATTCACCCCATCAACCCCATCAACCCCATACTGCGTAGTCAGCCGCAACTCAGGCTCAATATCGAGCAGTTCGCAAAGCTTCTGCGTAATGGCCATGTTGAAGTCGAGCAGATAGGTCCAGCGCTGTTCAAAGAAAGGACGGAGGTCGTCGGCATAGAACTCGAAGAACGGGCTCTCGCCGTAGGCCGACAGCAAGGCGTTCCAATGCAGGTGGCGCCAATTGCCATGGTCGCTGATGCGGATATCACGCGTCTCCGTCACGTCGTTGACGTATTTCTCCACCGGCACGGTGAGCGCCTGCGGTCCCTGCGTGGTGGCGATGACGCAGCGGTTGCGGTAGGTCTGCTTAATGAAATGGTCGTGCTGCTCAACGACGCACAACGCGTGGCGGTTAAGCTTCTGGTACCATTGCACCGGACCGAAATAAGTGGTTGACAAGAGACACGTCATACAGCCGGCAGCAATTAAAGAAAACGGCGGCCCCGGCCCACAATCTGGTGCTTGTGCACGAGGCGGCATCCGTGGCCCGTATCGACGAGGTAGAGGCAACAGTCGTCGCACCCGCAGCGGTCACAGCAGCGGAAAGGAATGCGGTAGCGTCGGCCGGCGACGGTGATGGTGTCGCCCGGCACGGCCACGACGCAGCCGATGGCCTCGTCGCGGCTGTAGAGGGAGATGCAGGGCGGCGTGCCGGAGGTGTCGAACACCACGATGTCGCCACGACTGAAGTTTGCGGTGCGCGCGAGCTTGTTCACCCATACCCTGTCGCCCCGACGCAGCTCACGGCCGATATCGGAAGGCACACGGCAAAGGCTGAACGCCACAGCGCGAACCCCCATGACAAGGACAAGGGCCACACATAAGGCGGCCGCAAACTTCAGCACCTGCTTCATTTAATCTTGTCAACCCATTTGAACAACCTGCCCCAGCGCACGCCGCTGAAGCCCTTACGGTCGGGGTCGGAGCTCCACCAGATGAAGATAGGCTTGCCTACAATATGGTCCTCAGGCACGAAACCCCAGTAGCGCGAGTCGGCCGAATTGTGACGATTGTCGCCCATCATCCAGTAGTAATCAAGCTTAAAGGTGTAGCTGTGGGCCTCCTTGCCGTTGATATAGATATGGTTGTTCTTCACCACGAGGTCGTTGCCCTCATACACGCGGATAGGCCGCTCGTAGATAGCGATATTCTTCATGGTGAGCTTCACCGTGGCGCCTTTCTTTGGAATCCAGATGGGGCCGTAGTTGTCCACCGTCCATCCCGTCCAGGCATCGAGCGGGTAGAGACCGCCCGGCTGCGCGTCGGTGTTGAGTTTGATGCTCGCCACAAGGTCCTTGCGGCCGCTGAGGTACTTCACGGCACGCCTAGTGAGCGGCATGAAGCGGTTCTGGTTGAGGCTTGTCAGGTCTTCCTGCGAGATGTCCAGCATCTTCAGCACGTCGTCGGGGATATTGGCCTTCAGCTTCACGTAATAGCTATACTGCACATTCTCCGGCTCTTTGTTGGGTTTGCCGTTGATGTAAATGATGCGGTTCTTTATCTGCAGGGTCTGTCCGGGCAGGCCCACGCAGCGCTTCACATAGTTCTCGCGGCGGTCGGTCGGCCGGTGGCTGATGGAGCCGTACTCCACGGGATTGTTGACGATATAGTCACGGCCGATGGCGCGCATCGTCTTATAGTAGTCCCACTGCTGCTGCGGCGAGAGTGTGGCGGGATTGACGGGATTGGGGGTCTGCTGCTGGTAGATCTGCTCGCCGAGACCGTAAATCATGCCGTAATAGTCCTGCGCCTGGTAGCGGTCCTCGGTCAGGATGGAGTCGCCGGCGGGATAGTTGAACACCACGATGTCGTTGAGCCGCACATGGCCCAGCCCCTTGATGCGGCGGTAGTCCCAGTGGGGCCACTCTATGTAGCTCCTGGTGTGGATGATGGGCAGCGTGTGCTGCGTGAGGGGCATGGTGAGCGGTGTCTGCGGGATGCGCGGGCCGTAGCTGAGTTTCGACACAAACAGGTAGTCGCCCGTAAGCAGGCTCTTCTCCAGCGACGACGAGGGGATGACGTAGTTCTGGAAGAGGAACAGGTTGATGAAATACACGGCAACCAGAGCGAACACCAGGGCATCGACCCAGCTCATGATGAACCGGACGGGACTGGACGCCTCTTTCCACCACTGCCACCGCACCTTCTTCGTGATGTAGCAGTCGAGGATGAACAGCGCGCCGAGCAGGGTGAGCACCCAGCCGACAACCGTGCGCGGCGACATCCAGATGATAAAGGCAACATAGCAAACAAAGGCAATGGCAAACTTTATCCATTGCCGTTTCATATTGAGCTGGGCTTTTTCCTTGTCAATCATTTTCTTGTCAGCAATTAAAACGGCGGTTAAACAGTAGTTAGAACTCAGAACTTGAACAGGTCGCTGGTGGTGAGCAGGCCGGTGTGGTCCTTCGTGAACTCGGCGGCCAGCACGGCCCCGAGTGCAAAGCCCTTGCGCGAGTGGGCGTCGTGGGTGATGGTGATGCAGTCGGCCTCAGAGTCGTAGCTGATGCTGTGGATGCCCGGCACCTCGTCGTGGCGGATGCTGCTCACGAGCAGCTCGTCGTCGCGATGGTCGTCGGAGCCGTCGACATGGCCGTCGTCCCACCTCACGCTGCCGGCTTTCCACGACTGCTTGCGGTCGAGGCGGTCAACAATCTCCTCGGCCAGCGTGATGGCGGTGCCCGACGGTGCGTCGAGCTTATGCACGTGGTGGGTCTCGGTCAACTGAACGTCGTACTGCGGGAACTGGTTCATGATCTTGGCCAGATACCGGTTGACAGCCGAGAAGATGGCCACGCCAATGGAGAAGTTGCTCGCCCAGAAGAGAGTCTGCTTGCCGTCTTTGGTCAGCGCTTCAACGTCGGCCTTGTGGTCTTTCATCCAACCCGTCGAACCGCTCACCACCTTCACATTGTGGGCGAAGGCCTTAAGGTAGTTGCCGTAGGCAGCCGTCGGATTGGTAAACTCAATGGCCACATCGGCCGAGGCAAAGGCAGGACTGTCAAAGTCAGCCTGGTTGTCTACATCTATCTTACACACAATTTCGTGGCCGCGGGCAATGGCAATCTGCTCAATCATATGACCCATCTTGCCATAGCCAATCAATGCTATCTTCATAATCTAATCGTTTATATATCATGCAAAATTAACGATTTTGCCGCAAAGATAGCACCATATCGCAATTAAATAACCTAAATTGACTCATTATAAAGCAATTTTGCCCGCTTTGGTGTTAAATAAGACTACAATCGTCGCAATTATTGTGAAGTTTATCGTAACTTTGCAAAGCGTATAATGATGAAATAGACACTAAAGTATGCTTTATATAATCAGGACAACAGGGAAAGCCCTTGTGATGGCCGCCGTGATGGCGCTGCCGCTTTCCTCGTGTATCAAGGAGGAGGCGCTCAACGCCGAAGCCGACATTACGGGCGTCAGTCTTGGCGAGGGCCAACAGCTGATGCGCGAGCCGGTAATCAACAACAACGACGTAACGCTCTACGCCAACACCGGCGACAGCATTCTTGCACCGGTGTTCACGCTGACCGAGGGCGCCACCATCAGTCCGGCTTCGGGCACACCACGACAGTTCTTTAAGACCGAGATGCAGGTTACCGCCAACGAAGACGGTACCAACGATACCACGTATGTTTACGAGTCGACGCCACAGACCTACACCGTCACCTCGCAGGATGGGCATTGGACGAAGGAATACTCGGTCAACATCGTCAACAATGCCACACCATCCGACTACCACTTCGACAACGTAAGGTATTACATGTTCGGCGGGCAGCCGGCTTTCCAGATTTTCTATGAGACGGTCGGCGGCAACCGCATCGACTGGGGCAGCGGCAACGCCGGAGCTATGGTGACGCTGGCCGCATCCAAGCCTTCTTACTCCGACTATCCCACCTCGCAGGCTGACGGCGGCGTCAGCGGAAAGTGCGCCAAACTCACCACCATCTCCACCGGTGCGCTCGGAACGATGTTCGGCGCGCCTATCGCGGCAGGTAACCTGTTTCTGGGCTCGTTTGTAGTGAACATGCAGGATATGCCTGCCTCGACGCATTTCGGCATACCATTGCACAACACCGTACCCACCTCGATGACCGGCTATTACAAATACCAGCCGGGTGCGGAATACCGCAGGCGTACGGGCTCGGCAGGCAACTACGGCACCGAACCGGTACCGGGCAAGACCGACGACTTTGCTATCTACGCCATCGTGTATGAGGTGACCGACGACGCGCCCTACGTCGACGGCAACACCGTGATGACCTCAAAGAACATCGTATTGCGCGCCGAGGTCACCGACCATCAGTCGGGCAACGAATGGGTGCAGTTCAATGTGCCCTTCAAACAGCAGAACGGCAAGACCATAGACGAGCAGAAACTCATCGACGGCAAATACAACATCGCCATCGTGCTCTCATCGAGCGCCGACGGTGCCTCATTCTCCGGCGCCATCGGCAGCACCCTTTACGTAGACGAAATCCACCTCAACTATGAATAAGATGACCCTCAATACATTGGCCGCCATGGCCTTTGCCACAATGCTCAGCGCACCCGCCTTTGGCCAGAACAGCGTGGGCGACCGCGACCAGAACCTCATCAACATGACCTCGAAAGGATGGGAATGGGAGCTCAACGCTGGCCTCAACGTCGGTGGCGCAGCACCTCTCGGCATGCCGAGGGAACTAAGGAAGATACGCAAATACAACCCGGGCTTCAACACCTCGCTCGAGGGCAGGGTAACCAAATGGTGGGGCCAAGGCCGCCACTGGGGCACCTCCATCGGACTGGAATTTGAGAACAAGTCGATGGACGTCAACGCCGACGTGAAGAACTACCATACGGAGATCATCCGTGACGGCGACCGCGTGAGCGGCTATTGGACGGGCTTCGTCCACATCAAATACGACGCCACCTACTTCACCATTCCCATCACGGCCGACTACCGCTTCAACGACCGGTGGAAGGTGCGCGCCGGCACCTTCCTCTCATGGCGCACCGACGGCGAGTTCAGCGGCTACGTCACCGACGGCTACCTGCGCAGCGGCATCCCCACCGGCGAGAAGATTGTCTATGAGAAAGGACAGCAGGCTGCCTACGACTTCAACGACGACCTGCGCACGTTCACCTGGGGCGCCCTCATCGGCGGCTCATGGCGCGCCTACCGCCACTTCTCGGTCAACGTCAACGTAACCTACGACTTCAACAACATCTTCCGCAGTGGGTTCACCACGGTGCGCAACACGCTCCACCCCATCTACGGCAACATCGGATTCGGCTATAGCTTTTAATCAGCATAACATCAAATCAGTTAATATATCAAATCAGTTTAAGGTATGAAGAAAGTATTTACCCTATTAGTGTCGGCCCTGATGGCAACGGCTTCGTTTGCCACCGACTACACCGACAACCTCACCGTAACGGTGAACGGAACGGCCATGCCGGCCATCCAGTCAACCATCTCTGTGACAGAGAATGCTGACGGCACCTACAAGTTCTCGCTCAACAACTTTAAGTTCATGACAATGTCACTCGGTGACATCGTCGTCGACAACATCGCTGGCACCACCAGCAATGGCGTGACCTCGTTGAAAGCCGCACAGGATGTCACGCTCTCAATGGGCACCATGCCCCTCAGCCTGATAGCCGAGAAGACAGACGGAAAGCTTTATGCGCTGATCGATATCTACTACCCTCTCCTGAAGCAGACCATCCACGTGGTGTTTGGCAACAACGACGGCCTCGGCTACCAGCTTAAGAACAGCGGATTCGAGGACTGGCATACGGCAACATTGAGTTCGATGATGGGAACTGCCAGTGGAGATGAGCCTAACAACTGGCACGACATGCTGAGCTGCTCATACGGCAACCCCGTAATTGGCTATTTTGCCGCCTACAATCCTTTCGTATTCAAGACTGACACTGTACGTCCGGGTTCCGCCGGCAAGCAGGCTGCCTTGCTGAGGTCCTTTGAGATATTTGGCATCGTTGCCAACGGCACGCTGACCACCGGCCGTCTGAACGCAGGCTCGACCACGGCTGAGGACCTGAGCAACCACGCTTACCTCGACATGAGCAAGACGGACAAGGATAGCAACGGCGACCCCTTCTACCAGACCGTGAACGGCACACCCGACAGCGTGGCCGTTTGGATGGCCTTCAAGCAGGGTACACCCAATGCCACTTATCCACATGCCACACTGAGCGCAGCACTGACCGACGGCACCTATTATCAGGATCCTGACTCCGTCACATACACCAACGTACGCGCACTGGCAAAGGACACCACCATCACCACAACCTTCACCACCGGCCTGCCCGTCTGGAAGCGCGTGGTTGTGCCTTTCAACATGATTGACGCCAACGTGGAGGGCAAGGCCTTGCTGCTGACCATGGCCACCAACGCCAATCCCGGCAAGGGCAGCACCGACTCGCTATATGTTGACGACCTGAGCCTTATCTACAACACGCCTATAGTGGAGGACATCGCCTACAAGGGTACCACCATCAGCGGCTTCAAAGCCGCCACTACGCGCTACACCATCAAAGATGCAGGCGTGGTAAGCCTCGACGACATCACCGTGAAGACAAGCGGCGCCAACGGCGCGCGCGTCTATACGGAGATGCGTCAGTCAGGCGCCGATGCCGTGGTGACGGTCTCTGTCTATAGCGGCGACCTCTCGGCCAGCCAGGTGTATACGCTGACCTTCACGGGCGCCACCACCGGCGTGCGCGCCGTCGAGGTGAACGATGCCAAGACAGCCGCTCAGCCCGTCGAAATCTACGCCATCAACGGCCAGCGCGTCAGCTCGATGCAACCCGGTCAGGTGTACATCGTCAAGCAGGGCAATAAGACCGTCAAGGTGGTGAAGTAAGCAGCCGCATTTAGCGGAGCTGAAAATAATAATCGGCAAATCCTATAATGTTGGGATTTGCCGATTTTTTTTCGTCACTTTTTCCCTTGGTGGCAGTGTAGTGGCCGACCTGGTGTCGGCCACCAACCCTTGGTAAGGATTTCCCGCCAATACCGGCGGACGGCATGGATTTCCCGCCAATACCGGCGGACGGCATGGATTTCCCGTCAATTCCATCAATACCGGCGGACGGTGGCCGGCACCAGGCCGGCCACTACACTGCCACCGAAGAAGGCACCGTCCACAGAAGCAGGCGACACTGCCACCAAGGTATGCGACTAAAAACAACCGAATGGCTATCAAAGCGGTTCCGTGATGAAGATGACGTGGCGCCCCTGCATCGTGGTAGCAAAGAGATAACAGCTGCCACCATCCTTCAACTTCAGACGTTTCCTCAGCGCATCGGCCGAAAGGGGGAAGTTGCGCACGGCAATGTTGGCCTTTGTGATACCTGCCAACCGCTCGCGCAGCTCCCGCTTATTCATCGTAGTGAGGCCCATGATGCGGAACTGTCGGCCGGGGAAGCCATTCACTTTCTGCTGACCAAGGAAGAGGTGGGAGTCGCGGTCGACGGCCCGTACGCCGAATTTCTGAGCCAGCGCCGTAAAGATTCCGGCCTTCATGATGCTGGCATTGGGTACGCACAGACTGGCGCCGACGACCTCATCGGCCGAGAAAGGCTCAGAAATGGCCGCAGTCGCGCGATTGGCCTCTGCAGGAGCAACTATAGGCTCCGGTGCAAAAGACGGCGTTAAATCGAAGGAAACGGCCTGCTCGAAGATTTCTGCGTCATTGGCACAGACCAAGCGAATGGATGATGCCACACCGTCGCCGGAAAGCGTGGACGACGGCGCCAACGGCTCGGGCGACAGCACCAGCAACAGTTCCTTACACTCATTGCCCACCGAGACGATGTGCACCTCGCGGCAATAAGGCGCAAAAGCGCGGGCCGCAGCATGCCAGTCGAGCATCGGCGAGAGCTTGAGCATCACGCACGACGCGACGAACATGAGTTCGTCCTTGAGCGAAAGCACGTCGGGCGTGCAGTCGGCGATGCCAAAGACCTTATGTCCGTTGGCATCGCGGCGCGCCGGATCGATGAAAATAAACGGGCTGGTGGAGCTTGATGGGCGGGAGAATTGAGCGGCGGATGCCGGTTGGGTGGAGCCGGAATCAACCTGCGCCCTCAGTTGGTGCAGATAGTCTTCGCCATCGCCGCAGACCACCTCGGTATTGGCCAAACCTAAGCAACTGAAATTGTGGCGGGCTATGGCGCAGAGCCGTTCGTTGCGCTCCACGTAGACCGCATGGTCAAAACAGGGTGCGATAAAGGAGAAATCGATGCCGAAACCACCCGTGAGGTCGATGAGCAGCGATGCCTGATGCCGCTCGGCAATCCGGGCTTTGTAGCGCGCCGTAGCCTCGGAGGAGCACTGCTCCATGTTGAGGTGGGGCGGATAGACGACGCCGTCGGTGGCGGCGTAAGTGGGCAGCTTCGTGCGCGCCATCTGCCATCCGGCAATCTGGTTGAGCGCGAAAGGCAGGTTGACACCGTCAGTCCCGCTGCCCCGCAAGGCCAACTGCCGCACATCATCGTTGCGGTGACTCAGGACAAAGGCGCGCGTGGCCTCATTGTTCATGGCTGATATGTCGTTCATCGTGCAAGGGAATGTTAAACAGAAGTCCGGAAGTAAGGAATTAAAGAAGTCCGGAAGTCCAGAAGTCCGGAAGTCCCGTCATTACCATTGCAATACCTGATTAACAGATACTTGAGCATATGACTGGACTTCTGAACTTCCGGACTTCCGGACTTCTAAGCTTCCGAACTTCAGTACTTCTGAACTTCAGTACTTCTTAGTCTGCCAGCTTAGCCTTGATGAACTCGCGGTTCAGGCGGGCGATGTTGGCGATGGACTCGTTCTTCGGGCACTCAGCCTCGCAGGCGCGGGTGTTGGTGCAGTTGCCGAAGCCGAGCTCTTCCATCTTGGCTACCATGCTCTTCACACGGCGTGCGGCCTCGACGCGGCCCTGAGGCAGGAGAGCGAACTGGCTCACCTTGCTCGATACGAAGAGCATAGCCGAACCGTTCTTGCAGGCAGCAACGCAGGCGCCGCAGCCAATGCAGGTAGCGCAGTCCATAGCCTCGTCGGCAGCCTCCTTGGAGATGAGGATGGCGTTGGCATCCTGAGCCTGACCGGTGCGAACGGAGGTGTAGCCGCCGGCAGCGATGATCTTATCGAAGGCAGAGCGGTCTACCATGCAGTCCTTGATGACAGGGAATGCGGCCGAGCGCCAGGGCTCAACGGTGATGACATCGCCGTCGTGGAAGCGGCGCATGTAGAGCTGGCAGGTCGTGGCGCCCTGTGCGGGTCCGTGGGGATGGCCGTTGATGTAGAGTGAGCACATACCGCAGATGCCCTCACGACAGTCGTGATCGAAGACGAAAGGCTCATTGCCACCCTCAATGAGCTGTTCGTTGAGAATGTCGAGCATCTCCAGGAAGGAAGTATCCCCGGGGATATCCTTCATCTCAAAGGTATCGAAATGTCCCTCAGCCTTCGGGCCATTCTGACGCCAAACTTTCAAAGTGAATGATATATTCGTGTCCATGATTTAATGCTTTATATTAGATGAAACTTTAGCTCTTATAGTTTCTTGTCTGAACCTTGATGTACTGATAGTTGAGGTCTTCCTTGTGGAGAACGGGGGCGACGTCGTCGGATCCCTGATATTCCCAGCAAGCTACATACATGTAGTGCTCATCGTCACGCTTAGCCTCGCCTTCCTCTGTCTGGCTCTCCTCGCGGAAATGACCGCCACAGCTCTCGTTGCGCTCAAGGGCGTCGTAAGCAATGAGCTCACCCATGAGGATGAAGTCACGCAGGTGGATAGCCTTGTCAAGCTCGACATTGAGTCCCTCCTTGCTGCCCGGGATGCGGACGCAGGTATCGAACTGCTTGCGCACCTCCTTCAGCATCTCGAGGGCCTTCTTCAGTCCGGCCTCGTTGCGGGCCATGCCTACATAGTTCCACATTATCTTATAAAGCTCACGATGGATAGAGTCAACGCTCATCAGCTTCGACTTATCGCTCTGCTTGTTCTGGATATCCATGATGCGGTCGATCTCAGCCTGCACTCCCTTCTCAGCCTCTGCGAACTCGGGCGCGTCGGTAGAAGGCAGCTTCACCTGAATCTGATCGCTCAGGTAGTTCTGCATGGTATAAGGAATGACGAAGTAGCCATCGCTCAGACCCTGCATCAGTGCGGATGCACCGAGACGGTTGGCACCGTGGTCGGAGAAGTTGCACTCGCCCAGGGCAAACAGACCCTTGACACTGGTCTGAAGCTCATAATCAACCCAGAGGCCGCCCATAGTGTAGTGGATGGCGGGGAAGATCATCATCGGGTTCTCGTGGGGATCAACATCGGTAATCTCCTGATACATATCGAAGAGGTTGCCGTAGCGCTGGTCAACGACGTCGCGGCCGAGGCGCTGGAAAGCCTCAGAGAAGTCGAGGAACACAGCCAAACCGGTGTTGTTGACACCATAGCCCTTGTCGGTGCGCTCCTTGGCGGCACGCGAGGCAACGTCGCGGGGCACGAGGTTACCGAAGGCAGGATAGCGGCGCTCGAGGTAGTAGTCGCGGTCTTCCTCAGGAATGTCGCGGCCCTTAATCTCACCACGCTGCAGCTTCTTGGCGTCTTCGAGCTTCTTCGGCACCCAGATGCGGCCGTCGTTACGCAGCGACTCCGACATCAGTGTGAGCTTCGACTGCTTGTCGCCGTGCACGGGGATACACGTCGGGTGAATCTGAACGAAGCAGGGGTTGGCGAAGTAGGCACCTTTACGATAGGCCTGGATGGCTGCGGTGCAGTTGCAACCCATGGCGTTGGTCGACAGGAAGTAAGTGTTGCCATAACCGCCGGTGGCCAGGCAAACAGCATGACCGGCATAGCGCTCGAGCTTTCCGGTAACGAGGTTCTTGGCGATGACGCCACGGCAGCGGCCGTCGATGATGACGATATCCTCCACCTCTGTACGGGTGTGGAGCTCCACAGTGCCGTGGTGCACCTCTTTCATCAGAGAGGAGTAAGCGCCGAGCAGCAGCTGCTGACCGGTCTGACCCTTGGCGTAGAACGTACGGCTCACCTGCACGCCACCGAACGAACGGTTGGCCAGCATGCCGCCATACTCACGGGCAAAAGGCACGCCCTGAGCCACGCACTGGTCGATGATGTTGGCCGATACCTCAGCCAAGCGGTAGACATTGGCCTCGCGGGCACGGTAGTCACCACCCTTGATGGTATCGTAGAACAGACGGTAGACAGCGTCACCATCGTTCTGATAGTTTTTGGCTGCATTGATACCACCCTGTGCGGCAATAGAGTGGGCACGGCGCGGAGAGTCCTGGATGCAGAAGTTAATGACATGGAAGCCCATCTCGCCAAGTGATGCGGCAGCGCTGGCACCGGCCAGACCCGTACCCACGACAATCACCGTGAGCTTACGCTTGT
Source organism: uncultured Prevotella sp. (assembly GCA_900315835.1). Classification (GTDB taxonomy): domain Bacteria; phylum Bacteroidota; class Bacteroidia; order Bacteroidales; family Bacteroidaceae; genus Prevotella. The sequence goes on from ONAR01000008.1 coordinate 21,510, forward strand.
TGGCGGGGTTGACAAGCTTCTGATGTGCTTTATAGTTGGTCCATTTTTCAGCCAGAGGGCCTTCAGGAATCTTAGAATCTATCTGTGACATAATATGATGCTAATTAGAAATTACCAGTGAGTTAGGCTGCGCAACACATCGAGGGAGCGAAACCGAGCCAGAAAGAAAGGATAAGGATAGCGAAGACGGCCATGAGTATCGTGACATACACGATGCCGATGCACTGCCAGCGCTTGAGCCAGATCTTACCGCTCCAGCCAAGGGTCTGCATGGCTGACCAGAAGCCGTGGCTCAGGTGGAACCAGATGGCGCAAATCCAGATGAGATAAAGAATGGAGAACACCGGATTGGAGAACGTGTCCTGGATCCAGGCGAAGCCGTCGGCAGGACTGTGGGCGACCTCGACGCCGGCAAGCTCGGCGAACATCATGTGACCCCAGAAGTTGTAAAGGTGCAGCACCAGGCCGATGAGGATGATGAGACCCAGCACCAGCATGTTCTGCGATGCCCAGCTCACCTCGGGGCGGCGGCTCGTCACCTCATAGCGCTGGTCGCCACGGGCGCGGCGGTTCTGTGCCGTCAGGATGAAGGCATACACGATGTGACACACTGCCAAGAAGGCCAGACCCAACGTGCCGAGAACGGCGTACCAGTTGGAACCCAGGAACTTACACACAACGTTGTAACCGTCTCCAGAGAAGAAGGCCACAACATTCATGCAGCAGTGGAAGGTCAGAAACAGGATAAGGCAAATGCCAGTGAGCGACATTACCACCTTTCTGCCAATCGGAGAATTAATTAACCACATAAATGATTGAATTTAAATTATTGAATGTTATTGATGATTTCACCATATCAGAGAGCCCTTAAGTGCCTCACCTAAGGCGCTCTAAGTGCCAGCAATTGTTTCTCGACGATGCACCGCCCTCATCCTTTGTAGGTAGGACATGAGCCACATCGCATGCAAAAATACTATATTTTGGTGATTAAACAAAGTAAAAGCCGCAAAAAATCGAATATTTTAATTACTTTTGCCGCAAATGAAGAATACAGCTGATTTCTATTACGACGTCATCGTCGTCGGCGGCGGTCATGCAGGCTGCGAGGCCGCATCGGCGTCGGCCAACATTGGGGCCAAGACTTGCCTCATTACGATGGACATGAACAAGATTGCGCAGATGAGCTGCAACCCTGCCGTCGGCGGCATCGCTAAAGGCCAGATTGTACGCGAGATCGACGCCATGGGCGGTCAGATGGGCATGGTCACCGACCGCACTGCCATACAGTTTCGCATGCTCAACAAAGGCAAGGGACCGGCCGTCTGGTCGCCCCGCGCACAGTGTGACCGCGGCAAGTTTATCTGGGAGTGGCGCCGCACGCTCGACCATACGCCCAACCTCGACATCTGGCAGGACCAGGCCGACGAGCTCATCGTGGAGCATGGCGAGGCCGTAGGCGTCACCACCATCTGGGGGGTGACCTTCTGCGCCAAGGCCGTCGTCATTACCGCCGGCACCTTCCTTAACGGATTGATGCACATCGGCCACCATAAGGTACCTGGGGGCAGGTGCGCCGAACCTGCCTCCTATCACCTCGCCGAGAGCATCGCGCGCTGGGGCGTTAAAACAGGAAGGATGAAAACGGGCACGCCGGTGCGTCTCGACAAGCGGACAATCCACTTCGAAGACACCACCGAACAGCCCGGAGACACCGACTTCCACCAGTTTTCGTTCATGGGGGTGCAGCATGCCCTCAAGCCGCTACCATGCTGGACGTGTGAGACCAACGCTAAGGTGCATGAGATATTAAGGTCGGATCTCGCCAATTCGCCCCTTTACAACGGCCAGATTCAAAGCACCGGCCCACGTTATTGTCCGTCGATTGAGACCAAGCTCGTTACCTTCCCCGACCGCGATCACCACCCGTTGTTTATCGAACCCGAGGGCGAGGACACCAACGAGATGTACCTGAACGGCTTCTCTTCGTCGATGCCGATGGAGACACAGCTCAGAGCACTGCATGAGATTCCGGCCCTACGCGACGTCAAAGCCTACCGGCCCGGCTACGCCATCGAGTACGATTACTTCGACCCGACGCAGCTCAAGCACTCGCTCGAGAGCAAGGTCATTCCCGGATTGTTCCTCGCCGGTCAGGTCAACGGCACCACGGGGTACGAAGAGGCGGCCGGTCAGGGACTCATGGCGGGTATCAATGCCGCGTTGAAATGCGCCGGAAGCGATCCGGTGGTGCTGAAGCGCGACGAGGCGTACATCGGCGTATTGATTGACGATCTCACGACGAAGGGCGTGGATGAGCCCTACCGCATGTTCACCTCGCGTGCCGAATACCGCATCCTGCTCCGTCAGGACAATGCCGACGCACGCTTGACCGAGATGTTCTACAAGCTCGGATTGGTGCATCGAGACCGCTACGACTGGTGGCTGCAAAAGAAGGAAGCCATCGGGCGAATCGTTGATTTCTGCGACAATACCAACGTCAAGCCAACCACCATCAACGGTTATGCCGAAAGCCTCGGCACCACCCCACTCCGCTTTGGCTGCAAAATCTCGGAACTCATCGGCCGTCCTCAGCTCACGATTGCAAAGCTCGCCGACATCCTGCCCGACTTAAAGGCAGTAGTCGAAGCGCCCGAAAACCGCAAGGAAGAGATAGCGGAGGCAGCAGAAATCCTTATTAAATATAAGGGCTACATTGCGCGCGAGTTGGTCGTGGCGGATAAGATGCGGCGCTTGGAGAATATCCGCATTAAGGGCCATTTCCACTACAGCGACCTCCATGAGATAAGCATCGAAGGGCGCCAGAAGTTGGAGCGCATCGACCCGGAAACATTGGCTGAGGCCAGTCGCATTCCCGGCGTATCGCCAAGCGACATCAACGTGCTGCTGGTATTAATGGGAAGATGATGAGATACGATTGTTTCACGTGAAACAGAACTATCGATAAATGACTCAAAAACAACGATATAACCATTAAAGTAAAACGTAAATGACGAACAAGGAGATTTTAATCAAGAACCTAAGAACCATTCCGGATTGGCCGATAAAAGGGGTCAACTTCCGCGATGTAACTACGCTCTTCAAGAGTCCAGAGTGTGTTAAGATCATCAGCGACGAGATGTACGACCTTTATAAGGATAAGGGCATCACAAAGATCGTGGGCATTGAAAGCCGCGGATTCGTAATGAGCTCGGCCGCTGCCATTCGTTTGGGTGCAGGCATCGTACTTTGCCGCAAACCGGGAAAGCTGCCCTGCGAGACCATCCAGGAAAGTTACGCAAAGGAATATGGCATCGATACCATCGAGATTCATAAGGATGCCATCAACGAAAACGATGTGGTGCTGCTCCACGACGACTTGTTGGCCACCGGCGGAACGATGAAAGCGGCGTGCAATCTGGTGAGAAAGTTCCACCCGAAGCGCATCTATTGTAATTTCATCATGGAGCTGACGACCGAGTTCCCCCATACCCGCGAAAGCTTCGACAAGGACGTAGAGATCACGAGTCTGCTGCAATTCTAATCTTCCACACTCTTTTTCGCACAATCATCGCAGCGAACATCCATTACGGCGCCTGAAAGAACAATCTTCTTTCAGGCGCTTTTCTTTTACTCATGCAACGTGTATTGTTTATTATACACCGCATAATGTATCCAGTGTAGTGGCCGGCCTTGTGCCGGCCACCAACCGCCGAACCGATACCATTCAATTCATTACGACGTATAATCGATGGCGAATAATGGTATCCGCGTGGTTGGTGGATGGTGTTAGGGCGGCTGATGGACTGTTTCCGTGCGGTTGGTGGTCGGCATAAGACCGGCCACTACACTGAAACCAAAGGCGCGGCAAAAAGAGTGGGAGAAGCCGCCCCCATGCATCAAAATAGCTAAAAGCCGCAAATAAATCATAAACGCGGCAGGCTTGTGGAATTTAATTCGTACCTTTGCTAATCCCAAACGGCGGAACGACGAACGACGTAGGCCTTAACGACACGACCGACAAAGACCAACGTCAACAGTCAGCTAACGCTTCCGTCAACGCCACACCGCATATCGTTTCACGTGAAACAAGCGGCGTCGTGAAAGCCGATTAACAAAGGGATTGAGACCATGACAAAAGAAGAAAACGAGCAAAGGCTTGCCTATCTAAAGAACATTGTACTGAACATGCCCGAGAAGCCGGGCAGCTATCAGTACTACGACGACCTGCGCGAAAAAGGAGGCACCATCATCTACGTGGGCAAGGCGAAGAACCTCAAGCGCCGCGTCTCAAGCTACTTCCATAAGGAGGTCGACCGCTTCAAGACGCAGGTGCTGGTGAGTAAGATACGCGATATCTCCTACACCGTGGTCAATACCGAGGAAGATGCACTGCTCCTGGAGAACGCACTCATTAAGAAATACAAGCCCCGCTATAACGTATTGCTCAAGGATGGCAAGACTTACCCGAGTATAGTCGTTACTAATGAATGGTTCCCACGCATCTTCAAGACCCGCCATATTAATAAAAAGGTGGGTACCTACTACGGCCCCTACCCCCACATCACGGCGATGTACAACCTTCTCGGCATTATCAAGAAGGTGTTTAAGCCGCGGTTATGCCACCAACCCATCACCGACGAGGGCGTAAAACTCCATAAATATCGCCCTTGTTTGGAGTACCATATCCACAACTGCGACGGCTGTTGCATCGGCAAGCAGACGCGCGAGGACTACCTTGAGAACATCCGTCAGGCGAAGGAAGTGCTCAAGGGCAACACCCGCGAACTGAGCGACTGGATCTACAACAAGATGATGGAGAAGGCACAAGCCATGCAGTTTGAAGAAGCCGAACGACTCAAACAGCGCTACGAACTGCTACGCGACTTCGTCTCGAAGCGCGAGGTGGTGAGCCACACCATCACCGATGTCGATGTGTTTACCATCACCGATGAGGACAACCTGAGCAACGCCTACATCAACTATATCCACGTCAAGAACGGTACTATCAACCAGAGTTTCACCTACGAATACAAGCGCAAGCTCGACGAGAGCGATGAGGAACTGTTGCTGCAGGCCATCCCCGAGATCAGGGAACGGTTTGGCAGCACGGCCAAGGAGATTATAGTGCCGTTTGAGATGAGCTGGAAACTTAAAGACGCCACCTTCTTCGTGCCCCAGCGCGGCGATAAGAAGCACCTGTTGGAGTTGTCTGAGATGAATGGCAAACAGTATAAATTCGACCGTCTGAAGCAGAGCGAGAAACTCAATCCGGAGCAGAAACAGACCCGCCTGATGAAGGAATTGCAAGATAAACTCCACCTCAAGAAACTGCCTTATCAGATAGAATGTTTCGACAACTCCAACATCTCGGGCACCGATGCAGTAGCCGGCTGCATTGTATATAAGGCCATGAAGCCCTCGCGAAAGGATTATCGGAAGTACAACATCAAAACTGTCACTGGCCCAGACGATTACGCTTCTATGCAAGAGGTTGTGAGGCGCAGATATGGGCGCATGTTGGAGGAAGGTGCTACCCTACCCGATCTCATCATCACCGATGGCGGAAAGGGGCAGATGGACGTCGTTCGAGAGGTGGTCGAAGGCGAGCTTCACCTCGACATTCCCATCGCCGGCCTGGCCAAAGACGACCGCCACCGCACCAACGAACTGCTCTACGGCTTCCCGCCGCAGGTTATCGCCTTGAAGACCGACAGCGAGCTTTTCCACGTCCTCACGCAGATACAGGATGAGGTGCACCGCTTTGCCATCACATTCCACCGCGACAAACGGTCGAAGCATGCCCTACATTCAGCACTGGACGACATAAAGGGCATCGGTCCGAAGACCAAGGAGAAGCTCCTCAAAGACTTCAAGACCGTGAAGCGAATCAAGGGTGCAACCACCGAGGAACTTGCCACCTCCATCGGCCCCGACAAAGCCGCGAAGGTGAGGAAATACTTCGATGACAACGAAGAAAATAAAAAATCCGATGAAATAACGGCTTGAAAGAACCGATTGTAGCCGTTATTTTATTAACTTTGTACAACTAAATCAGCACCAAATATCATGCGTATCGTCATTCAAAAGGTCACTCAGGCCTCTGTCACCATCAACGGGAAGGTGAAAGCCGCCATCGGCAAAGGCTACCTCATATTGGTCGGCATCGAGTCGGCCGACACCGAGGAGGATGCAGCTTGGCTGGTAAAGAAGATCATCGGCTTGCGCATCTTCGAAGATGAGAATGGCGTTATGAATCTGAGTATCAACCAGGTAGGCGGCGATATCATCGTCGTTTCGCAGTTCACTTTGATGGCGAGTTACAAGAAAGGCAACCGTCCGAGTTGGTTGCGCGCAGCGCCTCACGAGATCTCCATCCCCCTCTACGAGTCGTTCTGCCGCCAGTTGCAGGAGGCCCTGGGCAAACCCATCGGAACGGGTGAGTTCGGTGCGATGATGCAGGTGGCACTCGTCAACGACGGTCCTACCACCATCTGCATGGACACAAAAAATAAGGAATAAACCAAAACACCACGATAATGACGATAGATGAAGCACAACAGGCTGTTGACCAATGGATTAAGACCTACGGCGTGCGCTATTTCTCCGAGTTGACCAACATGACCGTTCTCACCGAGGAAGTGGGCGAATTAGCCCGCGTCATGGCCCGTAAATACGGTGACCAGAGCTTCAAACCGGGTGAGAAAGACAATATGGACGAGGAGATGGCCGACATCTTTTGGGTGCTCTGCTGCCTCGCCAATCAGACCGGCGTCAACCTCACCGAGGCCTTCCAGCGGTCGTTGGAGAAGAAGACCAAGCGCGATGCCGAGCGCCACAAAAACAACCCCAAGCTACAAGCAAAACAATAAGAAGCTCGGGGCAAAGTAATAAGCAAATAAACAACAATAAAATACGAACAAACTTATGGGAACAATTAAGGATCAAGTCAACAAGGACATTCAGGCCCAGCGCAGTAAGGGCTTGGTAAAAAGCAGCAAAATCGACCAGGCTTTTGCCAAATACGACCTCAACGTAGACGAGCAGCAGGTGAAGGCTGCCGTAAAGGACATCATCGCCAACAAGGTGCCTGCCAACGACACCGTAGACGTAAAGAAGTTCCTCCTCGGCAGCGTTGAACTCACGAGTCTGCACACCACCGACACCGAGGAGAGCATCCTCAATATGGTGGAAAAAGTCAACAAATTCGACGCCACCTATCCTGACCTGCCGCATGTAGCCACCATTGTCACCTACCCCATCTTCACCCACTTGGTACGTAACACGTTGGAGGTTGACGGCGTCGAAATCGCCGTTGTCTCCGGCAACTTCCCCAGCTCACAGACATTCATGGAGGTGAAGGTCGCCGAGACTGCGTTGGCCATCAAAGACGGCGCCACCAACGTCGATATCGTACTGCCCGTGGGTAAGTTCCTCAGCGAGGATTACGAGGGCGTAGCCGACGACATCAACGAGCTCAAGCAGACCTGCGGCGATGTGCCCATGAAGGTCATTCTGGAAACCTGCGACCTCGGCAGCCTCTCCAACGTAAAGAAAGCCGCTATTTTATCGATGTATTCCGGCGCCGACTACGTGAAGACCTCCACCGGTAAGGAGAAGGCTGGCGCTACGCCTGAAGGCGTCTACGTCATGGCGCAGGCCGTCAAGGAGTACTACAATGAGACGGGCATCAAGATTGGTATCAAGCCCGCAGGCGGCATCAATACCGTGATGGACGCCGTCACCTATTACACCGTCGTCAAGGAAGTCTGCGGCGAGGAATGGCTTACCAACGAGCTCTTCCGCCTCGGTACCAGTCGACTGACCAACCTGCTGCTGAGTGAGGTGCTGGGCAAGGAAACCAAATGGTACTAAGCAAAAAGAATGAAACTGAACTACACTCGGTTACAGTGTACTGCCATGGTATTAGTGTAGTGGCCGGCCTTGTGACGGCCACCAACCCTTGAAATTACATGAATACGTGAATGTGATACCTGCATTTGGTGGCCGGCACCAGGCCGGCCACTACACTGACCACAGCTATTTCTTCCGCTCAATCACATAGTCGAGGTAGGCATTCAGGCTGTCTTTCACCGGACCATCCTCCACGTCGAGATCGAGCAGCGCCTTGCTTTGCGCATGCAGTTCCCACATCCGCTTTTCGGCATAATCGATACCACCGTGAGCCTTAGTGAATGCAACGAGACGGGCAATCTCCTCCTTCGTTACCACCCCATCCTTCACCTTATTGGCCAATGAAATCATTTCCTGGTCGTGCGTCGTATTGAGTGCATAGATGACCGGCAGCGTCAGCTTACCCTCAGCCATATCGTTGCCCGTGGGTTTGCCAATCTTTGACTGGTCGTAATAATCGAAAATATCATCACGAATTTGGAAGATGATGCCAAGGTTGCGGCCGAAGCATTTCGCATTCTCAATATCCTCTTCGCTGGCTCCCGCACTCAGGGCACCGATGGCAGCACACGCCTCAAACAGTGCAGCCGTCTTCTGCTTAATCACCTGATAGTAAGCGTCCTCAGAGAAATCCTTCGAATGGATGTTGGACAACTGCAGCAATTCACCGTTGGACAGCGTACGACCGAGCTCAGAGAGGTAGCGCACGATCGTCTCATTGTGCGTAAAACTGACGTGAAGCAGGGCCGTTGAAAGGATGAAATCGCCCACCAGGACAGCCACTTTGTTGCCATACAGATTGTTGACCGATGCCTGGCCGCGTCGTTCTGCGCTTTCATCCACCACATCATCGTGGACGAGTGAGGCCGTGTGAAGCAACTCCAAGCCCACCGCAGCATGCTGAGTGACACTGGTTACCTCACCGAACACCTTAGCCGTAAGCAGGATCAGCAAAGGCCGCATCCGCTTGCCCGAACGCTGCCGGATATGGTCCAGCGCCTGCTGCAACAATCCGTCGGAATGCGTCATCGCTTTGTTAAAAAGCTCGGTGAAATCGAGCATTTCCGAAGTTATCGGCTGCCTGATAATTGATAAATAATCCATCGATGATATTTATTTATTGCAAAATTAATGCTTTTAGTTCAAAGTATTGCAAGAATTTAGTAATTTTACAAAGAAAATAGACTTAATAGGATGAAGAAACTCTTTCTTTTCGATGCTTACGCGATTATCTTCCGCGCCTACTACGCATTCCTCAAGCGCCCGACCATCAATTCGAAGGGCTTGAACACCTCTGCCATCCTCGGCTTCTGCAATACGCTGAAGGAGATTCTCGATAAGGAGCATCCCGATTACCTTGGCGTTGCCTTCGACCAGGGCAAGACGTTCCGCCACGAGGCTTTCCCGGCTTATAAAGCCCAGCGCGAGGCCACACCGGAGGACATCAAGCTGTCGGTGCCTTATATCCAGCAAATCCTCTCGGCCATGCATATCCCCATCCTCATGGCTGACGGCTTCGAGGCTGACGACGTCATCGGCACCCTCGCCACGAAAGCCGGCGCCGAGGGCATCGCCACCTACATGCTCACGCCCGACAAGGACTACGGCCAACTCATTGGCCCCAACGTGTTCATGTACCGGCCGAGGCATGGCGGTGGCTACGACATCATCGGCGAGAAGGAGATTGAAGAGAAATACGGCATCCCCACCCCGGCGCAGGTCATTGACCTGCTCGCACTCATGGGCGACTCGGCCGACAACTACCCCGGTTGTCCGGGCGTCGGCGAGAAGACGGCCGTGAAGCTCATCAACGAGTTCGGATCGATCGAAGGACTCCTCACCCACACCGACCAACTCAAGGGCAAGATGCGCGAGAAGGTCGAAGGTGCGCGCGAGGATATCAAGATGTCGAAGTACCTCGCGACCATCCGCACCGATGTGCCCATAGCCCTCTCGCTCGACCAACTTGAGATGAAGCAACCCGACGAGCAGCAGCTGAGCAAAATTTTCGACGAACTGGAGTTCAAGCGCTTCACCGCGAGATTTCTAAACAAGCGTGAGGAAAAGCAAAATAACGTTAATCAACAGCTCTCTCTTTTTGCCGAAAATCCGACCGACGGCCAAGAAAATCAAAATGAAGCCACGCTGGCGTCGCTTAAAACGGAGGCTCACAAATACCAACTCATTGATAATAAAGAAGCTGCGATTAAATTACGTGACTTTTTATTGACAACGGAAAATCTCAGTCTGGACACGGAGACAACGTCGACCAATGCCATCGAGGCCGAACTGGTGGGATTGAGCTTCGCCGTGAAGCCCTTCGAGGCCTGGTACGTCGCCATACCCGCCGACCGCGCCGAAGCGCAGCGCATGGTAGAGATTTTCCGACCGGTGTATGAAAACCCCGACAGTTTGAAGATTGGGCAAAACATCAAATACGACTATGAGGTGCTGCGTCAATACGGCATAGATATCCAAGGCCCGATGTTCGACACCATGCTCGCCCATTACATCATCCAACCGGAGCTGCGCCACAACATGGACTACATGGCCGAGACCCTGCTCCAGTATCAGACGGTCCACATCGAGGAACTCATCGGTCCAAAGGGAAAGGGTCAGCGCAACATGCGCGACCTCGCGCCGTCGGAGGTATACGAGTATGCCGCCGAAGACGCCGACGTCACGCTGCGGCTGAAGGAGGCCCTCGAGCCTAAATTAAAAGAGGTGGGCGGCGAACAGCTGTTCTGGGAGATTGAGATGCCGCTGGTCAAGGTGCTGGCCGACATGGAGCTCAACGGCGTCTGCCTCGACACCGCTTCGCTCAAGGAAACGCAGCGTGCCTTCACCGAGCGCATGAACCAATACGAGCAGGAGGCGTTTCAAGAGGCGGGGTGCAGCTTCAACATATCGTCACCCAAGCAGGTGGGCGATATTCTCTTCGGCCAGATGAAGCTCGTCGACAAACCGAAGAAGACCAAATCGGGACAGTATGTCACCTCTGAGGAGGTGCTGCAGCAGTTGCGCGGCAAGGCGAAGATTGTCGACGCCATCCTCAACTACCGCGGACTGAAGAAGCTCCTCGGCACCTATGTCGAGGCCCTGCCGAAGCTCATCAACCCCAAGACCGGGCACATCCACACGTCGTTCAACCAGGCCGTCACCGCCACCGGGCGTCTGTCGTCGAGCGACCCCAACCTGCAGAATATCCCCGTGCGCGACGACGACGGCAAGGAGATACGCAAATGTTTCATCCCAGAGCCCGGATGCCGTTGGTTCTCAGCCGACTACAGTCAGATAGAGCTGCGTCTGATGGCCCATCTGTCGGGCGACGACAACATGATCGAAGCCTTCCGCGAGGGCTTCGACATCCACCGTGCCACAGCGGCAAAGATTTGGAAAGAACCGATGGATGACGTCTCCGACAGTCAGCGAAAGAAAGCCAAGCAAGCCAACTTCGGCATCATCTACGGCATCACCGCCTTCGGTCTGGCCCAACGCATGGATATTCCCCGCGGTGAGGCTAGCCAGTTGATTGACGACTATTTCAAGACTTTCCCCAAGGTACACGACTTCATGGAGAACGCCAAGAAGGAGGCCCGCGAGAAGGGCTACGCCGAGACGATGTTCGGTCGCCGCCGTTATCTGCCTGACATCAATTCGCGCAATCCCACCGTGCGCGGCTTTGCCGAGCGCAATGCCATCAACGCCCCCATCCAGGGATCAGAGGCCGACATCATCAAGATCGCCATGATCCGGATATGGCGCCGGTTCAAAGCCGAGGGCCTGAAGTCGAAGATGATCCTTCAGGTGCACGACGAACTCAATTTCTCCGTAGTGCCCTCTGAGGCCGAGAAAGTGGAACAGATAGTGCTGGAAGAGATGCAGGGTGCAGCCACTCTAAAGGTACCACTCACCGCCGACGCTGGTTGGGGTGAAAACTGGCTCGAGGCGCATTGATGTGAAAGCAATGTTTTCGTCACTAAAAACCCGTTTTTTGTCGCCGTCGTCCCACCCCATCGCCACTGCGATTCGACAAAAATGCGAAAACGATGAAAATGCGCAGAACCAACTGATACTCAATGCATCAAGCATCCTGCGCACACAAAAGTGCGACAAAAAAGTGACATCTCAGAGATTGCAAAATGACCTATTAAGCAACCATACGCCTGAGGAGGCGCCAAAAGATTAGTAGAAAGAAAAAGGTAGCACTATCAGATGACGTGCTACCTTTTATTTTATCCGTTATCCATCGCATTATTTTTATCCAAATAATGGCCGCGGTTGGTGGCCGGCACAAGGCACGGCCACTACACCAATACACAAAAAATGGCTACGGATGGATTTGCTTCAGCAACTCCTTCATGCCCTCAGAGGCACCCTTCTTGATGTAGATGACATTGGCATTGGTGCTGACCGCGTTGGGGTCGATGAGATAAATCGGGCTCCCAGCGGGCACGAACTGTACGAGCGAGGCAGCCGGATAGACCACGAGCGACGTACCGATGATGACAAAGATGTCGGCCTGTGCCGCTTCCTCAGCCGCAGGATTGAGCATCGGCACACTCTCGCCGAAGAAGACGATGAACGGGCGCAGCAGCGAACCGTCACCCGCCTTGGTACCCGGTACGATATCCGGGTCGCCGGGTTTCAGCTCTCGGATATAGCGCTCATCGTAGGGGTCGTTGCTCGAACAAACCTTCGACAGTTCACCATGCAGATGGATGACGTGCGTCGACCCCGCTTTCTCGTGTAGGTTATCCACGTTTTGCGTGAGCACGGTCACGTCGTAGTCGCGCTCCATCTCGGCGATAAGTCGGTGACCCTCACAGGGTTGCGCATCCCACAGCTTACGCCGCATCTGGTTGTAAAAATTGGTCACGAGCGTGGGGTTGGCGAGCCATCCGTCGTGCGATGCCACCTGCTCCACGGGGTAGTTTTCCCACAAGCCGTCGTTGCCGCGGAAGGTCTTGAACCCGCTCTCCACCGACATGCCGGCACCAGTCAAAAAGACTACTTTCTTTTTCATGCTGCTATTACGTTATTAGAAGGTATCGTTATTTTGTGACAAAAATAGTAATTTTTCCGTAATTATGGCGCAATGCAAGTGAAAAATAGTAACTTTGCACATTAATTAAAAACTAAAAGAATGGACAAAGTAAGTTACGCTCTCGGCATGAGCATTGGCCGCCAACTGCAGCAGATGGCCGCCACCGACCTTGATATTAACGATTTCGCCCAAGCCATCAAAGACGTCTTCGCCGGCAAGCCCGCGCTGAGCGACGCAGAGGCGCAGACGGCCGTTCAGACCTTCTTCCAACAGAAGGAAGAGGAGCAGGCCAAAGCCGCCAAGGCAGAAGGTGAGGATTTCCTCGCCAAGAACGCCAAGAAACCCGGCGTGGTGACCCTGCCCAGTGGTCTGCAGTATCAGGTGCTGCGCGAGGGCAACGGCCGCAAGCCCACCGCTACCGACCAGGTGGAATGCCACTACGAGGGCACACTCATCAACGGTCAGGTTTTCGACAGCAGCTATCGCCGCGGCGAGACCGCCACATTCGGCCTCAATCAGGTCATCAAAGGCTGGACTGAGGGTCTGCAGCTCATGCAGGAGGGTGCCAAATACCGCTTCTTCATCCCCTACTCTCTTGCCTACGGCGAGCGCGGTGCTGGTCAGGCTATTCCGCCCTATGCAGCCCTCATCTTCGACGTCGAGCTGATTAAGGTGAAGTAAAACCAGTCGTATCATCATCAGAAACAGACAAAATACAATAACAAAACAACAATGAAAACATTTAAAATCATGGCCGCTATGGCCATCGCTGCAGCCACCTTCACGGCATGCGGCAACTCTTCGGCTCCTAAGGCTGACCTGAAGACCGACGTCGATTCAATGAGCTACGCCATCGGTCTGGCACAGTCGCAATACGTGCGCCAAGCCATCGAGCAGGGTCAGGTCATTGACACGACCTACATGGATGAGTTTGTCAAAGGTATCAACGAAGGCGCCAATGCCGGCGACGACAAGAAGAAGGCTGCTTACATCATGGGTCTTCAGGTGGGCCAGCAGATTTCCTCGCAACTCGTCAAGGGTGTCAACCACGAGATTTACGGCGACGACAGCACCAAGACCATCAGCCTGAAGAACCTGCTTGCAGGTTTCATCACCGGTGCTACCGGCAAGAAGGGTCTGATGACGCCTGAGATGGCCAACACCGTGGCGCAGACCAAGATGCAGGCCATCAAGTCGCAGGCTATGTCGAAGCAATACGGCGCCAACAAGGCAGCCGGTGAGAAGTTCCTCGCTGCCAACGCCAAGAAGCCCGGCGTGGTGACGCTGAAGTCGGGTCTGCAGTATAAGGTCATCAAGGAGGGCAAGGGTGCCATCCCCACCGACACCACAACGGTGAAAGTGCAGTATGAGGGCCGCACCATCGACGGTAAGGTCTTCGAGAGCTCGTATAAGAACGGCAACGGCCCCATCACCATGCAGCCCCGTCAGATGATCCCCGGTTGGACCGAGGCCCTGACCCGCATGCCCGAGGGCTCGGTATGGGAAGTGTACATCCCACAGAACCTCGCATACGGCGAGCGTCAGGCCGGTGAGAACATCAAGCCTTTCTCTGCCCTCATTTTCAAGATTGAACTTGTTAAGGTAGGAGCAAAATAAACAATGAAGAAGATTTTAGTATTGACGATGCTCTTTCTCGCAGCCGGCGTGTGCACCACGCTAGCCGGGAAGAAAGACAAGAAAGACAAGAAAATCAAGGCTGAACCCGTGGCTGTGGCAAAGCCCGTAACCCTGACCACGCCGTCCGACACGACGAGCTATGCCGCCGGCCTGGCCGTCACCGAGGGACTGCAGTATTATCTGCAGCAGAACCTGCATGTGGACACAGCCCACATCGCCGACTTCATCCGTGGCTATAACGACGCGCTCGGCAAGGTCAACGACCCCGCCTACGTGGCCTACATGGCCGGCAGCAGCATTGCCCAGCGGACTGTCGAACAGATACTGCCCAACGTGAGCCGTGAGCTGGTGGGCACTGACGACTCCATCAGCGCCGCCCCGTTCCATGCCGGCTTCTTGGCTGGTGTGAAGCAAGACACCACGGTGATGAAGATGGACAAGGCCCGCGAACTCTTCCAGGGCCGCGCACAGAAGGCCCGCGAGAAGCGCAACAGCATCTATAAGAAGGAGAACGAGCAGTGGCTGAAGAACAACGCCAGCAAGCCCGGCGTCGTCACCACTGCCTCCGGACTGCAATATAAGGTGCTGAAAGAGGGCAACGGTCCTAAGCCGAAGGCCACCGACAAGGTCGACGTCATCTACGAGGGCAAGACCATCAACGGCAAGGTGTTTGACGCAACGGCCAATCACCCCGGCAAGAAGAACGACTCTTTCCGCTGCGACCAGGTCATCAAGGGATGGACTGAGGCCCTGACCAACATGCCCGTAGGCAGTAAGTGGGAGATTTATATTCCTCAGAACCTCGCTTACGGTGAGCGTGAGGCCGGACAAATCAAGCCCTACTCCACTCTGATCTTCACCGTCGAGCTGGTCGGCATCGAGCCTGAGGCCAAGCCTGCAGCCACCACCGCAGACAAGACCAAGACGGCTGACAAGACCACAGCCAAGACTGCTGCAAAGACATCAACAAAGACTTCTGCAAAAGCCAAGACTTCAACTAAGAAGAAATAAGTGTAGTGGCCGCGCCTCGAGCGCGGCCATTACTTTTTATCCATACCGCACCACACACGATAACGTATTGGCAAGGCCGCAATAAAAAATAAACGAGTTTTGCCACATTTTCATAAACTTCTGTTGCTTAATTCAATTTAATTGCTTACTTTTGCTACCTTAAAAGAAAACAGCAAACTTTAAGCAACTATGGACAAAATTGACCATCTTGACAAGAAAATCTTATCAATTCTTTCCGCCAATGCCCGCATACCGTTCAAGGATGTAGCGGCGCAATGCGGCGTCTCCCGCGCTGCCATCCACCAGCGTGTGCAGCACCTCATTGAGGACGGCGTCATCACCGGCAGCGGCTTCGACATCAACCCGAAGAGCCTCGGCTACATGACCTGCACCTACGTGGGCATGAACCTCGAGCGCGGTTCGATGTATAAAAACGTCGTGGAGCGCCTCATTCACATCCCCGAGATTGTGGAATGCCACTTCACCACCGGTCCCTACACCATGTTGCTCAAGCTCTATGCCAAGGACAACGAGCAGCTCATGGATCTGCTCAACAACCGCCTGCAGACCATTCCCGGCGTGGTATCCACCGAGACGCTCATCTCCCTGGAGCAGAGCATCAAACGTGAGATTCCCGTTAAACTGGACGAATAAGGCGAAATGGAAGATTTTAGCATTGCGTCGCATCTGCGCTCCACTTATGCGACCTTTCCTGAGGCCAAGCACCAACCGGTGATTGGCATTACGGCTAATTACGCCGATGGCACCAGCAAAATCATTGACCAATACTACCTGCAGGTTATCCGCGCAGGCGGCACTCCCGTGTTGCTTCCACCCGTAGCCGACCCGCAGGTCATCATCAACACTCTCGACCATATCGACGCCGTACTGTTCTCTGGCGGCGGCGACATCAATCCGCTGTGGACCGGTGAGGAGCCGCGCCAACAGCTCGGCGGCATCAACGCCTCGCGCGATGCGGCCGAACTAATGACCGTACAGCTGGCCTACAACCGGCAAATACCGATGCTGGGCATCTGCCGCGGCATCCAGACCCTTGCCGTGGCGCTCGGCGGAAAGGTGGAGCAAGACATCTATTCGGCTCCGACCAGCGCCACAGGGCGCCCGGCACAGCTCAAGCATTCGCAGGATGCCGCCCGCACCGAGGCGACCCACAGCGTCAGTATCGACGCCGACTCCATCCTCGGCCAATGCTATGCCGACTTGGCCGCCAAAGCCAATGGGACGACAGGAACCGGCGAGGTGAACAGCACCGACGAGGCAGATAAGGCGAAAGGCAGGATCCGACTGCTGGTCAACTCCTTCCACCATCAGGCCATCGCCGCTACGGGTCCACGCTTCCGCGTCATCGCCACGGCACCAGACGGCGTCATCGAGGCTATCGAGAGCAATGAGTTCAAGCCCATCCTCGGCGTACAATGGCATCCGGAATGGCTCGGCGAGAGTGGACTGCCCATCTTCCGATGGCTCGTCAACAGCGCCACGACCTTCCACCACGCCAAACGTCTGCACAGCCGCATGCTCACCCTCGACAGCCATTGCGACACGCCGATGTTCTTCCCACAGGGCGTACGCTTCGACCACCGCGACCCGCGCATCCTCTACGACCTCCACAAGATGACCGACGGTCGTCAGGATGCCGTCATCATGGCGGCTTATCTGCCTCAGCCTCAGATGGGTGAGCAGTTCTCGCAGAAGGTCGACATCGCCGGCATCATTGCCCACAACCCACAGCTCAAGGGACTGTCAACGCAGCTCTCTCCCACCCAATACGCCGACCTCATCTTCGACAAGCTCGAACAGATTGTGGCCGACCATAGCGACTACATCAGCATCGCCCGTACGCCGGCCGACCTCTACGAGGACAAGCGCAAGGGGCGGAAGTCAATCATGTTCGGCATCGAGAACGGACTGGCCCTCAACCACGACCTCGCCAACGTACGCCACTTCGCACAGCGCGGCGTGGTCTATATCACCCTTTGCCACAATGGCGACAACGACATCTGCGACAGCAACCGCGGTTCCCACATGAACAACGGTGTGTCGTCGTTCGGCGCCAAGGTCATCGAGCGCATGAACGACGAGGGCATCATGGTCGACCTGAGCCACGCCAACGAGAAGTCGTTCTACGATGCGCTTGACATCAGCCGCACGCCCATCGTCTGCACTCACACGTGTTGCCGCGCGCTCTGCGATGTGCCGCGCAACCTCACCGACGACCAGCTGCGGGCGCTCGCTGCCAAGGGCGGCGTCGCCCATATCACGCTCTACCACGGGTTCCTGCGTAAGGAGGGCGAGGCCACGGTGCGAGACGTCATCGCCCACCTCGAGCATGCCATCGACGTTATGGGCATCGACTACGTCGGCATTGGCACTGACTTCGACGGCGACGGCACCGTACGCGGCTGCGCCGACGCCTCCGAGCTCATCAACCTCACCATCCACCTGCTCCAGCGCCGCTACAGCGATGCCGACATCCAGAAGATCTGGGGCGGCAACTGGCTCCGCGTGATGGCGGAGGTGCAGGGAGCGAAAGGCTGATTGCGGATGGGCGATGGGCCGATTGCTGCTGATTGCTAATGGGTCGTATGGGTCGTATGGGTCCTATGGGTCTTATGGGTCGCATGGGTACCCATCAAACCAATAAGACCCATCAAACCCATCAAACCCATAAACCCCATCAAACCCATAAGACCCATCAAACCCATCAGCCCCATCAGCCCCATCAAACCCATAAGACCCATTCAAAGAACCAACAATGAAGAAAACAACTATAATCATCCTTGTCGTGATCGCTATCCTTTGCGCAGCCGCCGTATGGCTGTTTACCGCCGGACCGTTGGCCAGCACAGGCACCAACGACGCCGAAGAGACCGAAGAGATGGAGAAGGTGGCACCCGTCGGACCGTCGTTCAACGCCGACTCCGCCTACGCTTTCACCAAAGCCCAGTGCGACTTCGGTCCCCGCGACATGAACTCCAAGGGGCACGACGCCTGCGAGCAATGGATCATCAAGCAGTTTAAGCGCTACGGCTGCACCGTCACCACACAGAAGGCCGACCTCAAGGGCTACGACGGCACCACGCTCAAGAGCACCAACATCATCGCCAGCTACAACCCCGGCGCCACCACGCGCATCATGCTCTGCGCCCACTGGGACTCGCGCCCCTGGGCCGACAACGACCCTGACTCGCTCAACTGGCGTAAGCCCATCCTGGCCGCCAACGACGCAGCCAGCGGCGTGGCCGTGATGCTCGAACTCGCCCGATTGCTCAGCAACCGACAGACGCAGCAGCAACTCACTGCTGACCTCGGCATCGATTTCGTTTGCTTCGACGCTGAGGACTGGGGCACGCCGCAGTGGAGCCAGACGCCCGATGACGGCAGTTCATGGGCCCTCGGTGCGCAGTATTTCTCCCAGCACCTGCCCCAGGGCTTCTCACCACGCTACGCCATCCTACTCGACATGGTTGGCGGACAGGGCGCGCAGTTCTATCAGGAAGGCATGTCGAAGCAGTACGCCCCCGAGATAGTGAAGAAGGTGTGGCGCGCCGCACGCCGCGCCGGCTACGGTTCCTTCTTCCCCAGGCAGGACGGCGGCATGATCACCGACGACCACATCCCCGTCAATCAGACGGCCAACATCCCCTGCATCGACATCATCCCCTATTATCCACAGTGCGAGCAGAGCTCATTCGGACCCACATGGCACACCCTCAACGACGACATGGCGCATATCGACAAGAACACGCTCAAGGCCGTTGGTCAGACCCTGGTGCAGGTCATCTTCACCGAGCTCAGCGGCAACTAACCGCCCCTCCCCTCGCCCACGCCTAAAACGAATCTCACAATGGATGCGCTCACCTATCTTCAGTCCCACTGCCGTCTGCGCCGCAACGTACTCACCGGCGCCATCGGCTATGCGCCCGCGGGCAGCAACGACTACCTGCCGCTGTCGCCCGAAGGCCGCAATACCATTCTCCTGGAGGCCGAGCAGCAGGGCGTGAGCCTGAACACGCTTACGCTCGACCGCTACGTCCATTCCACGCTCATTGCGCAGTGGAACCCCGCCACCGAATGGCTTGACGCTCTGCCCCAATGGGATGGCAACGACTACGTCTTCGACCTCTCCGAGCGTATCATCACCTCCAACCCCGACTGGCCCGCCCGCTTCCATAAATGGATGCTGCAGATGGTGGCGCGCTGGCAGGGGCGCGACATCGCCGTGCGCGACCTCATCGTGCCCGTGCTGGTAGGCGTCTACGGCTACGGCAAGACCTCATTCTGCAACCTCATCCTACCGCCGCCGCTGCGCCCCTACTACACCGACGGCGTCCATGTCAAGTCGTCGCAGGAGGTGTACGACCTCATCACGACGAGTCTGCTCATCAACATCGACGAGTTCTATCAGGAGCATGCCGACCAGACCATCCTCATGCGTTACCTGTTCTCGCGCTCCACGCCCGTCTTCCGCAAGGCTTACGGTACGACAGCTGAGCCGCGCCATATCTACGCCGCCTTCATCGCCAACACCGGCAACCTCCACCCCATGACCGATGCCGCGGGAGCCGCACGACTGGCTTGCGTCGAGGTGGGCCACGCCATCGACCTCACCACGCCCATTCCCTACGAACAACTCTACGCCCAACTCGTGGCGGAGCTGGCCGACGGCGCCGACCTCACACTCACCGAAGACGAGCGCGAAGCGATGGCCATACAGAACTCACCATTCCAGGAGGCCGACAACCTCGTGAAGATGGTGAAGTTGCTCTATGCCGCTCCGCCAAAGGGAAAGAAAGCCAAGGCCGTCTACATCGACGCCATCATCGACCGTCTGATGAAGGAATACCCCTACTGGACGCCGGGTGAGCACGTCAACCAAGACGTAGGCTTTGCCCTGCAGGAGGCCGGCTTCACGCGCAGCCGCATCCATGGCCGCTCCTGTTACCGCGTGGTGGAGCGCGACCCGCGCCGCTTCGACTTCAACGACGAACCAGCCACCGACAACAACGATGATTCCTTGGCCGACAATCCATTGGCACGCGCTTTGTTGGCCGGATTGGGGAAGGGGTGAGTGGAAGAAGAACGGAAGGTCAGAAGGTCAGAATATTAGAAGTCCAGAAGTCCGGAAGTCCAGAAGTCCAGAAGTCCAGAAGTCCAGAAGTCCGGAAGTCCAGAAGTCCGGAAGTCCAGAAGTCCAGAAGTCCAGTCATTACAATAAGCAGGAATGCCAAAGGTGTTAGTGCAGTGGCCGGTCTTGTGCCGGCCACCATCCGCAAGGGTAATGTATACGGAAGTCCAGTCATTACAATAAGCGGGAATGCCAAAGGGATTAGTGTAGTGGCCGGTCTTGTGCCGGCCACCATCCACTTAGATAACATTTCGGTATACAGAAGCAAAGAAGTAAAGTAATAATAAAAGCAATATGAAAAAGATATTCACAATCATCGGGCTTTTCCTCGCTGTCATCGCAGCAGATGCCCAAAACAACCACTGCAGCCAAGGCAGTCAGTGTTGCAAGAGCAATCAGACCAGCGAGTGCAGTAAGGCCAATCAGACCAGCGATTGCTGTCAAGCCATCTACACTCAGCCCTGCACCGACACCGCCGAGATAGCCAAGGCCACAGCATGGATGAACAGCGGCGCATGGCGCAACGGCTTCACCAAGGCCGATCCCCACGCCTCGGTCAACGCCGTGGAGTTCTACCGCCAGTATCAGCTCAACCCCGAACAATGGAAAGCCTTGTTCAGTTGGATAGCCAAGACTGACCTGCTCAGTCTGCCCAGCGGCCGCACACCCATCCCCGGCACCAAACTCGTGGCCAGCGTGAAAGACGATAAGAACGGCCCACTGGAGACCCGACAGTCGGAAAGCCACTACCACCACATCGATTTCCAGTATGTGGTGCGCGGCTGCGAGCGCTTCGGCATCATCGACCACGTATCCAGCAAGCCCAACACCACCTACCAGCCCGATGTCATGCACTACGACTACGACAAGAGCAAGGCCCGCTTCTACGACAGCGACCCTGCCCACTTCTTCATCTTCTTCCCCGGCGACTGGCATATCGCCAAGGTGAAGACCGACCAGCCCGACCAGAATATCCGTGTGGTAGTCATCAAGGTTGACTATATCGACGAGGGGAAATAAGCATGCAAAAGAATGACAACGCCCTCACCCCTATGATGCGGCAGTTCTTCTCGCTGAAGGCCAAGCACCCCGACGCCCTAATGCTCTTCCGGTGCGGCGACTTCTACGAGACCTACTGCGACGACGCCGTCGAGGCTGCGCGCATCCTCGGCATCACCCTCACCCGACGCAACAACGGTGCCTCGGCAGGCGCCGAGATGGCGGGCTTCCCCCATCATGCCCTCGACACCTACCTGCCCAAGCTCATCCGCGCCGGTAAGCGCGTGGCCATCTGCGACCAGCTCGAGGACCCGAAGAAGAAGCGCGCAGCCATCAAGGGAAAGAAAGGACTCTCAGAGATGGACAAGATGGTGAAGCGCGGCATCACCGAACTCGTGACGCCGGGCATCGCCATGAGCGACAACGTGCTCAACTATAAGGAGAACAACTTCCTTGCCGCCGTCCACTTCGGCAAGACCGCTTGCGGCATCAGCTTCCTCGACATCTCCACCGGCGAGTTCCTCACCGGCCAGGGCACCTACGACTATGTGGAGAAACTCATCGGCAACTTCTCGCCCAAGGAGGTGCTCTACGACAAGAACCGCAAGCGCGAGTTTGAGCAGTATTTCGGCAATAAGCTCTGCGTGTTTGAGCTCGACGACTGGGTATTCACCGAGCAGAACGCGCGGCAGAAACTACTGAAGCATTTCGGTACGAAGTCGCTCAAGGGCTTCGGCGTGGAGCACCTCAAGGAGGGCATCATCGCCTCGGGCGCCATCATGCAGTACCTCGAGCTGACGCAACACACCAACATCAACCACATCACCTCGCTCAAACGCCTCGAGGAGGAGAAATACGTCCGCCTCGACAAGTTCACCATTCGTTCGCTCGAACTCCTCCAGCCGATGCAGGAGGATGGTAAGTCACTGCTCGACATCATCGACCGCACCATCACGCCGATGGGTGGCCGCATGCTCCGTCGCTGGACCGTCTTCCCCCTGAAGGATGTCACCCAAATCAACAACCGCCTCGACGTGGTGGAGTATTTCTTCAAGGAACCCGACTTCCGCCATGTCGTCGACGAACAGCTGCAGCGCGTAGGCGACCTCGAGCGCATCATCTCAAAGGTGGCCGTGGGCCGCGTATCGCCGCGTGAGGTGGTGCAGCTGCGCAATGCCCTGTTGGCCGTACAACCCATCAAGACAGCCTGCCTCTACGCCAGCAACGAGAGTCTGAAGCAGTTGGGCGAGCAGCTCAACCTCTGCGAGAGTCTGCGCGACCGCATCGGCAAAGAGATACAACCCGATCCGCCACAGCTCGTGAGCAAGGGCGGCGTCATTGCCGACGGCTACAGCAAAGAGCTCGATGAGCTGCGCGCCATCTCGCAGGGCGGCAAAGACTACCTGCTCGAGATACAGGAGCGCGAGACCGAGAAGACCGGCATCTCCTCGCTCAAGGTGGGCTACAACAACGTCTTCGGCTATTACCTCGAGGTGCGCAACACCTTCAAAGACAAGGTGCCGGCCGACTGGATACGAAAGCAGACGCTGGCTCAGGCCGAACGCTACATCACGCCTGAACTGAAGGAATACGAGGAGAAAATACTCGGCGCTGACGAGAAGATTCTCGACCTCGAGGCCCGTCTCTTCTCCGAGCTCATCGTCGCCATGCAGCAGTTCATTCCGCAGATTCAGATCAACGCCAACGTACTGGCTCAAATCGATTGCCTGCTGTCGTTCGCCAAGACAGCCGAGGACAACCGCTACGTGCGCCCCGTCATCGACGACTCCACGACGCTCGACATCCATCAGGGCCGCCACCCCGTCATCGAGACGCAGATGCCGCTCGGTGAGCGTTATGTGCCCAACGACGTCTACCTCGATACCGAGAAACAACAAATCATGATGATAACCGGTCCGAATATGGCTGGTAAATCGGCGCTGTTGCGTCAAACGGCACTCATAGTACTGCTGGCCCAAATGGGTTGCTTCGTACCCGCAGAGAGCGCGAAAATAGGCTTGGTCGATAAAATATTCACCCGCGTGGGCGCCAGCGACAACCTCTCGCTCGGTGAGTCGACGTTCATGGTGGAGATGACCGAGGCCGCCGACATCCTCAACAACGTCTCGCCCCACTCCCTCGTGCTCTTCGACGAACTGGGCCGCGGCACATCAACCTACGACGGCATCTCCATCGCCTGGGCCATCGTCGAATACCTGCATGAGCATAAGGGGGCGCAGGCCCGAACGCTCTTCGCCACCCACTACCACGAGCTCAACGAGATGGAGAAGCATTTCCCGCGCATCAAGAACTACAACGTGGCGGTGAAGGAGGTCGATGGTAAGGTCATCTTCCTGCGCAAGCTCACGCCCGGCGGCTCCGAGCATTCGTTCGGTATCCACGTGGCCGAGATTGCGGGCATGCCGCGCAGCATCGTCAAGCGCGCCAACGAGGTGCTGAAGCAGCTCGAGGCCGACAATGC
This sequence comes from uncultured Prevotella sp., assembly GCA_900315835.1. Taxonomy (GTDB): domain Bacteria; phylum Bacteroidota; class Bacteroidia; order Bacteroidales; family Bacteroidaceae; genus Prevotella. Next base: position 45,747 of record ONAR01000008.1, read on the forward strand.
CGAGGTGGGCAGTGCCGGGCGCCCGAAGGTGGAGAACATCAACGACGGCAACGGCGGAACGCAACTCAGCATCTTCCAGCTCGACGACCCCGTCCTCTCTCAGGTCCGCGACGAGATCCTCGGCCTTGACATCAACAACCTCACGCCCGTCGAGGCGCTTAATAAGCTCAATGAGATAAAGAAGATAGTGACGGGGAAGAGCAGTTAATAAGGGGAGACCCCTCCCCAGCCCTCCCCCGAGGGGAGGGAGAAAAGTGCCGATAGCGGCCACCGATAATATTAAAAGCGAAAAAACGCGGCGATAGTGCCGCGTTTATTATGTAGTGCGTAGTTCTGTAAGCTGCTGCTGTGCAGCAGCCCCCATTCAACCCATTCGCCCCATAAAACCCATCATCCCCATCAGAGTCCCCCTACTCCGCCAGATGCTTGATGTCGCTCAGCGTAATCCTTCCCTGAATGTTGATGATATTGATTTCGTCGCGCTCCGTCTCCATCAACACAAATTCGTTGATGCCACGCCCCAGCGACCGGCAGTAGATGATGGTTTGCTCATCGCCGTCGTGCATGCGCATCATCTCCTCGTAGTGGCCACGTTCAAAACTCGCGACAGCCTCGGTTTTAATTGTGCGCACCATCGACGGCCGCTCACACGACAGCATCTGAATGCGGTCTATCTTCTTCGACGAGATACGCTTATCGTTGACCTCCACCGTAGGCATCATGCTCAACATCGACTTGGAGATAAACACCGTCTCCACGCCACGCGTATTGCCATATTTCTTGAACAGCGCGTCTTGCGCCAGCACCATACCGGTCATGCACACACAGACGAGCAACAGTAGTATTCGCTTCATTTTGACTTAATATTTCTGATTAACGTTGTTCACCTTGTCCAGTCCTTTATTGAGGGCCGACGAGAACTTAGCCAGTGCCTTTCCGGCTGCAGCAGCGGCATCCTCGGGATTGTTGAACGTATCCCGCTGCTCCACCATCATCGCAGGTTGCCCCTGCCGGTTGTTAAGATAAATCCCGAGCGAGAACAGCAACAGCAGTGAGGCCGCCACCATGCCCACCACACGCAGGCTCATGCGCCGCGCTCTGCTGCCCGACGACTTCTCCACTGCGTTCCACTGGTCCACGTGCCGCGACAGCCGGGTAACGAACTCCTGCCCTACCCTCTCGTCAGGCATCTGCAGCCTATGCAACGCCTCGAAGTAAGCGGCATCCGGGGCCAGCTCCTCCGCCACCTCGCCCTCGTTGCCGGTGAGCGTCGTTTCGAGCAACCGCTCCTCGGCGGGCGTGGTCATACCGTTGTCGTATTTGTTGAGCAGCGTTTTAATTTCCTGAGCATCCATGAGCAGATAGTTTTTTGAATTGTTGGCGCACCGTACTTCTGGCGCGGCTGAGCAGTGTGCGGATATTGATGTCGGAGAGACCCGTGGCGCGCCGCATTTCCTCGCTGTCGAGGCCCTCGATGTCGCGCATCGTGATGACCATGCGCTGCTTCGGCGGCAGTTGGCTGATGAGCCGTCTGACGAGCGCCACGTCGTCGGTTTCATTGGCTTCGGTATCGGCCTGACCGTCATAGGCCACGGCCAACCGTTCCAGCGGTTCATCGGCTTCCTCGATACCACGACGCCGCTTGCTGTCGAGGAAGATGTTGCGCAGCGTGATGACCGAATAAGCCGATGCATCGAAGTCCGGTGGCAGACTGTCGCGCTTCATCCACAGCCGGAGCAGCGTGTCCTGCACCAGATCCTCTGCCGCCTGACCGTTACCCGTCAGACGAAGCGCCACCGCATAGAGCCGCGGGCATTGAGGCAGGAAAATCTGCTTGAACTTTGAAGCATCCATCAGCGTTGCGGCCGTCGGTCAGTCGTCAAGTAATTTCTTGATGTCCTTGCCTTTAATCTTCCCCTCGAGGAACACGAGCGTGCAGTCATCGTCGTCGATGGAGATGACCACCACGTCGCGCATGTTGTAGCCGTCGGGCTTGCCGAGGATGCGTACGTGGTCGTCGCCGTTGTTGGTCTCCAACACCTGCGAGTAAGCCGCATCATCGAGCGAGTCGACAGCCTGCGTAAAGCGCTGTTTCACGTCTTTGGCGCAGTTGTCAAGGTCGAGCACCGTCACCGAGTTGATGCCTTTGGCAATGTGGGAAATGTTAGTCTCCTTACCCTTCAAGAATACGGCGCCGAGGCGCATCAAGGCTTTACCTAAATGCGTTTTCTCCACCCCCTTCTCCGAGGAGAAAGCATTGATCAGTCCATCCACGGTATGCGTGGTCTGCGCCGAGGCAGCGGTGAGCGCGAGGGTCATCATCATGACCAGCATTAATATTTTCTTCATACGATTGACTTGTTTAATTGATTGCGATGTTTATTGGAGCGCTTCCAATAGTATAAACGTAAAAACACGGGTAAACGTTGCATTGCCATGCCAATTTTCTGCAGACCATCCACCACCGCGTCGCGATAGCTATGCTATGACGTCGCGATAGCTATGCTATGACGTCGCGATAGCTATGGTATCGCGGTGCGATAGCTATGGTATCGCGATGCGATAGCTATGGTATCGCGATGCGATAGCTATGGTATCGCGATGTTGAAGATTAAAATTTTATGGCTCTATGTTGTAATCCCAAATATTTTCAGTATCTTTGCCTCGTAAAGACAAAAAGCGGTACTATGGCAAGGCGACCCATCTGGCATGACGACTACTGGCTGCTGCTCATCAAGCTCTTCTTGAAGCGGCCACAGGGGGTGAAACGGCTCTATAGCAAGGACCTCGTCGACGTGGCGCTCGAGCTCCACCTCCACCCCACTTACATCCACCGCAAGCTCATGCAGCTGCGCAGCATCGACACCCCACGACTGCAACGCATGTGGGACCGCTATGCCACCAGTCCACGACGGCTGAGCCGCGGCATCGCACTGCTGCGGCAGATGAAAGGCTTCGGCAATGCCGACGCGTTCTTCGCGGGGGTTACCGAGGAAACCGAGACCTGGGAGAAGGACTTCCAACCCATCGCCTTCACCCTACCCGACGGCAAACCCAACACCAGTCTCACGCCGGCCATGCTCATCATGATCCTCGACCTCTACTTCCGTCTCACGCCGCTGACGATGGTGCCGGAGACGCCTGAGGTGCAGGAACTGGCCAAGCTCATGCGCATCAACCCAACGCAGGTGGCCAGCGTCATGGAGGTGTTTCGCGTCTGCGACCCCTACATCACCAGCGAGGAATTCATCGTCTCGCCCCTCCTCACGCCCTGCATGGAGGTGTGGAAACGATTCGGCAATGACCCCGAGCAACTCACCGCCTTAGCCGCTCAGTTAAAAGACTATTGGAAATAAGACCATGGCACAAAAACTCATTCAGACTCAGACGCAGCAACAAGTACAGCAACAGCGCCTCTCGCAGCAGCAGATGCTGCAGGTGAAGCTGCTGGAGATGCCATTGGCCGAACTGGAGCAGAACATCAACGCCGAGCTCGACGACAACCCCGCCCTCGAGGAGCGCAGAGACGACCTTGACGACGTGACCGACAAAGACAAAGAGCCCGACGACGAATACGGCGACGAAACGGAGGAGAAGACCGAGCGCGAGGAGCGTGAGGAAGCTCTCGACAACGCGCTGGAGAGTCTGAACGCTGACGACGACATGCCCGCACCTACCTCGAACGGCTCCTACGGCAACGACGACGCCGAGCGCGAGGAGATGGTATGGGGCGACACGACATCGTTCTACGACAAACTCAAGGAGCAGATGGGTGAACTGGAACTCACCCCGCAGCAGCAGGAAATCATGGAATACCTCATCGGGTCGCTCGACAGCGACGGACTGCTGCGCAAATCGCTCGACGACATTGCCGACGAACTGGCCATCTACCACAACATCGACGTGCCGGTGAAAGAGATTGAGCAACTGCTCCACAAGCTCCAGACCTTCGACCCGCCAGGCATCGGTGCCCGATCGCTGCAGGAGTGCCTGCTGCTGCAGATACGGGCCAAGCGCAAAAGCGTCGTACGCGACCTCATGGAGAAGGTCATCAAGGACCATTTCGACGAGTTCACCAAGAAGCATTGGGATAAGATAGCGCAGGCCCTGCAACTCACTAAGGACCAGGCCGACTACGTGCGCCACGAGCTGACGAAGCTCAACCCCAAGCCCGGCTCATCGCTCGGCGAGACCGAAGGCCGCAACATCCAGCAGATAACGCCCGACTTCATCATCGACACCGACGACGACGGCCACGTCACCTTCACCCTCAACCACGGCCGCATCCCCGAGCTGAAGATATCGTCGTCGTTCGCCGACATGGTCGACACCTACCGCAACAACCGGCAGAACATGAACCGGAAAGAGAAAGAGGCCCTGCTCTATGCCAAGGAGAAAGTAGACAAGGCGCAGGGCTATATCGAGGCCATCAAGCAGCGGCGCCACACGCTCTACGTCACGATGAAGGCCATCATCGACTGGCAGAAGAAATACTTCCAGACGGGCGACGAGGCCGATCTCAAGCCGATGATTCTGAAGGACATCGCGCAGAAGACCAACCTCGACATCTCGACCATCTCCAGAGTGAGCAACATGAAATACGCACAGACCCGCTGGGGCACGTTCCCCCTGCGCTTCTTCTTCACCGACAGCTACGTCACCGACGAGGGCAAGGAGATGTCGACGCGTAAGATCAAGCTCGCCCTGCACGACCTCATCAACCATGAGGACAAGCATAAGCCGCTGAGCGACGACGCCCTGGCCGCCATGATGGCCAAGAAGGGCTTCCCCATCGCCCGACGCACGGTGGCCAAATACCGCGAGCAACTGGGACTGCCCGTGGCAAGACTGAGAAAACAATGACAATGAGAGAGAAACAGATTATCATCGCCGCCCGTGTGATGAGCATGGTATTCACGCCGTTCTACCTGCCGTTGGTGGGACTGGCCGCCCTGTTCATCTTCAGCTACATGAGCCTCATGCCGTGGCAATACAAGCTCACGGTGCTGCTTATGGTGTATCTCTTCACCATCCTGCTCCCTACCCTGCTCATCCACGGCTACCGCAACTACCAGGGTTGGACGCGCATGCAGCTCGGCATGAAGGAGCGCCGTCTGGTGCCTTACGTCATCGCCATCCTCTGCTACTTCGGCTGCTACTACATGATGGTCTACCTCCACATACCGCAGTTCATGGCCAACATCCTCGTGGCGGCGCTCATCATCCAGGTGGTCTGCGCCATCATCAACGTCTGGTGGAAGGTGTCCACCCATACGGCGGCCATCGGAGGCTTCGAGGGCGCGCTGCTGGCCTTCTCCATCCTCTTCGCGTTCAATCCGCTGTGGTGGTTCTGCGTCATCCTCATCATCGCCGGCATGGTGGGCACAAGCCGCATGATTCTGCGCCAGCACTCGCTCTCGCAGGTCGTCGTAGGCTTCCTCATCGGCGTCGTGGCAGGCTTCTGGGCCATCATATAGACTTTGGTGGCAGTGTAGTGGCCGGCACCAGGCCGGCCACTACACTGCCACCAAAGTTGTACACCTGCACGGACATTAAGATTTGAACAAAAGCATGCAAGGACCACGAACAAATAAGGCAATAAGAATTAAATACTAATAATATCAGGTAATATGAAACCATTAGTGAGTATCATCATGGGGTCAACAAGCGACCTTCCAGTCATGGAGAAAGCTTGCAAATGGCTTGAGGCACAGGAAATTCCATTTGAGATGAACGCGCTTTCAGCCCATCGCACGCCCGACGCTGTGGAGCAGTTTGCCAAAGGTGCCAAGGCCCGCGGCGTGAAGGTCATCATCGCGGGTGCTGGCATGGCTGCCGCCCTGCCCGGTGTCATCGCCGCCTCTACCCCACTGCCGGTCATCGGCGTACCCATCAAGGGCATGCTCGACGGCCTCGATGCCATGCTCTCCATCATCCAGATGCCGCCGGGCATCCCCGTGGCTACGGTGGGCGTCAATGGTGCGCAGAACGCCGCCATCCTCGCCGCTGAGATGATAGCACTCGGCGATGAGACCATCGCCAAGAAGGTCGACGCATGGAAGGCCAGCCTCGGACAGAAGATTGAGAAGGCCAACAAGGAACTCGCTGAGATTAAGGACTATAAATTCAAGTGCTGAGCCATGGATCTGTTTAACTATCACCGGCGGGAGACGTCGGTGGTGCACATCGGCGCACTCGACATGGGTGGCAACAACCCCATCCGCATCCAGTCGATGACCACCACCAACACCGACGACACTGAGGCCAGCGTAGCGCAGGCCGAGCGCATCATCAAGGCCGGCGGTGAGCTCGTGCGCCTCACCACGCAGGGCAAGCGCGAGGCCGAGAACCTGAAGAACATCAATGCGGGCATACGCGCCGACGGCTTCAACACACCGCTCGTGGCCGACGTCCACTTCAACCCCAACGTGGCCGACGTCGCCGCACTCTATGCCGAGAAGGTACGCATCAACCCCGGCAACTACGTCGACCCGGCCCGACGCTTCATCAAACACGAGTACACCGACGCCGAATACGCCGACGAACTGAAGAAGATTGACAACCGCTTCGTGCCCTTCCTCAACATCTGCAAGGCGCACCACACCGCCATCCGCATCGGCGTCAACCACGGCTCGCTCTCCGACCGCATACGCAACCGCTACGGCGACACGCCCGAGGGCATCGTCGAAAGCTGTATGGAGTTCCTGCGCATCTGCAAACGCGAGCATTTCAACGATGTCGTCATCTCCATCAAGTCGAGCAATACGGTGGTCATGGTGCAGTCGGTGCGCCTGCTGGTCGACACGATGAACAAGGAAGACATGCACTATCCGCTCCACCTCGGCGTCACCGAGGCCGGTGAGGGTGAGGACGGCCGCATCAAGAGTGCCGTGGGCATCGGCGCTCTGCTGGCCGACGGCATCGGCGACACCATCCGCGTATCGCTCACCGAAGAGCCTGAGGCTGAGATTCCTGTGGCCCGCCACCTCGTCGACTACATCGGTCGTAAGGCCGGCCACGTGCTCATCCCCGGCGAGGCCTACAGCGGCTTCAACTGGCTCCGGCCCGAGCGCCGCGCCACCACCCCCGTCGGCATCGTCGGCGGCAGTCAGGTGCCGGTGGTCATTGCTTCTGCCACATCAAACCCATCAAACCCATCCACCCCATTAAACCCATCATCCCCATTAAACCCATCAACCCCATCCACCCCATTAAACCCATCATCCCCTTCCCCCGACTTCCTCTACGTCGGCTCCACGCTGCCCTCCACGATTACCCCCGGCCAGCGCTACATCGTCGACTATCAGCTCTACGCCCAGCTGCTGCAGGAAGGCAAAATCAAGAACGGACAGTGGAATGGCGCTAAATGGGCGCCCATCTTCCCCGTTGTAGCCATGCCGTTCATCGGCATGATCGAGGCCAAGATGAAGTTCCTCGTCTTGCAGTTCGGTACACCGTCGGAAGAGTATTTGGCTTGTCTGAAGGCCCACCCAGAGGTCATCGTGGTCTGCACGAGCAACCATCAGAACCGCCTCGGCAGTCAGCGCGCACTGGTCCACGAGATAATGAACGCCGGCTTGCGAAACCCCGTCGTCTTTGCCCAGATGTATAAGCTCAACGACAAGGAGGAGTTTCAATTGGAGTCAGCAGCCGATATGAGCGCGCTGATGATGGACGGACTGACCGATGGACTGTGGTTACTCAACGAGGGAGATATCGCAGCAGAGACCATTGTAGACACCTCATTCGCGATTCTGCAGGCTGGTCGTCTGCGCACGTCGAAGGTGGAGTACATCAGTTGCCCCGGTTGCGGCCGCACGCTCTATAACCTGCAGGACACCATCAAGCGCATCCACGAGGCCACGAAAGATATGAAGGGCCTGAAGATTGGTATCATGGGCTGCATCGTCAACGGCCCCGGTGAGATGGCCGATGCCGACTACGGCTATGTCGGTGCCGGCCCTGGCAAAATCTCGCTCTACAAGGGCAAGGAGTGCGTCGAGCATGCCATTCCCGAGAGCGAGGCCGTCGACCACCTCCTCGCGTTTATCAAGAAAGACAGAGAAAGCGAGGGGTGAGGAGTGAGGCTTTTAGAAGGCCGGAAGGCGGAAGGCCGGAAGCTTTTAGAAGTCCTGAAGTCGGAAGTCAAGAAGTCCGGAAGTCAAGAAGTCCGGAAGTCCAGTCATTACAATAAGGGGTGGCTATGGCTTCTATAGTTTCTATAGCGTCTATAGTTTCTATAGCGTCTATAGTTTCTATAGCGTCTATAGTTTCTATAGCGTCTATAGCGTCTATAGCATCTATAGCGTCTATAGTTTCTATAGCGTCTATGGTTTCTCTCTTCCCAGCCTCCGTGGGGTAGGGCGCGGCGCGTTTCTTCCCCCTCGCCGCAAACTTTCGGGGCATTTATTTTGCCCTTTGCAAAAAAGATGGTAAATTTGCCGCGCTAAAGCTACGTGGAGAGCGTCTATAGACGCTACGTAAGAGCCTACACGCTACATGAAGAGCTTTAGTCGTGTGTTGGTCTGATAGTTCAATGGATAGAACGGAGGTTTCCTAAACCTTTGATCTGGGTTCGATTCCCAGTCGGACTACAGAAACGGGCCGGGTCATTAAAGACCCGGCCCGTTTCTGCGTTCGGTGCCTCGCCCTTTTAAGGCGAGGGGTAGGGTAGTAGCTTCCCCGTTCGGTGCCTCGCCCTTTTAAGGCGAGGGGTAGGGTAGTAGCTTCCCCGTTCGGTGCCTCGCCTTTTTAAGGCGAGGGGTAGGGTCGGGTAGGGCTACTTATAGTAGTCGTTCTGCTCATCTTCCAGGCTCGGGTTGGCGTTGATCTCATCCTGCGAGATCGGCAAGACGATACCGCCGTAAGTGCGGTCGATGGTCTTCGACCGATGGGTGACCGGCACATTCTGGAAGTCATCGTTATACTCGATGGTCTTGTTCATTCTGATCATATCAAAGAAGCGCTGTCCCTCGCCATACAGCTCCTTACTGCGCTCGTCGAGAATCATATCGTCAGACACCGTCGCAGCCGTGGCAGGCGCGAGCTTCGGCGCCCTACAACGGATGGCATTGAGGTACTTGGCAGCGGCAGCAGGGTCACCCGTATGCAAGGCGGCCTCGGCTGCGATGAGATAGACTTCCGACAGACGGATAATCTTTATGTTCACCGCCGTATACGACTCCTTGCCGTCGCCCTCCATGCTCAAGCCACCAAGATATTTGTAGCAGGCGCCACGACGCTCGTTACCCGTCTCAACCCAGTATTCATCGTTATCCATCACACCCCAGCGCACGTCGGTGGTGTCCTCGCCCAAGCGGTTGAGGAAGTAATCGCTGGCGAGGTACCAGCCCATGGCGTTGCGTTTCTGATTATAGCGCATGTAGTAGAAGCCAAGCGATGTCGTACCAAGGTCGGCCTCGGTATCGATGCCGAGCTCAAAGATTGACTCCGAGCCATACTGCCGTGCCCACGACGCAACCCACTGCTGGGGCGTATAAAGCGTGTATTTGCCGCTTTCTATCACCTCGCGGGCAGCAGCAAGGGCACCGGCGTAATCTTCCATGTAGAGCTTTACACGGGCCTGCAGGGCAACGTTACCGTAGTAGTCGAGGTAACCGTTGTGAACACTCTTGTCGGACGCCATGAGTTGCTGGCCCTCTGTGAGGTCGCTGATAATCTGCTTGTACACCGCCTCGACTGTAGCGCGGTGGGGCTGTGCGTCAGCCGCCAGCGTATTGAGCACCAGCGGCACGCCAAGCGCCGACTTGTTGTAGTTGTAGGGCTGGCCATAGAGGCGCACGAGGTCGAAATAAAACAGTGCCCGCAGCGACAGCGCCTCGCCCTTATAATAGTTGAACGCGGTGGAGCCGTCGGCCTGCAGCCGGTCGATATTCTCCAGCAGGTTGTTGGCTTGCATGATGCAGTAATAGCCCCTCGACCAGAAACCAGAGTAGCTGCCGCTGGTCGGCGTATGGTTGAACGTGTAGAGGGCATCGTTGCCACGGCCATTGGCGTAAATCGTCATATCGCCGCCCTTGGCATCGCCATACAACAGGAAGTTGCGGCCATAATAAGACGACGAACTCATGAGGCTCATGATGCCGTTGATGGCCACCTGGGCGTCAGCGGTCGTGGCGATGGACTCGCTGGCATTGGAGGCATTGGTGGGCTCCTCGTCGAGGAAACTGGAGCATGATGTGAATGTCAGCAGACAAAGTGCCAGCACCTGCATTGAAGTCTTACGTATCGTGTTGTTTAATCTATTCATAGTCATAATCCTCCCTGCTTAAAAAGTAATGTTAATGCCGAAGATAAAACTCTTGCCGATAGGCGTCTCCCATCCGCGTGTGCTGTAGCTGTTGACCTCGGGGTCGGCCTCCTTGTACTTGGAGAAGGTCAGCAGGTTCTCTGCATTGAAATAAACCCTCACATTGCTCATCCACACCTTGTTGACGAGCTGACGGGGTAGGGTATAGGCCAGGGTGAGCGTCTTAAGGCGCAGGTAGGTAGCGCTCGAGATATGGCGGCTGCTGTACTGTATAGCGTCGGTGAGGTCGTTGCCCGACAGTGCGGGCTCAGTGCCGTCGGTGTGGGTCGGCGTCCACATATTCTCGTAGTAGCTCTCGGCCCTGATGCGCTCCCAATAGTAACCGTCGTCGGCCACGTCTTTGTAAGCGCCGTCGTAGAGGCTGCCGCCAAGCTTATAGGTGAAGTTCAGGCCCAGCTCAATACCTTTCCACGTAGCCGTTGTATTGATGCCGCCGGTAACGTCGGGAATACCGTTGCCGATGATGGTATAGTTGGCTTTGTTGTAGTCGTAGGTAGCGCCGCGGCCGTTGAAGGTGAAGTCGCCTTTCTGACCGTCGTCGGGGTCGTTGACGTAATAGACGCTCTTGCCGTTGGTCGGGTCAACGCCGGCCCATTCATAGCCGTAGAAAGCCAGGGTAGACTCGCCCTCGCGATAGATGAACTGCGCGCGGTTGTCGTCACCCGTGGGGTCGTACCAGATGATGTCGGCACCGTTGTATAGCTTCTTCACCTTTGACGAGAGGAAGGTAGCGTTGACGCCCGCCGTCCAGACGAAGTCCTTCTTGCGCAGGATGTCGCCCTCGAGGGTGAGCTCGACGCCGTGGTTGTTGATCTTACCGATGTTCTGCAGCACCGAACTGAAGCCGGTGGTACCCGAGATGGGCACGTCTTGCAGCAAGTTCTTCGAGTTGCGCGTGAAGTACTCCACGGTACCGCGCAGCCGCTGATTGAAGAAACCGAAGTCGAGACCTACGTTGAAGGTATAGTTGGTCTCCCACGAGAGGTTGACATTGCTCATCTGCGAGATGATGCCTGCAGGATTGCCCATATATTTGGAGCTGTACGACATCAGGTTCATGTAAGCATAATTGGATGAAGGCAACGTACCGTTGACACCGTAGGAAGCTCTCAACTTCAAGTCGCTCAACCATTTGACCGGAGCCATAAACGCCTCCTGCTTGATGCGCCAGGCACCCGACACCGACCAGAAATTGCCCCAACGCTCTTCAGGAGCGAGCTTCGACGAACCGTCGCGACGATAGGAGGCCGACAGGAAATAGCGGTCGGCGTAGTTGTAATCCACCTTTGAGATGATGGAAGCCAGCGTGTTACCCCATTGGTAACCGGCTGAGGAAAGGGTGCCTGCCGTCGATACGGTGTGCAGCGTACTGTTGGGCAGATGGGTGCCCGAAGCGCGGGTGTAGTCGGTTGTGTTCTTCTCGGCCTCAAAGCCAAAGAGTAATCCAATGGTGTGGTCGCCGAACATCTTATTATACGACGCCGTTGTCGACGATACCCACTTCTCGTAATTGGTGCGCATCTCATCGATGCTGCCCTCATCTGACGATCCGAGGAAGTGGTTGGCACTGTAGTAAAGATGGTCACGCACATTGGTATTGTCGTAAGAGAAGATAGTGCGCAGGTCAAGACCGTCAAGCAGATGCAGCGTCACCGTCTCTACCGCCGACACACGGGTGTCAGTGGACTTATTCTCCCATTCATTGTCATAATAGAGGCCGTTGTAGGCATAGCTGCCGTAGCGCGTAGTCCAGTCCTCACCCGTAGCGTAGTTGGTAGGCCAGTAAAGGCCCCAGAGCAGGTTGCGCGTCTGCATGAAGTAGTTGCTTCCGGTGGTACGGGTATCGTTGTAACCGGTCTTCGTGATGCGCGCCAAACTGACGTTGGTGTTGAAGTCAAGGAACTTTCCCACTTTCTGTGTGAGGTTGACGCGACCGGAGTAGCGCTTGAAACTGTTCTTGCGCAGACGGCCGTCGTCCTTCGTGTAAGACAAGCAATTAGATGAAAATAAGGCCGAATAAACATCAAAAAAGCCAAGACCCCATGTGGAGTCTTGGCTTTACTATTATATATAAAGGTGTAGGATTATGCCTTCACTGCTTCAGCGGCTACAGGAGCCTCGGGCTCATTGTTCTTGATCTTACCAATGCGCATGTAGGCGATAGGCGATGCAAGGAAGATGGAGCTGGCGGTACCCACGAACACACCGACGATCATTGCGAACGAGAAGCTGCGGATAGAGTCGCCGCCAAGGATGAAGATGGCGAGCAACACGATCAACGTACTTACCGACGTGTTGATGGTACGGGCCAAAGTCTCGTTGATAGAGTCGTTGAAGATCTTCTGTTTGTCTCCCTTCGGATGGAGGCGGAGGTTCTCACGGATACGGTCGAACACCACCACGGAGTCGTTGATGTCGTAACCGATCACCGTCAGGATAGCACCGATGAACGTCTGGTCAATCTCGAGCGAGAAGCCAATCCAGCCGTAGCACAGTGAGAACAGGCCGATCACCATGGTCGTATCGATGGCCAGAGCGGCAATAGCACCGATAGAGAAGCCGAGGTTGCGGAAGCGCAGCAAGATGTAGAGGAAGATGAAGAACAGGGCCAAGCCAACGCTGATGAAGGCATTGCGCGTGATGTCCTTAGCCACCGACGGACCCACCTTCGACGAACTGATGATAGAGCCACCCTCGCGGATATCCGGGTTCTTGAAGGCATTCACATCGGCCTGGCTGACGAAGTTGCCCTTCTTCAAAGCCGTATAGAGAATGGTCTCAGCCTTGTCGTCCTCAGCAGGATTGTTGCTGTCAATATTCCAGTTGGTGGTCACACGGATGGTCTTACCGTCGGTACCGAGGGCGATGACGTTGGTCGTAGCCACCTTACCGGCATCAGGACCGGTGGTGTTGACGAAGGCATTGCCCAATACCGTACGAACATCCTCCACAGGAACCGACTTGTTAAGCGTCACCACATAGTTGCGGCCACCAGTGAAGTCGATACCGCGGCTCAGGCCACGCACACCGAAGCTCACGATGCAGATGGCAATGCAGATGCCATACACGGTGAAGCTCTTCTTATACATTGACATGAAGGGATAGTTGGTACCCTGCATCATGTTCTTGGAAATCTTGGTGTCGAACTTCAGATGCATCCACTTACCGTGGTTGAGCTTGTACTCATAGAGCAGACGGGTGAGGAACACAGCCGAGAAGAACGAGCAGACGATACCGATGATCCAGGTCGTAGCGAAGCCGCGGATAGGACCGGTACCGACAACGAGCAGGATGACACCTGTAATCAATGAGGTGAGGTTGGAGTCGAAGATGGCCGAGAAGGCGTTTTTGTAACCGGCCTCGATGGCCTGCTTCATGCCCTTGCCGGCCCGCAGCTCTTCCTTGATGCGCTCATAGATAAGCACGTTGGCGTCAACAGCGGTACCCAACGACAGCACCATACCGGCGATACCACTCATGGTAAGGGCAGCCTGGAACGAGGTGAGGATACCGAGCGTGAAGAATACGTTGATGATCAGAGCACCGACGGCGATAGAGCCGGGGATGATGTTGAAGATGACCAACATGTAGATAATCAACAGGATGAAGGCCACGATGAACGAGACGATACCCTGCTGGATGGACTGTGCGCCGAGGGTAGGACCGACCACCTCCTCCTGCACGATGTGTGCGGGAGCCGGCATGCGGCCTGACTTCAAGGTGTTGGCCAGGTCCTTGGTGTCCTGAATGGTGAAGTTGCCGCTGATGGAGCTCTGTCCGCCGCTGATCTCTCCGTTCACACGGGGAGCTGAATACACCACGCCGTCGAGCACGATGGCGATGGCCTTACCCACGTTGGCCTTGGTCAGCTCAGCCCATTTGCGGGCACCTTCAGAGTTCATGGTCATGCTCACTTCGGGCTGGCCGGTAAGCTGGTTGAATTCGTCCTTGGCATCGGTGATGACATCACCCTCGAGCGGAGCGCGGCCGTTGGTCGTGGTAACCTTCAGGGCGTGCAGCTCGAAGATGTTCTTGGCCTGAATGCCGTCGGCGGGCTTGGCGCTCCAGAGCAGCTTCAGGTCGGAAGGCAGCACCTGCTTGGCCAACGGACTATAGATAATCTTGTTGATGGCGGCAGTATCGCGGACGCTTGCATAACCGCAGACGCTCAGGCCCTGACCTGTGGTCTGCAGCATGGCGAGCAGCGGGTGCAGCTTCTTGGCCTGAGCCAGCTGGTCGTCGGGCGTAGTCTTGATGTCCTGCTTCTTGTCGCCCTTGAGCTGAAACTTGGGCTTGGCGTTCTTGGCGGCCTTCACCTCCTTGTCGGCCTCGGCCTTGGCCAATTTTGCCTCTTTACTGACGGCGGCGCTGTCCTTGACCGACGTGGTATCCTGGTCGCCGTTGGCCAGACGCTGGTCGAGCTGCTGCAGATAGGGCAGCACCTCGTCGGCGTTGTAGGTCTCCCAGAATTCGAGGTTGGCAGAACCCTGCAGCAGCTTACGCATGCGCTCGGGCTCGCGGATACCAGGCATCTCAACGCTAATACGGCCCTCGGCGCCCTGCACCTTCTGGATGTTGGGCTGCACCACGCCGAACTGGTCGATACGTGTGCGGACCACATTGAATGAGTTGTCGATGGCGGCGCTCACTTCCTGGCGCAGCACCTTCTCCACCTCAGCGTCGCTGCTGGTCGGTGAAACCTTACCCTGCAGCTCAGAGGTAGCGAACACCTCGGCGAGGTTGTGGCCGGGAGCGTTCTTGTGGTAAGCATTGATGAAAAGCGTGATGAAGTCGCCCTGCGTGGCTTGCTGCTCCTTACGGGCTTCGGCCATTGAACGGGTGAAGGCGATGTCGGTCTTGTGGTCAGCAAGATTTTCCACCACATCGGGTACAGAGATTTCCAAAATGACATTCATACCGCCTTTCAGGTCCAGACCCAGACCAATCTGCGTTTCCAAGCACTTCTGGTAGCTGTAGATGCCCAGATACTTCACAGAGTCCTTATAGTCCTGCTGTGCAATAGGGTCCTTCAGCTTTGCAGCCTGACTGTCATAATAGCTTGTGGCAATCGGGAATGACAAATAGAAGATGCTCACGAGCGTCAGAAGAACGGCTGTCGTGATAACAATTCCTTTGTTTTGCATTTTTGTTTATTAGTTATTTGTTTTATTTGTTGTTTCTGTCCTTGTGGATAGGCTACTGCATATAATATGTGCAAAGTTAGTCATTTTTTGTTATCTTAGGGAAGGAAAGGCGGTATTTTTACGAAAAAAGGCAAAAATGGGACGATACGGCCATTGTAATAGGCTGGTAATGATGCCGGCCACTACACTAATACCTGCTTATTGTAATAAAACCCTCCCCTGGGTGGGGGAGGGTCCTCTGAAGCGCCACAGCGCTTCAGAGGGAGTGGGGCTTCAGCCAGCAGATGATGGGGTAGTGGTCGGACCATTTGATGGATTTATCCACTTGGCAGGCGTAAGGCGTGAAGTGGTGTGAGCAGAGAATATTGTCGATGCGCACATAGAATCCCGAATAGTGGTAGCTGATGCCCGGACCGTTGGCCGTGGCAATATAGCAGTCGGTCAGATTCTTCGCGATGGTGCGGTGGACATAGGAGATGGGGGAGTCGTTGAAGTCGCCGCAGACAATCATCGGAGTACCTGCGTGGTAAGACATGTAGCGGGCCACGGCATCGGCTTGCGGCGCCCGGCGCTTGGTCTGCTGCCCGAGATGGCCGATGAGCCATTTCGACGTGGCGGTGGCGGTATCCGACTCCAGCTCACCCTTGATAAGGTCCTTGAACTTCTGTTTCTCCTCTTTGCTCAGTGCGGTGGTCTCGAGATGATTGTTGATGACAATCACCCCGCGCCCGTTGACGCTGATTTTATAGGCCACGCTCATGTTGCCTTTCGATTGATAGTCAATACGTTCGCGCGATAGGATAGGGTACTTGCTGAAGAGGGTCATGTAGTCCTGCTTATGCTTCGACGAGGCCTTATAAGGGTAGAGGTGGCCCACAATAGAGTCGATGACGGCCTGTCCGATGCCGTTGGGCTGCGACTCCTGCAAGCAGACGATGTCGGCCTTCTGCCGGGCGATGTACTTCAGTATCTCGTCGCGGGTGTCCACCGGGCCCCAGCCGGTATAGTTGAGCACGTTGTACGACAGCACCTTGATGCTGCCCTTCGGCGGATCCTGGGGAATGTTGACCGGACAGTAGGTGCGCACAGGCCCGTAGCAGACGATGAAGCCAAGGAAGGGAATGAGCGCGTAGCGTGGCTTGATGAGCAGCCAGAAGACTAAAAAGAGGATGTTGATGACGAGCAGTCCGGGAAAAACCAGTCCGATATTGCTCAGTCGGGGGAATTGCTCAGGATTGAGCATGTCGGCATGACCCACAAGCAGCATGATGAGGATGGAGGCCACATTGGCTCCGGCCAGCATCTGAAAGGTTATCTTGGACAGCTGTTTCATTACGATTGATGGCTAAGCCCTACGCTCGTGGGCGCCTATTTCTTGCCTTGGTCAAAGAGCGTCTGCTTCTCTTCCTTGGTCAGACTGTCGTAGCCGCTCTTGCGTATCTTGTCGAGGATGCGGTCAATCTCCTCCTGCGAGGCCTGCTGACGGGCGTTGTAGTCCCAGTCGGCGTTATGGTCCTGCCAACGGTCGTCGTTGCCCTGCCAACGGTCATTCCGTCGATGCGATCCGCGTTTCTGCTCCCATTTGTTCTTCATCGAATTGAAGAATTGCATACCGCCCTGCATGCCATAGCCGCCGTAAGGGTGCTTCTGCCAGTAACGGATGAGGAAGAAGCCGAAGATCATGCCGCCGAGGTGGGCGATGTGGGCCACCTGGTCGCCGGGCGTGGCCAGCGCCGAGAACAGCTCGATGGCGATGGAGCCCATCACCATCCACTTGGCCTTGATGGGCACGGGGATGGGAATGATGAACATCTTCTCCTCGGGAAACATCATGCCGAAAGCCAGCAGCAGGCTGTAGATGGCGCCGGAGGCCCCGACGGTGGTCAGGTCATTGAGCTTGACGGCGCTCTCTCGCATCGCCGTGAAGGCCTCAAGAAAGCCCACAGGCTGGCTGAAGCCGAACAGCCAGACGTAGACGAACTGGGCTATCTCCTGCATGATGCCGGCGCCGATGCCGCAGAAAATGTAATAAAAAATGAAGCGCTTCGGACCCCATACGCGCTCCATCACCGCGCCGAACATCCAAAGCATAAACATGTTGAGGATGATATGCTCCCATCCACCATGCATGAACATATAGGTGACGAGCTGGAAAACGTGGAAGTCCTGCGCCATGAAGAAGTGCAGACCACACAAGCTGTTGAGGTCGACAATGTTCATCTGACGCAACACCAGCATCGCGATGAATGCAAGGAAATTAATGATGAGCAGGTTGCGGGTAACGACCGGTATTCTGAACATAACTGTAAAGCCTTCTAACGATGATTAATCAACTGCCACGCCAACGGCGTGCTTAAACGCTGCAAAATTACGAAAAAAAGTACGTTATACGGCTATAAAACGAGCGTTTTACCACTTTTTTTGCCTTGTGAAGATGATTTTCCCATTTTTTTGTTTGTACTATGAAACATTTGACTTATATTTGTCGGGAATTAAGACGTAGCTTATTCAATATTTTATTAACTACATAATTATTACAACTATGACTAAAGCAGAATTAGTAAAGAAGATTGCTGAAAAGGCTGAGTTCACCAATGCAGAGGCTAAGAAGGCCCTGGACGCTACTGTTGATGCACTGAAGGACGCACTGGCTGCCGGTGAGAAGGTTCAGCTCGTTGGCTTCGGCACATTCGCCGTGGCTGAGCGCCCCGCCCGCGAAGGTATCAACCCCGCAACCCGCGAGAAGATTTCTATCCCTGCAAAGAAGGTTGCTAAGTTCAAGGCTGGTGCTGAACTCGACAAGCTCGTGAACGAATAATGTAAGCTTTTTTCGCAATATGATAACAAAGGTGCACTGCGCTCGGTGCACCTTTATTTTTTGGTCGCGGTGGCCGGAACAACGTTTTTTAATGCCTTTTATTTTCCTATTGCAGAAAAGCGTTGTAACTTTGCATCGTATGAGAAAGTTGAAGAATATTGCCCTCCTGTTGTGCTTATTGACCTTCCATCTCACCATCAATGCACAAAGCAATCAGACCGGCCATATCAATCCCGAGGATAGGGAAGTGGATATGGACGACCCCACCTTTATTCCCATGGTGAAAGTGGGCAAGGTGCTGCAAGGCAAGGACTCCATACAGTATGTTGAGCTCAACAATATCTGGGTTTACCCGCAGCCCGTCTTCAAGAACGACAAACAGCGGATGGCCTACAACCGGTTGGTGTATAATGTGAAGAAGGTGCTGCCTATCGCCAAGGAGGTGAACCGCATCATCATCGAGACCGGCGACTATCTTGAGCTGTTGCCCAATAAGAAGGCCAAGGATGAACACATGAAGCTCGTCGAGGCCAGTATCATGAAGGAGTACAAGCCGCGCATGAAGAAGCTCACCTACTCACAGGGCAAGCTGCTCATCAAGCTGGTCTACCGCGAGTGCAACAGCTCGAGTTATCAGCTCATCCAGGCATTCCTTGGCCCCATCCGTGCCGGCTTCTACCAGGCTTTTGCCTGGGTGTTTGGTGCCAGCTTGAAGAAAAAATACGACCCCAACGGCGTCGACCGACTCACCGAGCGCGTGGTCAGAATGGTCGAGGCAGGCCAGCTGTGAGGCCATACGGGGGTAGGGCATCGTCATTGTTAATGCACTACCGGCGGACGGTGGCCGGCACCAGGCCGGCCACTACACTAATACCAGGCATACCGCCAATACCAGCTACTTTTTTCCTTATTTCTGCCTCTATCGTTTAAAGATTTTGTATCTTTGCACCATATTATATAACAACTCGTTTTATATCACGCTTTTTATACAATGGACTACAAATTCCAAGAGATTGAGAAGAAATGGCAAAAGCAATGGGTCGATGACCAGACCTACAAGGTAACGGAAGACAAGACCCGCCCGAAATACTATGTGCTCAACATGTTCCCCTATCCCTCAGGGGCCGGACTGCACGTAGGCCATCCCTTAGGCTACATCGCCAGCGACATCTATGCCCGCTACAAGCGCCTGAAGGGTTTCAACGTGCTCAATCCCATGGGCTACGACGCCTACGGTCTGCCCGCAGAGCAATACGCCATCAAGACCGGTCAGCACCCCGCCATCACCACCGAACAGAATATCGCCCACTACCGCGAGCAGCTCGACAAGATTGGCTTCTCGTTTGACTGGGACCGCGAAGTACGCACCTGCGACCCGAAATACTACCACTGGACACAGTGGGCCTTCGAGAAGATGTTCAACTCCTACTACGACAACCGTCTGAAGAAGGCGCAGCCCATCGAACAGCTCATTGCTCACTTTGAGCAGCAGGGCACCGAAGACCTTGACGTGGCGCAGACCGACGAGACCCTCAGCTTCACCGCTGACGAGTGGAAGGCTATGGACGACAAGCAGAAGAGCGACACACTGATGAACTACCGCATTGCCTACAAGGGCGAGACGATGGTCAACTGGTGCGCCGGACTGGGCACCGTGCTGGCCAACGACGAGGTGGTCGAAGGCGTGAGTGTGCGCGGCGGCTTCCCCGTGGTGCAGAAGAAGATGAGCCAGTGGTGCCTGCGCGTGTCGGCTTACGCCCAGCGACTGCTCGACGGCCTCGACACCATTCAGTGGAGCGACTCCATCACCGAGACGCAGAAAAACTGGATTGGCCGCTCTGAGGGTACCGAGGTGGTGTTCACCAGCCTTACTCCCGACGGCGACAAGGAGCGCGAGGGTCATTTCACCATCTTCACCACCCGCGCCGATACAATGTTCGGCGTCACCTTCATGGTGCTGGCCCCCGAGAGCGAGCTGGTGCCCGAGCTGACCTCAGCCGACCAGAAAGCCGAGGTGGATAAGTACCTCGACTATGTGAAGAGCCGCACCGAACTCGACCGCATGTCTGATCACCGCGTGACCGGTGTGTTCAGCGGCAGCTACGCCGTCAATCCCTTCACGGGTGACCGCATCCCCATCTGGATTTCAGAATATGTGTTGGCTGGCTACGGCACCGGCGCCATCATGGCAGTGCCGGCTCACGACAGCCGCGACTACGCCTTCGCCAAGCACTTCAATCTGCCCATCATCCCGCTCATCGAGGGCGCCGACGTGTCAGAGGAGAGCTTCGACGCCAAGGAGGGCATCGTGATGAACTCACCGCGTGAGGGTCATCAGAGCATCGACGGCTTCTCGCTCAACGGCTTGACCGTGAAGGAGGCCATCGCCGCCACCAAGCAGTTTGTTACCAAGAAGGGCATCGGACGCGTCAAGGTGAACTACCGTCTGCGCGACGCCATCTTCTCGCGCCAGCGCTATTGGGGCGAGCCGTTCCCAGTATATTACGACAACGGCATCCCCAAGATGATTCCCGAGGACTGCCTGCCCGTCGAACTGCCCGAGATTACGGCCTACAAACCCACCGAGGACGGTGAGCCGCCATTGGGCCGCGCCACCAAGTGGGCATGGGACACCGTCAACAAGAAGGTGGTCGACAACAGCCTCATTGACCAGAAGACCGTATTTCCCATCGACCTCTATACCATGCCTGGCTTCGCCGGATCGAGCGCCTATTACCTGCGCTATATGGATTCCCACAACGACCATGAGCTGGTCTCGAAGGAGGCCGACGAATACTGGCGCCACGTCGACCTCTACGTCGGCGGTACCGAGCACGCCACCGGCCACCTCATCTACAGCCGTTTCTGGAATAAGTTCCTCCACGACTACGGCGTGAGCTGCGAGGAAGAGCCGTTCCAAAAGCTCATCAATCAGGGCATGATCCAGGGCCGCTCCAACTTCGTCTACCGTGTCAATGAACTGTCGACGGCCGACAAGCCGGTATTCGTCAGTGCCGGTCTGCGTAAGCAATACAAGGATGTGACACCTATTCACGTGTGGATCAACCTCGTGAAGAACGATATCCTCGACACCGAGGCCTTCAAGCAGTGGAGCCCCGAGTACAAGAACGCCGAGTTCATCCTTGAGGACGGTAAGTACGTCTGCGGCTGGGCCATCGAGAAGATGTCGAAGTCAATGTACAACGTCGTCAACCCCGACGACATCGTGCGCGACTACGGTGCCGATACGCTGCGCCTCTATGAGATGTTCCTCGGCCCCGTCGAGGCATCGAAGCCTTGGGATACCAACGGCATCGACGGCTGCTTCCGCTTCCTCAAGAAGCTGTGGGCACTGTTCTGGGATAACCGCTCCGATGCGTTCCTCGTCAACGACGACAAGCCCTCAGCCGAGAGCCTGAAGAGCATCCACAAGCTCATCAAGAAGGTTTCTGGCGACATCGAGTCGTTCTCCTACAATACCTCCATCTCCGCGTTTATGATCTGCGTCAATGAGCTCGGCCAGCAGAAATGCCACAGCCGCGCCATCCTCAACGACCTCGTGGTGCTCATCGCACCCTTCACGCCCCACATCGCCGAGGAACTCTGGCATCAGTTGGGTCATCAGACGACCGTATGCGACGCCCAGTGGCCCACGTGGGATGAGAAATACCTGCAGGAGGACCAGATGCAGATGACCGTCAGCTTCAACGGTAAGGCCCGCTTCCAGAAGGCTTTCGCCGCCGATGCCGACAAGGACACGATAGAGAAGGAGACTCTGGCCGACGAGCGCTCAGCCAAGTATATCGACGGCAAGCAAATTGTCAAGGTCATCGTCGTACCCAAGCGCATCATCAACATCGTTGTGAAATAAAGCAGCCATGACCATCGACCATCGTATTGTATGGAATGAGGCCAAGGACTATCTTGGCATCACCATGGGCCTGATCATCTACGCCGCCGCCTTCACCGTCTTTCTCATGCCTTATGAGATTGTGACGGGCGGCGTAACGGGTATGTCAGCCATCATCTACTATGCGACGGGGTTCAAGATTGAGAACACCTACATGATTATCAACCTTGCCCTGCTGGTGGTCGCATTGAAGATACTCGGCATCAAGTTCATGGTGAAGACCATCTATGCCATCTTCGCGCTGTATTTCCTGTTGAAGTTCGCGCAGATGCTCATGCCCGTCGATGCGGCAGGCCACTACATCAAGATCCTTGGTCCCAACCAGGACTTCATGTCGCTGCTCATCGGCTGCTGCTTCACGGGCACTTCGCTGGCCATCGTCTTCATGAACAACGGCTCCACAGGCGGCACCGACATCATCGCCGCCTGCGTCAACAAGTATCGTGACGTGTCGCTCGGTCAGGTGCTGATGACCATCGACTTCTGCATCATCGGCAGCTGCTTCTTCTTCCCGCAGTTCGGCGATATCATCGGCCGCTTGCATAAGGTGGTGTTCGGTTTCTGCACCATGGTGGTGGAGAACTTCATGCTCGACCATGTGATGAATGTCCAGCGCCAGAGCGTACAGTTCATGATCTTCTCGAAGAAGTCGAAGGAGATAGCCCACGCCATCGGCACACAGCTCGACCGCGGCATCACCATCCTCGACGGCCACGGCTGGTACACCGGTCAGGAGATGAAAGTGCTGTGTATCCTCGCCCGCAAGCGCGAGAGCTCGACCATCTTCCGTATCATCAAGATGATCGACCCCGACGCCTTCGTATCACAGAGCAGCGTCATCGGCGTCTACGGCGAGGGCTTCGACCACGTGAAGATTAAGGTGAAGAAACACCATAAAGACAAAATAATGCAACAAATGCCGCCGGAGGTGAATCACACCGCTGACGCCAACAAACAACAATAAAAGCCATGAAGATTGTCTTTGCAACCAACAACGCGCACAAACTGCAAGAGATAAGGGAGATACTCGGACCGACGTTCGAGATTGTCTCGCTCAACGATATCGGCTGCCACGAGGACATTCCCGAGACGGGGATGACGCTCGAGGCCAACGCCCACCAAAAGGCGGAATACATCTTCGACCACTACCATCTTGACTGCTTCGCCGACGATACGGGGCTTGAGGTGGAGGCACTCGACGGTGAGCCGGGGGTGCACTCGGCGCGCTACGCCGAAGGCACCGACCACGACAGTGAGGCCAACATGGCCAAACTGCTGCGTAAGCTCGGCGACAACCCAAACCGCAAGGCCCGCTTCCGCACGGTCATCTCGCTCATCCAGATGGAGGGCGGCAATCCCCGCTGCAGCCGCGAATATCAGTTCGAGGGCGAGGTCAGCGGACATATCGACTGGCAGAAGCACGGCACCGAGGGCTTCGGCTACGACCCCATCTTCATCCCCGACGGCTACGACAAGAGCTTCGCCGAACTGGGTGAGGAGGTAAAGAATAAGATCAGCCACCGCGCCAAGGCTGTGGAGAAGCTCGCGGAATGGCTAAAGGCAGAGGAATGATTCCGCTGAGGGTAATCTATCACGCTGAGCGGATAATCGTTTTTTCCGCACGCAGATGATTGTATTTTTCGCACGCAGATAACGCTGAAATCTTATCTACGCAGATTATTAAAGATATTCAAGTTTCGCATGCTAACAATTACTTTATAGCCAAGTCTGCCGCAAGCAGGGGCCGGTCTTGTGCCGGCCCTCAAAAAAATGTTCGACATGTTTTTAAAAGAAGTTGGGACATTATTTTAGGGCCGGCACAAGACCGTGTTAATATACCGCAGAGGTGTTAATATACCGCAGATAACAACGAAACGCTGAATAGCTATGGTTTTAGTGTAGTGGCCGGCCTGGTGCCGGCCACCGTCCGCCTGTATTGACGGGACATTCTTCCCAAGGGACTGGTTGGATTAAGCCTGTCTTCATCAGCGAATTCAGCGTAAGCGCAACCATCTATAACTCTAACGGATTAAAGAGAACGCATCGGCAAAATCTGCGTAATCAGCGTGAGAAATAAATAAAGTAATCAGCGTGAGAAATAAATAAAGCAATCAGCGTGAGAAATAAATAAAGCAATCAGCGTGAGAAATAAATAAAAATGATTCAGCACAGTTTGCGACATTGCATTCTTAACTTGGAAGAAAAGGTATTAAGCTGCATGTAATATTTTAGTGCATAGCCCGTTATTCTAATAAAATAAATGTTATGCCTGAAATTATGAAAAAAAATCATCTATATTGGCTGCTGTTGCTGTTCACCTTATCATTATCCATTCCCGCCCGCGCGCAGTGGCGCAACTACCTCAGCTATAACTCACCGACAGAAATAGAGCAGGACGGCAACGGCAAGCTCTACGTGCTGGCCTCTGGCGGTCTCTACTCCTACAACCCCACCAACCAGGAGCTGCAGACCTTCGACAAGACCAACGCGCTATCCGCTTCCAACATCGCCCACATCGCCTGGTGCCAGAGCGCCAAGCGGCTCGTCATCATCTATAGCGACTACAACATCGACCTGCTCGCTGACAACGGCACGGTGACCAATATGCCCGCTTATAAGAATATGACGATGACCGAGGACAAGACCATCAACAGCATCAACGTCGTCGGACGCTACGCCTATATCTCCACCGGCTTCGGAATCGTCAGCGTCAATGTGCCCAACGGCGAGTTTTACAACACCTATAAGCTCGGCTTCAACGTCAACTACAGCTACGTTGAGGGCAATTACCTCTATGCAGCCAGTTCAAGCAAGGGCCTCTACCGCGGACTGCTCACCAGCAACCTCGTCGACCCTGCCAACTGGACCAGGGTAGGCAATTACGTCAAACAAACCAAGACCATCGACCCCGACCTGCTGGCTAAGGTGAACACCCTGCAGCCAGGCGGACCTAAATACAACTACTTCGGCTTTATGCGTATGCTCAACGGCCAGCTCTACAGCTGCAACGGACCGTATTTCAATGATACCCCTGCAAGCATACAAATCTATAATTTCGATACGAAGGAATGGACTGTCTACGCCAATGACAGCATCACCGAGAAAACGGGAAGCAGATACCGCGACGTGTTCTGCCTCGACGTCGACCCGCGCAACAGCAACCACGTGATGGCAGGCGCGCATAGCGGACTCTATGAATTCCTCAACGGCCAGTTTATTAAATACTACAGCAAGGCCAACTCCCCCATTGAGTCGTTCAACAACAAAAGCGTCAACTATCAGCTCATCAATGGCGTCAAATACGACAGCGACGGCAACCTCTGGGTACTCAACAGTCAGGCGCCCACGCAGTCGCTCCTCGAATATACAGCCAACGGACAATGGGTGTCTCACTCCAAACCGACGCTCATGCGCCTGAATGATGCCGGCTTTACCAACAAGAGTCTGGGCCGTCTGATGGATATGATGTTCGACAGCCGCGGCTTACTGTGGTTTGTCAACAACAACTGGAGTTCGCCGTCGTTCTATGCTTACCAGCCCAGCAGCGACGCCATTAACACCTACGAGAGCTTCATCAATGAGGACGGTACGACGGTGGTGGTCAGCGACGGTGTGCGTTGCATTACCGAGGATAAGGACAATAATATATGGATTGGAACCTCTGCCGGACCGCTGATGCTGGAGCAGGACCAGATAACGGCTGACGCTCCGATACTCACGCAGGTCAAGGTGCCGCGCAACGATGGCACCAACTATGCCGACTACCTGCTCTCCGGCGTCGATGTAATGTCCATCGCCATCGATGCCGCCAACCGCAAATGGATTGGCACCAATGGCAACGGCGTCTATCTCATCAGTGCCGACAATATCCACCAACTGCAGCATTTCACCTCGGACAACAGTCCGTTGCTGTCTGACGTCGTGCAGGCCATTGCCATCAACAATCAGACCGGTGAGGTATTCTTTGGCACCGAAGACGGTCTCTGCTCTTATACCACCCACTCAGCCACCACCAGCGACGGCATGACCAAAGACAACGTCTATGCCTATCCCAACCCCGTGAGACCCGGCTACAACGGCGCCATCACCATCACCGGCCTCGACGAGGATGCCGACGTGAAGATTGTTACCTCGAGTGGTGCCTTGGTCTATGAGGGTAAGGCCAGCAACGGCGAATACCGGTGGTATGGCCTCGACCGCGACGGTAAGCGTGTGGCAAGCGGCATCTATATGGTAGAGGTGGCTACAGCCCAAGGAGAAAAAGGAGTGGTATGCAAAATAGCTATTGTAAAGTAATCCTGTGGGCGGTAGCCATCGCGGCAGTAGCATTGCTGGCGGCTGCCCTGCTCATCAGGCCCACCTTCGACGACCTCACCACCTTGTCGTCGCCCAACAACGACCCCGACTTTCTGCACTACCTCCTGCCCATGGGCTCAACATGGCGTCCTCTCGACTCCATCATGGGCTATATCAACATCATCGACTACCGGCTCTTCCCAACGCTCAGCCACATAGAGATATGGGCTACCCATATCGGCAGCACGATGATGGTATGGCTCATCTGCAAGCAACTGCGCATGGAGCTACTTCCGCGCACCATCGCCACGGCATTTTTCTTTTTCTCTCCCTGCACGCTCGCCACGACTCTCAGCTGCGACGGTACCAACCAGAGCTCCTGCCACCTGATGGGCATGCTTGCCGTATGGGCTTACCTGCGCTACGACGACAGCCGCCGCTACATACTGTGGATGCTGTTCGTGGTGGTAGCATCAATGTGGAAGGACAACGGCATCGCCTGGGCCGTGGTGCCGCCCGTCATCGCCTGGGCATTCAATCGCATCAGCCGTCGCACCCTGCTGCGCCATTTTGCCTTAGGCCTGGCCTTGGCAGCCGTCTATGGGGCCGTGAGGCTCTCACTGCCCAACGACAACCCAATCAATATGGAATATGAGGATCAGATGACCAGCCTGCCTACAAGGCTGCTGGCCATCGGAAAGTGGCTGGGCTACACCTGGACGGCCACCGACTTTCTCGCCATCTTCAACCCGCCCACGCGCAACCTGCTGTGGGCAGCCGTCTCGCTGGCGCTCTCCATTCCTTTCTTCCTGCTGCTGTTGTTCCGCCGCGAGGCATGGCGGAAGAAACAGGCGGCGGGGCTTGTGGCCGCCATCATCATCACTGAGTCGCCCAACCTCATCATTGCGATGAGCCTGATGAACGCCTATGCCTCACTTGGCATGGCAGCCCTGCTCGTGGCATGGCTCACGCAGCAATACGTCAACGGCAAGGGCAACACCGCCTGGCTAAAGCGCAGCTTCGCCGTATATATCCTCGTGGCGACGCTCGTAGGCTGCCACCACTGGTACTGGGCCTGGCAGACGTCACTGCCCGGCATGGCGATGGCTGAACAAGCAGTTGAAAAAACACACACAAGGGTGGATAAGGTGTACTGCATCACCATACGCGACAACGCTCCCAAATACTCCTCTTTCTATATTCCCGCCTACGAGGCTTTCGCATGGGGACGGACAGTATGGCAGATTACAGGCTACAAGTGGCCAACAACGCTCAATGACACCGTACTGGAAGAAACACCAAACGTAGTGGGACTGGCACGCCGTCTGGCCCGGAAAAAGCTGAGGCAAGGCTACGGATGCGTGTGGATTGCCTATAGGCAAAACGTCGAAGTTATCCGGAAATAACCTTTTCTTTATATTTATATTAGATTTAATTAAAGAGAAAAAATAAGATGATGAGAATAGGGTTGTGGATAAGTGGATAACTGCTTTTGCCATGAGATAAGCCACTGAACAGTAGTTTTTTAGCGATATGCCTATACTGTGGATAAGAAAGTGTGTTGCGTGAGACAACTTTTTTCTTATCCACAGTTTTTTATTAGCCCCTTGTTTGTTGTGGATAACTTTATCTTTTCCACCGGGTTTTCAAGAGGTTTTCCACAGGGTTATCAGTAGGGGGGTGGGGATTATGGGGTTTATGGGGATAATGGGGTAAATGGGATTTATGGGATGAAGAAGAAAAACAAAAACGCCTCCTTGCGTCTGCGCAGACGCAAGGAGGCGGGTAATGCTGATAATGGTGGCAGCCCTTAGATGATTTGCTCCACCTTATTTATAATAGCATCAGGCTTGATGCCCGTCAGGCAGGCATAATCGCCATGCAGACAAGGTTTGTTGCCAAAGATGGAGCAGGGACGGCAGGGCATGTCGAGTTGCACGGCATTGTCCATCTTCTGGTTCCAACCCATGAAACCCGCGTAGGGATGGGTGGCGCCCCAGACGCTCACCACCGGTGTGGCGACGAGCGAGGCCAGGTGCATGTTGGCCGAGTCCATGCTCACCATCACGTCAAGATGACTCATCAGGATGAGCTCATTACGCAGTCCGTGCACCACAGCCGGCACCACCGTACAGTTGTCGATGCGCTTGGCCACCTCGTCGAGCAGTTGACGCTCCCGCTGTCCGCCGCCAAAGAGGAAGATGCGGCAAGAGGGATGACGCTGTACGAGACCGCTGATGACCTTTTCCATCATGCTCAGTGGATACGCCTTACCCTTGTGGGCGGCGAAGGGCGCAATGCCGATCCATTGCTGGAACGGTTTCTTCTCGCCGATGGCCTCGGGCAGCAGCCGCAGACTCGCCTCCTCGGGCGTGAGCAGCGTGGTGAAGGTGTTGGTGATGGGATAGCCCAGTTCGCGGAATACCTCGGCGTAGTTGTCAATCGACGACTGTATCGGTTCCAGCACCTTGTTCTTGTGCTGCGTCAGCCGCTTGCGCTCGGCGCGGTGCTTATTGATGTGCGCCACCTTGAACTGATTGAAGTTGAACCGCAGCCGCAGGTAGTCCGACCGCAGCACATTGTGCAGGTCGGCGATGGCCGTGAAGTTCTTGGCCAGCAGTCGGCGGTAGAGTGCGTTCAGGCCTTTGATGCCCCGGTATTCGCCCTTGATGTCGGCTTCCATAAAGCCCACGTTCGGCGCCAGGTTCTCAAAGAGCGGACGCGCAAACGGCCTCGACAGCATCGTGATGCGCAGGTCAGGGTATTGCGTGGCCAGCGAATAAACCACCGGAACGGTCATGGCGACATCGCCGATGGCCGAGAAGCGGATGATGAGAATATGCTCAGTTTTCACGCTTTCTTATGCTTATTGTTATATAAGATAGGGTTGGTATTGGGGTCGTTGTACATCTTCATCTGCCGGTAGACCTTCATATACTTCTTCCCTTCGGCAATGTCCTCAAGCAGTTGGTCGATGGCCAGCGACAGGTCCTTCTGCTGTTCTAACAGCACGTTGAGCTTGTCCTTACAGCGCTGGCGGTGCTCCGGCGTAGCGTCCTCACGGTTGACCTGCTCCTGCATGTGGTAGATCTTCAGCGCGAGGATCGACAGGCGGTCCACTGCCCAGGCCGGACTCTCGGTGTTGAGCCGCGCGTCAGGTCCCGGCACCACGTTGGAGAAATACTGGCGGAAATAGGAGTCAATCTGCTCCACCAAGTCGGTGCGGTCCTGATTCGACCGGTCGATGCGCCGCTTGATGGTCAGCGCCTCCAACGGGTCGATGTGGGGATCGCGGATAATATCTTCCAAATGCCATTGAACGGTATCAATCCAGCATTTCAGATAGAGCCGGTTCTCAATCGTCTCGTGAGTGTAAGGATTATTGATGGGCGTATCAATATTGTCTTTCACGTGATAATCCTCAATCGCTTTGTTGAAGATTTCATTGCAATGCTCGGTAAATGACATAATCTGATTGATTTATAGATTACTGCAAAGGTAAGAACTATTTTTGAAGTATGCAAGATAGATAGCCGTAAAAAACTGCACAATATTATATGGTTTGTGCAGTGTTGAGTTATTTTTTTGCGGTTTTATTTGCGTAATTGCCAAAAAGTTAGTTACTTTGCACCCGATTTTGTGCAAGCATTATAATTTATAAATTAATATTAACTGTTACAATTATGTCAGAAATCGAATCAAAAGTTAAGGCTATTATCGTTGATAAGCTTGGTGTGGATGAAGCAGATGTAAAACCCGAAGCAAGTTTCACAAATGACCTTGGCGCCGACTCTCTCGACACCGTTGAGCTCATCATGGAGTTTGAGAAGGAGTTTGGCATCTCTATCCCTGACGATAAGGCTGAGACCATTCAGACTGTGCAGGACGCCATCAACTATATTCAGGAGAACGCTAAATAAGTTGGTGACATACGTTTAGCGTTTAATGAGTTAGCTCGTTAAACGCTAAATTTTTAATATTAAAATCAATCAATGGAATTAAATAGAGTAGTAGTAACAGGAATGGGCGCACTGACCCCGCTCGGCAACAACATTGACGAGACATGGGCCAACCTGCTGCAGGGAAAGAGTGGCGCTGCTCCTATTACGTTGTTTGACGCTTCCAAGTTCAAGGCTCAGTTCGCTTGCGAGGTAAAAAACTTCAATCCTAACGACTATATCGACAGGAAGGAAGTACGCAAGATGGACCGTTGCACCCAGTTAGGTATGGCTGCTGCCATGCAGGCTGTGGAGAACAGCAAACTCGACCTTGACACTGTGGACAAGAACCGCGTAGGTGTAATCTACGGCATCGGCATCGGCGGCATCAAGACCTTCCAGGATGAGGTGGTGTACTACGGCCAGCACATCGAGGAGGGCCCGAAGTTCAGTCCGTTCTTCATTCCGAAGATGATCTCCGATATCACAGCCGGTCAGATCAGCATCCACTTCGGCTTCCATGGTCCCAACTATGTCACGACGAGTGCCTGCGCCTCTTCATGCCACGCCCTGGCCGACGCCTTCAACCTGCTTCGTCTGGGCAAGGCCGACGTCATCCTGGCCGGTGGTGCCGAGGCAGCCATCACCGAGTGTGGTCTTGGCGGCTTCACGTCGATGCATGCGCTCTCTACGCGCAACGACGACCCCGAGCACGCCAGCCGTCCGTTCAGCGCCAGCCGCGACGGATTCGTCATGGGTGAGGGTGCCGGCTGCGTCATCCTCGAGACCCTCGAGCATGCGCAGAAGCGTGGGGCACATATCTATGCCGAGCTCGTTGGCGAGGGCATGAGCGCCGATGCTTACCACATCACCAAGTCGCATCCGGAGGGTCTGGGTGCCAAACTCGTGATGGAGGAGGCTTTGAAAGACGCACACATGACCACGGCCGACATCGACTATATCAATGTTCATGGCACATCAACCCACGTGGGTGACATCTCCGAGGCTAAGGCCATCAAGGACCTCTTCGGCGACGACGCTTACCGCGTCAATATCTCTTCTACCAAGAGCATGACGGGCCACATGTTGGGTGCCGCCGGCGCCGTGGAAGGCATCTTCTGCGTGCTGAGCGTCTACAACAACATCGTGCCGCCTACCATCAACCACGAGGAAGGCGACGATGACCCCGAACTGGACTACAAGATGAACTTTACGTTCAACAAGCCTCAGAAGCGTGAGGTGCGTGCAGCCCTTTCCAACACCTTCGGTTTCGGTGGCCATAACGCATGTGTCATCTTCAAGAAGTATGCAGAATAACGCATTTGCTATCATAAATCTTATAGACAGGGTAAAGCTCCCTTTCCGAAAGGATAAGGAGCTTTATTCTTCGTTATACGACATCATCGGCCTTTACCCCCACAACATCAGCTACTACAAGCTGGCATTGATGCACAAGAGCGTCATGCATCGCAACAAAAAGGGCAAGCCCGTCAACAACGAGCGCCTGGAGTTTCTTGGCGATGCCATTCTTGATGCTGCAGTGGGTGATATCGTCTACCGCCATTTCCCCGGCAAGCGCGAGGGGTTCCTCACCAATACGCGGTCGAAACTCGTACAGCGCGATACGCTCAACAAGCTCGCCCAGGAAATGGGCATCAACAAACTCATTCTTTCCAGCGGCCATTCGGCTTCACACAACAGTTATCTCGGTGGCAACGCCTTCGAGGCGCTGGTGGGTGCGCTCTACCTCGACCGCGGCTACGATGCCTGCATGCGCTTCCTCAAGCGCCGCATTCTGGCGCAGATGATCAACATCGACAAGGTGGCGTATAAGGAGGTCAACTTCAAGAGCAAGCTCATCGAGTGGAGCCAGAAAAACAAGGTGAAGCTCGAGTTTAAGTTCATCAAGAGCGGTAAAGACAACGGTGGCAGTCCCACGTTCTGCTATCAGGTGATGCTCGAGGGCATTGCCGGTTGCACGGGCGACGGTTTCTCCAAGAAGGAGAGCCAGCAGAAGGCATCCAAGGATACGCTGGAACTGCTGCGTAAGAAGCCGCAGTTCATCGACGAGGTGTTTGCGGCCAAGGGTGAGCGCACGAAGATGGAGGAGGAGCCTGTCAACGCCATTCCCAGCACCGATGAGACGCAGGCATTCATGGTGTCGGCCAACAGCGACAGCGATGCGCCGAAGCATGCCACGGCTTTCCGCGAGAAGGTCTATACCGAACAGGAGAGCGCCATCGACGAGCGCCACGAGACGGTGCTTGAGCAGCCGGTCACCGAGGAGGCTGTCGTTGCCGACGAGTTCGATTTAAGCGATATCAGCGCCAAGGCCAAGTCGCGTGAAGAAATCATCGCCGAGGCCGAGAAACAGGCGTTTAGGGAATGAGCAATTAAGTTCATATGTTTTTAAGTTTTTATTTTTCTCCCGCAAAGGCGAGGGAAACAACGCTGATGCGTACATCAGCCGCCTGCTGCAACACCGACGCCACACCACACACCGTGGCGCCCGTGGTCACCACGTCGTCAACAATCACCACATGACGGCCGTTGAGCCAATCGCCATGCCTTACGCGAAACGCACCCGCCATATTGTCGGCACGCTCCACACGGTCCTTCTTCGTCTGGCTCACCGTCGCCACCGGCCTCACCACCACATTATTCCATATCGGCTTGTGGCAAGCCAGTTGCAGTCCGCGCGCAATCATCATGCTCTGGTTATACCCCCGTTCCCGTTCCCGGCTGTGCGCCAACGGTACGGGGATGAGGGCGTCGATGTCGTCGAAGAAATCCGTTTCCATCAGACGCTTGCCCATCAACTGTCCCAGCGCCTCACCCACGTCGGGGCGGTGATAATACTTCAGTTGCATGATGGTATTGATTGAGCTGCTCATCGGCTCGTAGCGCATCAGGGCAAAGGCGCGCTCAAACTGGTTTATCCTGCCCCAAAACATTTGCGCCATGGGGTTCTCCACCAGGTCGTCGAGATAGCCGCTCAGCGGCACCACAATAAAGCAGCCGGTGCAGATAATATCTTCCTGCAGATCCAGCCGCCTCCCGCACATACAGCAGAAGCGTGGCGCAATCAGGTCCAACAGCCGCGACAGCATCTCAATTCCCCTTGTTTTAATAGTCTTCTTGCCCGCAAAGATAGTAAAACCTTCCCATCTTTGTGCTCCGCCCACATAGTTTTTTTTTAGTAGAGCGCAGTCATTCCTTACGACTATGCCTATAGAATCATTCAAGTGTTTCAAGCCTATAAGTATTTGATAGATAGAATCATTAATCCGTAATATCGTAGCGAGCGAAGGAATGCCAACCGCGTAGCGGTTGCGGAAAATAGCCCGGGGTTGAGCGTCAGCGAAACCCCGGGGAGAAGGAATTGTCGGTGGGCTTATTCATATTACCCCGTAGGGGTTGCGGCGAAACGATGGCTCGGATACGGCATTCATCTTCCAAGAACCTTTGATCTACCAAATGATTTATCGCGATGCTATGTCGTGCCGCAACCCCTCCGGGGTAAAAATGAATAATTCCACCGGTGAACCCTACCCCCGGGGAATCGCTTCGCTCGTCTCCGGGCTATACACCGCAACCGCTCCGCGGTTGATAAACAACTTGACAACTTGAGTAAAATCATAACGTTTGACGTTCGTCGCGCGTTCGCGTGACGTTCGTCATCCATTCGCGTGACGTTCGTCACGCATTCGTTTGACGAACGTCACACGTCGTCAAACCACCCCTTTTGCGAACGATATATCCTGACCTCAAACTCCCGCAATTGTTGTATCATAATGCGTTAATCATTCGCTCAACTAAAATTTATTATCATTTTAATACGAAATTCTTCTCTCATTTAATTTTTTTTATTTAAATTTGCAAGGTAGTAAGATGAGACATCGCTATTCGCATTGAATTATATTTACACGCTTTCAATCTTTATTCACTTATACTAAACAACATGGTTTATAGCTTATGAAAAGGTATTTACACTTATTATTAACCCTTTTGCTCCTCTCGGTATGCACTGTGGGGGGGGCACAAACAACGTATTCCCATATTTTTGGAAAGGATACAATTAAAACGACCGCTGGTAGCCAAAAGTTCGATAATGTTACTTGGGCATGGACGGAATCAAAATACATCGGCTATGATGGTACAAAGGGTGTCCAAATTGGTTCATCGAGCAAAGTCCAATCTGATGCATGGACCATCTCTACTGAAGGCATCAGCGGTACTATAACTTCGGTCAAGGTGAATGCTAGTGTAGCATCGAAAGGATCTGCAACTTTAGCAGTAAAAGTAGGTGATACGGATTTTAAATCAGGTACTATTACTAGCGTATTACTAACTTCTACTAAAGCCACGGTATACGAATTCAAGGGCTCGGCCTCTGGAAAGATTGCCATTACGATGAAAGCTTCATCCAAGGCAATGTATATCAAGAGCATCACGGTGACTTACACACCTTCAAGTACAACCAAGACTGCTACACAGTTAACATTCACCAATACTGGAGACAAGACATACACGGTTGGCGATGAAAATAATGCGGCTGTTTATAGTAATCCTGCTAAGTTGACAACTACAGACGGAACTGCTATCGATGGTACTATTACTTACACTTCTACCAACTCTGATGTTGCTTCCGTTGAAAGTAATGGTGATGTTCTTGTAAATACTAAAGCTACAGGTTCTGCCACCATCACCGCTACTTATGCTGGCGACGATACTTATGCAAGCTCTACCGCTTCTTATAATATTACAGTATACCCGATACTTACTGGCGCAGGCACTGAGGCCAATCCTTACACTGTTGCTGATGTAATTGCCTTGAATACAGCAAATGCATTGCCCCAAGACCAAGTCTTTGTAAAGGGTATTATCACCAAGATAGACGAGGTGAGCACCCAGCACAAGAATGCTACCTACAACATTTCTGATAATAGCCAAGCAACAAATCAACTTAAAATATATAGAGGAAAAAACCTCAACAACACCGATTTTACTGCTGCTGCCGACCTTTCTACAGGTTGGACGGTGACTGTAAAGGGTGTGCTTACGTTGTACAATAATTCTACCTTGGAGATGACCACTGGCAACTATATCACCTCCATCGTAAAGCCATCCGAGTACACCCCCGCCACATTGACCAGTTTCGCCCAGAGCGGCAAAAACTACTATGCTACGTTCAGCAGCGACCAGGTGACGTTCTTCCCTGAGAGCGATGAGAATACGTCCTTTATGACAGATGTCCAGAAAGCCTATGCGTTTGGAGACATGCTGGAGCTGACAAATCTCACAACGGCTACGGCCACCATCGACGGCAATGAGGTGAGCGGCTACTACGTTCCCGCCAACACGGGCGTGCTGATCAAGGCTTCTTTCGATAATGCAAGCTCCATAACTTATTATACGGTGAGCGGCAAGGATGTTGATTTGCTTACTGACAATATGCTCTACCCCGCCACCAAGAAGATGTCGGAGTTAAACAACTGCTATTTCTATAAGCTCGCCTACGACGACTACAGCAGCAAGACGGGCCTCGGCTTCTACTGGGGTGCCGATAATGGTGCTGCCTTTACTGCCAAGACGAATGGTGCTTACCTCGCCGTACCAAAGAGCAGCGGATCGGCTAAGAGTGGCTTCCGCTTCGACGGTACGACAACGGGCGTCAACACCATCAACGCCAAGACCACGACCAATGATGTTATCTACAACATCCAGGGACAGCGCGTGGGTGCCAATTACAAGGGCCTCGTTATCGTCAATGGAAAGAAGATGATGAGAAAGTAGTGTAGTGGCCGTGCCTTGTGCCGGCCACCAACCAACGTTATATTAATCCTTACAATACATTAGAATGATGAAAAAGCAATATATCCAGCCCGCCGTCAAGACGCAGGCTATCGCAACAGAGAACATCTTGGATAATTCTGAAACCCTGAAAATTTATAATTCAAAGCCCACAGTCGACAATGACGTTAACAGTTTTGCCAAGCGTAATAACATTTGGGAGTAAGCGCAAGCATATAGCATAAACAATTATCGCCCCGCGTCATCATCATGATGGCGCGGGGCGATTGCGTTGGTGATGCAGGATACCAACCGCGGAGCGGATTTGTTGGTGGTACGGGTGTCAACCGCGTAGCGGATTTGTTGGTGGTACGGATACCAACCGCGGAGCGGTTGCGGGGATTAGCCCGGGGTTGAGCGTCAGCGAAACCCCGGGTTTAGGTGTTGCCGGTGGCATTATTCATATTTACCGAAAACAACCAATGGATTGCGGCGAAACAACCAACGGGGGCGCGGCAAAACAACCAACGGGTGTGTGGCGAAACGACCAACGGGATTGCGGCAAACGACCAACGGATGTGCGGCAAACGACCAACGGGTTTGCGGCAAAACAACCAACGGGGACGTGGCAAAACAACCAACGGGGGCGTGGCAAAACAACCAACGGGGGCGTGGCAAAACAACCAACGGGGTTGCGGCGAAACGAACGACGGGTTTGTGGCGAAACGACCAATGGGGGCGCAATACGGATGGGTTATTATCGATGCGGATGAATTGCCGCAACCGCTACGCGGTAATATCAATAAGCTCACCCGGTATCCCGCATCCCCGGGGTTTCGCTGGCGCTCAACCCCGGGCTATATCCCGCAACCGCTCCGCGGTTGAATATTGCCAATCGTGTTGGTTTTATTGGCGGATATCTTATTGGCGGATACCAATCGTGTTGGTTTTATTGGCGGATATCAATCGCGTTGGTTTGTTTGGTGAATACCAACCATGTTGGTTGCGTCGGCGAGGCGGTGAAAACTAACCGCGTTGGTTGCATTGGCGAGGCGGGGAAAACTAACCGCGTTGGTTGCGTTAGCGAGGCGGGATACCAACCGCGTAGCGGTTGCGGGGATTAGCCCGGGGTTGAGCGTCAGCGAAACCCCGGGTTTAGGTGTTGCCGGTGGCATTATTCATATTTACCGCGTAGCGGTTGCGGCTTTACCGCGTAGCGGTTGCGGCGAAACAACCAATGGGTGTGCGGCAAACGACCGACGGGGGTTGTGGCGAAACGACCGACGGGGGTTGTGGCGAAACGACCGACGGGGGTTGTGGCGAAACGACCAATGGGGGTTGTGGCGAAACGACCAATGGGGGCGCGGCAAAACAACCGACGGGGGCGTGGCAAAACAACCGACGGGGGCGTGGCGAAACGACCAACGGGGGCGCAATACGGGTGGGGTATTATCGATGCGGATGTATTGCCGCAACCGCTACGCGGTAATATCAATAATTACACCCGGTATCCCGCATCCCCGGGGTTTCGCTGGCGCTCAACCCCGGGCTATATCCCGCAACCGCTCCGCGGTTGAATAATACCAATCGCGTTGGTTTGTTTGGTAAATATCAACCATGTTGATTGCGTCGGTGAATACTAATTGCATTGGTTGCGTCGGCGAGGCGGGATACCAACCGCGGAGCGGTTGCGGGGATTAGCCCGGGGTTGAGCGTCAGCGAAACCCCGGGTTTAGGTGTTGCCGGTGGCATTATTCATATTTACCGGTACCGGAGGATGGTGGCCGGCACAAGACACGGCCACTACACTGGATGGTCATCATCCGTTGCCAATGCCGGCAATGCCTTTTTGATGAGGTCGAGGTCGAACCCACGGCCCATGGCAAAACGGATGAGCTTCATGCTGCGCTCATAGTCGGACGCCGCCGTGATGGTGGGCCACTTCGCCTTGAGCAACGGACGGAGCACGGCGAGATAGTCCTCATCGGGTACGGCATCGAGGACGGGCGCCGATACGGCCTCGGCTACGTGTTTCTGCCACAGCGCCTGCTCAATCTTCCGCCGGCCCCAGTGGTTGTAGCGTATCTTGTCGTTGACGAAAGCCCGGCAGTAGCGCGCGTCGTCAATATACTGGTGTTCGACGAGATAGTCGATGACGCGTTGTCGGGCCGCCTCGTCGAGTCCCCACCGCCGCAGTTTGTCGTCGATGTCGCCCTTGCAGTATTCGGCTTTGGCGCAGAGCGCGGCCACACGGGCCAGCGCCCGTTGTTCGTCCATCGGTTGGTTGGTCTTTCTAATCATCGTATTGGGTGTTCATCAATCATCTGTGAAAACATAATTATCATCGTAAGTTATCCCATATCGCTGCAACAATCGCTTGTATTCATCCTCGAACGATACCTTCTTATGATGCTCCTTTTGGTTGGCAATATAGCTTATAACTGCTTCGACATGCGACGGACTCACGGAGAATGCTCCATATCCTTTTTGCCAACTGAATGTCTGATAATAAGGATTATGCGCCTTTAACCAATACGAACTCACCCTTTTGGCTCGCGCCACGACGTCGCTCAACGAATAGTTTTTCGACAGCGTGAAGAGAATAT
This sequence comes from uncultured Prevotella sp., assembly GCA_900315835.1. Taxonomy (GTDB): domain Bacteria; phylum Bacteroidota; class Bacteroidia; order Bacteroidales; family Bacteroidaceae; genus Prevotella. Next base: position 84,582 of record ONAR01000008.1, read on the forward strand.
GCACGTGATTGTCGGTTCCGTTGATCGTGATGGTTTGGCAATCCAACTCCTGCAATGATACGGTGATGTTTTTATATAGGGCTTGCTCATCGGTGGGTCGGATCTTTGGTGCGGTTGTTTTGATATGCCAGACGAGATGAACGTAGAGTTTAGTTAGTGTATGCGACATAGAGAGGTATATGGTTGATGTTAATGATATAATATGTGGGATAAGCTCGCGATTGAGCGATTGCGTGGAATAGCCCGTGGTTGAGCGATTGCGTGGAATAGCCCGTGGTTGAGCGATTGCGTGGAATAGCCCGTGGTTGAGCGATTGCGTGTGCGTGGAATAGCACGTGGTTGAGCGCCAACAACCGCGGAGCGGTTACGGGAATTAGCCCGGGGTTGAGCGATAGCGAAACCCCGGGTTTAGGCGTTGCCGGTGGCATTATTCATTTTTACCGCGTAGCGGTTGCGGCAAAACAACGAATGGGTGTGCGGCAAAACAACGAATGGGTGTGCGGCAAAACAACCAACGGGTGGCGTGGCGAAATGACCAACGGGGGCGCAATACGGATGGTTTTTATCGATGCGGATGTATTGCCGCAACCGCTACGCGGTAATATCAATAAGCTCACCCGGTATCCCGTATCCCCGGGGTTTCGCTGGCGCTCAACCCCGGGCTATATCCCGCAACCGCTCCGCGGTTGGTTCACGCTTACTGCATGACCGCTCCGCGGTTGGTTCACGCTTGCTCCATGACCGCTCCGCGGTTGGTTTACGTTACTTCCTGGTTGGATTCAATCTTTCTTTCAACAACCCGGGCAATTCGCGGGTTTCGTTGGCCACCGGCACGCCGACGGACTCCAACGCCTTGATCTTGCCATCGGCCGAACCTGAACCGCCGGAGATGATGGCACCGGCATGACCCATCTGCTTGCCCGGAGGAGCCTGACGGCCGGAGATGAACACCGCCACCGGCTTGGTGACGTGGGCCTTGATGAACGCCGCCGCACGCTCCTCGGCATCACCGCCAATCTCACCAATCATCGCAATGGAATCGGTGTCGGGATCATCCTGGAACATTTGCAGCAGGTCCTCAAAATAGAGACCCACCACTGGGTCACCACCCACACCGACGGCCGTAGAGATACCTAAACCGCCCTGTACGAGGTCGTAGACCACTTCGTAGGTCAATGTGCCACTGCGCGAAATAACGCCCGTGTGGCCTTTCTTAAAGATGTTTGCGGGCATGATGCCCACCATGCTCTCACCCGGCGAGATGAGGCCCGGACAGTTGGGACCGATGACCTGCACCCCTTTGATGCGGGCGTAGCGCTGTGCCTCGACGGCATCCATCACCGGAACACCCTCGGTGATGCATACCACCAGCCGGATGCCACCGTCGATGGCCTCGAGCATGGCGTCCTTGGCAAAGGGAGCGGGCACGAAGATGATGCTCGTGTTGGCACCCGTAGCGGCTACGGCGTCCTTCACCGTGTTGAACACCGGTATGCCGTCGACCTCCTGACCGCCTTTGCCCGGCGACGTGCCACCGACGACCTGTGTACCATATTCCTTCATTTTAGCGGCGTGGAAGCTGCCGTCGCGCCCGGTGATGCCCTGGACGATGACCTTTGTATCTTTGTTAATCAGTATGCTCATAGTCTGTTGGTTTTAATGTTGTTTGGATATTTCCACGGCTTTGTGGCCTGCATCCGACATTGTCGTTGCCACGGTGAAGTGGGTGCCCTTGAGTATCTCGCGCCCCTCGGCCTCGTTGGTGCCGGTGAGTCGGATGACGATGGGGATGTCGGTCTTGATGGTCTTGAACGCCTCGATGAGGCCCTTGGCCACGTCGTCGCAGCGCGTGATGCCGCCGAAGATGTTCACCAGCACCGTGTTGACGTGCTTATCCGACAGCAGCAAGTTCATGGCATCGACAATCTTCTCGGGCTTCGAACTGCCGCCGATGTCGAGGAAGTTGGCCGGCTCACCGCCATAGAGCTTGATCATATCCATCGTCGCCATGGCCAGTCCGGCGCCGTTGACCATGCAGCCAATCTTTCCGCCGAGGTTCACATAGCTGAAGCCATGGTCCTTGGCCCACTGCTCCTTCTTCTCGTCCTCGTCGGGCTCAAACAGTGCCTTCACGTCGGGGTGGCGGAAGAGGGCGTTGTTGTCGAACGTCATCTTCGCGTCGATGGCCTTCAGCGTCCCGTCCTTGAGCAGCACGAGAGGGTTGATCTCCACGAGTGAGGCATCCTTCTCGGTGAAGAGGCGGTAGAGGGCCTTGAAGATGGCGGCGGCCTGCTTCACCTGCGCCTTGTCGTCGAACAGTTTCCACGCGGCCTCATTGGCTTTGAAGTCGGCCATTCCGATGACGGGGTCGATGATGACCTTCTCAATCTTCTCCGGCGTCTCCCGCGCCACCTGTTCGATGTCCATGCCACCGGCGCGGCTGAGCATCATCATCGGACACTTCGACCGGCGGTCAACGAGGATGCTGACGTAGTACTCTGCAGCGATGTCGACGGCCTCGCTCACCAGCACGCGGTCGACGGTGTAGCCCTTGATGGTCATGCCGAGGATGGCTTCGGCATGCTGGCGGATCTCGGCCTCGCTGCTGCCGAGCTTCACACCACCGGCCTTACCGCGTCCGCCGGTATGTACTTGTGCTTTGACTACGGCCTTCTCGGTGCCGAGCTTGCGGTAGGCCTCGACGGCCTCGTCGGGGGTGCGGCAAAGATAATGCCGGTCTACTGGTACCCCGTACTGTTCAAAGAAGCCTTTGGCTTGATATTCATGTACTTTCATAGTGTATAAGTTTATGAGTTGGTGAGTTCTTGAGTTTGTGAGTTGGTGAGTTCTTGAGTTGGTGAGTCTTTGAGTTTGTGGGCACCGGCACGCTCCTCGACGAAATAACGGGGACGGCGCTTGACCTCGATGAAAATCTTACCGATGTAGAGGCCGGTGATGCCCAAGGCGGTGGTGACGATGCCGCCGATGAACCACAGCGAGATGAGCAGGGAGGGCCAGCCGGCGTTGGTCTGACCCTCGATGTAGCGCACGATGGCGAAGGCGATCATCACGATGGAGATGAGGGTCATCATGAGGCCGATGAACGTGATGGCCTTGAGCGGTGCGATGGAGAACGACGTGATGCCGTCGATGCTGAATGCCAGCATCTTGCGCAGCGGGTATTTAGACTCTCCGGCCATACGCGGACGGCGGTCGTAATAGACGAAGCCCTCCTTGAAGCCCAACTGGCGGACGATGGCACGCAGAAAGAGGTTGCGCTCGGGGTATTGCATGAGGGCTTTCACTGCCCGCCGCGTCATCATGCGGAAGTCGGCGTGGTTGTAGATGACCTCCTTGTCGAAGCAGCGCATCAGCCGGTAGAAGGCCTGCGCGCTGACGCGCTTGAACCACGAGTCGCTCTTGCGGCTCTTCCTCACGCCGTAGATGATGTCCTTGCCCGCGTTCACCTGCCTTGCCATGTCGATGATGGTGGTCTCGTCGTCCTGAAGGTCAGCGTCGATGGCTACGATGGCATCGCTGTCGTTGACGCTCTCCTGCAGTCCGGCCCACAGTGCATTCTGGTGGCCTTCGTTGTGGGAGAGTTTGATGCCCTGCACCGCGGGGTTGTGCCTGGCCTCGTCGGCGATGAGCTGCCACGTGCGGTCGCGGCTGCCGTCATCAACCAACAGCAGGTGGGCGTCGGTATCAGCCTCCTGACGCAGACGGACGATGAGCGCCTCCATCTTGGCTAAGGTGTCGGGCAGCACCTCCTCTTCGTTGTAGCAGGGAATGACGATGGATAATGTGAGCATGTGAGTTGAGTTCTTGAGTTTGTGAGTTTGTGAGCTCGTGAGTTTGTGAGCTCTTAATATGTTAAAGCGCGGGAGCGGGCGCGGGGTCATCGGTAAGGAACTGCTTGGCAAATTCCCAGATGACGATGCCGGCGGTGGTGCTGACGTTGAGGCTGTGCTTCGTACCGAACTGAGGGATTTCGAGGCAGCCGTCGCTCTGGTCGACAACCGACTGCTGTACGCCCTTCACCTCATTGCCGAGGATGAGGGCCTGACCGGCGTAGGCAGTGCCGTCGCTACGTTGCTGTGCGTTGAGGGCGTCGCCGAGGTGTTGATTGTTGGGGGCATCGGTGCGTTGTTGTGCGTTGAGGGCGTCGCTGAGGTGCTGCAGTTTGGTTGAGCCGACGACCTGCTCCACGCTCCAGACGAAGTAGCCCTGGCGGTGGAGCTCGGCGACGGCTTCGAGAGTGTCGCTGAAGTAGCGCCACGCTACGCTGTCCTCACCGCCGAGCGCCGTCTTGTGGATCTCGGCGTTGGGTGGACACGCGGTAATGCCGCAGAGGTAGATGGCGGCCACACGGAAGGCGTCGGCTGAGCGAAACACGCTGCCTACATTGTAGAGCGAGCGTACGTTGTCGAGCACTACGATGAGCGGCAGTTTCCGCGCTTCCTTAAACTCCTCCACCGACAACCGGTGCATCTCTATCGTCTTGAGCTTGCGCATAATTCTATCTTCTATCTGCGGCTGGTGGCCGGCACAAGACCGGCCACTACACTAATACCTTTAGCTTCACCGCTTATTGTAATGACTGGACTTCTGGACTTCTGGACTTCCGGACTTCCGGACTTCCGGACTTCTTACTAACTAATCTTCCGCCTTCCGTCCTTCTCACTTCCCCTCCTTCTCCTTCGCCTCATAGGCGAGGGCGTAGGCCTTGATTTGCTTCACCATAGCTAACAGACCGTTGGAGCGGGTGGGGGAGAGGTGGTCGCGCAGCCCAATCTTATCGATGAAATACAGGTCGGCGTCGAGAATCTCCTTCGGCGTGTGGTTGCTCAGCACATGGATGAGTAGGGCGATGATGCCCTTCACGATGAGCGCGTCGCTGTCGGCGGTGAACACCAGACGGCCGTCAACGTCGTCACACTGCAGCCACACGCGGCTCTGACAACCGTCGATGAGGTTCTGCTCGGTCTTGTATTTGTCATCGAGCGCATCGAGGTCGTTGCCCAGGTCGATGAGCATCTGGTATTTGTCCATCCAGTCGTCGAAGTCGCTGAACTCTGCGACGACCTCGTCTTGTAATTCGTTTATCGTCTTCATATTTCGTAAAACGTTATCTTATTATGCTTCCCTTTATTAAGCTTCCACCTTCTCAATGCGGAAGAACTTATCGTTTTCCCTCACCTTTCCGGGCACGGGGATGCTGACGAGCCAACCCTGTTCGGCCTTGTCGACAGGTTTGAGGTCGTAGCGTATCTCGTCGGCGGTGAGGTACATCGCACCCGTGGCGTTGCCCGTGATGAGCAGTTTGTCGCCGAGCTTGAACGTATTGGCCTGCACCGCAATCTCAGCCACGCCGAGCTTGGAGTAGTATTTCGTCACCTTGCCTACGAGCACCTTGCGCTCGGTGGCCAGCGAACCGTATTGGTTATTCCACTCGCCAAGGGTCTGGCCCTGGTAGTAACCATCCCAGAAGCCGCGGTTGAACACCGTGGCGAGGCGCTTATCCCACTCATCCTTGCGCGCTTCGGTAAACGTACCGTCGAGCACCGCCCTGATGGCCTCCTTGTAGCAGGTCACCACGGTGTAGACGTATTCGGGACCACGCGCACGGCCCTCAATCTTGAACACCCTCACGCCGGCTTTCATCATCTTGTCGATGAAGCGGATGGTCTTCAGGTCCTTCGGACTCATGATGTACTTATTGTCAATCTCCATGGCGTTGCCCGTCTCGTTGTCGGTGACGGTGTAGCTGCGGCGGCAAATCTGTACGCACTGTCCGCGGTTGGCCGAACGGTTGGCGGCGTGGAGGCTCATGTAGCACTTGCCCGACACAGCCATGCAGAGGGCGCCGTGGCAGAACATCTCGATGCGGATGGGTTGCCCTGAGGGGCCGCAGATATGCTGGCGAAGGATCTCGTCGTGAATGTGGGCCACCTGCGTCATATTGAGCTCGCGGGCCAATACGCTGACGTCGGCGAATTGGGCATAGAACTTCAGTGCCTCGACGTTGCTGATATTGAGTTGGGTGGAGAGGTGTACCTCCATGCCCACCTTGCGGCAGTAGGCCATCACGGCGACGTCGGAGGCGATGACGGCCGTCACACCGGCAGCCACGGCGGCATCGATGATGCGGTGCATGGTGTCCATATCCTCGTCGTAGATAATGGTGTTCACCGTCAGGTAGGTCTTGATGCCGTGGGCCTGACAGGTGGCGACGATGTCGTGGAGGTCGTTGAGGTCGAAATGGTTGGCGCTGTGCGACCGCATGTTGAGCTGTCCCACACCGAAGTAGATGGAGTCGGCTCCGGCCTGTATGGCGGCAGCTAATGACTCCCGGCTGCCCACGGGCGCCATAATCTCGTATTGGTCGTTTAATGCATTCATGTGTGCAAAGATAGTGCAAACGAGGGGAAAAGCAAAGAAAAAGTGCGGGATAATTGAAATAAAGCGCTATCTTTGCAGCATGCGTAACGATTTAATATATGGAAAGGCGAAAGGGGGCGCGAAGGCCCTGAAGGCGGGCGTGCTCCTTTTAGTTGCGGCCGGCGTGATGCTCATGGGCTGCGGGCGGTCGGAGAAGGGCACGGAGGCGGTGCGAAGGTTTACGCCCGAGGTGACCATCAGGACTACACCGGTCAAGGACCAGGGGCGGAGCAGTCTGTGTTGGGTCTACGCCATGCTCGCCACCATCGAGAGCGAGCGGCTTGAGCGCGGCGACTCTGTAGAGCTGTCGCCCGACTACCTCGCGCGCATGGTGCTCAAGCAGGATGCCACGGCCTTCTACCTCACCCGAGGCGCCCGGCGTGTCACCACCCGCGGCATGATGACGATGGTGCCGCGCCTCATGCAGACCTACGGCATTCAGACGCTCGATGCCTACCATCCCTACGAGCCAGTCAACTACAACGCCTTGGCCCGCACGATGATGATTCAAGCCCGGGCAGCGGGATCGCTGCGCCAACTCAACGAGCGCGTCGACCGCACGATGGACCAGCAGATTGGCTACCTGCCGCCGACGCTCTATATGCTCGGCATGCGCTATACGCCGCAGCAGTTCGCCCAAAGCGTCTGCCTGCCCGACGAATACCGTGCGCTGACGAGCTTCACCCACCATCCGTTTAATGAGGCGTTTGTCCTTGAGTCGCCCGACAACCGCATGCGCGACCTGTTCTACAACATCCCCATCGACCGGTTGATGCAGACCATCGTCACCGCCCTGCGCAATGGCCACCCCGTTTGTTGGGAAGGCGACATCAGTGAGGCGGGGTTCAACTTCCGCTGCGGGGTGGCCATGCTGCAGTACGACGACCAGCCCGTGACACAGCAGTCTCGGCAGCGCGCCTACGAGCATTTCCTCACTACCGACGACCACTGCATGGAGCTCTGCGGACTGGCCCACGACGCCAATGGCCGCCGTTTCTTCCTCGCAAAGAACTCATGGGGAAAGAACAACGCTTACGGCGGAATGATGTATCTCAGTTATAACTACGTGAAGATGAAGACCATCGCCGTGATGGTACCAACCGATTACCAGCAAAACAAAAACCGCCCATGCTCGGACTGAGCATGGGCGGTTAGCGTTGTCCCAGGCGGACTCGAACCACCACTGACAGAACCAAAAACTGTAGTGCTACCATTACACCATAGGACAATGGTAGGTGCAAAGTTAGGTGTTTTTTGCGAATAAGCCAAACAATAAGCCAATAATTTTTCAATTCACATAGAGCATGCCGAGTGGTCCGCTGGTGGTGGCCCTGTAGCGTGTGAGGCCCTTGTCGCCGGCCGTTTTGCTGTTTCTGCAGTTGCCTCCGTTATTGAGGTCGTATTGCCTTTTGCAGTTGGCGCAGGTGGCTATGCCTGCCGAGTTGACCGTGAGTGGATAGTTGCGCAGGGGCAGCTGGTTGTAGTCGAAGCAGTTGGGACATTGGGCGTCGTAGGCCACGAAGGCGTAGCTGCCGTTGAGGTCGGGGAGCAGGTTGGCGTAGCCCACGTAGAGTCCGTTGTTCATGCCGATGCGCCTGGTGTTGCCGCGCTGTGTGTCGATGGCGTTGAAGGGGCTGGTGCTGTGCTGTCCCTGGTTGGAGGTGAAGTTGTAGGTTGGCGTTGGCGACGCGGTGTATTTGATAAGGCAGAACGTGCCGGGAGCCATGGGGTTCATGGCCGACTGCAAGGTGGCGTCCTGATGGACGCTGTTGTCGATGTAGAGGTTGCAGTGGAAGTTGCTGTAGGTGTTGTCGTCGCCGGTGCAGGCCGTGAGCAGAGCCGTGAGCAGAGGCGTGAGGAGAGGCGTGAGCAGCAGGGGCAGGAAGAGTTTTCTTCTCATGGGTGGAGTTTTTTGGAGGCATGGTGTTTGCCATGCGGCTGGTGGCCGACACGAGGTCGGCCACTACACTGAAACCAATTTATTGTGACAGGTCAGTTTCCATAGAAACCTATTTGTCGCGCCCGAGCAGCTTACGCTCGGCCTGCTCCACGCGATCGAAGTGGAAGTCGGCGAGGGTGCGTTGCATGAGCGCCTCAATCTTGTCGTTGCAGAGGTTGCCGATGGAGCCCTCGTGGGTGTGGTGGATATGGTGGTCGGCCTTGAATGTTCCGGCCTCAATCTCCAAGCCCACCTTCTTGTAGGCGTCGCGGAAGGGCATGCCGGCTGAGGCGAGGCGGTTGACCTCCTCGACGGAGAACATCGGGTCATACATCGGGTTGTCGAGGATATGCTCGTTGACCTCCATCTTATTGATGATATATGCCGCCATGCGCAGGCAGTCGTTGAGCTCACCGAAGGCCGGCAGGAACACCTCCTTGATGATCTGCAGGTCGCGGAAATAGCCCACGGGCAGGTTGTTCATAATCATCATAATCTGCTGGGGCAGGCTCTGCAACTTGTTGCTCTTGGCGCGGATGAGCTCAAACACGTCGGGGTTTTTCTTGTGCGGCATGATGCTCGAGCCGGTGGTGCACTCCTTCGGCAGGCGGATGAAGTTGAAGTTCTGACAGTTGAACAGGCAGGCGTCGAAGGCCATCTTGGCGAGCGTTCCGGCCACGGTGGCGAGGGCGAAGGCGACATTGCGCTCCATCTTGCCACGTCCCATCTGCGCATAGACCACGTTGTAGTCCATCGAGTCGAATCCGAGGAGGTCGGTGGTCATCTGTCGGTTGAGCGGGAAGCTGCTGCCGTAGCCCGCTGCTGACCCGAGGGGATTGCGGTTGGTCATGCGGTAGGCGGCCTGGAGGAAGAGCATGTCGTCGGCGAGGCTCTCGGCGTAGGCGCCGAACCACAGGCCGAAGCTCGAAGGCATGGCAATCTGCAGATGGGTGTAGCCCGGCATGAGCACATCCTTGTACTGGTTGCTCTTGGCGATGAGTTCCTCGAAGAGCGAGACGACGTTGTCGACGACGAGTTGGAGCTGGTGGCGCGTGAAGAGTTTCAGGTCGACGAGCACCTGGTCGTTGCGCGAGCGGCCGGAGTGGATCTTCTTGCCGAGGTCGCCGAGCTCGCGGGTGAGGAGGAGTTCGACCTGCGAGTGGACATCCTCCACATCGGGTTCGATAACGAACTTACCTTCCTCGCATTGGCGGTAGATGCGGCGCAGGGCGTCGAGGAGCTTCGGCAGTTCATCGTGGCCGAGGAGTCCGATGCTCTCGAGCATGGTGATGTGGGCCATGGAGCCCAGCACGTCGTATTTGGCGAGGTAGAGGTCCATCTCGCGGTCGCGGCCAACGGTGAAGCGCTCTATCTCTTTGTTGACTTCAAAGTTCTTTTCCCAGAGTTTATTCGACATAATGATGATGTTTTGTTCTATTAGGAAGTCCTGAAGTCCCGAAGGTCTTGAAGAAGTCCCGAAGGTCTTGAAGAAGTTCGGAAGGTTTGAAGTTCAGAAGTCCGGAAGTCCGGAAGTCCAGTCATATGGCTAAGCTGTCTGATAATCAAGTAATCTGATAATCAAGTAATCTGATAATCAAGTAATCTGATAATCAAGTAATCTGATAATCAAGTAATCTGATAATCAAGTAATCTTAAGCTAATGACTGGACTTCTGGACTTCTGGACTCCCGGACTTCCCCACTTCCGTACTCCTGAACTTCCCCACTTCTCTATTCGTACTTGATGGCCTGCAGGGCGTCGGCGATGCGCTCAATGCCCTCCTGCAGGGGCTTCTTCACCATGCCCGCGATAAACGGGTTGAGGTCGGCACTGATGGTGAGCTTCATCTTACTGGTGGCCTCGGTCACGGGGAGCAGTTGAATCCAGAAATTGAACGGCACGGGACTCTCTTGGGTCTCGAACTTGATGGTCTTCGGTGCCTCGCGCTCGACGACGGAGAGGCGTACGGCGCCCATCTGCGTGTTGACACTGATGCTGTCGGCGTCGAAGGTGAGGTCGTTGACCTTGTCGGCGGGGATGCGGTCTTTGACCTTCTCGATGTTGCTCAGGTCGCTGAGCATGGCGTAGACGGTCTGCTGGGGGTAGGCAATCTCGCGGATGGTGCTTTCTATCTTGGTCATAATATTATTGTTGACAACGGATAAATTAATATATTGGCGTTTTCCTGCGGCTGGTGTTTTTCCGTGCGGCTGGTGGCCGGCACCAGGCCGGCCACTACACTGATACCAAAGTGGAGTTATTTCTTCCAGTTGGCGGGGTCTTTCCGCCAGGCCTTGAGCACGTCGATGTCGGCCTGTGAGACGTAGCCGGTCTGTGCGGCGACCTCGATGGTGTGGTCGTAGTCGCCGAGGGTGACGAGCTTCACGCCGGCGTTGTTGAATGCCTCCTCGGCCACGGGGAAGCCGTAGGTGTAGCTGGCCACCATGCCGATGACGTCGAAGCCGGCTGCGCGCAGGGCGTCGACGGCCTTGAGCGATGAGCTGCCGGTGGAGATGAGGTCCTCGACGACCACCACCTTGGCGCCCTCGGGCAGACGGCCCTCAATCTGGTTCTTGGTGCCGTGGTCCTTCGGTTTGGGGCGAACGTAGGCGTAGGGGAGCTGGAGCAGGTCGGCAACGGCCATGCCCATGGCGATGGCGCCTGTGGCCACACCGGCTACAGCGGTAGCCTCGGGGAAGTTGGCGATGACGGCGTGGGTGAGCTCGGTCTTGACGAACGAGCGCACCTGCGGGTAGCTGAGCACGAGGCGGTTGTCGGTATAGATGGGTGAGTGCCAGCCAGAGGCCCAGGTGAAGGGGTCGTTGGGCTGCAACTTGATGGCGTTGATGGCCAGCAGCTTTTCAGCGAAAGCGTGTTTGAGGTTGTTCATAGTGATCCTTAATTCCGCAACTATGTGCGTGATTTGCCGTTAACTTTATTTATAAGTCTCTGAGGAACAATAAGTTCCTCAGAGTTTTGCCATCTCAAGAATTTT
>ONAR01000033.1 GCA_900315835.1 uncultured Prevotella sp.
TCTTAAGTTGCTGATTTTCAGTGTGGACCAGCTAGGGCTTGAACCTAGGACCTCCAGATTATGAGTCTGTTGCTCTAACCAACTGAGCTACAAGTCCAATAAAACTGACGTCTATATTGTGGAATGCAAAGTTAGGGATTTTGCCGCAATTTACCAAATGTTTGGATTAAAATGTTTTCCGAGACGATAATTTGGACGTTATTATTTGCTCCTTTTCCTTGGAACAGTCTGATTTATTGACTATCTTTGCACAACTGCAAAAGCTAAGAAGATGAATACAATAGCACCATTCTCAAAGCCGCTTTATGTCATGCTGAAGCCCGCAGGCAGCCACTGCAACCTGGCATGCACGTATTGCTACTATTTGGAAAAGGGCAATCTTTATAAGGAGACACCCGTAGAGAAGATGACCGATGAAACGCTGGAGCTCTTCACGAAGGAATACATCGAGTCGCAGACTTTGAACCAAGTCTTGTTCACCTGGCATGGCGGGGAACCCTTGATGCGCCCCCTGAGTTTTTACCAGCATGCCTTGGAGCTGCAACAGAAATACGCCAATGGCCGCAGGATTGAAAATGTACTCCAGACCAACGGTACCCTGCTCACTGACAAATGGTGCCAGTTCCTGCACGACAACGGCTGGCTTGTGGGCATCTCCATCGACGGGCCACAGGATTTTCACGATGAATACCGCCGGACAAAGACCGGCAAGCCTTCCTTCCAGCAGGTATTGAAAGGCATCAGGCTTCTCAACAAATGGCAGGTGGAATGGAATGCAATGGCCGTGGTGAACGACTATAATGCGGATTATCCCCTGGAGTTCTATCATTTCTTCCGCGACAACGGATGCCACTATATTCAGTTTGCTCCCATCGTGGAGCGCATCCGCATGCATTCCGACGGGCGCCACCTGGCCCATATCCAGGACCACGACAATTGCGAGATGGCCGACTTCTCTGTCACGCCCCAGCAGTGGGGGAAGTTTCTCTGCGAGCTCTTCGACGATTGGGTGCAACACGATGTCGGTCAGACCTATGTACAGCTGTTCGATGTCACACTCGCCAATTGGGTAGGCACCACACCGGGCATTTGCACCATGTCGAATATGTGTGGCCACGCGGCCGTCATGGAATGGAACGGCGACGTGTATTCGTGCGACCACTTTGTGTTTCCCGAGTATAAGTTAGGCAACATCCACGACCACACGCTCATAGAGATGCTCTATGGTACTCAGCAAAAGGAATTTGCAAAGATGAAGATCCAGCAGTTGCCCAGGCAATGCAAGCAATGCCAATGGCTGAAGCTTTGCTATGGCGAATGCCCCAAGAACCGTTTTGCCAAAACTGCCGACGGTGAGCCCGGTCTGAATTACCTCTGCGAGGGCTACAGGCGCTTTTTCCAGCATGCGGCTCCCTATATGGATTACATGGCGCGGCAGCTGAGCCAGCAACAGCCGCCTGCAAATGTCATGGACGCTATAAAGAAAGGCCTGCTGCCAGTACCCAAGACCGTATAAACCAACGATTATGAGCGAAAGGGCGCCCGAACCACGAAGGCCAGGCGTTCTATTCGCGATACCATACCTATCGCAAGGGGCGTATAGATTAATAGAGACGCTGCACAGCAGCGTCCTACTGAACCGCAACAAACAGGGATAAAGGCTTTTTGCGGTAATCACACAAAACTCCTAATGAAACATTCATCAACCACCTATTGGCTTGCTTAACTTAAGATGCCATTAAGGCAACGCTGCGCCGCTTTAATTTCAGAATTAATTCGCGACATTTCCAATATTGTACAATTCTTCTTTCGCTTTTGATTAAATCGAAGCATTGATGTTACGGCATTGAGTTATTTCGCCTATTTTTGCTGCCAGTTAACAAAATATCAACATCTAAATTCTTTATTATGAACAGACTCTTTACGATCCTAATGGGAGGGGTAATGGCCCTTTCCTCAGTCGTCGTCAAGGCGCAGACCACGCAAGTCACTGACTATGGTTTCCAAATCAGTGCCATCGGTTCGACCAGTGGCGCTTTCTACAAGCCCGGGCTAACCTTTCCAGTTGGAACCAAAACTTATGTGCCTCTGTTAGGTATTGATAGTTATTCCAACACCAATTCCCCGGTTTGTCGCTTATCCTTGAACGATGTTAATTCTATCGTCATCTATTATTCTAATGCCACGCCCTCTTCCGGTAAGAAATTACAATTGAGGCCTATTTGCAAAGACAGTGAAGGCAACATCGTCAACACTGTTTATGACGTTGTCACCTCCGATGCAACTACCACTCAGCAAACATACAGTTTTACCTTCAAGAATAATACATCACTTGCCGCCTGCGACTCGCTGATGAATTGCGTTTTGGTTAACGTTTCGGCTATTACCATCGACAGCGCATATTATGTAATGTCGGACGGCTCTAAGTTGCCGGTTGTCTATCCCACCGCAGTTCAGACTTTGGTCTCTAATTATGCCACGGCACCCGTCACATTGTTTGTCAAGAAGCGCTACGCGGGCTTCCAGCTGATGCAGGGCTCGTCGGCAAAGGCTGAGACCTGCGCGGCCAGCGACGGCATCACACACTATATCTTTAATGTGGACAAGAGCCTCACCTCCGACCTTTCGGCTTTCAAGTTTGAGGCCGGCAGTTCAACTAACCGCACCGCCTTCTCGGGTGAGACCACCGACTTTGTCTACTCCAACACTGACTTTGCTTCATTCTATGTTCGCCACATCAGCGTCATACCAACGACGGGCGCGCAGATTGGCTGGATTACCATCAACAGCATTACCGGATACAAGAACTGCGTCGACCTCGATGCAAGTGCGACGACCAACACAACCATGCTGTCTGGGTTGACAAGCGGCGCCGACTATGCGGTCACCATCAATCGTGCCGTATCGGCCAACCAATGGACGGCGATGGTGCTGCCCTACGCTTTGAGCCAGGACCAGCTGAAGGCCGTCTTCGGCATTGACGCGCAGGTGGCTACCTACACCGGCGCCACGACGTCGGGCGACAACACCACGCTCAACTTCACCACGACCACCGACGCCATCGCCGCCGGCACTCCCTTCCTACTCTATGCCACGCAGGCCGCAACAAGTCTGCCGCTGCAGTATGGCGAGACCACGGCTACCATCAATTCCGTCACCTCCGACGGCTTCACTTTCACCGGCACCTTTGACGCCAATACATCGCTTTCGGCCGGCACCGTTTATGTGGCAACGGGCAATCAGCTGAAGACCATTTCTGACGACGGCACCATCGCAGGCTTCCGCGCCTACATCGTTCCAAATACCACCTCACCGGCCAAGACCTTCTCGATTTCGGTCGACGGCACCACGACGACCATCAGCAACGTGAGCGTGGCTCCGGCACGGCAGCGCGCCGGGGTATATAGTCTTGACGGCCGCTACGTGGGCCTAATCACCGACGGCCTGCAGCCGGGCATCTATGTCAGCAATGGCAGAAAGTTCATCGTGAAATAATCCATTCCATCATCAATCATCAGAAAAAAAACAGCAATAATGAAAAAGAAAACATATCTCAGTCCGAAGACCCTGACGCACACCATTGTAAGTGACAACATACTGACCCAATCAGCCACAATTGAGGGCGGCTCCAACCCTCCGTCAGACGGCGGCTATGGCGACGGCACCGATGCCGCAGCAAAAGGCGGCATATGGGGAAAGAACCGTCTGTGGGAAGAGTAAGCGCCGACAAGAGGGTGTAGCTGAATTAGAGAAAATCAGCGAAATCTGCGTGAGATAAAACAGGAAGACAAAACCTGCGGCTGGTGGCCGACACAAGGTCGGCCACTACACTGATACCTGACAAAATCGCACTTTACACCAAGAACGGCCGGAAGCCACGATAAAAACGAGGAAAAGGCATTCGCGCCCGGACGAAATCATACTTTTCGTACGAATTCTGAACTTATTTGTACGTAAAAGAAGGCCATCCAAGTTCCCTTTCACTAACTTTGCACCCGTCATCACGACCACCACGGCAAGCCAGACGAACGGCGAAGGTAAAGAAGGACCGTCACCACGGCAACCCCGTTGCGGCATGAGGACAGAAATTAATATGAAACGTCTAACAAAAACTGTACTAACATGAACATTCACAAAACATCCGTGTATGCGCGAAGAATTAGCGTCACGCTGTTGTTGTCACTGCTGGCACTCGTCGTTAATGCCCAGATCAAGACGATGGGAACGGTAAAGGATGAGACCGGCGAAGGCATGCCGGGCGTCAGCGTTATCGTCAAGGGCACCCACCAGGGCGTGGTGACCGACCTCGACGGTAAGTTCACCATCTCCGTGGAGAGCCGCAATGCCGTGCTTCAGTTCTCCTTTCTTGGTTATGTGACCAAGGAGATGAAGATTACGCCCAACCGCCCGATGAACGTCGTACTGCTCGAAGACCGGCAGTCGCTCGACGAGGTGGTCGTGGTGGGTTATCAGGAGGTACGCAAGCGCGACCTCACCGGTGCCGTGTCGAAAGCCGACATGAAAGCGCTCACCTCAACGCCCGTGGCCTCCTTCGACCAGACTCTCGGCGGCCGCATCGCCGGTGTCAACGTCACCTCCAACGAGGGCATGCCGGGCTCGACGATGAACATTGTCATCCGTGGTAACAACTCGCTCACGCAGGACAACTCACCGCTCTACGTCATCGACGGCTTCCCCGTGGAGAGTCCGTCGGTGGCCGCCTCCATCAACCCCTACGACATTGCCTCGGTCGATATCCTGAAGGATGCCTCCGCCACCGCCATCTACGGTGCCCGCGGTGCCAACGGCGTGGTCATCATCACTACGAAGAACGGCGAGGTGGGTCAGCCGAAGGTGGAGTACGACGGCAGCTGGGGCTGGCAGACCGTGTCAAAGACCATCGACCTGATGGATGCCTACGAGTTTGTCAAGCTGCAGCAGGAGATGTACCCCGCCGTAACAGCCGAGAAGTACCTGCCCCTGTATGAGGGCCACCAATGGACCCTCGACGACTATAAGAACATTGAGCAGTACAACTGGCAGGACATGATTTTCCAGTCGGCTCCCATGCAGAACCACAACGTCAGCCTCACCGGCGGCTCGCAGGGTGTGCGCTACAACGCCTCCATGTCGCTCTACGACCAGGACGGCGTCGTCATCCGCTCCAACTATCAGAAGGTGCAGGGCCGCATGGGCTTCACCGTGAACAAGAAGAAGCTGAAGCTCAACCTCTCGACCAACTACTCGCGGGCCAAGTCATGGGGCGCGTCGCCCTCAGCCTCGTCATGGTCAGGCATGAACAACCTGTTCTACAGTGTCTACGGCTACCGTCCCGTAACCGAGCCGGGCGTACCCCTCACCAAGCTCCTCGACAACGAGATTGACGAGAGCGTCAACACCTCCAACGACTACCGCTTCAACCCCATCATGTCGCTCAACAACGAGTACAACAAGCGCATCGCCAGCTACATCCAGTTCAACGGCTATGCCGAGTACGAGTTCTTGAAGGGCCTCCGCCTCAAGGTGTCGGGCGGCTATACCGAGAGCCGCAACGACAACGACGTCTTCAACAACTCGAAGACGCGCTACGGCGGCCCCACCTCGCAGGACGGCCCCAATGCCACCGTCGTACGCTACAAGCGCAACACATGGCTCAACGAGAACACGCTGACCTATCAGACCAACTTCAACAAGCGCCACTTCATCAACGCCCTGCTGGGTCTATCGTTCCAGAACTCCGACTACGAGTACTACTCGTTCAAGACCATCCACATCCCCAACGAGAGCCTTGGCATGGCCGGCATGGACCAGGGCACGCCCTCAACCACCCTCTCGGCCAAGACCTCATGGTCGATGATGTCGTATTTCGGCCGCTTCAACTACAACTACCGCTCCAAATACTACGCCACGTTCACCATGCGCGCCGACGGCAGCTCGAAGTTCCGCAAGGGCAACCGCTTCGGCTATTTCCCCTCGGCCGCCGCATCGTGGAACTTCACCGAGGAGGACTTCATGAAGTCACTGAGGCCAGTCATCAGCAACGGCAAGCTGCGTCTCAGCTGGGGTCTCACCGGCAACAACCGCGTGGGCGAGTACGACTCCTACGGCCTCTACGACATGATCAAGACCAAGGCCGACGCCACGGTGCCAGGCACGGTATGGACCTACAACGGTGAGGCCATCACCGGCGTGGCGCCCACCAGCGTGGACAACAAGGACCTGAAGTGGGAGACCACCGAGCAGTGGGACCTCGGCCTGGACGCCTCGTTCCTCCGCGAGCGCGTCAACCTGACCGTCGACCTCTACACCAAAACCACGCGCGACCTGCTGCTCAACGCCACCCTCGTGCCGTCGTCAGGCTTCTCCAGCGCGATGAAGAACATCGGCAAGGTGCGCAACCAGGGCATTGAGATCACCCTCAACACCGTCAATGTCAAGACGAAGAACTTCGAGTGGGACACCAACTTCAACATAGCCTTCAACAAGAGCAAGGTGCTCAGGCTGGCCGAGAACCAGACGGCCCTGCTCTCGACGGCCACCTTTGACCAGAACTACAACTCGCAGCCCAACTACATCGCCAAGGTGGGCTACCCCATGGGCATGATGTTCGGCTACATCTACGAGGGCACCTATAAGTATGACGACTTCAACAAGTCGGGCGACAGCTACACGCTGAAGGCCACCGTCCCCTATTTCTCGTCTGAGAACAACACCCAGCCGGGCATGCCGAAGTACAGGGACGTCAACGGCGACGGCGTCATCGATGCCAACGACCGCACGTTCATCGGCCGCGGCCTGCCCATCCACACCGGCGGCTTCACCAACAACTTCTACTACAAGGGCTTCGACCTGAGCGTGTTCCTCGCCTGGTCGTACGGCAACGACATCATCAATGCCAACCGCCTGATGTTCGAGGGCTCCGGCACGAAGAGCCGCGACCTGAACATGTTCGCCTCCTACGCCAACCGCTGGACGCCCGACAATCCCACGAGCGACATCCCCGCCGCCTACAGCTCGGGCTCGTACAAGGTGTTCTCCACGCGCGTCATCGAGGACGGCTCCTACCTGCGCCTGAAGACGCTCAGCTTCGGCTACACCTTCCCCAAGACATGGATGGGCAAGGCGGGCATCTCACAGCTGCGTCTCTATTTTGCCGCACAGAACCTCTTCACCATCACCGGCTACGACGGCTACGACCCCGAGGTGTCGGTCCGCCACAGCGCCCTGACGCCCGGCCTCGACTACTCGTCCTATCCCCGCGCGCGCAGCTACAGCTTCGGTGTAAATCTTCAATTCTAAAAAACAGATGAACTTTATGAAATTCCGCAACATATTGACCGCCCTGCTGGTCACCGCAACACTGTTCCTGTCGGCCTCGTGCAGCGACTTTCTCGACAAGACGCCGACGAGCCTTACCTCCGGCAGCTATTTCGCCGACGCCTCCGAGGCCAAGTCGTTCCTCGACGGCATTGAGGCCATCCCCGCGCAGGACGCGTTCTATGGCAACACCTATTTCTATCTCGTCGGCGGCGACGACCTGGAATACTATGGCCCCAGCTCGCGCTCACCCTACGCCACCGGCATGATCTGCAACAACGCCACGGCCAGCTCGCCCGACGTGGCCAGCTTCTGGCGCGTGCTCTATTCGGGCATCAACCGCGCCAATATCTTCCTGAGCCGCGTTGACGGGGTGTCAGACCTCGACTCGGCCACGGTCAGGCTCTACAAGGCCAAGGCCCGTTTCCTGCGCGCCTTCTTCTATTTCAACCTCGTGGAGTGCTGGGGCGATGTGCCCTTCCGCACCCAGCCCACCGAGACCGTCGTGGGTCTGAGCGCGCCGCGCACGCCGAAGGCTGAGATCTACGACTTCATCTGCAAGGAGATGGAGGAGGCCGCCGAAGACCTGCCCACCGCCGCCAGCGTCGACTATCTCCCCGGCGACATCACCAAGTCGGCTGCCTGGGGCATGCTGGCCCGTGTCTATATGTTCCGCGCCGGCGAGCACTACCGCGACAACGTGGCCGCCAACGAGGCCGAGGTGAGGGAATGCTTCACCCAGGCCGATAAGTTCGCCAAGATGGTGAAGGAGAAGGGCGGCCACTCGCTGGCACCCCACTACTGGGACGTGTTCATCGACCAGTGCTCCGGCAAGTTCAACTCCACCGGCAAGGAGATTATCTGGGAGGTGGAGTTCTCCGGCAACGGCACCTCCGACACCCGCTCCGAGGGCCGCGTGGGCAACATCATCGGCATACAGGCTCCCGACCTCTCCAAGACCAGCTACACCGGCAAGCAGAACCCGGGCTTCGGCTACGCCTTCTTCTATGGCACCCCGAAAATCTATGAGCTCTACCAGGCCAACGGCGACATCAACCGCATGAACTGGAGTCTCGCGCCCTTCAAATACATGCAGTTGGACAACAAGACGGGCAACCCCATCGTAGGCCGTCTGTTCAACAAGGGCAAGATGGCCGAGGTCAAACAGCAGTACTGGGACCAGTCGTTCAGCTATGGCGACAACTTCGTGCTGAACAAGTCAGGCGACGGCGAGTCGACCGATGAGCTGAAGAACTACAACCTCATCTGCGGCAAGTGGCGCCGCGAGTATGAGCCCGACACCAAGGACAAGAACCGCACGGCCATCAACTTCCCCATCCTGCGCTACTCCGACATTCTGCTGATGATAGCCGAGTGCGAGAATGAGCTCAATGGCGGTCCCACCGCCGAGGCCTACGCGTGCATCAAAGACGTGCGCGGGCGTGCGGGCATTGCCCCCCTGCCCGAGGGCCTGACGCAGGACGCCTTCCGCGAGGCAGTGAAAGATGAGCGCGCCATGGAGTTCTGCTTCGAGATGACACGCCGCTTCGACCTCATCCGTTGGGGCGAATACGTCGATAAGATGAACGAGGTAGCCAGAAGGGCCATCGCAGGTGACAACTGGGCCGACGGCATGACCAACACCTACAACTACTTCAGAATCTCCAGCACCTACAACTATTTCCCCATTCCTACCATCGAGACCTCCGTGAACGACCAGATTACCACCAACAACCCCGGCTGGTAAGTCATGGCGCAAAGCGTAAGACAACGGAATATCAGTAATAAGTAAAGTTATGAGACACACCTATTTATATATTGCAGCCCTGTCGGTTGCGCTGATGACAACCGGCTGCGAAGGCGAGTTCGACAAGGAGGCAGCCCTGTCGGTTACCGCCGAACAAACCGACAACGTAAGCACGGTGGGCGACACCATCGTGGTCAAGGCTGGCGAGCCGGTCAACTTCCTGTTCTCCGGCGACCCCGACTTCATCACGTTCTACAGCGGCGAGGCTGGCAGCAAATACATCTACCGCGACCGCACCGAGGTGGCCGCCGAGGACATCGAGTCGTCGACGCTCTCGTTCAAGGTATGGTACCAATACGGCAAAATGCCCGACATGACCCAGCCCGACGCCACCAGTCTGGTATCGATGTTCATCTCCAACGACTTCCCCGGCTTGGCTAAGAACAACTTCACGGCCGACTCCGCATTGGTTGACGGCTACCGATGGAACGCCCTCGTGCCCGACGCCGACATGCCGCAGACCATCCAAGGCGCTGAGGCCAAGGCCGACGCCTACACCATCGACATGAAGGACTACGCCACCACCACCTTCACCCTCGCCATACGCTACTACAGCAAGAGCGTGGCCATGAAGGCCGACGGCGTCAGCTCGGTGTCGGCACAGCCGAAGGCTTACTTCTCGGGCATGAGAATTGTCAACAAGATGAAGGACGGCACCACGACCAAGCTCTATGCCAGCGACTTCGGACTGACACCCGTCAACATGTTCTGCCACCTCAACCTGAGCGACCAGAAGACGATGACCACCAACCGCGAGTACGGTTCGGTCACCAACAACACGTCGGGCGTGTGGAACATGAGCGGCGCCAGCACCGGTTCCTTCTTCATCCACAGCTCGGCCGCCGGAACGCATTACAAATACGCCTGGCTTGTCTCCAATCCCATCAAGATGAACCTCTGCTCACCCGACAAGGGCGTCGCCATCAAGTCGACCAACAACGACCTGGGCAACTACAGCTACACCTATGACACCCCCGGCGTGTATAAGGCAACGTTCGTCGCCACCAATGCCAACTACAAGAACACGTCGTCGGTTATCAAGGAAGTCAACGTCAAGGTGGTGAAATAATCAATGCGGTCAATCATGAATAGAATAATGCATCGAGCCTTATGGCTCATCGTCTGCATCTGTCTCGGTCTCCCGGTGTCAGCCCAGATTGTCAACGACCCGCGTATGTTCTCGTTCGAGAACGAGGCCGACCTGAAATATATCACCGCCGCCAACGGCACCGACAAGCTGTCGACGACCCACTTCAAGAACGGCAAGAAGTCGCTCGAGTGGACATTCAGGCCCGGCGGCACCCTCTCGGTCAAGAAGGACCTGCAGTTTGAGCCGCGCGCCGGGCGCGACAACTACCTCTCGGCCTTCATCGTGTGGATTTACAGTGAGAAGCCGATGGCGGGCAAGCAGCTGCGCTTCCAGTTTCTCAAGGATGGCCGTGTGTGCACCTCATTCCCCTTCAACCTCGATTTCAAGGGTTGGCGTGGCGCATGGGTATGCTATGAGCGCGACATGGAGGGCAAGCCCGAGGTGGGAATGAACGAACTGCGCGTCGTGGCGCCCAATGTCGACGGCAAGCTGTTTATCGATCATCTCATCACCGCCATCAAGGTGGACCCGCGTCAGCAGACGGCCGACCTCCAGGTGCCGTTTGTCAACAAAGCCACCACCAACCACTGGCTGGTCATCATGAAGAACTACGCCACGAAGCCCGACCTGCCGCTGACAGCGCTCACCGACAAGAACCGGAGCGAGATACGCCAGATGGAGGACCGCTTCCGCTCCTTAGTCTATACGCCCGCCAAGCTCTATCCGCAGCAGATGACGGAGATGCGCGCGCAGTTCAATAAGTACAACATCAAGGAGAAGAAGGGCGTCGTCACCGGCGAGGGCATCTGGTTTGTGCGCCACGCCGAGGCCTACGAGCGCATGCTGCCCAACTGGGATAAGGACATGCTCACGCGCACCGGCTTCGAGATGAACGCCTACTTCCAACTCATGGAGCGCATCGCGCGCGGCTACAACAACGCCACCGAGGTGTCCGACATGGAGGAGCTGAAGTCGATGTTTCTCCAGATGTACGACCACATCACCGACCAGGGCGTGGCCTTCGGCTCCTGCTGGGGCAACATCCACCACTACGGCTATAGCATGCGCAGCATGTACATCGCCTACTTCCTCATGAAGGATGTGTTGAAGCAGGCCGGCAAGCTCGACGAGGCCGTGAAGACGATGATCTGGTATTCGCAGCTCAATGAGCTCTACGCCAAGCCCGTGGGCAACGGCATCGATACCGACACGTTCAATACGGCGTCCATCGGTTGCTTTGCCGCCATCCTGCTCATGGACGACTCACCCGAGAAGTGGCGCTACCTGCGCTCCTGCTCGCGGTGGCTCGACTGGGGCTGCCGTCCCGCACCGGGCTTGGCCGACGCCTTCAAGATTGACGGTTCGGCCTACCACCACTGCAACAACTATCCGGCTTACGCCGTGGGTGGCCTCAACGGCGCCACGCAGATGATCTACATCCTCAGCGGCACCGAACTGGCCGTCAGCGAACTGGCTCACCGCACCGTGCGCAACGCCCTCCTGGCCATGCGCTTCTACTGCAACCTCACCCACTTCCCGCTCGCCATGTCGGGCCGCCACCCCAACGGCACGGGTCACCTCACGCCAATCCATTACGCCTATATGGCCCTGGCCGGTACCCCCGACGGCAAGCCCTTCGACAGCGATATGGCGTCGGCTTACATGCGCCTCGTCATCAAGCCAAAGTCAACGCTCGAGAAGAAATTCTTCACCGACTTCACCCAGCGCGGCTGCATGCCTGAGGCCGACCCGCAGGGCAACCTCTCGCTGGGCTACGCCTGCGTCTCGGTGCAGCGTCGCAGCAATTGGGCCGCCGTGGTGCGCGGTCAGAGCCGCTACCTCTGGGGCGCTGAGCATTACGTCAACGAGAACCGCTACGGCCGTTACCTCGGCTACGGTTCGCTGCAGCTCCTCACCGGTCCCACCAACCAGCCCGTAACGCCGAAGACCAGCGGATGGGTGCAGGACGGCTTCGACTGGAACCGCATCCCCGGCGTCACCTCCATCCACCTGCCCCTCGACCAGCTTGAGGCCAAGATACGCAACGTCGACATCTCGTCGGGCGTCGAGGAGATGCTCATCACCGATGAGGCCTTCGCCGGCGGACTGTCGCAGCTCGGCAGCAACGGCAACTTCGGCCTCAAGCTCCACGAGCACGACAAGTACAACGGCTCGTTCCGCGCACGCAAGTCGTACCACTTCTTCGACAACGTCATCGTCTGTTTGGGTAGCGACATCGAGGATACGGTGACCGATCATCCCACCGAGACCACCATCTTCCAGATGGCCGCTCCCGACGCCGCAGCACAGACCTACTGGACCAACTTCCACCCGGGCGACAAGACTTGGATGGACCAGAACGGCACCGGCTACTACACGCCCTGCAAGGCGGTGTTCACGGGTCTCACCGAGCAGCAGTCGCGCCGCGAGGACAACGGCAAGCCGACCGAGGGGCCGTGGGCCACGCTCTACATCGACCACGGCACTGCACCGAAGGGCGCGTCGTACGAGTACGCCATGCTGCCGCAAACCACACCCGACGCCCTCACGGCT
This sequence comes from uncultured Prevotella sp., assembly GCA_900315835.1. Lineage (GTDB taxonomy): Bacteria > Bacteroidota > Bacteroidia > Bacteroidales > Bacteroidaceae > Prevotella. The sequence continues at coordinate 12,768 of ONAR01000033.1, forward strand.
TTCGCCGCAGCGCCGACGTATAAGGTCATCAAGCAGGACCACGACGCCCACATTGTGCGCTCTGAGACCACCGGCACGCTGTCGTACGTCATCTTCGAGACGCCGAAGGGCATCCTTCCCGGCGGACCGCTGCTCAAGGCCGACACCTCCTGCCTCGCCATGGTGCGCATGGCCGGTCCCCGCAAGATGGTGCTGACCGTAGCGCAACCCGACCTAGCCCTCTACCGCGGTCCAAGCGACGACATCAAGGTCAATGGCAAGAATGCCGAGCGCAGCGTCTATGGCCGCAAATGGCGCGACAACCAGAGCCTCGACATCCCCGTCACCGTCACCCTGCTCGGCAAGTGGACGTTCACGCCGCAGCGCAATATCACCCTCGTGGCACAGGATGCCAAGACCACAACCATCCGCTTCGACTGCAAGGACGGACTGAGCTATAATATTGAACTCAACAAATAATCATCTGATATGAAGCTGAAATATATCTTGCTGACCGTTGCCCTCGCCCTGCCGTTTGCGGCATCGGCAGCCGATCATCGCAATGCCATCGACGAACTCTGCACCGAGGACGTCAACTTTGCCGAGCAACAGTACTCGCTGATGCTCGACAAGGTGGGCCGCTCGGGGCGCATCGTCAACCCCAAGACCATTGACAAGATGAGCCGCCTGGTGACCATCCCCATCGACGACTGGTGCTCGGGTTTCTTCGCCGGGTCGATGTGGTATCTCTACCGCCTCACCGACGACAAGCAGTGGGAGCGTCAGGCCCGCCGCTATACCGAACTGCTCGACTCCATCCAATACCTCACGTGGCACCACGACGTAGGCTTTATGATTGGCAGCAGCTACCTCAACGGCTACCGCGTCAATCCGTCGAAGGCCTACAAGAAGGTCATCGTGCAGACCGCCAAATCGCTTTGCACCCGCTACCGTCCGGGCGCCAAGATTATCCAGTCGTGGAACACCGACCGCGGCTGGCAGTCGCAGCGCGGCTGGAGCTGTCCCGTCATCATCGACAACATGATGAACCTCGAGCTGCTCTTCGAGGCCACGCGCCTCAGCGGCGATTCCACCTACTGGCACATCGCCGTCAACCACGCCAACACGACGCTCGCCCATCAGTTCCGCCCCGATGGCAGCTGCTTCCACGTGGTCGACTACGACCCCGCCACGGGTAAGGTGCTCCACCGCCAGACGGCGCAGGGCTATGCCGACAACAGCACATGGGCGCGTGGTCAGGCGTGGGCCGTCTATGGCTTCACCGTCTGTTACCGCTACACCCACGACAAGCGTTACCTCGACCAGGCCGTGCGCACGCTGAAGATGCTGATGACCCACCCCAATATGCCCGACGACCTCGTTCCCTATTGGGACCTCAATGCGCCCAATATCCCCAATGAGCCACGCGACGCCTCCACGGCCGCCTGCATTGCCTCGGCGCTCTATGAGATGGAAGGCTACCTGCCCGGCAACGGCTACGCCAACCTCGCCAACCGCCTGCTCGTCTCGCTGTCGTCGCCCGCCTACCGCGCCGAACTCGGCAAGAACGGTTGCTTCCTGCTCATGCACTCCGTGGGCAGCATTCCCCACAACAGTGAGATCGACGTGCCCCTCAACTATGCCGACTACTATTTCCTTGAGGCCCTGCTGCGCCGCCAGCAATTAATTAATTAGTGTAGTGGCCGGTCTTGTGCCGGCCACCAACCGCCGAACCACCGATTACCAAACCGCCCAACCGTGATTCCTCGGCAAATGCCATACCGTTGGATGGTGGCCGGTACAAGACCGGCCACTACACTATCACCGAGCGGCTCTTTCTCCCTCCCCTCGGGCGAGGGCCGGGGAGGGGCTCCCCCTTAATATTGAACTAATATGAACAAGATTATCCTTGGCCTCACGATCCTGCCGTCGTTCGCGCTCCACCTGTCGGCGCAGACGCAGCCCAATGTGGTCTATGTCTTCCCCGACCAGTTCCGCAATGCGGCGCTGGGCATCTGGCAGACCGACGCCTATCGGTCGAAGGTCAACTTCCGCGGCGACCCTACCCACACGCCACGCATTGAGCGCTTTGCCCAGGAGTCGGTGGTGCTCACCCAGGCGATGAGCAACTGCCCGCTGAGCAGTCCCCACCGCGGCTCACTGCTCACGGGCATGTACCCCAACAAGAGCGGCGTGCCCCTCAACTGCAACTCTGACCGCCCCATCAGTTATATCCGCCCCGAGACCGTCTGCGTGAGCGATGTGTTCCACCAGGCCGGCTACGACTGCGGCTACATCGGTAAGCTGCATGCCGACCGTCCCGAGCCCAACGACCCTGCCCATCCCGGGCAGTATGTCGAGAGCCGACGCCCAGCCTGGGATGCCTATACACCGAAAGAGCGCCGCCACGGGTTCACCTTCTGGTACTCCTACGGTACCTTCGACGAGCATAAGAACCCGCACTACTGGGACACCAATGGCGTGAGGCACGACCCCCACGAGTGGTCGCCCGTGTATGAGGCAAAGGTGGCCTCAGCCTATATCCGCAATGCCAACGGCGAGCGCCGGGCGGGCAAGCCGTTCTTCCTGATGGTGGGCATGAACCCGCCCCACAGTCCCTACCGCACCCTCAACGACTGCATGGAGGAGGACTACAACCTCTACCGCAACCTGCCCATCGACAGTCTGCTGGTCCGCCCCAACGCCAACCGCAAGCTGGCCAAGGCACAGTCGGCGGCTTACTACTTCGCATCGGTGACGGGTGTTGACCGCGCCTTCGGCATGATACTCGACGCCATCCACGAGGCGGGACTCGACGACAACACTATCGTCGTGTTCTCCTCCGACCACGGCGAGACGATGTGCAGTCAGAACACCGAGGACCCGAAGAACAGTCCTTACAGCGAGTCGATGAACGTACCCTTCATCGTGCGCTACCCCGGTCACATCCGACCGCATACCGATTCCCTTCTTTTGTCGTCGCCCGACATCATGCCCACACTGCTCGGCTTGTCGGGGCTCCACAACGACATACCGGCCTCGGTCCAGGGCACCGACTACTCGCTGCAACTGGCCGAGCAACCCGGTGCACCCGCCGACCCCGAGGGCGTGCTCTATTTCCAGAACCTCGACGGCAACAAGGACGCCGACGGCAAGGTCATCGATTACTTCCCCAGCGCACGTGGCATCAAGACCCACCGCTACACCTTAGTGTTCTACATCGACCGCAACCACCGGCTCACGCGCACCCTGTTCTTCGACGACCAGGCCGACCCCTATCAGATGACCAATCTCAACCCCGCCGGGCATCGCAAGGTGTTCCGCCAGCTCTGCCACCTGATGGGGCAGAAGCTCAGTGCCATCGGCGATCCCTGGGCCACCGGCCGCATCCTCGCTAAGCTCATTCCCTATACCGCCACTAAAGCGCCTGACGGTTTGTACAGTTCTCCCAAGGCTGCGAGGTGACGTAGGGACGGCACACGACGAAGGTCAGCCGTGCCGTCCTGCTTTTGCCCATAACTCCCCATCAACCCCATAACTCCCCATAAACCCCATAATCCCCATAAACCCCATAAACCCCATGCATAAAATCTTTCCTCTCCTACTGCCGCTCCTGCTCACCGCAGCAGGCAGTCACGCCGCCACCCCCGCCGACTCGACATCGGCGTGGAAGAAGTTTGCCGCTGGCGATGCAGGCAATGTCCTGCTCGACTTCTCCGCCGCAGGCTACAACCACGGCGCATCGCTGCCGCCCGACTGGACGCCCGACGACTACAAGGCTAACGGCTATACGGTGTACAATATCTGCGACTACGGCGCCGTAGCCAACGATGAGGTCTCCGACCGCGATGCCTATCTCGCCATCGTGGCCAAGATCAACAAGAAAGCCAAGGCCAAGGCGGTCATCTACTTCCCCGCCGGCCGCTACATCCTTCATACGGCTGCCGACGACGTCAACGGCGTATCGTCAACGATTACCCTCAGCAGCGGCTATGTGGTGCTGAAAGGCGACGGCCGCGACAAGACCACGATAGCGATGGGCGCGCTGATGGTGCCGAAGGACTCCACCAAGATGTGGTCGTCCGACCCCATGCTCACCATCAAGAACCAGGCCGGCATCAAGGATACGCTGGCCAACGTCACCGCTTCGGCTGACATCAACACCTGGAAGGTGACCGTCGACGACGCCTCGAAGCTGTCCGCTGGCATGTGGGTATGCCTCTACATGCGCAACAAGAGCGCCAGCATCATCCGCAAGGAGATGGGCAACCATACGATATACAACTACATGACGAATATCCTGGCCGGCGTTGAGGTCATCGACTTCCACCAGATTGACCACATCGACGGCAACGATGTCTACTTCAAGGAGCCCATCATGAAGGCCGTCGGCGCCAATGAGGGCTGGGTGCTGCGCAAGTGGAACCACTACGAGCATGTGGGCATCGAGGACCTGACGTTTGAGGGTCAGGCGTCGCCCCACTTCAAGCATCACGGCTCATGGCGCGACGACGGCGGCTACAAGCCCATCGTTTTGACCCGATTGACCGACTCCTGGGTGCGCCGCGTCAACTTCGTCAGCTGCAGCGAGTGCCTCACTTTTGAGGAATGCGCCAACTGCTCGGCCTACGACATCGACATCAGCGGCAACCGCGGCCACTCCGCCATCCGCATGGCCAACTCATCGCGCGGCTTCATCGGTTGCGTCAACGACCACGCCGACGGCTACTACACATCGGATACGAGCTATAAGACGCACAAGAAGGGTCTTGGCCAATACCATGCCGTCGGTGTGTCGAAGCACAGCATCGGCAACGTCATCTGGCGCTGCAAATGGGGCACCGACGGCTGCTTCGAGAGTCATGCCACGCAGCCCCGCGCCTCGCTGTTCGACGTCTCCGAGGGCGCCTTCATCGCTTACCGCATGGGTGGCGATCTGGCGCAACTGCCCAACCATCTCGACAACCTCACGATATGGAACCACAACACCACGCGTGTCGACTCCGTTCCCTTCCGCTGGTGGTATGAGTCGGTGGCATGGATCAAGGTGATGCCGCCCACCATCGTCGGCCTCCACGGCGTCGATGTGAACTGGTACGACGAGAACGAGATGAAGCTCAACGAGAACCAGGGCGTCACCGTCAGTCCCTACTCGCTCTATGAGGCCCAGCTCACGCGTCGTCTCGGCAGTCTGCCACAGTGGGTGACCGACCTGAAGGGCATCGACCCTACGACCGGCATCCAAGCCGTCACCGCTCCGTCAGCCAACCGCCGGCCACAAAGCGGCTGCTACAATCTGGCGGGCCAGTATCTCGGCAATGACTTCGCGGCCCTCTCCCGTGGCGTCTACATCGTCAACGGCAGAAAGGTGGTCAAGGGCCGATAGCCCTCCAGCCACCTACAGACAGTCACTTCTATGGTCTCTATAGCTTCTATGGTCTCTATAGCTTCTATAGCCTCTATAGCTTCTATAGCCTCTATAGCCTCTATAGCCTCTATAGCTTCTATAGCTTCTATATCAACCCTTTCATTCACTTTAAAAAACTGTAATTCTATGAAGCGTTATTACTTTTGTAAGGCTCGCACCTCCCTTCTTAAGAGCGTGCTGGTACTGTTTGTGATGATGGCAGCTGTGGCCGCCAAGGCACAGGATGCCACAACCACCTACAACTTCAGGTCGCTGCCCGCCATCGACTCGCTGCTCTTTGCCGGAGATGCCACCAACTGGACACTGGTCACCGAAGGCACCAGCAAGTATTTCGCCAATGCTACCGTGCTGGGTACTTATCACGGCGAGAAGGATGCCGATGCCGACATCAACGACTTCCGCAAGTATTTCTTCAAGCTCGACATCGGCGGCAGCGAGCCGCAGTCGTATGCCGGCCTCTGGTTTGGCAAGTACTATGTTACTGGTACCGGTTACCGCGCTTTCGGCACCTACCCCGCTGGCAAGAATCAGCTGCGCTTCTACAACAACCGCCTCGGTCTGTGGGCAGGTGGCGCAGCCTTTGCCATTGACAACCTGAAAGGCGGACAGACCATCGAGATTGTAACGAGAAGCGCTAAGACCGCCAACTACCTCATTCCGTCGAACGTGACCATCACCAGTGGCTTTGCTGAAATCACCAGTGACCAAGTCAACAAGGACGTGACCAATACGGGTACCATTGCTGCTGACGGGGCCTGCGTGTTCTATGCCACCAATGGCATCTACGTCTATTCCATCACCATCAAGGATGCCAATGGCAAAGTGGTGACAGCCATCACAGCCCCCGCCATCGCCAAGGCCATGAAGGCTGCAGCCAAGGGTGTGTACAACATCAAGGGCCAGCGTGTAGCCAATGATGTCAAATCCCTTCCTAACGGCCTCTATATCGTCGATGGTAAGAAGGTGGTGAAGCAGTAATGCGGCGCTCCTGCCTGCTTGATATGTTAAAAACTCGGAATTTATCCGACAAAATCGTGTTCGGATTATCCCGCATTCCAGCAATGAAAAAACGGCAAGACCGCGATGCTGTAACGAAAAAACAGCCCCGGCATTGCCGTTTTTGTCTTGTCAAATCGCGATAGCTATGGTATCGCACCGCGATAACTATGCTTTCGCACCGCGATAGCTATGGTATCGCACCGCGATAACTATGGTATCGCACCGCGATAGCTATGGTATCGCACCACGAACACCAAAAAACTTGACACTATCGTAGGTATAACGGCCGGTACAACAAATGGGTGGACACGAGGGGCTTGCTTCTCCCTTCCCTTGGGGAGGGCGGGGAGGGGATAAATTTCCCCAAAACATTTGCCGGGTTACGCTTTTTTCCGTAAGTTTGCAATATAAAACCCTATACAACGTATGCACAACAATCGACTCATCACCCTCGCCCTGCTCTTCGTCTCCGCCCTCACCCTGTCGGCCCAGTCGAACGTCAGGCTCGCCGTAGGCACCTACACCGACGGCGGCAGCAGGGGCATCTACACCTATTCGTTTAACCAACAGACGGGTAAGGCCACACTCCTCGACAGCCTGCAGACCGACAACCCGTCGTTCGTCACCTTCTCATCCGACGGCCGCCTCATCTACTGCGTCAACGAGTCGGGCGAGGCTCAGAGTGCCGTCAGCTCCATCAGCCACAATTTGACGACAGGCCGCATGCAACTGCTCAACCGCCAATCTACACTGGGCGCCGACCCCTGCTACGTAGCCGTGAAGGGCGGACTGCTGCTCACGGCCAACTACACCGGCGGCAGCCTCAGCACCTTCCCTATCAAGACCGACGGCACCATCGGTCCTCTGGACCAGCAGTTCAAAGGCTCGACAGGCGGTCCGTTCATGCCCAACCAGGCGTCGGCCCACATCCACACGGCAGTGTTCGCACCGGGCGGCCGCTATGTACTGGCCAGCGACTTCAGCAACGACCGCATTCTGCGCTACCGCCTCATGGGAGGGAAGCTGACTGAGGACGGCGTGGCGGCAACAATGACGGCTGGCTCGGGGCCGCGCCACATCGCCTTCAGCCACGACGGACGCTTCTTCTACGTGATGAGCGAAGTGGGCGACCGCGTCGGCGTATTCAGTTGGGACGGCAGCCGCGGCACCGCGAAGCGCCTCGAGGAGCATCAGGCCGACACCATCAACGCGCATGGCGGCGCCGACATCCATCTGTCGCCCGACGGCCGCTTTCTCTACGTGAGCAACCGGCTGCAACACGACGGCATCACGATATTCAAGGTGAATAAGGCCACCGGTCGGCTCACCAAGGTCGGCTACCAGCCTACGAAGCGTCATCCGCGCAACTTCGGCATCACGCCCAACGGCCGTTTCCTGCTTTGCGCCGCACGCGACGACAACCGCATACAGGTGTTCCGCATCGACACACGGACGGGACTGCTCACCGATACCGGCCACGACATTACCGTGAGCCGCCCGTCGTGTGTAACCTTTTGTAAATAACAATACGTGACGATATGAGACGATTGCTGCCGATAATACTTTTCTGTATTGCAGTTGTATCACAACTGCATGGGCAGCCTGTGTCCTTCAACCGCATCAGCTCAGCCCAGGGACTGTCCAACTTTTCGGTAAGCAGCATCTATCCCGACGAGCAGGGTGAAATATGGATTGCCACGCGCATGGGCCTCAACTGCTACAGCGGCAACAGGGTGACAACCTACGTCTATCACACCGACCGCCCCTACTCTCTTTTCAGCAATTCCGTACAGCGCATCGTGGGCGACGGTCACGGCCATCTCTACCTGCAGTGTACCGGCGGACTGGCACGCATGGACCTGCGCACGCGCCGCTTCTACACCCTCATCAACACCGACGTGGGAGCCATCAACTATCAGCGCGGACACCTCTATGTGGGCCTTGGCAACCGGCTCTACGCCATCGAAGCGAAGACTGCGGGCGGCGAGGGCAAGGGGGCAAGGTGGCTCGTGGCCACGCTGCCCGGCGACGCCGCCATCACCGCCTCATTCATCGACTCCCACAACCGCCTATGGATAGGCACCACCCGTCTCGGCGCATTCTGCCTGCAGGGCCGGCGCCTGACCCATCCCGTCACCGAAGGACGCGTCAGCACGTTCTACGAAGACCGCACAAAGACACTGTGGATAGGCACGTGGACCGACGGCTGTTACCAGATTTACCCCAACGGGCGCACCGAGCGGCACGGACTGGCCGACGGTTTCGGATCCGACTTCTTCCGCACCTTCTGCGAGGACAACGACGGCATGATGTGGATGGGTACGGCCAACGGACTCGTGCGCTACGACCGGCACAGCGGCGCGAAGACCATCTACCGGCCCGACGCCACGCCGGGCTGCATCGCCGACAAGAGCGTGTGGAGCATCGCCAAGGACCGACAAGGCACCCTGTGGATTGGCACCTACTTCGGCGGCGTCAACTATATGAATCCGTCTTACCAGATCTTCCAGCATTACCGCGCCTCGCTGGCCGACCGCGGACTGACGAGCAACGTCGTGGGCCGCATGACCGAGGACAACGACCGCCGCCTGTGGATATGCACGGAAGGCGGCGGCCTCAACGTACTCGACCTGCGCACCGGCCGTTTTGGCCACGCCATCGCCTTTCCGGGAAACGGAGAGCCTACGCTCAACCTGAAGTCAATCTATTTCGACGCCGCCCGACACGCGCTGTGGATAGGCACCCACCTCGGCGGACTGACACGCATCGACCTCACCACGTTTGAGAAGAAGAACTGGCAGTATGAGCCCGGCAACCCACACGGTCTGCCGTCGAACATCGTACGCGACATCATCGGATACGGCCCATATCTCATCGTAGGCACGCAGCAGGGACTGGCCCTCTTCAATCCCGATACCGGCCGGTTTACGCAGCTCATGGCCAAGGAGCACATCGACTACGTTTCGTCCATCATCATCGACAGGCACGACAACCTATGGGTGGCCACCGAGGGCAAAGGAGCCTACCGCTACAACCTCAAGACTCGCAGCATGCGCCACTATGTGGCCGCCAAGAGCCCCCACTCTATCGGCAGCGACAATCTCAACCATCTCTTCACCGACTCCAAGGGACGGCTGTGGATTGCCACGTCTGGCAACGGCATCCTGTGCTACAGGCCCCAGACCGATGACTTCGAGCACTACGGCGAGAGGCAGCGCCTCGTCGGCAACAGCGTCTACTCCATCGCCGAGTCGTCGGTCAATGCCAACACGCTGCTGCTCATCACCAACAAGGGATTCTCCACGTTTGACATCACACAGAAACAGTTCAACAACTACCTTGCCGAGAACGGTTTTCCGCTATCCACCGCCAACGAGCAGGCACTCTATGTCACGCGCGGCGGACTGGTGTGTCTGGGCAGCGTCGACGGCATGTTCACCTTTGCCGAGCGTGACCTGCTCAAGCCCATGCCCGCCTACCGCCTCTTCTTCTCCCACCTCTTCGTCAACGGCAGGGAGGTGGAGCCGCTCGACGGCACCGGCATTCTCAACGAGGCCATGCCCTACGTGAGCAGCCTCCAGCTGAAGAACAACCAGTCGGACTTCAGCATCGAGATTGCCTCGACCAACTCCATCAGGAGCAACGGCGGCGAACTGTTCTATCGCCTCCGCGGCTATCAGGACGAATGGACAAGCGTGCCGGTCAACCAGCAGATGCTGTCGTTTGTCGGCCTGCCCGCGGGGTCGTACACCCTCGAGCTGCGGTCGTCGGCGCGCGGCGTGCCCGTGGCCAAGCTCCACATCCGCATCCTGCCGCCGTGGTATGCGTCGTGGAGGGCTTACATCATCTACGTCGTCATCGCGCTCATCCTCGTGCGCTACTTCTTCATCAGCTACAAGCACCGCGTGCAACTGCGCGAGCAGCTGATATACAACCGGCAGCGCATCAAGGACATAGAACAGATGAACCGCTCGAAAATAGACTTCTTCACCAATATCTCCCACGAGATACGCACGCCGCTCACCGTCATCACCGCCCTGGCCGAGACGCTGCTCCACGCCGAGCACTTCCCTGCCTCCATCTACAACAAGATACTGTCCATTTACAAGAACAGCACGCAGTTGCGGGCACTGGTCACCGAACTGCTCGACTTCCGCAAGCAGGAAGAGGGCAAGCTCCACATCAAGGTGGCTGAATACGACTTCACCGACTTCGTGCAGCAGTCGTGTCTGCTCTACCGCGAATATGCGTCGGGCATCGGCGTGAAGCTCGTCTGCAACGTGCCTGAGCACTTCACATCGTGCTTCGACATGCAGATGATGCAGAAGGTCATCAACAACCTGCTGTCGAATGCGCTGAAGCATACGCCCAAGGGCGGCACCATCACCGTGAGCGCCACCCACACCGAGAGCGAGGCCGTGCTGCGCGTGGTCAACACCGGCGAACCTATTCCGGTGGAGGAGATACGTAAGATTTTCGACAACTTCTACCAGACCGAGCACCTCGACATCCTCAAGCCGGGTACGGGGCTTGGACTCGCCCTCACCAAGGGCATCGTCGAGGCTCACCACGGCGTCATCAACGTGGAGAGTGCAGCGGAGACCGGCACCGTGTTCACCGTCCTTCTGCCGCTGTCGATTGACGCCTTCAAGCCTGAGGAGCGGGCAACACAGAAGCAGCAGGAAGCCGACAACATGAAGATGATACCCCTCGACGACGCACCCGAGAGCGAGGAGGGCAACGGCAAGCACACCGGTGAGCCGACCAACGTGATGCTCGTCGTGGAGGACAACGAGGCCATACGCCAGTTGCTCGTCGAACTGCTCAGTCCTTACTACAAGGTGGTGACCGCCGTCGATGGTAAGGACGGACTGAGCAAGGCCCACGAGATGATGCCCGACATCATCATCTCCGACATCGTGATGCCCAACATGTCGGGCATCGAGCTCTGCCGCAGCATCAAGCACGACTTCTCGGTTTGCCACATCCCCGTGGTGCTGCTCACGGCGCGCAACGACATCAACAGCAACCTCGAGAGTCTGAAGATTGGCGCCGACGACTACATCACGAAGCCCTTCAACAGCACCCTGCTCATCTCGCGGTGCAACAACATCATCAACACGCGGCAGATGCTCCGGCGGAAGTTCAGCGAGCGGCCGCACGACAACGTCGACCTCGTGGCCAATAACCCGCTCGACAAACGCATGATGGAGCAGGCCATGGCGATTATCACCAAGAACTACACCAACCCGGAATACAGCGTCAACGACTTCGCCCGCGATATCGGCATGTCGCGCACATCGCTGTTCACCAAGTGGAAGCAGCTGACCGGTGATACGCCAAAGAGCTTCATCCTCAACATGAGACTGAGGAAGTCGGCCGAGATGCTGCGCGAGCATCCCGAGATGAGCATAGCCGCAATCAGCGAGCGCAACGGCTTCACCAGCGCCAAATATTTCTGCAAATGCTTCAAAGACTGTTATAAAATACAGCCCTCGGCCTACCGCAAGGGCAATACAGGACCACAAAACGACAAAGACAACGACAATGAACAATGAACTGAAAACCATTCTTGACCAATTCCAACTGGAAGGAACACCCGTAGAGGCCAAGCCGCTGGGCAACGGCCTCATCAACGACACCTACAAGGTAATCACAGCCGAGACCGATGCGCCCGACTACGTATTGCAGCGTATCAACAACGCGATATTCACCGACGTTGACCTCCTGCAGGACAATGTGACCAAGGTCACGCGGCACATCCGCCAAAAACTCATGGAGCGCGGCGAGACCGACCTGCGCCGCAAGGTGCTGGAATATGTGCCGGCCGCATCGGGAAAGACCTACATTCAGACCGCAGACGGAAAGTACTGGCGCGTGATGGTGTTCATCGACAACGCCTACACCTACGAACAGGTGACACCGGAATATTCCTACGAGGCCGGCCGCGCCTTCGGCAATTTCGAGAGCATGCTCGTTGACCTCCCCGACCAGCTCGGTGAGACCATACCCGACTTCCACAACATGGAGCTGCGCGCACGCCAGCTCGACGAGGCCGTCAAGGCCGACCCCAAGAAGCGCGTGGCTGAGGTGCGGGACATCATCGGCCTGCTGTCAAGAGACATGCACGAGATGTGCAAGGCAGAACGGCTCTACCGCGCCGGACAGCTGCCAAAACGTATATGCCACTGCGACACCAAGGTCAACAACATGATGTTTGACGCTGATGGCAACGTGCTTTGCGTCATCGACCTCGACACCGTCATGCCGAGCTTCGTCTTCTCCGACTACGGCGACTTCTTGCGCACCGGCGCCAACAAGGTGGCCGAGGACGACCCTCACATTGAGCAGGTGGCCTTCGACGAGAACATCTTCCGTGCCTTCACACGAGGCTACATCGAAGGCACCGCCTCGTTCCTCACCCCCGTAGAGCGCGACAACCTGCCCTATGCCGTCGCCCTGTTCCCGTTCATGCAGTGCGTGAGATTCCTCACCGACTACATCAACGGCGATGTCTATTACAAGATTAAATATCCTGAGCACAACCTCGTGCGCACGCGCAACCAGCTAGCCCTCTACCAGGATGTGCGCCGCCACGACGACATGATGCGGCAGTTCATCGCATCTTTGGCTGGATAAAGTGTAAGCATTGATTATCAATTAGTTATAAGCATGTTTCTGCAATTGATGGTGACGCATTGACGAAGTCAGGCGGGTATTCCTGTATGCGTGTCTGTTTTTTTATATACGCGCAAACGGTTGGGCGGGGATGAACCCCGCCCCTACGAACCCACCGGACGGTGAAGGTGACCCACTGGTAGGGGCGGGGTTTATCCCCGCCCTCCCCCCCCGCAAAACATATCAAAAATATGCGGCACGGGGAAAATGGAATGATTACCGTCGCGGGGGTTAGGGCGGGGATAAACCCCGCCCCTACGGTGGACGCGCACCCGACAAACCCTGTGGCTTTAATTAAAGCCAGGAAAACCTTTGTGCCAGCGTCCTTGGAGTAGTACGTCACCGGCGGCAGTGTTGTACATCACCGGCGGCAGTGTTGTACGTCACCGGCGGCAGTGTAGTGGCCGGCCTGGTGCCGGCCACCAGCCCGCCGGTATGGCATTGTCCCCACGCATCAGAGAGATCAGCATGGGACTCAGTATAGTCTTTCGCGGCTGGTGTCGCGGCTGGTGGCCGGCACCAGGCCGGCCACTACACTGTCACCGGTGACGCATTGACGAAGTCAGGAGTTGCATCGCAGGGACTGTTTGGCTTTAGAAGAATCCTTTGTCGTAGTCCTTGTTGTTGATCTTCTTCTCCGCGTTGTTCTGCTTGCCTGAGAAGAAGTTGTAGCTCAGGGTGATGCAGAAGGTGCGCTTCTGGCTGGTGACACTGTTCCATCCATGCTTGTCAAGGACGTTGTTATCGAGGATGTTGTTGTTGTATTTTGCAGCGGCGAAGGGGAAGATGCAGAGCAGTCCGACCATGAGTTGCTTCTTCTGATAGAAGACCATGATGTTCTGCGTGTTCTCGGCCGAGTTGATGAAGCTG
>ONAR01000016.1 GCA_900315835.1 uncultured Prevotella sp.
CATTTTCTAATCAATAGAAATAACGGAAAATCGCCAAACAGCTAAATTTCAGCTATTTGGCGATTTTCTTAATGCTTAAAGTAGTGACTCGCATGGGGTTCGAACCCATGACCCCAACATTAAAAGTGTTGTGCTCTACCAACTGAGCTAGCGAGTCTCCACATTGATGTCAACAGGCGGGGAGGCCGGCAGTGGCCTACAGTCTCACTTTGTTGAAATCGTGTGCAAAGGTAACCCTTTTTAACGGAACGACAAAATTATTTGTCACTTTTTTCCGATGTTTTTTCCGTATCGGGCACATCCGGGCCTGAAGTTCTGTTTTCCACAACGGAAGTCAGCGCCACATCGTCCAATGGCGAATGGTCCTCCTTGGTGATGTAGCGTTTCCAGTAGGCAATAATCAGTGTGGTCAGCGGCAGGGCGACAATCAGTCCGATGAAGCCGAGCAACGCACCCCATACCGACAGCGAAAGCAGGAGGATAGCTGGATTGAGGCCCATGGCTTTACCCATAATCTTCGGCGTGACCACCATATCGGAAATCACCTGAACGACGATGAACAGCCCCACGGCCATACCAAAGATGAGCCAGAAGCTCTGACCGGTGTCGGCTGCCTTGAGCATGGCGAGGAAGGCGGTGGGAATGAGGGCGAAGGTGTGGAGATATGGCACGAGGTCGAGAATGCCGATGATGATGCCCAAGCTGATAGCCATAGGGAAGTCCATTATCGTGAAGCCGACGCAGAACATCACACCCATGCAGAACGCCACCGTACCCTGACCGCGGATGTAATTATTGAGCTCGCGCTCCACATCTTTGGCAAGCACCCTCCAGAACGGGCGGTTCTTCTTGGGGAAGATACGAATCCAGTTGGTCGTCAGGTACTCATAGTCGAGCAGGATGAAGAACGTATATAATAAGGTGATGAGCGACGCCACGATGCTGATGACGACGCTGGCCGTCTGACTGACAAAATTGAACAACTTTGGTGCCGCCGTCTTGAGCGCGTCGGTGAAGTCGCGGCTCTTGAGGAAGTTCTGAATGGTTTCCTGATTCTCCAGGATGCGGTCGCTGATCCATGCCGTGATGTTGTTGGTGTGGGTGGTCTGATGCAACCAATGACTCAGGATATCGTAGAGCTTGCCAAACTGTTCAATCATTGGCGGGATGAGCAGGTAGACCAGCAGACTCAATACGGCAATCACCACAATGAAGGTCAGGATGATGGAGAGCGCCCGTATGCGGACGTGCAACTTATTCTCGATAAACTTCACGATGGGGTAGAGCAGGTAGGCAAACACCCATGCAACGAAGAAGGGAATGAGCACCGCGCTGAGGTAGTTGACCGCGTAGAGTATAAAGACGATCAGCAGGATGATGCCCGTCCAGCGAATAAACTTATCAAATGTGATTTCCTTTTGAACCATAAGCTGTTATTTGATTTATAAGGATTTGCCTTCAAACAGGTCACCGGAGCGGGCGTTGCGTGCGTCCTCCTCTATAGCCTTTCTGTAACACTCGCGACAAAGCGGCTCATATTCAGCCTTTTCACCAAGCATCACCCTACTGTCGTTCCGCACCAATCGGTGGCTGGCATAGGCCAATGCCCCGCACCTGACACAGATGGCATGCACCTTGGTCACCTCATCGGCAATGGCGCAGAGGTCTGGCATGGGACCGAACGGCACCCCCTTGAAGTCCATGTCGAGTCCGGCCACGATGACGCGTATGCCACTGTAGGCCAACTTGTTGCATACGTCAACGAGGCTGCGGTCAAAGAACTGCGCCTCGTCAATGCCCACCACGTCGTAGTTGACCGACTGCTTGAGTATCGTCTGCGTATCATTGACTGGCATTGACTGGATGGAGTTGTGGTCGTGGCTGACCACATTCATCTCAGAATAGCGGGTGTCTATCTGTGGCTTGAAAATCATGACGCGCTGCCGGGCGATGCGGGCGCGCTTCAAACGGCGGATGAGCTCTTCGGTCTTACCGGAGAACATCGACCCGCATATCACTTCTACTCTGCCTTGCAAATGGCTTTCGCCTGAAATGTTTTCTATCATAGTACGTGCAAAGATAATTATAATTTTCCTTCCGACAAGACAACAGCTCATTACTTTTATGCTTTTTTCTTTGCGCAATGCGAATTTTAGCGTAACTTTGCGTTGAATTAATAATGACTAATTATTTACGATAATGAAAAGTTGGTTAGCAAAGATTGCTATTCTCACCTTATTTACATTCATCCCGTTCGGTATCAACGCCCAGCAGAAGGCTGGCGGCGACACCACAGCGACCGCTACACAGGCTGATGCCGCAGCCGACTCGCTCACCGATGCCATGGCAGCCGACTCTATGGACGATGCCGCTTTGGCCGACGGTCAGGACCTGCAGCCCGAGCATCAGACATTCTATAAATCGCTGAAGACGAAGTTCATCGAGGGTAACGCCGGCTTCATGTCGTTTGTTGCCCTGGCGCTGGTGCTGGGTCTGGCCTTCTGCATTGAGCGCATCATTTACCTGAGCCTCTCAGAGATCAATGCCAAGAAGTTTATGAAGGACCTCGACGCCAAGATTGCCGCAGGCGACATTGACGGTGGCAAGGACCTTTGCCGCAACACGCGGGGACCGGTGGCCTCCATCTGCTATCAGGGGCTGGCCCGCATCAACGACAGCATCGACAACATTGAGCGCAGCATCGTCAGCTACGGTTCGGTGCAGAGCGCTAACCTCGAGAAAGGCTGCTCATGGATTACGCTGTTCATCGCCATGGCGCCGTCGCTCGGCTTCCTCGGTACGGTGGTCGGCATGGTGATGGCTTTCGACCAGATTCAGACCGCCGGCGACATCAGTCCGACCATTGTGGCTGCCGGTATGAAGGTGGCGCTCATCACAACCATCTTCGGTATCATCGTAGCCCTCATCCTGCAGTTGTTCTACAACTATATTCTCTCGAAGATTGACCATCTGACCTCGCAGATGGAGGAGTCGTCGATTACATTGCTCGACGTCATTATGAAGTATAAACTCACGCATTGATGATGAAGAAGTTGTTGCAGAAGTTCACATCACAGCCCACGGAGAAGCGCTCCTCGGCCGTACTTTACGCGCTGATTGGCCTCATTGTGGTGGTGTTTGCCCTGTTCTGGCTTGTTGGTTTCAGCAGGCCGTATATCGACGACCCCAACTTCAACGCGCCTCTTTTCACCGACCTGTTGCTCATCACGGGTTACCTGCTCCTTGCCTTTGCCCTCGGCATTGCGGTGTGGGCGGTCGTAAGGTCAGCACGCACATTGGGCAAGGGCGACCGCGTGGTCAACAACATACCCGTGCGTCGCATCTCGCTCACAGTGGGCATTGGTACGTTTGTCATGATGCTGGTCACCTTCGTGCTGGGCTCATCGGCACCGATGAAGATCAACGGCGCCACCTATAGCGACGCCTTTTGGCTCCGCATGTCGGATATGTTTATCGTTACCTCGTTGCTGCTCATCGTCGCGGCTATTGGTGCCGTCGTCTATGGCGCAACCAAATACAACAGGAAATCATGATTATCCAGCGTCGTAAGCATCGTGTGCCTGGGCTCAACACCACGTCAACAGCCGACATATCGTTTATGCTGCTCATCTTCTTCCTGGTGACGACCAACATGGATGTGGACAAAGGCCTGTCGCGGCAGTTGCCCCCGGTCAACAAGGAAGAGAATCAACAGTCATTTGCCGAGAAGGGAACGACGATGGCGCTGAAGATTACACCAGACAACAAACTGATTGTCAACGATAAACAACAGCCGATTAAAGGTTTGCGTAATCAAGTGATATCGTTTGTCGAAAGGGTAGGGAAGCGCCACCTCATCACAGTGGAGGCTGACCCGCAGTCGGATTATAACACTTATTTCCACCTGCAAAATGAACTGGTAGCAGCCTATCGTGTGTTGCGCAACCAAACTGCGCAGCGACTTTATCACCGCAATTTCGCCGCATTGTCGCCCCAACAGAAAGACCACGTCAGGGATGTTTGTCCGCAGCATATTGCCGAACAATACCACGATCCGGCCGCAGGACCTGTTGCAGCCGGTGGTGCCAGCCAACAGTCGGCTGCCGGCAAAGCGAAAGGAGGCCAGCAATGAGTCGTTTTCGCAGATTCAACCATGAGGTACCGGGACTGAACACAGCCTCGTTGCCCGACCTTATCTTCACGGTGCTGTTCTTCTTCATGATTGTCACCCACATGCAGAAGGTGGCGGTGAAGGTGAAATACCGCACACCGCAAGGCACCGAACTGACGCGTCTGACCAAGAAGTCGGCCGTCTCCTATATTTATATCGGTCGGCCGAACGCCGGCATGCGTCAGGCTTATGGCAATGACTATCGTGTGCAGCTCAACGATAAGTTTGCTTCGCCCGCCGAGGTGACCGACTACGTCTCGGCTGAGCGCGACCGTATGTCGCCAGAGGACCAGCAGCAAATGACGGTCTCCATCAAGGCCGACCGAGGCACCCACATGCAGCTCATCAACGATGTGAAGCAGGCATTGCGCCAAGCCAAGGCCCTTCGCATCAACTATTCGGCGACGGAGCAGGGGAGAGGGAAGTAGAAGCGCTGCCATTCATTAGGAGAAAAAGTAAGCTCACGCTGATTTCTGAGGCGACAAAGTAACCACGCTGATTTCGCAGATAGCGCAGATTAATGTTATACCTTCGATCTCGCAGATTTTTCCTAATACCGATGCTTATTCAATGCCTAAGGGTGGTGAGAAAGATCTGTGAGATAAAGGGTGGGCAGGAATTCTGCGTTATCTGCGCAATCTGCGTGAAAGAGATTCCGCCGCTATGAATGACGGCGCTCCTATTGACAATGCACCCGCGAGTAAATTTCTTTCGCCATCCTTTGATAGTTCACATTATTTTATATAACTTTGCACTTGGAAAGCAAAATGCTTTCTAAGGGGTGCTGCGGTTGTTGCCGTGGCTGAGAACATACCCAAGAACCTGATCCGGGTAATGCCGGCGTAGGTAGGATGCAATCCCTTTAGTGGTTATTTTAATTCAACAAAGGTATCAATGAACAAATTGATGATGACCTTCCCGTTGGCCGTGGGTACTTTGGCCATGGCCGCGGGAACAGCGAATGCGCAGAGCGATTCCATTCGTCAGGCCTCCTTGCAGGAGGTAGTGGTCAGAGCCGTACGCGCGTCAGAAAACGCGCCGTTTGCCGTGACCAATCTCAAGAAACAAGAACTCAACTCATTCTCAAAGACCGGCCGTGAGCTGCCGCTGCTCTTTGCCAACACACCGGGCGTGCTGGCCTGGGGTGAGAATGGATTAGGCACGGGTACGGTGTACATGCGTATCCGCGGTGCGGCCGGCAGCCGCATCAACGTCACCCTCGACGGCGTGCCACTCAACTCCCCTGAGGACCAGACCGTGTTTTGGGCCAATATGAACTCTTACGGCTCGCTGCTCGGCTCGGCACAGATACAGCGCGGCATCGGCACCTCTACCAATGGTGACGGCGCTTTCGGAGGCACCATTTCCCTCGGAATGGCCGCCCCACTGCTGAAGCCTTATCTCGAGGCAACGGCAAGCTACGGCTCCTACAATACTTATAATGTAGGCGGCAACTTCTCCACCGGCCTCATCGGCAACCACCTCGTCTTCGACGGAGCCTACCACCACACCGGCACCGACGGCTACCTGCACGGCACAAGCGGCAACTCGGGCAGCTACTACGGTGGCTTAACCTGGCTTGGCGACAACTTCCAGTTGCGTTATAAGAATGTCGGCAACTACGAACACACAGGTCAGGCTTGGAATGGTGTAACTGCCGGCAACGATGACTATTCAATGAACAGCTACCTTGGCGTGAAGACTTATCGCGACCTCTACAAGCTGGGCATGGGCCGCTTCAATAGCCTATACGAGGGTTTCGAACCCGACTGGAATGGCGGTTGGACCATCTCACGCTACAAAATGGATGATGGCAGTTATTGGAGTAAGACCACCGATAACTTTGTGCAGGACCATAACATCCTTTCGTTTACCTGGCAGCCTTCTGCACACTGGACTCATAATGCGGCTATCCACTATACCTACGGTCACGGTTATTATAAGGAGTTCCGCCCGAACTATAAGTTTGCGAAATTCGGCATCTATGCTACCGACGCCAGCGGCAACTTTGTCAAGAAAGCCGATTTCGTGCGCCGCAAGGGCCTTACGCAGCACACTTACGGCCTGGTTTATAACGCCAACTATAAGGACGAGAATTGGGATGTGTTAGGCGGCGTTAACCTGCAGCAGTTCCGCGGCAACCATTACGGCTATCTCGATTACATATCCAAGAATGATGCCGTCAACTTCCAGGCGCCCTATGAAGGCTTCTTCACACGCGACATCATGCCAACGCTGAAGTACTATGACTCCGACGCACATAAGTTCGACTACAGCGGCTTCCTCAAGGCTACACGCCACCTCGGTGCGCAGTGGGATGTGTTTGCCGACCTGCAATACCGCTACGTTCACTATAAGACCAATGGCGTCAACGACAAATTCATTAAGCAGACCGACGGTACCTATAAGAACCAGTCGCTGAATATCGACGAGGATTACAACTTCTTCAACCCGAAGGCTGGCATCACCTTCCATGAGAACGGCCACAAGGCTTATTTTTCAGTTGCTTATGCCGGACGTGAGCCTGAACGCAACAACTTCACTGATAACGGTTCCTATCCGGCTCCCAAGGCCGAGCATCTGCTTGACTTCGAATGGGGCTACAACTACGAGGGCCGCAACTGGCATGCCGGTGCCAACTTCTACTACATGAACTATCACAATCAGTTTGTACAGACCGGTCAGCAGAGCGACATCGGTGAAAACCTCACCACAAACGTCAAAAAGAGCTACCGAGCTGGTGTAGAACTCACAGCCGACTGGTCACCGCTGTCATGGTTGACTGTCGCTGCCAATGCAGCGCTGTCTGAGAATAAGATAAAGGACTTTGACGAATATATCGAGACTTATGACGATGACTGGAACGATATGGACCCGACGATAAAGCACTACGACAACTCCACGCTGTCATTCTCGCCGTCAGCCATCCTCAATGGCTTTATCACGTTCCGCTACCGCGGCTTCGAGGGTACGTGGCACACCAACTATGTGAGCCGTCAATATATGGACTTGTCAGCGAACAAGGACCGCTCGCTGCCCTGGTTCACGGCGAGCGATGTCAACATGAGCTACCGTCTTCCGTTGAAGGGTTGTCTCAAGGCAATCGTTTTCGGACTCAATCTCAACAACATCTTCGACCGCCATTACGCTGTCTCGGGTTGGAGCTACTCAGCTATAGTGGATAAGCACTATCCAGAGTCCAACCGCTACTATCAGCTCGGCTACATCCCCGCCGCCGGCTTCAACATGATGGGCAACATCACGTTGCAGTTCTGATACGCCAAGGCGATGGACGCATTTTTCCTTGACCACTGGCTTGACATCACGACCACCGTTCTTGGCCTGGCATACATCCTCTTGGAGTATAAAGCCTCGATATGGCTGTGGCTCGTGGGTTTCGTGATGCAGGCCATGGACATCGTGCTGTATTATGAGAAAGGACTCTATGCCGACTGCGGCATGGAGTTCTATTACATCGCCATGACCGTATATGGCTTCTGGGTATGGAAGTTTGGCAAGAAACATCATCAGAAGCAAGGCGACAACCTTCCTGTGACCCATTTCAAACGCTCGTGCATCCTCCCTTGGACTATTGGCACGCTCGTCATTTGGGCCGTGCTGTGGTTCTGGCTCGTCAAGATTGGCTCCACCGTCCCCATAGCCGACGCCTTCACCACAGCCCTGAGCTTCGTCGGCATCTGGGCACTGGCGCGCAAGTATCTGGAGCAGTGGATCATTTGGATTGTCGTCGACGTGGTGACGTGCGTGCTATATTTCTACAAGGACATACCCTTCAAGGCCTCACTCTACGCGCTCTACGTCGTCATTGCCATCATGGGTTATCTCAAATGGCGCAAGATGATGAAAGCGGCAGCCAACAATCAATAAGCAGTTCACGAAAATTCATTTTTTCTTTGCCATTCCGTTTGTTTGCACTATCTTTGCAAGAAAAGTGAAGTCATGCCAACAGAACTCAATATCGTTAAGAAAGGAGAAATCGAATAATGACGTCTGCCCATTGAGCAATATCCCGACATCGCACCACCTACCGTCAAGGTGTCGGCCAGCTATACAGGCGCCAGCGCCGAGACGGTGATGAAGAGTGTCGTGGTGCCATTAGAGGCTGCCATCAACGGCGTGGAGAACATACACACCATGACACTCGGCGCAAAGGCCGTCATCCGATTCTAACAATCCCCGCTCCGGATATCGCTGATGTGGGTACCGCCATACCTACGGGCACATCAAATACCCGGAGCGCCGTTTATTCTCCAATATAGTTCAGCGAAGCATGGCTCAAGGCCTTGTCGCTGCTGTTGGGTCCTACCATGATGTCAAATTTGCCTGGGTCGAGGATGTCATTGCCCTCAGCATCCTTGTAGGTAAGGAGAGCCGGCGTAAGCGAGAAGTCAACACGCTGACGCTCGCCGGCTTTCAGATGGATGCGGCGGAAGCCTTTCAACTCTTTCACCGGGCGGGCGATGCGGGCGGCGGGGTTATGGATGTAGAGCTGTACAATCTCGTCCGCGTCGTGCTTCCCGGTATTGGTTACCGTCACCGAGGCCGTCACCTTACCGTTACGCGTCAGCTCGTTGCTGTCCAGATGGAAATCGCTATAATTGAATGTGGTATAGCTCAGACCGAAACCGAAAGGATAGAGGGCATCGTTGCGCACGTCGATATAGTTGCTCTGGTATTTGTAATATCTTGTTGCGCCCTCGGCCGTTGGACGGCCTGTGTTCAGGTGGTTATAGTAGATGGGTATCTGTCCCATACACTGCGGCAGTGATGTGGTGAGCTTGCCGGAAGGCACTTTGTCACCGAAGACCACATCGCAGATAGCATCGGCAGCCTCAGAGCCACCAAACCACACATTGAGAATAGCCTGACAGTGCTCGTTCTCCCACTTCAAGATGGTGGGACGACCGGCGAAGTTGAGCAGCACCACCGGCTTACCCGTAGCGCAGAGCTTCTTCAGCAAGTGCAGCTGTGCATCAGGCAGGTTGAGGTCGGCTCGCGATGAACTCTCACCGCTCATCTCCGTCAGTTCGCCCATCGCACAAACGATGACGTCGGCGCTGGCCGCAGCCTGCAGAGCTTCGCGCTCAGCCTTGTCGGCATCCACCCGAGGTATCGGACGTCCGTAATTGCAGTTGGCCTGTGTGGCCGAGTCGTTATAGATGTTGCAGCCTTGCACGTAAATCACCTTTGCCGATGAACCCACGGCGCGCATCATGGCTTCCTTCAGTGTACTGTATAGTTCCGGTTTGTCAGCCGTACTCCAGCTGCCCACCATGTTCGACCGATTGTCGCCGAGCGGACCAATGAGAGCGATGGTGCCCTGCTTCTTCAATGGCAACAGGTTGTTGTCATTCTTCAGCAACACAAAGGTCTCTGCGGCAAAGTTGCGGGCCAGTGTCCGGGCTTCGGGCTGATAAAGCGCTGTCTTGGACCGCTTGGTGTCAATAAACCTGAAGGGGTCGGCAAACAGTCCCAGCTTATATTTTGCCTCAAGTACGCGGCGACATGCTTGATCAATGTCCTGCTGACTCACACGACCTTCCTCCAAAAGTTTCTTGAGATTGTCCGTATAAGCTGATGAGCACATATCCATATCGGTGCCGGCCTTCAGCGCAAGCGCAGCGCAATGGGCATTATCACCCATGCCGTGTTTCACCATTTCGTCGATAGAGCCGTAGTCGGTCACCAGAAAACCATCGAAGCCCCACTGATGACGCAGCACTCCGTTGATGAGCCAACTGTTGCCGGTCGCGGGAATGCCGTCAACCAGATTAAACGACGACATCACAGAACCCACACCAGCCTTGACTGCGGCCTCATAGGGCGGGAAATACTGGTTGTACATGCGCACACGACTCATATCAACCGTGTTATAATCACGGCCAGCCTCAGCTGCACCGTAGAGGGCGTAATGCTTCAGACAGGCCATCGCATTGTGAGGGCCATAGTTGCCCTGAATACCCTCTACCATGGCCTTGGCGATGCAACTGCCCAAGAACGGATCTTCGCCTGCGCCCTCAGCTATACGACCCCAGCGGGGATCGAGGGCAATGTCCACCATCGGACTGTAAACCCAGTTGATGCCCTGCGATGTAGCCTCGCGGGCGGCAAGGGCAGCGCCTCTGTTGATGGCTGTGGTATCCCAACTGCAAGATTGCGCGAGGGGAATAGGCAGTACAGTCTGGAAACCATGAATGACGTCGTAGCCAAAAAGCAGGGGGATACCCAGCCGGCTCTTTTTCACGGCTATCTGCTGCAACTGCTTGATTTTCTCGGGGTCACGCACACTGAGCACCCCACCAAGGTTACCGTCGGCAGCCAAGCGGGCCAACGGACTATTCATCACCTGACCGGTGACAATGTCGCCGCCAGGCAGCAGGTTGAGTTGACCGATTTTTTCCTCAAGCGTCATGCGGCTCATCAATTTCTGAATGAAGGAGTCCATGTCGGAAGCCGCAAAACTCATGGTCGATGTGATCACGAAAGACAACAGAATAAATAGTTTTTTCATCTGGGTTAAAGCTTACTATATTTACTATTCTAACGCTGTTGTCTTGACTATATTGCCTTGAATCTGTATAAATAAGGAAGCAATGGTCTACCCTTTCTCGCCCCTCAGCTTGCTCGGCGACATGCCGAAATTGCGGCGCACGTAGCTGCCGAAGAACGAGACGTTGGAGAAGCCAAGACGAGCGCATACCTCCTTGATTGACAGCGTGGTGTGGCACAGCGCCTGACGTATATCTTCCTTGGTGTATTGCGTAATCCACTCCGAAGCCGACTTCCCGCTATACTTCGTGCAGAGCATCGTGAGGTATTTCGGAGTGATGTGCAACCGGTCGGCGTAGTAGTCCACGGTGCGGTGCTTGATCTCGTTCGAGGTGAGAATTTTCAGAAAGTTATTAAACAGCGCCTGACCGTGCGTACGTTTCAGTTCTTCCTCATCGGCTTTGTTGTCGAGCAACCCGAGCAGGTCGAGCAGCATACCTTGGATGATGCATTGCATGGTAATGGTGGCGTTGGGCCGTGAATGGTGTTGTATCTTGTAGCGGATGAGCTCGTAATAGTGTACAAATTGCGCCTTGTCCTCTTCCGGAAGTTTTATGATGCAGGTATGTCGGCTATATACCGACAGGTTCCATAAATAAATCTGGTCGTTGAGCATCTCGTGGATGATGTCGTCGGACAAGCAAAGGATTTTACAGTCGAAGTCGGTGCTGACGAGGTAATTGTCCAAGATGACGTGGGGCGCGCTGATCAGTACGTCGCCTTCGGTGAGCTGTATCTGTCGGTCGTTGAGATTAAACTGGATGCGGCCTTTCGTGCAGATAGTGATAAAGTTCATCTTAGCGTAGAGTGGGGCTTCGGCCTTTAGGTGATGGAAGTCGTTGATGATGACCACATCGCCGTCATAATAGTTTACGACTGCGTTACCATTGAGGTCATTAAGGTCGACCTCCTTCAATACGAGTTGGTTGTTCTTCATATCTTCTTGTTTTTGGCGCAAATTTCGTAAAAATACGCCAATCATTGTTTTGTTCATTTCCAATTATTTGGTCAATATTTCCACATGTTCCCATATTGCTGCGAATAGTTGAATATTTGAACATCGTAATTAGCGAATATTATCAGAAATTTGCCGAAAAATCGAAACAGCTATGGAGAAAACGAGAAGGGAGCGACTGTTTAATATCGTCTTCCACAACAAGGTACTGCTGACAGCTTTCTGCCTGTTGTCATTGTTGTTGTTGGCCATCATCGTCGGCATCCCCATCCCCGAGCATAAGTTGCCGGTGCAGGGACAGTTGGAGTCGACCGACTACAGAGTATCGACCAAGGTGCCGAGCCGTGTAGAAAAGGTTTGCGTGCACGAGGGCGATTATGTCCAAGCCGGCGATACGTTGGTGGTGCTCACGGCGCCCGAGGTGTCGGCCATGGAGCAGACCGCTATCGCCAAATGGGATGAGTCGCGGGCGCAGGATGCGCTGGTGCAGGAAGGCACGCGCGGTGAGGCGGTAAGGTCGGCCTATTACCGTTGGCAGCAGGCCATTGCCGCACGCGACGTGAGTCAGTCCACCTACAAGCGCATCAATAACCTGTGTGCGCAGGGCGTGGTCGCAGCGCAGAAGGCCGACGAGGCCCGTGCGCAACGCGATGCGGCAGTGGCGGCTGAACGGGCGGCGCATGAGCAATATCAGTTGGCCCTCAACGGCTCACGGCATGAGGAGAAGCGCGCGGCAAATTACCGTAGTAAGGCGGCAAGGGCCAATGTCGATGTGGTACGCCATCTGCTCAACGAGACGGTGTTGACAGCCCCACAAAGCGGACGCGTGACCGAAATCTTCGTCGAACCCAGTGAGATTGTAGGTACGGGAGCGCCCATCATGAATATTGAAACCGATGACTACTGGTTTACGTTCTACGTCACCGAGGACCACCTGCCAGGCATCGACTACGGGCAGTTGGTTGACATTTATCGACCGGCTGCTGATGACACCGTAACCGCTCGTGTGACGCGCGTCAACAATGCCGGAGACTTTGCGGCATGGAAGGCCACAAGCGCCCTCAACGACCTCGACCTGAAAGTGTTTGAGGTGAGACTGCGCGCCACGAAGCCACTGAAAGCGCCCCATGCAGGTGAGTCGGTGGTCATGCTGAGTAAGTTAAACAAACACTGAAACTATCTATACGATGATAATTAAACTCAATAATAAGGCGCCCAACCCGTCAAGGGGTTTCTGGAGGCGACTGCAACTGATTCATCGGCGCATCATCTTTATTACGCGTCGGGAAGCAAGGACGTTTGCCACGCGTCCATTGTTTCTCTTTGACATGATCATCGCGCCATTGCTCTGCATCTTCTTTTTCACGACGCTCATGATGGAGGGCCTGCCCAAGCGGCTGCCCGCCGCCATCGTTGATGCCGACAACACCCACGTCTCCCGCATCGCCTGCCGTATGATTGATGCATTTGAAGAAACTGACGTAAAGTATGTCTTCCGCAACTTCTCCGAGGCGCGGCAAGCCATGCAGGAGGGTAAGATTTACGCTTTCTTCTATATTCCCAAAGGGCTGACGCGCGACTGCGAGTCACAGCGCCAGCCCACCATCTCGTTCTATACCAACGATTCCTATTACGTGCCGGCCAACTTCATCATGCGCGACATGACAACGACGAGTGTACTGGCCGGTCTCGCGCTGACGCGCAGCAGTCTGTGGGGACATGGCACCCCTGACAGTGAGCTGATGGGCATTCTGCAGCCGATTACCATCGAGACCCACCCGATGAAGAACGCGTTTATGGACTATTCGGTATATCTAAGCAATATGCTCATCCCAGGACTCCTCATTCTTCTCATCATGCTCACGACGACCTACGCCATCGGATTGGAGTGGAAGACAGAACGACAGACTGAGCTATATATCATCTCCGGCCACAGTCCTGCCATAGCCTTAGCGGGTAAGCTATTGCCCCAAACCGCCATTTATACGGTCATCTTCACTTTCATGGACGTGTGGTTCTTCCGTTATCTCGGCTTCCCTTGCAACTGTGGACTGCCGACGATGATTGGTCTCGGCTTTCTCACTGTGGTGGCCAGTCAGGGCTTTGCCATCTTTCTGTTTGGCTTGATGGCGGGTGAGATGCGACTGTCGATGTGTATCTGTTCGCTTTGGGGCATCCTATCATTCTCATTGGCAGGCTTCACCTTCCCGGTCACAGCCATGTCAACCTATCTGCGCGTGCTTGCCGACTGGTTTCCACTGCGCCATTATTACCTCATCTATGTCAACTGTGCGCTCGACGGCTGGTCACTGGCTTATGTATGGCCGTCGGTGGTGGTGCTTTGCTGCTTTGCGCTGTTGCCCATCCTGGTGCTGCCACGCTACCGCAAGGCCTTCCTTCAATTCAAATACATTGAGTGATTATGAGAAACCTACTCTATATATGGTATGACGAATGCCGCACCGTACTGCGCGACAAGGGCATCATGATCTTCATCTTCTTCGTGCCTTTGGCCTATCCGCTGCTCTACTCCTACGTCTACACCAACGAGGTGTGCCGCGACGTGCCTTGCGCTGTGGTCGACGACTGCGGCTCATCGCGCAGCCGTGAGTTCATCAGCAAATTCGATGGTACGCCCGACGTCAGCGTCACGGGCATCTACACCACCGTCGGGGAGGCAGAGGAGCAAATCAAACGGCACAAGGCCTACGGCATTCTGCACATCGCATCAACTTTCGACGATGACCTCAGCAACGGTCGGCAGACGCATGTGGGACTTTATTGCGACATGAGCAGTATGCTCTATTACAAAGCGCTACTGTTGGCGGCCACCAACGTCTCGCTCGACATGAACAACGACATCAAGGTTGAGCGCATCGGTGCAACAACCATCCGCGACGAGGAGATAGCCAAATTGCCCATCAAATACGAGCATCTCAGTCTCTATAATCCGCAAGCGGGCTTCGCTTCATTCCTTATTCCGCCCGTCTTGATGCTCATCATCCAACAGACGCTGCTTCTGGGTATCGGCATGGAGATGGGTAACACCCGCGAGAAGAACCGTGGTTCGGTCATTCCGCTCGACGTGCATTATAAGAATGTGATGAGTGTCATCTGGGGTAAGGCGCTGTTCTATCTGCCGCTTTATTTCATCATGGCCATCTACATGTTCACATTTGTCAATCAGTCGTTCCACATGCCTCAGATGGGGCATTACTTCACACTTGTTGCGTTCATCGTACCTTACCTGCTATCGTGCATCTTCTTTGCCATCACGCTTTCGTCGCTCATCTATCGCCGCGAGGACTGCATCCTGATCTTCGTCTTCATGTCGGTGCCGATGGTGTTTCTCTCGGGCGTATCATGGCCGTCGTCCAACATCCCGATGTTCTGGAAGGCGCTGTCGTGGTTCTTCCCCTCTGCCTTGGGCATGAACGGCTACGTACGCATCATGTCGATGGGCTGCAACCTTCACGACATCAGCGACATCTATATCGGACTATGGATCCAGGTGGCTGTGTATTTCGGCACATCGTGTCTGGTCTACCTCCGTCATATCAATAAACTCTTCAGTAAATATTAAACGCAAAGCATCTCATCATGAAAGATAAAATCCAAGCTGAGCACTTGAATGTGATTTTGGCCATCGTCTCATTTATCCTTATCGTTACAGGCATCTCGTTTATCGGTTACCTTATGTTTGGCACCAAGGAAACTGCTATCGAAGGTCAGATGGACTGCCGCGAATACCGTGTGTCGGGTAAGTTCGACGCGCGCATCAAACGGCTTTTGGTCAGCGAGGGCGACTACGTGCATGTCGGCGACACCCTTGTGGTGCTGAGCATGCCCGAGGTCGTGGCGCAGGAGCAGGCGGCCAAAGCCACGGGTGAGGCGGCGCAGGCCATCAATGAGATGACCGACAACGGTTCGCGTGTGGAGCAGATACGCACGGCGGCCAACCTCGTTTCGCAGGCCAAGGCTGCACTTACCATCGCTGAAAAGACGCTCAACCGTGTGCAACGGTTGTACGACGAAGGCGTTGCCACAGCACAGAAACGCGACGAGGCGCAGGCCGCCCGCGATGCAGCAGCGGCTCAGGTCAGTGCCGCACAAAGCCAATACGAGATGGTGAATAATGGCGCGAGGGTAGAGGAGAAGAAAGCCACTGCCGCTCAAGCCAAGGCTGCAGAACATGGTACCGACGTGGTGCGCTCGATGCTCCGTGAGACGGTGCAGGTGGCGACGGTCGAAGGTGAGGTGCAAAAGATCAACGCCCATGAGGGTGAGCTGGTCAGCAGTGGATCACCCATCCTCACCATCAGCATGCTGGGCGACAAATGGGCCACGTTCTTCATTCGTGAGGACCGGCTCCATGGCCTGAAGCCCGGCAAACGGATCACCGTTCATTCCGAGGCCTACGACCGCGACTATCCCATGGAGGTGTATTACATGAAGGTCCAGCCGTCGTATGCAACATGGAAGTCAACGAAGCCCGACAAAGGCATCGACCTCCACACCTTCGAGGTTCGGGCCCGGCCACTAAAGCCTGCCAAGGAGTTGCGCCCCGGCATATCGGTGACAATCAAATAGGGTAGGGCTTCAGCGCCGTCTGTCTTTGCTTTTCCTGATTAAGATGTAAACAGGCTGACGGTTCCGCATCGGCGATAGGTGAATGCGATACGGGCTGAGCGAGAAAGTGTGGCGGTCGCCACAGTTATGCAGGGCGGTCGCCACAGAATGGTAAAACATTCGCCACAGCTTATCGCTCAACCCATTTCGCAGTGTCGCTCAACCCATTTCGCAGTGACGTTTGACGCATTCCGGCTGTTTTAGTGAAAGCGGGACGGCCTAAATTAAATGGTTACGAAAGAATAGGAAGTCCGGAAGTCCAGCCATATACTTAAGTGTATTAAGTTATGATAGAACTTTCGGACTTCTCATCTTTTGAAACACCAATCTTCAATCATCCGACTTTACCATAAGTCAATTCATGCTTTAGTATGTCATAATTGTAACCACTGCTCTGAAAGTACAAACCTGTTGACAGGTCTGTAATCTTATCGTATGTCTGTGAATTATAAATAATATCTAAAGCATCAATCTCGGAAATGCCTTTATCTTCAACAAGATATTTTGCCATATCCTCAACAATTGAATCGATAAGGAATTTTGTTTGGATTGCATCCGTCATAATCGTATTAAATAATGAATTGCCCGTTCTGTGCCAAAAAAATATTGGCGGTTTAGTTTCTTATATCTAAGCTCTTCTGCTAATGTTTGAAGGGTTATTAATCCTCTTTCATACCTGCCTAACTGAAACGCGACACCATCATCAGCAACAGGTCCAATGACTATATCAAAATCATGTCTGAAATTGTTGACGTTCGCGTGCCTGTTCTTAAGGATAAAATATGCCCATTCCTCTGACGGTGTCTCAAATCGTTTTATCTTCAAAATATTGTTTTCGAGCAAGGCCTCATCAAAGGAGAATGAAGTTACAACTGGTTCGCCTTGACCTAAAAACCGACAACGGCGATAAGCCATTTCTAAAGCTTGTTCTCGAATATCAGTTAGATAAAATCCTTTACCAAAGTCTTTATTGGGCTTTGACATAGATAAATCAATGTGATCTATAAGAACATTTGACCCATGATAGAGCGTCATCATATCAGCCCTCCTCCATTACGATGACACAACATGGTAAGGTCGCTAAGTGTTTCTTCAATGGGTAATGTATGTTCTGCAGGATAGCACTCATCAAGAGCTTGCAGGCCGTCATAACGTTTCAGGTATTGGAAAGCCTGCTTATCGGTAAGTCCATATTTATTTGCAAACTCCCCAATGACATAGACAAAGTATGTCAATTTATATTGCTGCGCATCAGTCATAGTCACTCTTCTTTGTTGATGCTTGCAAATATAACATATTTTCGGTAAATCCGCAAATATCTTGCGGCAAATCTATTTCTTCAATATAAAAATTATCCGCAATCCTAAAGGCACGTGACCCTAAGATTGCGGATAATTCCTAACTCCTAACTTCTAACTCCTAATTTCTATCTCCTAACTCCTAACTTCTAACTCCTAACTCCTTTATTCCACCACCTGCTTCTTCACCTTCACATTACCTTTTGTCGTCGCTGCCTTCACCAGATACACGCCGGCGGGAATCTGGACGTAGATGGTCTGAGCCGATGGACGAAGGATCTGCCACAGGCGGCCGTCAAGGGTATAGACCGAGAGGGAGGTGAGGGCGTCGTTGCCCCCGTAGGCGATGGCGAGCTGACCCGACGACGGACACCAAGTCTTCAGCACACCGTCGTCCTCGCTCAACACCTTACTGATGTTAGTCGTCGAACCATTATCATAAGAATAGGTGACGAACATCGGCTTGGCAAGAGCTGCCTTGGCCGTATTGCTGCGTATGTTGGCATCCACCTGCTGGCCCTGGTTGAAGACGAGCTGGTTGGTGGTGGTCATCTTCACAAAGAACGACTCCTGTGGACGGATGACATTATACTCCGTACTCACCTGGTTGGCATTCTCTGAAGGCATCTGCGTCAACACATCGCCGCGGAGCACCCAGAGGTGCTGCTGGTCCTCCAAGGCGTTGGCATTGTCGGCAAGGAACTGCGACACGCTGATGGACGACGTATAGGGATTGGCGATAAGGTAGTAGTGGTTGTCCGACGGACTCACCGCAGCCGGTGTCACCGTTATCTGTCCTGTAGCCGTCTCGCTGGCATCGGCATTGACACGCAGTTTGCCGTTGTTGGTGCGGGTGAGCGTGGCCGTTGTCTGCGAGACCGTGCCGTCCTTATTGACATTTGCGTAAGAATAGGTTGCGTCATCTTTCGGCAGACGGACGAGAGCGTTCTTGTCACGCAGTCCACTGGCCACCGTCGGCATGTAGGCGTCGCCCACACGCAGCGAGAAGGCATAGTTGGCGTTCTGGTCATCGCCACCAGCCACCGCCGCGGCATTGTTATAGACATGGCTCCAGCCGTTGGCGTTCTCCGTCAGCGTGCCGTCGGCAGGCACCATCGCTATTGGGTTGTCCCAGACGGAGTAGCCCGTACCGCCGTCCTGCTCCATCACGGTAGCGTCGCCCCAGGCGCGCTGATAGAAGGGATAGCGCACGCGGTTGTTGTCGTCGCTGCTCCAGCTGATGTCCTCAAAGGCCTGCGTCTCCTGACGGCCTGTAGCAGCAGGCACATAGTAGTCACCGGCGTAGGTGTCCTTGAGCGGAGAGGCCACGGAGTACCACTTGCCCACGGGCAGTTCAAGCTCCGTCCACGCCTTGTTATAAATCAGGAACTGCTGACTGCGGAGCTCGGCACCAGCCTTCAGATAGAGCTGGTCGCAGATGTTGCCGCGGTAGTTCTGGCAGTAGAAGCTGTTAGCATCCTTGGCAGGATAGGCTTCCAGCTCATGCGACATGTCAGTCTCGTCGCCATCCACGGAATAAGGCACGTGGTTCTTGACATTGGTCAGACGGATGGCCTGCCCTACCATATTGTATTCCACATAGCCTAACGACGGATAGAGACCTGCCGTCAATGAGGGCACGGTCACCTTGGTGAAATACATCGGTGCGTAGCTGCCGTCACGACGAGCCACTGTGTTGTCCGTTGCGGCACCTGTATAGGTGGCTGTTGTACCATAATCCTTATAGGAAGCATCATAAAGCTCTGCCGCTGTCGAGCGGCGCCAGTTGTTATCGTTGTTCCAATTGGAATTGGTGCCATTCTCTGCCGTTGGGTTCCACGTAACATATTCAGGTACGATCTTCAAGCGGAAGAAGGTCTCACCCGGGCAGTTAACAACAGTTGCATCGGTAGAGTTGGTCACTACGTACTGTAATTGCAGTTCGTACCAATAACCTTCATGAATCTTGTCAATGATACCCTCAGCAAGACGGATGTTGACCGTTGAGTCAGTGGCATCAAGATTATACATTGAGTTCGGTTGGTCGGCAGTGGCGAATACCAGTGAGCCGCTTTGCGCCTGCAAGGCAGGGTCGTTGGTGTTGCTCATGATGATATTAACATCTCCTTTTGATATATTGGTGCCATCCACAAACATCAGGTTACTCGTGGTGCTGGTCTGTCCGTCAACCACACGCGACGTGATGGGAATGCGCAGAGATGCGTTCGCATCCTGCTGGATGGTCCTGAACTGCGGCAGGCCCACACGAATATTTCTTATTGAACTTGAGCTGGGATAAGGCACTCCGCTGCGACCAAGGTTAAGCTGTACGCCCTGCTTGCTGACTCTCACTTTAAACTGCAAGACAGCATCTTCGCAAAGGTGATAGGTGTAGCCATTAATGGTCAGCTCACTCACTGTTGGTAAGGCACTTACCGTGTAAGTGCCAACAGCAAGAGGATAGCCCGTAAGCGTTGTACTGGCAAGGAGCAACAACTTACCTTTGGGGTTGGAAGTGGCATTATAGACATTTTGCTGCAACACCGTCTTGTCGGCATCCGTATAAACGTCACCTGTCGTCTGGTTATAGTCGGTAGCCGTTGGATAGACCTGTCTGAAGTGGTCAATGGCCTCAACGAGTCCCGACACGCCATTCAGTTCGTCCTTGGTACCAATGTACCAGTCGAAAGGCACCTGACTAAGCGTCACAGAGCCGCCATCTTCCGGGTTGGTAGTGCGCACACGTCCAAGAATAGAATAATCCTTCACCTCGTTGGCTGTACAACTTACTGCAACGTTGGTCGTCATTGAACCGGTGACGTCATTGAGCACGAAGTTCTCCTGCGTCATCTGGAAGTTGTTGCTATATGCCGTACAGCTCTGAGCAGCTGTACCCCACGAGCCGGGCTGCGTGGCATAGGCATCTGACGGAAGGGCTATCTGAACATAATATTGCTTATCTGAAGACAGTGCGAAATGCTTTGAAGCAAGTACAAGACTCACCGTACCGTCATTCTCAGTCTCAAACTGAGGGGTTGTCCCGTCGCTCAATGTGGCTGTGGCATCATAAGACGCAGGGACACTGGCCAGCCCATAGTTGTCAAGCCCACTGCCGTAAAAGTCAGTGCCTGTCACCGGCTGGTCATCGGTGACATTATAGAAGCGGTAGAACAGACTGGTGTTGCTGCCAACATAATCCTTCAGCGATTCGAAGTTACCTTTCAGCTTCAGCGTGATGGTCTGGTCGACGTTGCTCTCAGACGTCTCATCGGGGCAGAGCGGCTTGTTTTGCACCACGTTGATCTTGGACGAACGCTGGTAGATGCGAATATCGTCAATAGCATAGTCAGCTCCATTCGTACTTTTACAGTAGTTGTCAATAACAATGCGGAAATTGCTGTACTGTTCTACATCAGAGTTTGATGGCAACACGGCACGGCCATACACCTGGTACCAAGTACCCTGAGAATTGGCATGCGAATAGCCCTCGATGTTCCCTTCAAAGCTTCCTGAGGCAATATTAAGCAAGCGATGGGCCTTGCCATCCTTGAGGCCGTAAAGCACAAACACGACCTGTGGTTGCTCAGGATTAGTAGTACTGGTGTAGCTGGCCACCCACGCCGAGACCACAATCTGCGAACCCGAGCAGAGGCTGGCCTGGAAATCCTCCTGGTCTATCTGTCGGCTTTCATCAGAGGCATCGACATAGAGGAAACTGCCGTACTTAGTGGGGTCATCGTGGTGGGTACGGTCAAAGAGCGTAGCATCAGGGGATGTGAACCACACGTAGCCTTTACCCTGCTGACGAAGCTGCTTGCTAAGATTCCTCGTATTTTGGTCAGCCCGTTTATTATGCTGCACACTCATGGACACTTGACTGGTAGTACTCAAGTCTGTCGCTGTCTTATACTGTGCACTCTTGTAGAAGCCATACTCACCATGCATCGGTGAGTGCTGAGGGTTTTTCCAGATGCCATCAATATCATCTTTTCCACCCATGATGCCTCCCCAACTCTTTGAGATAAGGTTCTGATACACGAACCCGTAGGTGACCGAGGTGAAGTCACGGGGCACACTCGTCATGTTGAGCTTATCGTCAGTTGGCTGGTCCAGAGTCTGCGTCGTGAGCTGCTGGTCAAAGCTGATAGGCGCCATGCTCTGGTTATAATGGGCTTCCATATAAGAGGTCTGTCGGTCAGGAGCATTTACCAACTGTTCATCCGACTTCGGATAGAAGGAGCGGAACTGTACTTTCATATTGCCCACGGGGCACTTGTTGCCAGAAGCATCGGCCGCGTAATACACCACGTAGGCATTGTCGCCGATCTTCAAGTCAGCGGGCTTGTATACAACGTTATGGTCAAGGTCGTACCAAGTATTGGAAGTACTGTTGATATTGGCGAGACTGACATCGAACATATTGGTCTTGCCCGACACATTCCCCGCGAGGTCGGTATATTTAGTGCCATCGGCAGTATAGACTCTGAAGATGAACTTCGTGGCGTGGACAAGCGTGGTAGAAGTGAAGTCAGACGCTGCAATCTTATACTTCGAGTCCTTCGCATACACATGCTTGGTGTCGGCGTTCGACATCGGGTAGAAGAAATAGTTGGCAGCATCGGGCATGTCACTACGCACGGTAAACGTAGAAGCAGCATTCAGCATCCCAAACACGGTCATCTTATGGTCCTCATACGTCATGTTTTCCGCATTCTCCTTGAGCAGCGCATCACGCAAGGCATTGGCAAGGGTGTAAGCCGACCTTACGTGAAAGATGTAACGGACTGAGAGCGTGGGTTCGTGGGTAAAGGTACCCGGAGTGTAGGCTTCCAAATCATTGTAATCCTGATAACGGCTGACATCGCACGCCACGTCAGCTCCCTCCCAATCAGGATTGTCACAATCAGTTGTAAGCTTATACCAACAACCCACTCTGACGAGGTCAGCACCACGGCCTGTCATCGTAAAAGGTTGATTCCCCCTTGGGTATTTACTAATATTACCTAGGTTCCAACCAAACCAACCAGCTGATTTTCCGGCCTTGTCGGAGGATGCTGTTGTTGCATAGTTAATATTCTTTAATACATCCTTCGTAATCCAAAGATCATAGGGTTGCAGATTGGTGTCATCATTTAAATCCGTCCGAAAGTTATACCATCTGAAATAGCCCTGCGGTTCAAGGTCACTACCGCCGGTGTCGAGTTTATGTTCATCTCTGTTGCTGGCGAGATAGTTTTGAAGAGGAAGCCTAAAAAGAAGGTAGTTGGAACCTTCGAAAGCCTCCATATTGGGCGCTGCCGACGATGTCACATAGATGTTATATTCATATTCCGCCACCTGCTGCATGCCGTTGTCTGCGAACGGCTTGCCATGAACGCCTTTATAGTGGGCGAAAGTCGGATCCTGGGCAGAGGCCTGCACAGCGCAGAGCAGGGACACGGCGAGGAAGAGGGAGGAAAGATATTTAAACATAGTTGTTGCGAATTTACATTTTAATCGAATGCGGTGCATTTCGTAGGGGCGGGGTTTATCCCCGCCCTATTGTGGCGGGTTATCCCCAATGGCATGTCATTATTTTGTTCCGCGTGGGAGAATTGAATTGGCCATTGGTGTTAGGGCGGGGATGAACCCCGCCCGTACAGTGTCACCAGTGGCACCGGCGTCACGGGGTCACCAGCATCATCTGTGTCAACGGCGTCATCGGTTTCGACAGCGTCATCGGGGTCATCGTGAAGCGGACGTTGCGGGAGAGCGTCTGCGTGGTTTTGTCGTCCTTTGTGATGGTGCACTGGAGGCGATAGACGGCGGAGGTACCCTCGGTGAAGCCGATGCTCGCCTCCACCCATTTGTTGGTACTGTTCCAGTAAGGTGACGTAGCAAAGAAACCTGTGGGATTGCTCCCCGAGACAAGCGACCAGGGGGCGGAAGCGTAGTAGGGCCTTACCGTTGCGGTGACATCTGTGTCGTCGCTCCACCGCTTTATCTTCGGCACGAGGTGGATTTCTCCGTAGTAGGAGAAGTCGAGGTCGAGGGTCTCGCCGTTGTCCGTGACGGATGGGGGCAGGACGCCGATGGCAGTGAAATACTGCACGTCGAACGTGAGCTTGTAGTCGTCAAGGGTGATGGGGATGACGCGGTAGTCGTTGCGGCCGATTTGTGCCCAGTTGAGGATGGTGTAACGGCTGTCGGTGTTCGTCTTTGAACCGTCGGTTTGTGTTGTTGTGAGGTTGAGTGTAAGCTGGAAGTTGTCGGGGTTATGCGCCTGGCTCTCGTTGACGTAGAACGTGACGAATGTGGGGCTTGTGCTGTTGCCGGCAGGGATGGAGAGGGCCGACGTGCCGTCGGCTGCCTTGGGGGTGATGGTATAGTCGCCGTAGGCCGACGCCGTGGTGAGGCGGGGGCTGGCGTATTCCTTATTATTGGCATCGGTGGCCGTAGTGGGCAGGAGGTAGAGGTTGGGGACGGGAGTGGTTCCGTCGGCAGACGTGACCCCCGATGCGTTCTTGGTGATGTCGCTCAGCGTGACGCTGTTGAGCGTCATCGGCTGCGAAGTGGCGTTGGTGAGCCTGAGCGTCAGCTTCGCCACCATGCGCATCACGTAGAGGTTGACCTCCGCGGTATGGGCGTTGATGCTGACGGTCTGCTTATAGCTCATGGGGATGCCCGTGGAGAAAGCCGAGACCGAGGTTTGGTTGCCATCTACGGCGAGGGTGGCGTTGTCAAAATCGGGGGCACGGTCGCCGACCTTGGCCGTGGAGAGTCCCAGTTGGTCGAGGGTGAGGTTGGCGAAGGTGTAGAAGATATAGGTGCCGCTGTCGAAGTGCACCATGCTCGAATAGGTGTCCTTCTCTTTTTCCGTGGCAAGGTTGCCGCTCTGGAGGATATGCGTAATCTTGCTCGTCTTCTGGTCGACGGCGATGATGATGTAGTTCTTCATCATCTCCCCGCCGGTGGCATTGGCATCATCAAAAGCACGTGTGGCAATGCCCGTGGTATTGGCCTCGCGGGCCGTTACGGTGAGGGCGACATCGGCACCGCCACCAGCGTCGATCGCGCTGCCACTGTCAGCATCGTCACTGTTGCACGCCACAAACATGCAGAGGGTGAGCAGGGACAGGAATATGGAGGATATCTTCATTGGTTTCAATTACATTACTATGGGGTCGTGCTCGACATAATACCATGGCTTCACGGTCAGCGTGACGCCAATCTTGTGCTGAGAGAGCTTATACACGTGGTACTGGTACCAGGTGTTGCGTACGATGTTGAATTCGGTGCCGCTGACCAACTTGTCGAAGTCGCCGGTGGCGTCGTCTGGCGTGGAGTTGTACTTAGCGAACTTCAGCTCGTAGGTCTTGCCCTCGCTCTTGCCGTTTTGCTTGAGCTTTATCTGAATGGTGGCGGGGGTGACGCCCTCCGTCTTGTTGTCATATTCTGGGATATAGACCGGCAGGCCTTCCGTAGGCTTGGTTTCATTGTTGAAGTTGAATTTGAGGTTTTCGAGCGCACCGCTGTTGATGGTGGTGACGCCGTTTTCCGTCTTGCTGTACGCACGGAAGCGAGAGTTGTTGTCTTTGTTGTCGCCGTAATAGGCCATCAGATCTGTGGCTGAGGCAAAGGAATAGGTATCGCCGGTGGCCTTGGAGTAGCCGTTGGGCAGCACGTAGCCTGTTTGGTTGTAATGGGTGAGGCTGAGGTCCTCAAAGGTCCAGCCGTCGGCAACCATTTCCGGGGTAAGATCTACGGTAACCTTGGCCACGGAGCGCATGAGGTCGATGGCGTCGTCGTCTTTGCCCGTGAGGTCGTTGCGTGTGCCTGCCGTTAGCACCACGTTGTCGCCTTGCGTGATGGCGCGCATGCCCCACATGGGCAGGGCATCGGGCGCGGTGTAGCTCGGCAGCTGAAAGGTGAGGTCGGAGATGTCGGTGCCTACATAACTTGTCGAGGCCGGTATGTCGGTGTTAGCATAGACCACGAGCTCACCCTCGAACGCTGTCGTGGTGCGGTAGGCCTCTGGCACCTCCATCGACACCTCCACGTTGGCCGTGTATTCATAGTTGCCGGTGGTGGAGGTGGACAGCGGCGTGATGCGCAGGCCATACTCCTGGGCAATAAAGTTGCCCTGCTTGTCGTAGAGGACCACGTGCAGGCTGCTGAGCTTATGCTCCAGGTCCGTGCCGGCCACTACGCTCTCTGTGGTAGCGCGTGTGGTGGCAGCCTCGGTACGGGGTATGGAGAGTTGGAAGACGACGACCACGGACTGGCTGTCTGCCTCTGCCGCACTGTCGTCGGAGGAGCAGGCACTGAGCGCAAGCATGGCGAGCAAGGCCATTGCCGCAGCCAACAGGCGTGTTGTATGTCGGGTCGTTTGGATAATCATGCGTTACAATATAATAAATAAGTTGTGGGCATTGCACGTCAGCCGTTGATGTCGGCATTTTGCAACACCACCCTCCACGAGTTGATGTAGATGGAGGCTGCGAGCCAGTTGTGCTGGTTGTCTATGAAGAAGACCAAGTCGTAGTGGTCCTCGCGGTCGAGGTACTCCTGGTCTGACATTTTCTTGTTGTAGTTGCCTTTTACGAGAAGGCAGTAGTCGATGGCAGGGATGTTGACTATCTCCTTGCCGTCTTTTTTGTTGACGATATGCAGTCGCATGTCGTGTCCCTTTACGAGCCGGTTGGTGGTGATCTCCGCCACTACGGCCGATACGCCGGTTACGGTGGTGCCGTCCTTGTCGGTGACGCCGGCCGTTCCGCTTGTCACCGACCAGGCGCGGTAGGTGAGCAGCTCGTCATCGACGAGGTTGTTGCTGCAGTCGAGACGGCCGTTGTTGTCGGTGAGGTAGAAGCTGAAGTCGTTGGGGTTGAGGTTGTCGCCGCTGAGATTTTGCAGCACGACGCGGAACACGTTGGTGTCCTTGGTGAGATAGACGGTGGCCTCACGCACGCCGCCGTATTGATAGTCGGTCATATCGGCGTTACGGGTGACGCCGAAGAAGAGGGGTGTGAGGTCGTGGCTGACCTCGGCATGCTCACGGTTGACGACGACGGAGAGACGGGTAGTGTCCTCGCGGTCGATGGTGTCGTCGCCGTAGGTGTAGGAATTGGAGTAACGGTCTTCGCCCGTGGCCCACACGCGGAAGGTGTAGGTGCCGGGCTGAAGGTCGTTGACATCCATATATCCACGGCTCACGATGGACGCGACGGCCTCCGACTTCTTATAGACCACCTTTCCTGAAGCGTCGCTTGCGTAGAGCGTGACGCTGTCCACCTCGTGGGCAAAGGCATCAGAGAACAGCATGTTCATGTCGAACACGAAGCGCACGCGCCGATAGGTGGTGCAGTCCTGTCCGCTGTCTGACTCCATCATGCCGCAGGAGGAAAGGAGTAGCGCGCACGCCGCAATGACGAAGAACGACAGACGACGGAGCGCAGGGGTTGAAAATCGATGAACGGTCAACATTGTGATGTAACGAATATATATGGATGTTTTGTTGTTTGAATGTGTGGCACGCCGCAAGGCAGCGTGGTACTGAGCGGCGTGCCTTTATAGATGAGAACTTTCCTCACCTCTATCGGAATGCGGCCGCCCGTAAGGGATAGAGCGGCCACATAAGACAACGATACTTTTATTATTTATCGGTGTTTGTAGCGGTGTTTGTAGCGTCGAGGTCTACAGTGCTGTTCACCACGCGCCACTGAAGCACGTTGATGCGGGCAGCCAGATAGGTTTCGGCGTTAGATGGAACGATAGGAACGATTACGCGGTTGGGGTCGTAAACCGGTGTACCAAAGCCCTTGATGCTGTTGATGGTAACCTTGTACAGGTGGTTGCGCACCACGCCATAGTAGCCCAGGTTCGATTCAGCAGCGCCCAGGTGGCGAATAGAGGTGTAGTAGTAGGCCATGCCCTCGTGACGAATCTCGGCAGGCGATGCGCTCAGAGCAGTGTTCACATCGGCCAGGGAGATGGCGGTGTAGTCAGATGCATTGGTAGAACCGGCTTTTGCACCAGAGTTGAGCTTGTAATACATGCCGTTGTCGGTGGTGTTAACCAGGCGAGCGGTAACTTGATAATCCTTGAGTGAAGAGTTGGCAGCAGGTGTAGCGAAGGTGATGTCGTCGGCAGTAAGGTTGCTGTAGCTGTCGCCCTTCTTTACGTAGATGTTGGTGTTCTCGCTAAGGATAACGTTCTTCACATCGGCCTCGCTGATGTACTGGTAACCTTTGTACTCGCAGATAGGAGCGTCAACATAGTTGCCCTCGCTGTTCTTGTACATCAGGTGAGCTGCCAGCAGCACCTTGGTGCGATAGGTAGGCGAGTTGCTCTTGTTGGCCTCGTCGGCAGTGGCTGCCTCGGTAGGAGTGTTAGGGAAGGTGTAGAGCGAAGAGCCGAAGGCGCTGGTGTAGCTTTTGAAGCTGTGGTTCTGAGGCTGGTTGTCAGCGGTTCCACCCGAGATAAACGGAGTAGATATCTCCCAGAAGCTGCGGTGATAGTCGGCAGTGGTCCAGGGGGTGAAGCCCAGTGTGCTGGCCCATGCGGTGCGGTCGCTGTTTTCGCCAATGTTCTTGGTGATAGGTGTGCGGCCATTCTCGTCGGCCAC
Source organism: uncultured Prevotella sp. (assembly GCA_900315835.1). Taxonomy (GTDB): domain Bacteria; phylum Bacteroidota; class Bacteroidia; order Bacteroidales; family Bacteroidaceae; genus Prevotella. The sequence goes on from ONAR01000016.1 coordinate 28,230, forward strand.
GCCCCAGCCGTCAATCACTGCATAGATGGTGTTGGTACCATATGTGCCCACGGCATAGGCATCCTTACCGTTAATGGTAGTCCACTTGCTGTCGGTAGCGGTGCTCTTGGTGGTGCTTACCTTGGCAACGATACGCTCCACGTAGATGTCAACGGGGTCAGCCTTGGCAGCATCCTGTGAGGTGAACACATGACCGGTGGTAAGAGCCGAGCAGGTAGAGGCACCGTTGTTGTCGTAAGCCGAGTTGCTCATTACGAAGTACTTGCCGTTAGTGGCATACTGAGTGGTCTTGAGGTCGGCACTTCTGAGCTGGTCGACACTCAGCGAATTGGTGCCCAGTGTGCTGGCATCCAGACTCTGTGGGTTGGCCACTGCAATCATGGTAGCAGGTGATGCACCGCGGTTGCCCTCGATAACGAGAATTACGTTACTCTTGTTTTCAACAGTCTTGCTATCGTCGCCGCTGCCGGTCATGGTAACATCCTTTTCCAGATAGTTCACGCCCACAGGGTTAGAGAGTTGGTGAGGTTGTAAGGTGTACCATCGGCGTTGAAGAAGTAGAAGCGCACCTTTGAGATGTTGCTTTCGTCGGTGGTGCCGTATTCGTAGCCGTCGATGGCACGTGTGGCGGCAGAACCCACGTTGGTAATGTTAACTGAAATGTAGCTCTGAGCTTCGGCATTGCCGGTGGTGTTGGCTGCATCGTCACTACTCGAGCATGCGGTCAAACCGAAGACGGCTGTGCCGACGAGGGCAAGCGTCGAAAGAAATTTGATTTTTCTCATGTTGTTTTAATAAAGTCTATAACTATTAATAAATATATTGTCTAACATTTGAGTGGCGCAGCGCGCCGTCACTTCTGAAGTTCCTCATACACCATGCGGGCCTCCTCGGCCTCGGGGATGTCGCCGGCCTTGTCAAGGTAGGGCTTGGCGGCCTCCGCCTTGCCCTCGTTGAGCAGGACGATGGCGGCGTTGAGGTTGGCCGTGGCATTGTTGGGGAAGTAGCGCACGGCGGTCTGCATGACCTCGTTGAACGCCTCAGAGCCAGGCTCGTAGGTCTGGGCCACCATAAACATCTCCTGCTCTGACAGCAGGTAGGGCTTGGTCTTGATGAGCTGCTTGGCCGTCTCCACATCGAAAGGCTTCACCTTATAGGTGATGTGGTAGTCGGAGTGGCGCAGCGCGGGATACCAGGTGGCGAGCATGAACTTATACTCGTCGGTGTATTTCAGTCGGATGCGCCATTCACGCGCGTCTGGATTGACCAGCGAGTCGGTGGCCATCCTGAGTATCTCGTCCTTGTGCTCGAGGTTGCTGCCCTTGATGTAGTTGATAAGTCCGTCCCAGTCCTCGGGAGTGGAGGAGACGGTGAAGAGCGACGCGGGGAGCTTGACCTGCCGGCGCACATACTCGGTGAGCGTGCGGGCGCGGTTCTTGGCCAGGTAGGCGTTGTGCTCGTAGGGACTCTCGGGCGAGGCGTAGCCGTGGATGTTGATGGCACTCACCTCGAGGTTCTTGTCGCTCTTTAGCAGGTTGATGGTGTTGATGATGCTGTCGAGCTGCTCCGGGTTGCGCCGGTACTCGGGGTAGAGCGTGATCTGGTCGACGGGGAAGTCGATGTAGGCCCTCTTGTCGAGGTGGCGTATCTTCACGGCCTCAGCCTTTGGCATGATGAACTTCGCCTTGGGCTGCTGCCAGCTGAGCAAGGGGTAGTGGTTGACGGAGGCGGTGTCGATGTCGCCGCAGCCGCAGACATCCTCATCGAGGCGCACGCTGTAGGCAGACAGCTTTTCGCTGACGGGTATGGTGGCGGTGTAGTCAATGGTCTGCGGCTTGCCGTTGTGGCGGCGCACCACGCGGGCATCGCTGCCGTAGCGGTTGCCGTAGAAGCCGCGCTCGGTCATAATCTGCTGGCGGCGGCCGTTGACCACAATCTTCGGCAGGGCCGTCTCGCCATTTTTAGTCTGTACGACAGGGGTGAAGATGAGCTGGTGGTTGGCGCGCAGGCGGAGCGAGTCGAGGCGCATGCGCATGGTGAGCGTGAGGTGGCGGTTGGCGGCGTCAACCCTGGCCTGCTCCACCCTGATGCGGGAGTCGGCCACGCTCAGGTCCTGACAGCGCTGGGCAAAGGCACCGGTGCTGCCAGCCATCATCATTGCGGCCAAAATGGAGAGGGAATATACGTGTTTCATCATTTCTCGGATTTAGAATTGGAACCAAACACATAGACGAGGGACAGCGCGGCCTTGGTGGGACCGACGTAGTTGCGGTGGCCGTCCTTGTGGTCGTTGGCGCAATAGACGCAGTATTTCTTATAAGGTGAATAGATGTAGCCTGCGCCGATGTTGGCCTCCAGACTGAAGTGGCGCGACAGCGGCCACTGATAGCCTGCGGTGAGGCCTCCCCCTATGTACCAGCCCTTGTAGCGATGGTCCTCAAGCGTATGGAGGATGTTGAGGGGCAGGTCAACGCCACCGGCATTGTACTGTCCGCCCATGGCGTGGGCGCCGACAAACCAGCCGTTGAACTTCTGGCAGAACCAGTGGCGCAACTCAGGCTGCAGCACCCAATGGCGCAGCGAGCTGTGGTCGCCACCTGACTGCCGCCAAGGGTTAAGTCCAAAGAAAACCTGTCCGGTGGTTTTCTCGCCGAGTCCTACCTCAGCACCAAGGTTGGGGGTGGTGGTAGCCCAATAGAGCATGTTGGTCTTCACGGCCAACTGAGCATTGGCACGTGAGCATGCCAAAACCAGCAGGAAGAGTGCCAAGAGACAGCATCGGTTGGCGAAGCTACCTGTGGGGTGGGTGATTACCCGAATGATGTTAGTACGTGTCATCAGCGTTTGTATGTATTCTTCAATTATCTATTATCGCGTTAGATCTTACACGATCCTTTTTAAGTAGTTAACGCATTATCCAATTTTACCCTTGATGTATGATGCGGCGTTTTCCTTAAAATATCAGTAAAGCTTTTTTCTGATTGTATCTTTTGCATAGTTACATTAATTATTATTGATATACAAACTTTACACGAATTAATTAAGGAATTTTTTGATTTTATTGATTTATCTAAGTTGCTTAATTAGTTAGCAGTTACGGAAGGCTAACATTATGACTTACGAAATGTAATGCTATAACAACTTAATAATGAAACATTTATAGTTTTAAATAGTAAGCAACCAAGAGCGGTCGCTATGGAATGGGTCGAGCGATAGCAAACAAGAGAAACTATCAATAGGATAAATATTATAATAAACAAGTAATAAAGAAGGTTAATGAGAAATGGCGTAACGACCAAAGGCGTATGCCGTCACGGTAGGGAAAGCACCACGATGCGATAAACTCATCTAATAAAGAACAAATTGTAAGGTAAAATGGTGGAAAGAGAAAAAGAATGCTTAATTTTGCAGGGGAATGTGAACATTATTCTATTAATAAGCATAAAGCTATGAAGATTACGACAGGTTACATGCCCTTCAAGGGGCTACCGAACATTCTACCGTATTGTAGGAGAGGCGAGCGACAACGCGCCGCTGGTATTGTTGCATGGCGGACCGGGCTCGACCCACAATTACTTTGAAGTGCTGGATCCATTGGCTGAGATGACCCACAGGCAGATTATCAGCTATGACCAACTGGGCTGTGGCGAGAGCTATCTCGACGGTCACCCGGAGTTGTGGACGCTCGACACGTGGATGGACGAGCTGACAGCCCTGCTGGATACGCTTCATGTGGAGCGCTTCCATCTGTTAGGACAGTCGTGGGGCGGCATGCTCGCCATTGCCTACGCCATCGAGAAAAAGCCTAAAGGATTGCAATCGGTCATCCTATCCAGTACGCTGCCGGAGAGCCAGTTGTGGGGCCGCGAGCAGCACCGCCTCATCACGTTCATGAGTGAGGAGGACCAGCGTGCCATTGCCGAGGCCGAAGCTACGGGCAACTTCCATTCACCCGCTTATCTGAAAGCCAACGACCACTACGTGGCGCGGCATGAGTTTGTCATCACGCCCGATACGCCGGAGTGCATGAGCCGTAAGAAGCGGTTCGGCGACGAGGCTTATCTCGTGGCTTGGGGACCCAACGAATACAACCCCACAGGAACGCTGAAGGACTTCAACTATACCGACCGCCTGAAGGAGATCACGTGTCCGGCGCTCATCATCAGCGGTACCAACGACCTATGTACGCCTTACATCGCCAAGACGATGTACGACCATCTGCCCAATGCGCGGTGGGAGCTGTTCTACGGTGCCCGCCACATGGTGTTCACGGAGCAGACGGAGAAGTACTTGGAGTTAGTTGCTGAGTTTATAAGTTAGTTTGGAGAAGGCCGGGAAGTTATTAGAAGTCCAGAAGACAGAAGTCCGGAAGGCCAGAAGTTATTAGAAGTCCAGAAGACAGAAGTCCGGAAGTCCAGTCATTACAATAAGCTGTAGTAGGAAACCTTTGATACTCCTATCCGGTGAGCCAGAACTAAGAAGTTTGGCCGTTTAAAATTATTGTTGTAACTTTGTGCATGGATACGCAATGAGGACTCATTCGGGAGCCAATGTGGCAAGACTGCTCACCAATTCTTATGGTTTTCCTATTACCGCAATTACCGCAATGTATTAACCTATTGAGTATCAAACGGCTAAGTGCTTGCAAATCCCTCCAACATTACCGCAATATTACCGTAACATTACCGCAAACATTACCGCAAATAAGGAGGAGCCTCACCCCCGACCCCTCCCCAAAGGGGAGGGGAGTGATATGACAGATAAATTATTAGAAGTCCTGAAGACAGAAGTCCGGAAGTCCAGTCATTACAATTAGTACCCCGTAGGAGCCTGCGAATCAACCAGTGTAGTGGCCGGTCTTGTGCCGGCCACCAGCCGCGTCGAGATACTATTGCTACTCGATACTGTTATTGCTTTTCGCGATAGCTATGGTATCGCGGTGCGATAGCTATGGTATCGCGGTGCGATAGCTATGGTATCGCGGTGCGATAGCTATGGTATGACGGTGCGATAGCTATGATGCGATAGCTATGGTATCGCGATGCAATAGCTATGGTATCGCGATGCGGCTGGTGGCCGGCACAAGACCGGCCACTACACTGGCTGCAAAACAGGCCGCAATAAAGGCTGCAAAACAGGCCGCAATAAAGGCTGCAAAACTGGCTGCTTCGTCGGCAGGAATGCCTACGCCCCTACGTCTGCTTACACGCCCCTACGTCTGCTTATATGCCCCTACGTCTGCTTATATGCCCCTACGTCTGCTTATTGTAATGACTGGACTTCCGGACTTCTGTCTTCTGGACTTCTAATAGTTTATCTGTCATTTCACTCCTCTCCCCTTTGGGGAGGGGCTGGGGGTGAGGCTGGGCATTCACCGGCTGAATGAAGCCAGTTTAGAACGGATGACGATAGTCGCAACCCTCTTTCCACCGCGAACAACCATAGGCCGTCTTGCCCTTGATGATGTGACCTTTATGGCACTTGGGGCAGGGCGCACCGACGACGGGCTGATCGCCCAGTCCGATGCTGATAGGCGTGTTGTCGTGCATCACATCGTAGACAATGCGGGAGACCTGAACCTTGAGCTCATTGATGAAAGTCAGGGCATCGTATTTGTGATGCTCGATATCGCGCAACTTCTTCTCCCACTGGCCGGTGAGCTCCACACTGGTGAGAAGCTTCTCGTGGATGGTATGGATGAGCTGTATGCCCGTGGGCGTGGCCACGAGGTTCTTGCGCTCGCGCCGGATGTAATGGCGCTTAAACAGCGTTTCGATGATGCCTGCGCGCGACGACGGCCGACCGATGCCGTTTTCCTTCATCACCGCACGCAGCTCCTCGTCGTCGACGAGCTTGCCCGCCGTCTCCATCGCACGGAGCAGCGAGGCCTCGGTGTAGTGCTTCGGCGGGGTCGTCATCTTCTTCGTCAGCGTGGGCTTATGCGGCCCCGACTCACCCTTGGTGAACGTAGGCAGCGTGCGCTCTTCGTCTTTCTTATCCTTGTCGTCATCGTCCTGCGCGTCGGCTGCGCTCTGATAGACGGCGCGCCAGCCCGGGTCGAGAATCTCCTTACCCGTGGCCTTGAACTCAACCTTTTCGACCTTGCCCAGTACCGTCGTGGTAGAGAACTTGCAGTCGGGATAGAAGGCGGCAATGAAGCGGCGGGCGATGAGGTCGTAGACCTTGCGCTCCATGTCGGAGAGCATGCCCGGCGTCTGACCCGTGGGGATGATGGCATGGTGGTCGGTGACCTTCGACGTATCGAAGATGCGCTTCGACTTCGGCAGTTTCTTACTGATGGCCGCCAAGTCCTTGATAGGCTGAAGGTAAGGCTTCTGTCCATTAGCGTAGTACTGGCTCACGCCATTGAGTATTTTGGGGCACTTCGGATAGATATCATCCGACAGATACTGCGTATCGACGCGGGGGTAGGTGGTGAGCTTCTTCTCATAAAGTCCTTGGATGAGCTTCAGCGTGGTATCGGCAGAGAAACCGAACTTCCGATTGCAGTCGACCTGCAACGAGGTGAGGTCATAGAGCTGGCGCGGTGCCTCGCGGCCGGGCTTCTTCGTCACGCTGGTCACGACAAACGGTTTGCCCTCGATGAGTGCGAAGGCCTGACGACCCTCTTCCTCCGAGGTGAACTTTCCCGATGTGGCGGCGAACAGCGTGTCGCGATAGACGGTGGACAGCACCCAGTAAGGCTCCGGCTTGAAGTTGGCTATCTCCTCGTCGCGTCTGACGATGAGGGCGAGCGTCGGCGTCTGCACACGGCCGATGCTCAGCACCTGCTTCCGTTCACGCCGGTATTTCAGCGTATAGAGGCGGGTGCAGTTCATGCCGAGCAGCCAGTCACCGATGGCACGACACAGTCCGGCCATGTAAAGGCTCTCGTACTGGCGCTCCTCCTTGAGTTGTCGGAACCCTTCCTTGATGGCCTCGTCGGTCATCGATGATATCCACAGCCGCTTGACGGGGCATTTGACATGCGCCATCTGCATCACCCAGCGCTGGATGAGCTCACCCTCCTGACCGGCATCACCGCAGTTGACAATCTCGTCGGCGTTGTCGTAAAGCCGCTTGATGGTGTCGAACTGTTTCTCGATGCCGCGGTCGGGAATGAGCTTCAGACCGAAGCGCTTGGGAATCATCGGCAGGGCTGCGAGCGTCCAGTATCTCCAGTTGGTCTCGTAGTCGTTGGGCTCCTTCAACTCACACAGGTGACCAAAGGTCCAGGTCACCTGATAGCCATTGCCCTCCATATAACCGTCGTGCGAGGCCGTGGCGCCGAGAATACGGGCGATGTCGCGCGCGACGCTTGGTTTTTCTGCTATACAAACAATCATTTCGTTTATCCTTGAAAACTATTGATGGCCTCCACAACACGGGTCACCTCGTCATCGGTCATCGTCTGGTTGCAGGGGATGCTCAGTTCCTCGGCATGGATGGCCTCGGTGATGGGCAGCTGCAGGTCGCGCCATTCGCGGTAGCAGTCCTGCCGGTGAGGCGGAATAGGGTAGTGGATCATCGTACCGACGCCCTGCGACCGCAGCCACGCCTGCATCGCGTCACGGTGGCGGCAGAGCAGGGGGAAGATGTGGTAGTTGGTGGTCAGGTCGTTGCCTTGGGCCTGCGACCATGCATCGCGGCCGGGGAGGCTGATGATGTCGGGGTTGTCGAGCTGACGATAATACGTATCCGCTATCTGACGGCGACGCGCATTGTCATGGTCGAGATAGCGCAGCTTCACGTCGAGGACAGCAGCCTGGATTTCATCCATGCGACTGTTGCGGCCTTTATAGGGGAAGAAGTACTTGCGTGAGGAACCATAGTTGCCCAAAGCGCGCACCACGTCGGCGAGTTCATCGTTGTCGGTCGTCACAGCGCCAGCGTCGCCCAAAGCACCGAGATTTTTGCCGGGATAGAAGCTGTGGGCTGCGGCATCACCAAGACTGCCGGTGCGGCGGGTGGACTGACCGTCGGGAGCAATGCTGCCTGCCGCCTGCGCATTGTCCTCGACGACTATTAGCTGATGACGCTGACAGCAATCGGCGATGGCCGGTGTCCATGAGCAGCGGCCGTACATGTGGACGAGGAGGATGGCGCGCGTGTTGGGGGTGATGCACTGCTCCAACAGCGATGGGTCTATCTCGAGGTCCTCGAGACGCGGTTCGACGAGGATGGGACGCAGGTTGTTCTCGGTGATGGAGAGGATGGAGGCGATATAGGCGTTGGCGGGTACGATGACCTCGTCGCCATCGTTAAGGAAGCTCATCTCCTTATAAGCACGGAAGATAAGCGTCAGGGCATCGAGTCCATTACCACAGCCAATGCAGTGACGCGTGCCGATGTATTGGGCATAGTCGTGCTCAAAGCGGGCAGTGGCCTCACCTTTGAGGTACCATCCGCTATCGACGACCGTTTTGACCGCAGACTGTATCTCGGTCAAGTGCTCGGCAGTCACTTTGCGTAAAGATAAATAAGGTATATCGTTCATGCTAATCTATTTCCCATTCATACCAGTCATAACACACCGCGCGGCCGCCGAAGCCCTCTTTCTGAAAGATGAGCGCCTCATTGAGGTCGTGACCATCGCCATTGCTCGACTTACCGAAGTCGAAGTAAGGCACGTCGCGGTAGACCTCATTGAGCAGAACGTTGAAAAGCAGGTCGAGCGCCCCTTCACGTTTACCTTCGGGTGAGGCTGAGATGTACTGCGTGTGGACCACCTGCGGAGTGATGAAGATGAGTGTGCCACCAAGCGCTTGCCGGTCCTTGAAAGCCATATAGAGCTTGATCTGATTGGGGAAGCGCGACTGAAGCAACTCCAGTTCAGCCGCAGTGTGGACCGGTCGGGCTGCGTATTTATGTTCGAGGTTGTTGTCGAGAATTTGCCAGAATGTGGCGAGGTCATTGCTCTCGCTGACTGTCAACCCGTTGCGTGTGGCCTTACGGATGCCACCGCGCCTCGACTCGGTGAAACGCAAACGGTGGTCACGGACGAGTGTCGTGGAGACATGTCGGACGGTGAGGCGCGCGCCGCAGACATTGATAAGCGCGTAGAGGTCTTCCTCGGCGGGCAGTTGTTGGTAAATCCAAGGGATGGCCTTGTAGACCACCTTATGGAAGCCGTTGGCGCGGAGGTAGGCATTGATGCTCTTGAAAGCCTCGCAGACGTGAGCCGTAGTGGCACGGGCGTCGGTGAGGAGCCCGCCGTAGGTCAGTCCCTGATGGCTCCAAAGCGTGCCGTCGGCCTCGTTGGCGGGCAACAATGCGAAGAGACGGCCGTTGCTGTAGACCATCAGCGAGTAGTCGCGGAAGCGGTCGCGGTGGTAGTCCATATAACGACGGTCGAAGAGGAATGTGCCTTGTTTCGACTGCGCGACAAAGGCATTCCAGGCGGGGGCATCGTCGGGCGTATATCGTTTGACGTCAAACTGTGGCATCAGTTGTCTTCCTTCTTATATAATCGAGATATTGGTTGTAATCGTAAATGTAGTCGTTCACGTCGAAGGGGTCCTCGGCCAAGACGAGGCATACGGCACCGGAAGAGAAATTCTCTAAGGTACGCCAGATGCCGGTGTCGACGAACAGTCCTTCGTAGGGCTTGGAGAGGAGGTACTGTTTGCGCTCACTGCCGTTGTCGAGGGTGACAGTGAACGACCCGCTCACGGCGATGATGACCTCGCGGCAGTGGATGTGGGCATGACCGCCACGTTCGGCATCGGTGGGGATGTCGTAGGTCCAATACACCCGACTGATGCCGAACGGCACATCGTGGTGCTGTTCGGCTACGGTGAGGTTGCCACGCGGGTCGGCAATCTTCTTCAGGGCTATGATTTGCCCCAATGTTTTTTGCTTCATATTATCATTAACGCTTGGACGAGGCGCTACTTCTTCATATACGGGTCGGTGCCCAATACGGTCTTGGCCAAGCGCTTAGCCTTTTCGCGCAGCGCAGTGATGTCGCTGCCCACCTTGTCGTAGCACAACACAACGCCCATGCGGCGGCCCTTATGGGCTATGGGCTTGCCGAAGATGCGCACGCGGGCATGGTCTTCGGAGCAGACATCCTGAAGGTTATAGTCGAGCGGCTGGTCACTCTCCACGGGCGACAACACCACAGCCGAGGCACCATACTGCTCGAGATGGATGGCAGGGATGGGCAGCCCCATGACAGCGCGGAAATGCAACTCAAACTCACTGAGGTTGGTGCAATGACTCAGCGTCACCATACCCGTATCGTGGGGACGGGGACTCAACTCGGAGAAGATGACCTCACCCTGCTTGGTGAGGAAGAACTCCACGCCCCAGAGACCGTAGCCCGTCAGCGCCTTCGTCACCTCGTCGGCCATGTGCTCAGCCTGCTTCAGCGCCTCGTCGGAAATATGATAAGGCATCCAGCTCTCGCGGTAGTCGCCACCTTTCTGCACGTGGCCGATAGGCGGGCAGAACAGGGTAGGGCCGTGCTGCTGCGTGACGGTGAGCAACGTGAACTCACTGTCAAAGTCGATAAACTCCTCGATAATCACTTCCTTCACGTCGCCACGTCCTTCCTCCATGGCATCGCGGAAGGCTTCCTTCAGTTCGTCGTCGTTGTGGACATAGCTCTGACCGTGACCGCTCGACGACATCAGCGGTTTGACCACACAGGGGAAGCCGATGGTGTCGGCGGCCCGCTTGAATTCATCGAAGGTCTTGGCATAGAAGTACTTTGCCGTACGCAGTCCCAACTCCTTAGCAGCGAGATCGCGAATGGCGCGGCGGTTCATGGTGTAATTGACCGCACGGGCCGACGGCACCACCTGGATGCCCTGCTTTTCGAAGTCGAACAGCCGTTCGGTGCGGATGGCCTCAATCTCGGGTACGATGAGGTCGGGCTTGTGCTTCTCGACAACAGCGGTGAGCGCGTCGCCATCGAGCATCGAGAACACCTCACACTCATCGGCTACCTGCATGGCAGGCGCACCAGCGTATTTATCGCATGCGATGACATACTGGCCTGCTCTCTTGGCGGCAATCGTAAACTCCTTGCCCAGTTCACCTGAGCCTAAAAGCAAAATCTTTTTCATTATCGTGAATTTAGGTCTGACTTCTGTTAATCACTATTCCTTTGGCATGATACGTCGCCTGACCATTGGCGACAGCTGCCGCAACATCATCTGCCACTCGGGCGTAATCGACAGCCGACGCAGGTCCTTGACTATGATTTCGCGGATGGCCTCGACCGTTATCCTATACTTCGCGGCGAGCTGATCCTCGCTGGCCTGCGGTGTACCGAACAGTCCATAGTAGGCATCGATGATATCCTTGTCGATGGGACCGAGCATCGTGAGCAGTACATTAAGGTTGGCCCGGTCGGCCTGACTGACGAGCAGTGCTGACTGATGGGCAAGCTGCAAGTAGCGCTCCAAAGGTTGGGTAATCTTATCCATTGTCATTTGTGTTAAGACTTAGCCATTGCGTTTGCCGAGCGTGATGACCTCACAGTCCTTAAACTCATGGCCGTCAATCGTAAGTCGTACGAGCGTCCGCTCCTTCTGCCACCCGGAGATGCCGGCGGCGCCCGGGTTGATATGCAACAGGCCGAGCGTCTTGTCGGGCATGACCTTCAGGATATGCGAGTGGCCCGAGATGAAGAGGTCGGGTGGACTGGCATAAATCATGTTGCGCACCGAGGCGTCATAACGTCCGGGGTAGCCGCCGATATGCTTCATCAGTACGTCGACATCCTCACATTTGAAGCGCAGCACCTCAGGGTAGCGGGCATGCATATCCCAGTCGTCGATGTTGCCATAGACAGCGCGAAACCGTGGGCCCAAGGCCTCGAAGCGGTCGGCCAGTTCCATACTGCCGATGTCGCCCGCATGCCAAATCTCGTCGCACTGCCCGAGGTAAACTTCATATTTATCATCCCAGAAGCCGTGGGTGTCGCTGATGATGCCAATCTTCTTCATAAGCGTTATTTATTGTTAGCGGGCGCATCGAAGCCGAAGCGCTTGCGGATGAACGTCGCGATAAACCGCTCGGTCTCCTCAATGCCTAACAAGCTGGAGTTGATGCAGAGGTCGTAACTCTCGGAGTATCCCCAGCGCTTGCCGGTGTAGTAATTATAATAGGAGGCGCGGTCGTCCTCGCCACGGAGAATGTATTTCCTTGCCGCAGCGCGGTCGAGATTGTGGCGCTTGCACACGCGCTGGATGCGGTGGTCCATATTGGCCGTGATGAAGATGCTCACTGTATTCTTACGGTCGCGCAGCACGTAGTCGGCTGTACGACCCACAAAAACGCAGCTGCCCTCGTCGGCCGCCTTGCGGATGGCGTCGCTCTGAAACTGATAGAGATTCTCCTGAGAGAAGTTGTTCTTATAGAAGTTGTTCTCGCCGAAAAGCGGAAGATGGATATGGAATAATGACTTCATAAAGCCCTTCTGCTCATCGTTCTGTTCGAAGAACTTCTCGCTGAAACCGCTCTCCTTCGCTGCGAGATTGAGCAGTTCCTTATCATAGAGCTTGCAGTTGAAGTCCTTGGCGAGCATCTTGGCGATAAGGCCGCCGCCGGAACCGATTTGCCGGCCGATATTGATGATGATTGGGGTCATGAGCTTGTGAGTTTGTGAGTTTATGAGTTTGTAAGTTTTTGAGCCTGTAAGTTTTTAAGCTTACGCATATAGCGTGACATTATGATGAAAGCTACGATGAATGCCGTGGCATCAGATGCTGGCAGGGCATACCATACCCCATCGATGCCCCAGATATGAGGCAGCACCAATAATAGGGGCAGCAGGAACAACAACTGCCTTGACAATGAGAGAAAGATGCTTACCTGCACCTTACCGATGCATTGGAAGAAGTTGGTGATGACCATCTGGCAACCGATGACGGGGAACACCAACATATTAATGCGGATGGCATGAACCGACAGCTTGATCAACGTGGGATCTTGGGTAAAGAGCCGTGCACAATAGTAAGGCAGCAGCATGGCGATGAGCCAGCCCACGATCATGATGACCGTTGCCGTGATCATGGCCAGACGCAGCACCTTCATCAGTCGGTCAATCTGCTGACTGCCGTAGTTGTAGCCAGCGATGGGTTGCATGCCCTGGTTAAGGCCAATGACAAACATCACGAAGATGGTCGATATGGCGTTGGCGATACCGTAAGAGCCCACCGACAGGTCACCACCGTAGCGTACGAGCTGGTTGTTCATGAAAATGACGATGATGCATGCGCAGAGGTTCATCAGGAACGGTGAGATGCCCACGCTGATGATGTTCTTCACCAGCGCAGCCCGCAACCGGTAGATGCCCCGCTTGAGGTGAAGCAATTCGTGCTTGTTCGACAGAAGCCGCATCTGATAGACAAGCGCCACCGACTGCGACAGCACCGTGGCGATGGCCGCACCGCGGATGCCCCAGCCCCACCAGAAGATGAAGACTGTATCGAGCAGGATGTTCATCACCACCGTGAAGATGGTAGCGTTCATCGCCTGCCGTGGTTTGCTCGCCGCGCGCAACACAGCGTTCATGCCAAAATACATATGGGTGACGATGTTGCCCAAGAGAATGATTTGCATGAAGCTGCGCGCATAGGGAATGGTCTCCTTGCTGGCTCCGAAGAAATAAAGGATGGGGTCGAGGAATATCAAACTGATAATGGAGAACAAAAAGCCGATGAGCAAGTTGAGCGTCACGGTATTTCCAAGCAACGACTCTGCCGTGAGGTAATCCTTCTGCCCAAGTTTGACGGAGATGGCCGTTGAGGCACCCACGCCGACTGCAGCCCCGAAGGCACCAGAGAGGTTCATGAACGGGAAGGTGATGGCAAGGCCCGAGATGGCCAAAGGCCCTACGACCTGGCCGATAAACGCGCGGTCAATGATGTTGTAGAGCGACGAGGCCACCATGGCGACGATGGCGGGCAGGGCATACTGGCGGAGCAGTTGTCCCACAGGCTTGGTACCCAAAGCCAATGTAGCTTGCTTATTGTCTCTGTTCATAATGTATTGCAAAAGTAAACAATTTATTTGGCATTTTGCTTTTTTACTTCTATTTTTGCAAAATAAACTTGAAAAGCTGACGGATACCGATGCAAAGAAAAGCGTTAACACTCTATGAGCTCAACTCTCTCGTGCGCGACGTCATTGAGACGACGCTCGATGGCGCCTACTGGGTAGAGGCCGAACTGTCGGAGGCAAGGGAGGTGCATGGGCATTGCTATATGGAACTCGTGCAGAAAGACCTCTTCGGTGCCACGCCCGTGGCCAGGGCTTCGGCCAAATGCTGGCGCAACACGTGGATAAGGCTGAAGCCGAAGTTTGAGCGCACCACAGGGCAGAGCCTCCACGCAGGCATGAAAGTGATGCTGTTGGTGACGGCCAATTTCCATGAGGCCTATGGTTTCTCGTGGATTGTGCAGGATATTGACCCGACCTACACCATGGGCGACATGGCCAGGAAACGGCTGGAGATTATCAACCAACTGAAGGCCGAGGGCGTGTTTGACATGCAGAAAGGGTTGGAGTTGCCGATGTTCGCGCAGCACATCGCCGTCATCTCGAGCGAGGGTGCCGCAGGTTATGGCGACTTCTGCAATCAACTGAAGGAGAACGATGAGGGGTTCTGGTTCTACACCGAACTTTTTCCCGCCGTCATGCAGGGTGCCGACGTCGAGCCGACCGTTATAGCGGCCCTCGACGCCATCAATGACCGCCTCGACGAATTCGACGTGGTGGTGATTATCCGCGGTGGTGGCGCTACGGCCGACATGAGCGGCTTCGATACACTGAGTTTGGCTGAGAACGTCGCCAATTTCCCCATACCGGTGATTACAGGCATCGGCCACGACCGAGACGAGAGCGTGCTCGATATGGTGTCGCACACCAGAGTGAAGACGCCGACGGCCGCTGCCGCATTTCTCGTAGACCATCTTGAAGACGTCTGGCTTCACATCAACGACTGTCAGACGCGGCTGCTCAATGTGGTCAACCGGCGGATGGACTTAGCCAAAGAGCGTCTCAGCCGGTTGGCCGAGCGCATCCCGACGCTGTTCTCGCTGGTGAAGGTACAGCAGACCAACCGCGTTGACCGTCTGGCCAACCGCCTCTCTACGCTGATGCACGAACTGCTGATGCATGAACAATACAGGGTGCAGGCATTGGAGCGTGTCATGCAGCCACTGGCTCAGCAACGGCTGACGACCGAGCGCCATCGGTTGGAGCAACTCGGCATCAGACTGCATTCGGTTGATCCTGCCCTGATGCTGAAGCGCGGATACAGCATCACACGCATCAACGGCAAGGCCGTGCGCGACGCCAGCCAACTGAAGACGGGCGACGAAATAGAGACGCAGCTCGAGAAAGGCACCGTCAAGTCGAAGGTGGTGTAGCGGCAGTTGATAAAAATTTGATTACTAATCCATATATTATATAAGGTATGAAAGAGATTAAATACGAGGAGGCCGTGAAGCAGTTGGAAGACATCGTGAAGCAACTGGAAAACGGAGAACTGGACCTTGACGACATGAGCAGTGAACTGAAGAAGGCGCAACAGCTCATCAAGATTTGCAAGGACCGATTGACAAAAACCGATGAGGAAATCAAGAAAATATTAGAAAATAAATAGAAAATCGCCAAAATAGTTGCAATTTATTATTATTGTTGCTACTTTTGCATCGATTTATGATTTTCGGATTAAATTATATACACTATGAAAGATTTAGATTGGGAGAATTTGACCTTCGGTTACCGTAAGACCGACTACAATGTGAGGTGTTATTATCGTGACGGCAAATGGGGCGAGATTGAGGTGTGTTCCGACGAATACATCAACATGCACATGGCTGCCACCTGCCTTCACTATGGTCAGGAGGCCTTTGAAGGACTGAAGGCTTACCGTTGTCCCGACGGCAAGGTGCGTATCTTCCGTGTGAAAGACAACGCCGCACGCCTGCAGAGTACCTGCGACGGCATCGTGATGCCAAAGGTGCCTACAGAGATGTTTGAGGAAATGGTGAAGAAGGTGGTGCGCCTCAATCAGGAGTGGATACCTACTTATGAGAGTGGTGCTACGCTGTATATCCGCCCGCTGCTCATCGGCATCAGCCCGCAGGTTGGCGTTCATCCGTCCAAGGACTACCTGTTCCTGATCTTCGTCACACCTGTTGGCCCGTACTTCAAGGGTGGTTTTGCCTGCAACAAGTACGCCATCGTGCGTCAGTGGGACCGCTCGGCTCCACTGGGTACCGGTATCTACAAGGTAGGCGGTAACTACGCCGCTTCTCTGCGTGCCCATGTCTTCGCAGCCAGCAAGGGCTATGGTTCCGAGTTCTATCTCGACGCTAAGGAAAAGAAATATGTCGATGAATGCGGCGCCGCCAACTTCTTCGGCATCAAGAACAACACCTATGTGACACCGAAGAGCACGAGCATTCTGCCCTCCATCACCAACAAGAGCCTCATGCAGTTGGCTGAGGATCTGGGTCTGAAGGTGGAGCGTCGTCAGATTCCCGAAGAGGAGTTGCCGACATTCGAAGAGGCCGGTGCATGCGGCACAGCCGCCGTTATCTCGCCCATCAGCGAGCTCGACGACCTTGACACCGGCAAGACCTACCGTTTCGGTGACAAGCCGGGACCCTGGTCGACAAAGCTCTACGAGACGCTGCGCGGCATCCAGTACGGTACCATCGAGGACAAGCACGGATGGACGACCGTCGTGATTGAGTAAAAGAAAGTGAACCCCAGCAATGGTGCCAAAGCGATAGAAAGCCGGCAAAACTCATCAGTATCAGAAGTCTTGCCGGCTTTCGCATGTATGGATGTTGTCCTGCTTAATCTTCTTTGCCTACTTGATTTTCTTTATTACCCTTGCAGGCGCACCGACGGCAACGCTGTAAGGCGGTATGTCGTGTGTGACAACCGCATTGGCCCCAATGACGCTGCAGCGACCGATGGTGACATTTTCCAGTATGCAAACATTCTCACCAATCCAGACATTGTCCTCAATGATGATTGGACCTTTCGAACAGATGTCGCGCTTGGCAACGGGGGTGCCGATGTCGTCAGTTGTACCATGAGAATGGTCCTCTATCAGCACATGTGAGCCAACCATTACATCGTTGCCAATAACAATCTTGTTAAAGCAACCAATGTGACAATTGTAATTGAACGAGACATTGTTGCCGATGATGAGCTGGGGTTGGTATTTTATCCCATTATATTTACCAATGCAATCCATTCTCATCCCCGGAGAAGCCTTGAAGTTATCACCAATCTGCATGAATTGCTCGTATCGAAGATGGAAAGGTAATTTGATAGACAGGCCTCCCCCGCAAGATTTGAACCGGGTAGAGGCCCTCAGGTTCAAATATTTAAATTGCATCTTCATCCATATCCCATGCACACCTGACAAGATGAGGTCAAGGGGGAAGATCACTATTTTAACTATCTGTTTGACAGGTTTCTTCATCGTTTATTATCGCACCACATGATTTACAGTAGTTTGCGTCACCGCTGACGCGAGCCGGCTTATGTTTTGGTCACACCAGAAATACCATCCATCCCTGTGGTGCGAAAGCAAATAAATGGTAAATCTGATTAACATTGCAAAAATACAAATATTATTCGATATAGCCTATCCATGCTGACGATTTTTTAGTGGCTAAGTTATTTGCCATGAGTTTCGTGGCTAAAATTAGTTCATTCCAGTTTTATTTCGTAGCTTTGCGGCAGTAATTGCAAGAAAGAGGAATATGCTTAAATACATACTGTCCATTACCCCGGTAGCCTTCCTGATTGTCTTCCTGTCCATTGTCATCCGTGTGTATGGCATTGACGCGTTGTCAGGGCCGAGCCAGTTGGTGCTTATCGTCTCCACCGGCATCGCCGTTCTCATCGCCATACTTTATTTCCATAGCACATGGAAGGAACTGGAAGGGGAGATCAACCGCTCCATCGGCAGCATCGGGTCGCCAATTGTCATCCTGTTGCTTATCGGACTGCTGTCGGGTACATGGATGGTGAGCGGCATCGTACCCATGCTCATCTACTACGGCATGCAGATCATCAATCCCCACGTATTCCTCATCACGAGCTGTCTCATCAGCGCCATCGTATCGGTGATGACCGGCAGCTCTTGGACGACGGTCGCCACCATTGGTGTCGCCCTCATGGGCATCGGCAAGGCTGAGGGCTTCAGCGACGGTTGGACGGCAGGCGCCATTCTCTCCGGTGCTTATTTCGGCGATAAGATGTCGCCATTGTCCGATACCACCGTCCTTGCCTCTTCGCTCTGCGGTACACCGTTGTTCACACATATCAAGTATATGACGATAACAACCGTTCCCGCCTTTACCATCACGCTGATCATCTTCCTCGTAGCCGGTTTCCTCGTTCCGTCAACAGGCGCTATCGATACCTCGCTGTTCACTACCGCCTTGTCGTCGAAATTCAACCTCAGTCTCTGGCTTCTGCTGGTACCTATAGCGACGGGCTGGATGATCTATAGGAAGATGCCTGCCATCATCGTGCTCTTCGTCTCATCGTTGCTTGCCGTCATCTTCGCCGTCATCTTCCAACCGCAAGTTCTTGCCGAGGTGAGTGGAGTAGGGAAGCGCGTTGTCGGTTCGATACCTTCGGCTGTGGTACTTTTCAAGGGTGCGATGGTCAGCGGCTTCGGATCGACCGCCATCGACAGCGGCTTCAAGCCTGTCAACGACCTGCTTGCCACGCGGGGCATGGCGGGAATGCTCAATACCGTTTGGATTATCCTCTGCGCCATCTGCTTCGGCGGCGTACTCAAAGCCAGCGGCATGTTGGCCAACATCGTCAGTCTGGTCATCCCGCTCACCAAGACACGCGGGGGGTTGGTAGCCTCAACCGTCTTCTCCGGTATCTTCTTCAATGCCACGGCAGCCGACCAGTTCCTCTCCATCATGCTCAATGCCAGCATGTTTGGTGAAATCTATAAAAAGGAAGGCTATGAGCCGCGCCTACTGAGCCGGAGCATCGAGGACTCAAGCACCGTGACCTCTGTCCTCATTCCTTGGAGCACCTGCGGCATGACGCAGTCCACGGTACTCAACGTGCCGACGCTCACTTATCTGCCTTATTGCTTCTTCAATATTCTCGCGCCCATCACCAGCATCATCATTGCCGCTACCGGGTTTAAGATTTACAGGAAGGTCAAATCATAGATATAATGGCAAAAGACAAAAGGCCCACCCAATAACGCTGGGTGGGCCTTTTGGCATAGTCAGATGATGCTTTCGACTATCAGAAGTTAATGTTCACCTTGTATTCGGGGATAATCTTCACGTCCTTGATGTCGACCACCGGGCCTTTGGAGAAGTCGATGTTCTTTGTCTGCTGGCTCAGGTCGCGCTTGACAAACTCCAAGTTGCCGTCGAGCGGCCGCACATAGAACGTCATGTCCTGCTTGTGCATCATATCCTTGTAGCGCTTCAGCCCAGTCGTTGAGAAAGGCGTGGATGATAATGACTGGACTTCAGGACTTCAGGACTTCAGGACTTCCGGACTTCTGTCTTCCGGACTTCTAATAACTCTCCTAACTCTTCGGCGTTCCCTTATTGGCTAAGAACACGCCGACAAGAATGAATAAACTGCCGAGCGAGGCCATCCATGTCATATGCTCATGCAACACAATGCCACTGGTGACCATTGTGCTGATTGGGTTGAGGTAGATGTAGTTGCTGGCCGTCAGCGCACCAAGCCGCTTGCTCACGAAGCTCCATAAGGCAAAGCAAGTGAAGCTGGCGATGAGTCCGAGAAATAGCAGGTTGCCGGCGACGATGGGGTGGGTGAGACCCGACAATGGAAACGACCATGGCTTCACCAAAAAGACCGGAAGCACCGTGAGAAGACCATAGAAAAACACCTTACGCGTGAGAAATACCACATTGTAATGGCTCATACGCCGCAGCAACAGACTGTAAGTGGCCCAACACAAAGCCGCAGACAGTGCGAGGATATCGCCTAATGGATTAATCTTCAAATAAATATGTCCATTAAATACCACCAACGACACACCTACCGTTGCAGCCAGCGAACCGAAGATAAGTGGGCGGCTCGCCTTAACATCTTTGTAGACGAGCAGCGCCAATAGCGTGGTGAGCAACGGCGCCGTACAGACGATGATGGACACATTATTGACATAGCCCACCTTGACAGCAACGTTCTCGGTGATGAAATAAAGCGAGCCGCCTGTGATGCCCAACACCACCAGCCGCAACTCGTCGGCCACGTTGTCGGCCCACAGTTTATGAGGCGAGATGAGCCAAATGCAGGCATACGCCAAAAGAAAGCGCACGAAGAATATTTCGTGCGCTTGCATGCCGTGATTGAGCAGTACCTTGGAGTTGACAAACGTCACGCCCCACGTCAGCACCACTACCACGGCAAGTAGATGGTAAGGCCACCGCCTTGGCATGTGCTACAGTTTGATAACTAAGTACTTACTGACGCTCCAGAAGATGGAGGCATCCTTGATGTGGAGGGTTGAGGTACCGTTGTTGTTCTTCACAATCTCGTAGGAGTCCGACGGCATCTGCGTCATGATCTTCGGATCAGACGAATTGAGACGGATATCGTTGTAGTTGCGGATATCGACACGCGAGAAGCCGGTGGCATTGAGGTTGGATACATTAACCTTCTTCTTGGCCAGGAAACCGCCCTTGATGATGCCCTTGGCCTTCAGTTCCTTGGAAGTGCCAATGACCACGAAGCCCGTGTGGAGTGAGGCATCCTGCTCGGCGATGGTCGTCTGCTGTGTCTCTACGGTCTTACGCTGCGTCTCTACGGTTTGGTTGAGTTGTGTGTTGGTTGTCGTGAGACTGTTGACGTTCTTTGTGAGCTCGGCGATGTTGGCATCCTTGTCATTGAGTTGCTTCTGCAGTTCAGCAATCTTAGCATCTTTCTCGTTGAGCTGCGCCTTGTAGTTGGCGATGAGTTTGGCAATACGCTGACCGTAAGCCGACTTGTTGCCTGCCACTTCCGCCTCAAGTTCAGCGATGCGGTCACGCTGGCGCTGGAGCAACTGACCGAGGTTCTGCAACTGGGCCTGCAGCTCGGCTTTATTGAAATGACCGTGCTCGGGTGAGTCCATCTCCTTGATGATGCCTTCCTGTGCCGAGATACTGTCGAGACCGGTCGACATGACGTTGACAAAGTCGGTCATCTGACGGATATCGTCTTGATGCAGACTGTCGGCGCGTGAAAGGGAATCAAGTTGTGACTGAAGCTCTGATTTGCTTGCACCTTTATTACAGCCCGTGAACGCAGTCCCCATGAGGAAAGCGAACAGGCTGAGAATGATAATCTTCCTTGCTTTCATACCTTAAACGATTTAAAGTTAACGTGCTGCAAATTTATGGAAATATGATAGACAATGTACCATTTGACCATTGTTTTTACTATTTTTTATGATTTGCCTCATCGTTTGTCCACATTTCGCTATAACTTTGTAGTCGGAAAGGATTATATCATAGCATTTTTATGGACACGGCACGAAAGATCAACAAAGTGGAGCTGCGAAATCTTCGCATGGAGGATTACGACCAACTCGCCAAGTCGTTCAGGCGCATCTATGCCAATCACGACGTTTTTTGGACGCATAAGCAAATCAAGAAACTCATCACCATATTCCCCGAGGGACAGGTCGTCATCATTGCCGACGACAAGATTGTGGGCTGCGCGCTGAGCATCATTGTGGATTACAACATGGTGCAGGGCGACCACACCTATGCGCAGGTGACGGGCAACGAGACCTTCGACACCCACAATCCAAACGGTAACATTCTTTATGGCATCGAGGTGTTTATCCACCCCGACTACCGTGGACTCAGATTGGGCCGCCGTATGTATGAGTACCGCAAGGAACTCTGCGAGAAACTCAACCTGAAGGCCATCATGTTTGGCGGGCGCATACCCAACTACCACAAGTATGCCGACAAGATGAGGCCGAAGGAATATATCGAGAAGGTGCGCTCGCGTGAGATTTACGATCCGGTGCTCAACTTCCAACTGTCTAACGATTTCCACGTGCGACGCGTGATACGCAACTATCTGCCCAATGATGAGGAGTCGTGCCACTGCGCCTGCCTGCTGCAGTGGGACAATATCTATTATCAGCCGCCAACCGAACAGAAGAAGGTGGAGCGCAAGCCGACGGTCAGACTTGGTATGGTGCAATGGCAGATGCGACCCTACAAGGATGTAGACGACCTGATGGAGCAGGTGGAGTTCTTCGTTGACTCAGTGTCGAGCTACAAAGCCGACTTCGTTGTCTTCCCAGAATATTTCAACGCACCGCTCATGGCGCCGTTCAACAAGATGGGAGAGGCCCAGAGCATCCGCGCTTTGGCGCAGTATACCGAGAAGATACGTGACCGGTTCCGCGAATTCGCCATCAGCTACAACATCAACATCATTACAGGTTCGATGCCGCTGATCAAGGATGACGGCGCACTCTACAATGTCGGCTTCCTTTGCCGCAGAGACGGTTCGATAGGTATGTACGAGAAAATCCACGTCACCCCCGATGAGAAGAAATACTGGGGCCTGAGTGCCGGCAATTCGGTGCAGACATTCGACACCGACTGCGGCCGCATCGGTATCTTGATTTGCTATGATGTTGAGTTCCCTGAATTGTCGCGTCTCATGGCCAACAAAGGTATGCAGATACTCTTCGTGCCTTTTATGACCGACACCCAAAACGCCTATACGCGTGTCAGGGTCTGCGCACAGGCCAGAGCCATTGAGAATGAATGCTACGTGGCTATTGCCGGTAGCGTAGGCAACCTGCCGAAGGTGCAGAACATGGATATACAATATGCGCAGTCGGCGGTATTCACGCCGTGCGACTTCGCCTTCCCTTATGACGGACGACGCGCCGAGGCTACGCCCAACACCGAGATGATTCTCGTGGCCGATGTCGACCTCAATCAACTCAATGAACTCCACACCTACGGCAGCGTGCGCAATCTGCGCGACCGCCGCAACGACCTCTATGAGTTGCGGTTTAAGGGTGCGACGAAACAAGCGGAAGATTAGCTTCGCTTGCCCAGTTCCCAGAATGCGACAGCTGAAGCGGCGGCCACATTGAGCGAATCGACACCATGGGCCATGGGGATGCGTACAACATAGTCGGTGCTGTCGATGGTTTCAATCGGCAGTCCGTCTCCCTCCGTTCCCATGACAATGGCCAGTCGGTCGATGGCCTTCAACCGTGGATCGTCAAGGGCGATGCTGTCGTGGCGTAGCGCCATGGCTACAGTCTTGAAACCATAGTCGTGAAGGCTGTTGATGGGTGTCTCAAGCCAAGTCCACGGCAACAGAAATACGCTTCCCATCGACACGCGTATTGCCCTGCGGTTGAATGGGTCACATGATGTTGGCGTAAGCAATGCTCCATCGATGCCGAGCGCAGCCGCCGAACGGAAGATGGCACCGATATTAGTGGTGTCAACCACACCGTCGATGACGACCAATCGTCTGGCACCTTTGCAGATGTCGTTGAGCGGTCGGGGCTGTGGACGCCGCATGGCGCATAGCACGCCACGTGTGAGGGTATAGCCCGTGAGCTGCGCCAACAACTCCTTCGGTCCGGTATAGACAGGAATGTCACCCGAGGCGGCAATGATGTCGGCAGCGTCGCCGGTGATATGCTTGGCCTCACAGAGCAGCGACAACGGTTGGTAACCCGCCTGCAGCGCCACTCGGATGACCTTAGGGCTTTCCACAATGATGACGCCGTCCTCGGGGTGGAGTCGGTTGCGCAACTGATGGTCGGTGAGCTGGTGATAGACCGCCGTACCCGGAACGTCAAGACTTGAGATATGTATTATCGGCATGATCGAACGCTGCTAATATAAAAGATGTGCATTTACGCAATGTCAAGCCCCATAATATAGTCGTTCATAAAATAGCCGTTACCGATGTCGTAGTCGCCTTGGCGCAACTTCCGCATGCCGAGATGCTCATAGAAATGCAGGGCGCGGTTGTAGCGGTTGACATGCAGTTCGACGCGACAAGGGGTGGGGCAGTGCTGCTTGATCCACGTGATGGCCTCGTTGAATAACAGTTTGCCGAGACCATGCCCCTGGCAGTCGGGTAAAACATAAATCTTCTGCAGTTCTACGACATCATCGCCTAATGGCTGCACCGAGACGTAGCCGACATCCTTACCTTGTTCGTCTGTATATATAAGATAGGTGTGTCCGTCTTCCTTCATTTGCTTTGTCAAGCTCGCCGTGGAATACATCATATCCATCATGTAATCACACTGCTCGGGGGTGATGATATCCTTGTAGGTGTCGGGGAAGGCTATCTTGGCCATAGCCTGAATGGCTGGTATGTCTTTGATTGAAGCTGTTCTGAAACTCATTGTAGTAGGGGATTAATATGCTATGTCTATAAATCTCTGGCTGTGTAAAAGAAAGAAGGGAACAACTTTAAAAGTCATTCCCTTCTTCTCCTATGTAATTGCCTATTGTTAAAGTAGTCGGTAAGGGAATCGAACCCTTATGCCAAGATTGAGAATCTTGTATCCTAACCGTTAGATGAACCGACCGTTAGTCCCTTCGAATGTATGCTGCGGAAGCTGGGGGATTCGAACCCCCGGTACGCGTAATTGCGCACGGCAGTTTAGCAAACTGCTGGTTTCAGCCACTCACCCAAACTTCCTTTTTATAAGTTTGTTCTGTAAACTTACAGCATTTTTTCGAATGCGAGTGCAAAGGTACTCAAAAGTTTCTATCCGCCAAAACTTTTGGCTCACTTTTTTTAAATTATTTTCCGTCAACAGCAGCCATCAAAGCATTCGTTGCGCCTTATCATGTTGTGAATAAGAATATTACACCGCTGATGCCGATATAGGCGTAAACCACGTATCGAAACAGCCGTGAGGGCAGATGACGGAAAACATAGCCGCCAATCAGCATTCCGAGAACGACACCGCCAATACCATAAAGATAGGCGTGACCAACGGCGAGGGTCAGGTAACCGTTGTAGGCCCTGAAGACCAACATGCTGAGATTGCCGAGTAAGAAATAGGTCTGCGCCAGCGCCATATAATGCTCCTTATCGCGCTCGGCCTGGATGAAATAAACCACAGCCGGCGGACCCTGCATGCCAAAGAATCCGCCCATAAGACCGCTGAGAATGCCGGCGCCGACCTGCGTCCTCACGTTCGCCTTGAGTTTGATGCGCGTGCTGAAGAAGGAGAAATAGATGCTCGTCAGGATGAGGACAACACCGAGCACACGGCGCAATACGACATCGTCGATGGATTTCAAGCAGAAGATTGCAGCTGTAGAAAGCATGATGAACACCAACAGAATGACACGCAAGTGGCGCCAGACGATGTAGCGGCGCATGCGGAAACTGACCACGGCCGACGTGGTCATCGCCAACAATCCCGACAACGTCGTCGCCTCGCCATACGATGGCATCAGCAGCGGCAGCACCGTCATGATGAAGATGCCAAAGCCAAAGCCTGTCGTCCGCTGAATGAAGCTGGCGAGGATGCTGAGCAGGAATATATCGATAGGGATGTTCATACGCAATCTTTATTTATCATAATCGGCATAAGGTCGACATCTGATATTGAATCGCAAGCGGTACGATGCTGAGACTTACCTTATGCAATATGCGATGTTTGGTCGAGCCTTAGAGATTGTCGCGGTCCTCCTGCGTCGTTTCCATGATGGCGGCGGCCAGACTGTCAGCCGACTGCACGATGCAGCAAAGCGGATACTCTTGTCGGGCCGTATCGTAGCAACGCTCATCCTCATAGGAGTTCATATTAAGACCGAACGCACCCATGTGCCAGCGGATTGCGAGCATCTCATCGTCGTGAAGGTCAAGACCGCTGAGCAGCAGCATGATGACCGACTTCTCACCGTGGCCCATCGGGAAATCCTTATAGCTGACATTGTAGCCTTCGGCGTCTTCCCACTGTCCGAGTTTATTCTTGCGCTTCTTTATTGTACGCTTGTAAATATCTGTTTTACAGACATCATGCAGCAATGTGGCAATGACGACGCTCTCACGCTTTACCTCGCCGGCTGAAGCCGCGTCGATGGTCTTGAGCCCGTCATAAATCATCAGTCCCGCGCGACAAACATTGAGGCTGTGCTGACACAGTCCGCCGGGAATGTTCAGATGGTGGCCGGCTGAGGCGGGAGCCTCAAAGAAGCCGCCTTTCTCCAGATCCTCAATGACATAGTCCATGCCCTCGCGCTTGGTTTCGCGAAGCAAACGCTCAAACTCTTCCTTGTTCTTTTCCTTGTCTATATCCATTATATTCAGCTAATAAAGTTTTAACGCGACAAAATTAATAAAAATAGCTTAGAAATCTTTTGCACAAATAATAGAAAATGTGTAACTTTGAAAACAAAACGCTAAAACGTAATGATAGAGCAAAGCCAATACAGGCAGTTACTGCAACAACTGAAGCATGTCGTCCCTGACGACCGTATATATACCGACGAGTTGCGTACCCTTGGTTGGGGTACCGACGCCAGTTTTTATCACATGGTGCCAAAGATGGTGATACGTTCTGACAATGAGCAGGAAGTGTCGCAAATCATCCAATGCTGCGCCGCCAATCATGTGCCATTCACGTTTCGAGCCGCCGGCACCTCGCTGTCGGGCCAGAGCGTGAGCGACTTCGTACTGATTGTCGCCGGCAAGCATTGGGAGAAATACCACATCAGCGACGACCACAACACCATCACCATGCAACCGGGTCTTATCGGCGGTCGTGTCAACAGGATTCTGAAGCCGATGGGGCGCCTCTTCTCCCCCGACCCTGCCTCCATCAACAGTTCGATGGTGGGTGGCATCGTCGTCAACAACGCCTCCGGTATGAGTTGCGGCGTGCATGCCAACTCCGACCACATGTTGCTGTCGGTGCGCATCGTTCTTGCCGACGGCACGGTGCTCGACACCGGCGATGCGCATAGCCGTGAGCTGTTCCGCCAGACCCATGGCGATTTCATCAAACGTATTGAGGCTCTGCGCGACAAGGTGAGGGCCAACAAGCCCCTCGCCGACCGTATCCGCAGGAAATATTCCATCAAGAACGTGACGGGTCTCAACATCAGACCGCTCGTGGCATACGATGATCCGTTTGATATCATCGCCCACTCCATCGTCGGCTCTGAAGGCACGCTGGCCTTTCTCTCCGAGGTGACGATGCGCACGCTTCACCTCTATCCTTTCCATGCCACGGCAATGGTTTATTTCCATCGCATGGTCGATGGCTGCCATGCCATTGTGGAAATGAAGAAATTGCAGTCAGAGGAGTCCGACCTTAAGATGAGCGCCGAGCGGCAGGCCGTCAAATGCGCCGAGATGCTCGACTATCTGTCGTTGGCCTCCGTCGACGATCCCGTTTATCTGCAGTATAAGAAAGATGTTGATGCAGGCAAGGTTCCAGGGGTTGAGCCCGGTGACTACCACAATCTGACGGCCGTACTGACTGAGACGCGCGCCACATCGCATGAGGCGCTGCTCCGCAATGTCGAGGCCATCAGCAAGGTGCTGTCGGGCTACGACCTCTACCAACCACTTACATTTACTGAAGACGATAAGACGTCGGCCCGTTATTGGGCCATCCGTCAAGGCATCTTCCCCACCGTCGGCGGCATGCGCCCAGTGGGCACAAGCTGCCTCATCGAAGATGTTGCCTTCCCCATCGACGTACTGCCCGAGGCTACGGTCAAGTTGCAGCAGATTATCGCTGACCACGGCTATAAGGACGGTTGCATCTACGGTCATGCACTTGAGGGTAATTACCATTTCATTCTCAACCAAAGCTTTAAGGAGAGCAAGGAAGTGGAGCGCTATGCCAACATGATGCATGAGGTGGTGAAACTCGTCGAGCACTACGACGGTTCATTGAAGGCCGAGCATGGCACCGGCCGCAACATGGCGCCCTTCGTCAAGGAAGAATGGGGCGAGGAAGCCTTCGGCGTGATGTGTGAGCTGAAGGACATCTTCGATCCCGAGCACCTGCTCAACCCCGGCGTCATCTTCAACGACGACCCCAACTGCTTCATCGAGCACCTGAAACAACTCCCCAAGCTGGAGTTCGACTTCGACCGCCTGCCCGACGGCGTGAAATACGCCACGGCGATGGGTGCCAAGGAGTCCTCCACGCAGGAGATGATCGAGGGCGTGAAGCGAGCCAACAAATGTATCGAATGCGGCTTCTGCGAAGTCAACTGCCTCAGTTGTGGGTTGACGCTATCCTCACGCATGCGCATCGCCACCCAACGCGAGATCATGCGGCTTAAGTCGACCGGCAACGCCGATGATGCCGCCCGCGCCAAGAGACTGATGAAGCTCTACCGTTACTATGGCAACCAGACCTGCGCCGCCGACGGACTCTGCGCCACCTCCTGCCCGATGAAGATCAACACCGGCGACCTCACCCATCTTCTCCGTCAGGAGATTATGGACGACAGCCCGGCTGCTTATGGCGTCGGCAACTTCGCCGCCAAGCACATGCGGGGCATCGAGAATGTGGTGAGACGTGTGTTGGAAATAGCCAACTTCGGACATACTTTGTTGGGAACCAAGCTGATGAGTGCACTCACTCAAGCTATGCATAAAGTCGGCATTCCACTCTGGACGCCCGCCATGCCCAAGGCCCATTATATGAAAGAGGAGTTGCTGCAAGGCACCAACGACATGACCGAAGCCAACCGGGCGAAGACCGGTGCAGCCACAACTGAGGCGCCATTGAAGGTGGTTTACTTCCCGAGCTGCCTCAATCAGACAATGGGCTTGGCCAAGGGCGCTCCCGTCAAGAAGACGGTGGTCGCCGAGATGGTCGAGCTGGCCAACAAAGCCGGTTACGAGGTGATCTTCCCCAAGAACATGCGTGGACTATGCTGCGGCCAGATTTGGGAGAGCAAGGGCATGATGGACATTGCCGACCGCAAGACGGCTGAGCTCGAACAGACGCTGTATGAGGCCAGCGATGGCGGCCGCTATCCGGTGCTCTGCGACCAGAGTCCCTGTCTGCACCGCATGCGGAAGATGATGACGCGCGTCAAACTGTATGAGCCGGCCGAATTCATCCTCACCTTCCTCAAGCCCCG
Source organism: uncultured Prevotella sp. (assembly GCA_900315835.1). GTDB lineage: Bacteria > Bacteroidota > Bacteroidia > Bacteroidales > Bacteroidaceae > Prevotella. Next base: position 57,353 of record ONAR01000016.1, read on the forward strand.
TCTGCATTTCCACCAGCTCCACCGCACCGTTGCCGTCCACACCACCTGCTCCATGCGCGAGATGAACCTCATGGACGACCTCGTCAAGCTGGCGCAGTTATGTGCCGATAAGGTGATTGTACCCGAGGGCGTCGGTTGCTGTGGCTTCGCCGGCGACCGCGGCTTCATCCATCCCGAGATGAACCGCTACGCCCTGCGTCACCTGCGCGAGGAGATTGAGGCCAACCACGTTACCGTAGGCTACAGCAACAGCCGCACTTGCGAGATTGGACTGCAATATCATTCGGGCATTCCTTACATGAGCATCGTGTATCTCGTCAACGAGGCTACCGACTGAGTCAACGACGCTACCGGCTAAGTAACATCGCTATTGACTAATTTTAGAATACTGGCTATAACCAACTGCGTTGCCATTCGCACAGCGCTTGGTTATAGCCAGCTTTCGTTAATGATGCAAGATGAATGAATAAAACATTCAATTTTATGCGCTTCGACTTCATACAAAGCTTACAGTTTGACTGAATTTGGCCAAATTTCATATCAAATCGTTGTTTTAATGTTAAAATCATCTTTTTGTTTGAAGAAAACGCTCCGTCCTTGCTACAATTAGAAAGCAATTTCGTACTTTTGCATGTAGATTGATAGGTAAAATACAAAAACAATTGCACATGCAAAGAAATGGATTGTACAACAGTGCCTACGAGCACGACGCGTGCGGCGTAGGTATGGTGGTGAATATCCACGGAGGTAAAAGTCATCAGTTGGTTGACGATGCACTGAAAGTGTTGGAGAATCTGAGACATCGTGGCGCCGAGGGCGCTGACGGCAAGACCGGCGACGGAGCCGGCATCCTGCTGCAGATTCCACACGAGTTTATTCTTCTTCAAGGCATCCCGGTACCCGAAAAGGGAAAATACGGTACTGGTTTGATTTTCCTGCCTAAGGATGAGGCCCGTCAGCAGAAGATTCTCTCCATCATGATTGAGGAGATTGAGCGCGAGGGTTTGCAGCTGATGCATCTCCGTACGGTACCCACCAATCCCGACTGTCTTGGTGAGGCTGCTGCAGCCACCGAACCTGCCATCAAACAGGTGTTTATCACTGGTGTCAGCGATGACAAGGTAGCCACGTTCGAACGCTCCTTATATATAATAAGGAAGAAGATTGAGCGCCGCATCGACGACAAGGACTTCTACATCTGCTCGCTATCCAGTAAGAACATTGTCTATAAAGGTATGCTGTCGAGCCTACAGCTCCGGCAATACTATCCCGACCTGACCAACAGCTATTTCACCAGTGGTCTGGCCTTGGTTCACAGCCGTTTCTCCACCAACACCTTCCCCACATGGTCGTTGGCTCAGCCGTTCCGCCTGTTGGCCCACAACGGTGAGATCAACACCATCCGCGGCAACCGCTCGTGGATGAAGGCGCGCGAGGCTGTGCTGTCGTCCGATGCTTTGGGCGACATCCATGAGATTTCGCCGATTATCCAGCCGGGCATGAGTGACTCCGCCTCGCTGGACAATGTGTTCGAGTTCTTCGTGATGAACGGCATGTCACTGCCTCAGGCACTGAGCATTATGGTGCCTGAGAGCTTCAACGACAAGAACCCCATCTCGGAAGACCTGAAGGCTTTCTATGAGTATCACTCCATCCTGATGGAGCCGTGGGATGGTCCTGCCGCCCTACTCTTCAGCGATGGCCGCTACGCCGGTGGCATGCTCGACCGCAATGGTCTGCGCCCGGCCCGTTATACCATCACTAAGACCGGTACGATGGTGGTCGCCTCCGAGGTTGGTGTGATGGATTTCGACCCGACGGTGATTGCCGAGAAGGGTCGTCTGCAGCCGGGTAAGATGCTGCTGGTCGATACCCAGGAGGGCAAGATTTATTACGATGGCGAAATCAAGGAGCGCCTCGCCTCTGAGCACCCTTATCGCCAGTGGCTCAACACCAACCGCATTCAGCTCGAGAAGATCCACACCGGCCGTAAGGTTTCCAATGCCGTAGACAACCTCGAGGCCAAAGAGGTGGCCTTTGGTTTCGGCGAGGAAGATATTCAAGACACCATCATCCCGATGGCTACGCAGGGCAAGGAGCCCACCGCATCAATGGGTAACGATACGCCGCTGGCCGTACTGTCGACGAAGCCGCAGATTTTCTTCAACTACTTCCGCCAGCAGTTCGCTCAGGTCACCAACCCCGCCATCGACTCTATCCGCGAGGAGCTGGTGATGAGTCTTACCGAATACATCGGTCGCGTGGGCACGGGCATCCTCAATCCCGACGAGACCAACTGTAAGATGGTGCGTCTGCCCCACCCCATCCTGACCAACAGTCAGCTCGACATTCTGCAGAACATCCGCTATAAGGGCTTCAACACCAAGAAGTTGAGCATCACGTTCAAACCTGCCGAGAGTGGCACCGAGCATCCGGGCGAAGCCCTTCGTGAGGCCATCGCCAAACTCTGCCACGACGCAGAACAGAGCGTGGATGACGGCTACAACTACATCATCCTCTCCGACCGCGACGTCGACGACAACCACATCGCCATCCCGTCGTTGCTGGCGGTGAGTGCCGTCCACCACTACCTCATCAATGTCGGCAAGCGTGTGCAGACCGCACTGATTGTGGAGAGCGGAGAGATACGCGAGGTGATGCATGCCGCCCTGCTGTTGGGCTACGGTGCATCCGCACTCTGTCCTTACATGACCTACGCCATTCTCGACGACCTCGTCAAGAAAGGTAAGATACAGGAGAACTACGCCACGGCCGAGGCCAACTACATTGCGGCCGTCAAGAAGGGCCTGCTCAAGATTATGGCCAAGATGGGTATCTCGACCATCCGCTCCTATCGCGGTGCACAGATCTTCGAGGCTGTCGGTCTGTCGGAGAGCCTGCTCCGCACCTACTTCGGTACCGAAGTGAGCACCATCGGCGGTATCGGACTCGACACCATCGCCCGCGACGCCGTGCGCTTCCACAACAAGGCCAATGAGGAGCTCAAGAAGGGCAGCGACATTCCATTGCCCAACCTCGGACAGTTCCATTGGCGCCACGACGGCATCAAGCATGCCTGGAACCCGGAGACCATCGCTACGTTGCAGTTGGCCACGCGTACGGGCAACTACGACCTGTTCAAGAAATACGAGACGCTGGTCGACAACAAGCCGGAACCCATCTTCCTCCGCGACTTCCTCGACTTCAAGCGCAACCCCATAGATATAAATAAGGTGGAACCTGTGGAGAACATCGTCAAGCACTTCGTCACCGGTGCCATGTCGTTCGGCGCCTTGTCGAAGGAGGCTCACGAGGCCCTCGCACTGGCCATGAACGCCATCGGCGCCCGTTCCAACACCGGTGAGGGCGGCGAGGACAACGAGCGCTACCACGCTACCGTCGACGGCATCAGTCTGTCGAGCAAGACCAAGCAAGTGGCATCGGGCCGTTTCGGCGTAACCACCGAGTATCTGGTCAATGCTGAGGAAATCCAGATTAAGGTCGCTCAGGGGGCCAAGCCTGGTGAGGGCGGTCAGCTGCCCGGCTTCAAGGTGAATGAGATTATCGCCAAGACGCGTAACTCCATTCCCGGCATCTCGCTTATCTCACCTCCGCCTCACCACGACATCTACTCCATTGAGGACCTGAAGCAGCTCATCTTCGACCTGAAGAATGTCAATCCGAAGGCTGCCATCAGCGTGAAGCTCGTTGCCGAGAGCGGTGTGGGTACCATTGCCGCCGGTGTGGTCAAGGCCAAGGCCGACCTCGTCGTCATCTCCGGCGCCGAAGGTGGTACGGGTGCATCACCGGCCTCCAGCATGCGCTTCGCCGGTATCTCACCCGAAATCGGTATCGCCGAAACCCAGCAGACGCTGGTCAAGAACGGACTGCGCTCGCTCGTACGCCTGCAGGTCGACGGCCAGCTGAAGTCGGCCCGCGACGTCATCATGCTCGCCCTGCTCGGTGCAGAGGAATTTGGTTTCGGTACGGCAGCCCTCATCACCCTCGGTTGCGTAATGATGCGCAAATGCTCGCAGAACACCTGCCCGATGGGTGTGGCTACGCAGAATCCGAAGCTCCGCGCCCACTTCCGCGGCGACTATCACTACGTCATCAACTTCTTCAAGTTCCTGGCTGAGCACGTGCGTGAGTATCTGGCCGAGATGGGCTACACCTCGCTCAACGATATCGTCGGCCACACCGAACTGCTCGTTCCCCGCGACACTTCGAAGATATGGGATCCCGTTGCGCCGATGATCAAGGACAAATGGAACAGCCTCGACTTCAGCCGTTTGGAGAAGCGAGAGACGGGCGACGTGAGCCTCTACTGCACCAAGACGCAGGACCACGAGCTCAACAACCTCCTCGACCAGCAGATCATCGCCGGTTCACAGCGGTCAATCTCCGACAAGGAGGAGGTCAACCTCGACTTCGCCATCCGCAACACCAACCGCGCCGTCGGCTGTATGCTCTCGGGCATCATCGCCTCGAAATACGGTGAGGAGGGTCTGCCCGACGACACCATCAACGTTCGCTTCAAAGGTTCTGCCGGTCAGAGCTTCGGCGCCTTCCTTGTTCACGGCGTCAACTTCAAGCTCGAGGGCGAGACCAACGACTACTTCGCCAAAGGTCTGTCGGGTGGCCGCATCTCCATCCTGCCGCCTATCCGCAGCAACTTCAATGCCGAAGACAACATCATCGCCGGCAACACGGGCCTCTATGGCGCCACGTCGGGTGAGTTGTATATCAATGGTAAGGTCGGTGAGCGCTTCGCCGTGCGTAACTCTGGTGCCATCGCCGTCGTCGAGGGGGCCGGTGACCACTGCTGTGAATACATGACCGGTGGCCGCGTGGTGGTGCTGGGTAAGACCGGGCGCAACTTCGCCGCTGGTATGTCAGGCGGTGTGGCTTACGTCTGGGATAAGGACCACGACTTCGATTTCTATTGCAACATGGGCATGGTGGAGATCAACCTCGTCGAGGATACCACCTACCGTAAGGAACTGCATGAGCTCATCCGCCAGCATTATCTCTACACCGGTTCGAAGCTTGCACGCACGATGCTCGACGACTGGAACCGCTATGTGGAGGACTTCATCCAGGTTGTTCCAATCGAGTACAAGCGTGTGCTGCAAGAGGAGCAGGTGAAGAAGCTGCAGCAGAAGATTGCTGACATGCAGAGAGATTACTAATATTTCGGCAAACGAATAAATCAAAAGAAAATGGGAAATCCTAAAGGTTTTTTGGAGGTAGAGCGCAAGGAGGCCGGCTACCGTCCAATACATGATAGAATACACGACTTTGGCGAGGTGGAGCAAACCCTCAACAGCAACGACCGCCGCTTGCAGGCCAGCCGTTGCATGGACTGCGGTGTGCCTTTCTGCCATTGGGCCTGCCCCCTGCACAACAAGACGCCGGAATGGAACGACGCACTGTATAAAGGCGACTGGAAACTGGCTTACGAGTTGCTCAGCGAGACTAACGACTTCCCCGAGTTCACGGGCCGCGTCTGTCCTGCACTCTGCGAGAAGGCCTGCGTGCTCAATCTGATGGAGCATGAGCCTACGACCAACCGTGAGAACGAGGCTGCCATTGCGGAGCATGCTTATCAGGAGGACTACGTCGTGCCCCGCATCCCCGAGCGCAATGGCAAGAAGGTGGCTGTGGTCGGCGCAGGTCCGTCGGGCCTGAGCGTAGCCACCCGACTCAACCAGATGGGCTACGAGGTGACCGTCTATGACGCCCGCGAGAATGCCGGTGGACTGCTGCGCTTTGGCATTCCTAACTTCAAGCTCAATAAGGCCATCATCGACCGCAAGATGGACGTTCTCCTCAAGGAAGGCATCAAATTTGTCTACAACACCATGCTCGTGCCCGATGACAGCACTGCCATCAACATTCAGAATGACCCGCTGTTAGGCAAGGACAAGAAAGTTACGGCCAGCCAGTTGTCGAAGGACTACGACGCCGTGGTCATCTGCACCGGTACGCCGGAGGCCCGCGACCTGAAGATACCCGGACGCGACCTGAAGGGTGTTTACTTCGCACTCGAGATGCTCACCCAGCAAAACCGCGTCCTCGCCGGTGAGGAGTTTACGAAAGATCAACTCGTCAATGCCAAGGGCAAGGATGTGCTGGTCATCGGCGGTGGCGACACTGGCTCCGACTGTATCGGTACGGCTCACCGTCAGGGTTCAAAGAGCGTCACACAGATTGAGATCATGCCGCGCCCCGTCGAGGGTCCCGATGATCCGAAGAACCCCTGGCCCAACTGGCCCCGCACGCTGAAGACGACCTTCGCGCACGAGGAGGGCTGCGTGCGCCGCTGGAACATCAACTCGCTCGAGTTCATCGGCAAGAACGGCAAAGTGACGGGCGTCAAGGTGCAGGAAATCAAGTGGGAGCCCAATCCCGACGGTGGCCGCCCCATCATGAAGCCTGCCAAGGACCCAGAGATCATCAAGGCCGACATGGTGCTGCTGGCCATGGGCTTCCTACGCCCGCAGCAACCCGAGTACCCCAAGAACGTGTTCGTCGCCGGCGATGCCGCCAATGGCGCCAGCCTTGTGGTGCGTGCATTGGCCAGCGGTCAGGACATGGCAAACAAAGTAAACCAGTACTTACAAAATAAGTAATTTTACCTATCAAGTAATCAAGTTGGTTAAGGCGGAGCATCAGCGGATGCCCCGCCTCTTTCGTACCGCAGATTCCGCAGAGGAATCGGTCTCACGCAGATATCGCGGATCTCGCAAAGGAATTATTCTCTACGCAGAGGAATCGGCCTCACGCAGATTTCGCAGATTTCGCAGATTTTTCGCAATCCCGAGGTAGGCTCACTGCCCAGGGTGGTGAGAAAAATCTGCGAGATCATGGGGGGGCAGGAAATCTGCGGGATCAGCGAAATCTGCGTGAGAATAAAAAGACCGACGAAATCTGTGTGAGAATAAAAAGACCGGCGAAATCTGCGTGAGAATAAAAAGACCGGCGAAATCTGCGTGAGAATAACAAGACCGACGAAATCTATCAGCGTGAGGATTCGAGGATTGCCCTTTTGTCTAAAACAAGATAGCTATGGTATCGCGACATGGCTCATTGTAATGACTGGACTTCTGTCTTCCGTCTTCTGTCTTCTGTCTTCCGTCTTCCGTCTTCTGTCTTCCGTCTTCCGTCTTCCGTCTTCTGTCTTCCGTCTTCCGTCTTCTGTCTTCTGTCTTCCGTCTTCCGTCTTCTGTCTTCCTGACTTCTAATACTTCATGAATTCTTCCCCCTTTCCAAATAATTTTATTACCTTTGTGCGCATGACGTACAACGAACTATGGCATCAGCTGGTGCCGCTGTATGAGCCCGAAGAGGCGAGGGCGGTGGTGCGCGAATTGCTGGATAAGCTTTTCGGTATGACCTTGACGGATATCGTCAGTGGCAAGGTCGATGAGTTATCGGCTGAAGACCAAGCACTTTTGGAGGGAAAGATGCAGCGCCTGCGACGGGGCGAACCCGTGCAGTATGTCACCGGCGTAGAATATTTCGCCGGAAGACCGTTCAGTGTCGGTCCGTCGGTGCTCATTCCCCGACCGGAAACCGAGCAGCTCTGCGAGCTCATCCGACAGGACTACGACCGCCCCTACTGCGCCTTGCAACCACCCGAGCCGATGCGGGTGCTTGATATCGGAACGGGCAGCGGCTGCATTGCCATCACGCTGGCGCTCGACCTGCCCAACACAGTGGTGACGGCTTGGGACATATCGCCTGACGCACTACTCACAGCCCGGGAGAACGCCCATAGACTGGGCGCCGACATCAACTTCCAACTGCACGACATCCTCGACGGACAATCGCTCCCTGAGCCTGATCAGCAGGAAAAGTTTGAACTGATAGTCAGCAATCCGCCCTACATCTGCGACAGTGAGCGTAAAGCGATAGCCCACAACGTGTTGGATTATGAGCCGAGTATGGCGCTGTTCGTACCCGACGACGATCCGCTGCGCTTCTACCGCGCCATCGGTCACTATGCCCGCGTTGCACTGAAATCCGGCGGACGGCTCTATTTCGAGGTAAACGCGCGCTATGCCGACGACGTTGCCGCCCTGCTTCGCTCACTCTCGTTCAGCAAGACCGAGGTGAGGAAAGACTACTATGGTAAAAACCGGTTCGTGATAGCCGAGATTAATCGGATAAACGTAAACGTCGCTACATGATTAAATGATAACCACTCTATTATGAATAAAACAATTCTATTACTGCTCTCCTTACTGCTATCTTTGCAAGTCTTCCCGCAAAGTGTTGTCCATAAGCTGGATATCGCCGTTACGCTTAAGCAAAACGGCGACGCTCACATCCACGAAATCTGGGATATCGTTATGGGCGACGACGTCAAGACCGAGTGGTATGTAGCCCACTACAATATGGGTGACCGGGAGATATGCAACCTTCAGGTCACTGATAACGGCAAGAGGCTGACGACCTTGGAAGACGAATGGGATGTTGACGCCGAGAAGGAAGACAAGATGGGCAAATGCGGGCTGCGCGAAGAAGAAGGCGGCTATGAGATTTGCTGGGGAGTGCCGACGCTGGACCGCCACGTCTATTCGGTGGACTACGACATCAAGGGGTTGGTGCTCTCTTATTCTGACAAAGACGGATTCGGCTACTGGTTTGCCGACCTCAATGACAATGACCCCATCAAGGCTTTCCGCCTCAGTATCAAGGCCCCGACGCCGCTTTCGAAAGCCAACTGTCAGGTTATGGGGTTCGGATTCAATGCACCGGTCAAGGTGGCTAATGGCATTGCCTTCGCCAGTTCATCCAGTCAGATAGACAAGATAGGACTGCTGATGTCGTTCAACAAAGGCCTGTTCCACCCTACCCTCGAGGGCGACGGCTCCATCGCCAAATTGAAAAAGAAAGCGATGAAGGGCACCGACTTCGGTGGCGGCTCCGAGGGTGAGCCAACGCCGCTCTTCGTTTGGATTCTTCTTGGCGGCACCATTGTTGTCGTCATACCATTCATAATCATTGAGTTAGTGAAGTTGCACCGTAAAAGGAAGGAAGCAAGGCAACTGCCTTATTTCAAGGATGTTTCGCCGTCGTGGAGTCTGATGAAAGCCGTAAAGACATTGGATGAGTATAACTGGTTTGAGAGTGAGAACCTTATAGGCGCCATGATTTTCAGACTCATCAGTCAGAAGAAGCTGACCATCGTAGACCAAGATAAGCCCGGCAAGAAAGGGGAAAAGGAGCTGGCCTTGCAGATTGTGCCCGAAAGCGTGAATAAAGACGCCGGGGAGAAAGGTTCCGACGATTACCTCTGCACTTATCTGCTCTACCTCATGGAGTGCGCATCAGGGTTCAACAGGGTCTTAACACCAGATAAATTTGAGCGTTGGACCGAGGACCATGAAGAGGAAGTGAACGACTTCAAGAATGCGCTGGACCTCGATAACTACGAAGAGACCCTGAGTCAGGAGGACGAACGTCACCTGCTGGGGCTAAGAAATTATCTCATTGACCTATGCAAGATTGACGGCATGCCCTTCAACGACAATAATATGGGAGACGAAATGATGGTCTATGCCCAACTCTTCGGATTGACTGAGAAACTGAGCAAGATGATCAAAACCATCAGCCCGGAGCAGCTGAAGACGTCTGTTTTTGCCCAAGATTTTGACAGATTATATAGAGTCAGCGACGATTTCATGTACTGTTTCGTCTCTGCCTTCAGCACGAACTCAGACTCGAGTTCAAGCGGCGGAGGCGGCGTTTTCAGCGGCGGCGGAGGCGGCGGTGGACGATAGCGCCTTCCAAGTTACTGCGAACAATAGTGCCTTCGAAGTTTCTCATCATCATAAGCAATAATGAACAAAACAATCATCACGCTGGCCATTGTCATGGGCTTCAACCTCCATGCGTCGGCGCAAGACAAAAAAAAACACTACTATGACAGCAAAAGTCACCGGGCGACAAGGGCAAGAAACTTTAACCTAAATATTTGTCAACCGAAATATTCTTTGTAACTTTGCACCAAAGATAAACCATTTTAAACAAACAGCGTTATGCTTACACTCAAAGTGCTCAGTGAGGATACTGAGCGTGTGATCAAAGGCCTGGAGAAAAAGCATTTCCCAAATGCACGCGAGGCCGTAGAGAAAGTTCTTGAATATGACCGTTTACGTCGGGAGGCTCAACAGAAGCTCGACAACAATAAGCAGCAGCAGAACCAACTGTCAAAGCAGATTGGCGGTCTGATGAAAGAAGGCAAGAAGGAGGAAGCAGAACAGGTGAAGTCGAAGGTGGCCGAACTGAAAGCCGACGACAAAGCCTTGCAGGAAGTTTATAACAAGGCTCAGGACGACATGGTCCACGAGCTGCTCGAAATCCCCAATATCCCCAACGACAAGGTGCCCGAGGGCAAGGATGCCTCCAGCAATGTCGTCATCAAGGAAGGCGGCGTCATGCCCAACCTTCCTGAGGACGCACTCTGCCACTGGGATCTGCTGAAGAAGTTCAACCTCGTCGACTTCGACCTCGGTGTGAAGATTACCGGTGCCGGCTTCCCCGTCTACATCGGTAAGATGGCCCGCTTCCAGCGTGCCCTTGAGGCCTTCTTCCTCGATGAGGCCCGCAAGGCCGGTTATGTTGAGATTCAGCCGCCTTATGTCGTCAATGCCGCCTCTGGCTACGGCACGGGTCAGCTGCCCGACAAGGAGGGCCAGATGTATCATGCCAACCTCGACGACCTCTACCTCATTCCGACGGCTGAGGTACCTGTGACCAACATCTTCCGCGACGAGATTCTCGACGAGAAGGACCTGCCTATCAAGCGTTGCGCCTACTCCGCCTGTTTCCGTCGTGAGGCCGGCAGCTACGGTAAGGACGTGCGCGGACTCAACCGCCTGCACCAGTTCGACAAGGTCGAGATTGTGCGCATCGATACGCCTGAGCATTCTTACGCTTCCTGGCATGAGATGCTCGACCATGTCGAGGGTCTGCTTAAGAAGCTGGAGCTCCCCTATCACCTCCTGCTGCTCTGCGGCGGCGACATGAGCTTCACTTCATCCATCTGCGTCGACTTCGAGACGTGGTCGGCCGCTCAGAAGCGCTGGCTCGAGGTGAGCTCCGTGTCCAACTTCGAGAGCTATCAGGCCAACCGTCTGCACTGCCGCTTCCGTCGCACCGACAACAAGAAGATTGAGCTCTGCCACACCCTCAACGGCTCGGCCCTCGCCCTGCCGCGCATCGTAGCCACCATCCTCGAGAACAACCAGACGCCTGAAGGCATCCGTGTACCGAAGGTGCTCGTGCCCTACTGCGGCTTCGAGATGCTTGACGACAAGATGGACTAAGGCTTAGCATCCATTAGCAAACTTTATCAGGTATATACCTATATCGCCAGAGGCTGAAATCCTTTAAGAAAGATTTCAGCCTCATTTCGTTGATAATCGGTAAATTTTAGTAACTTTGCATATCATAATTACTCGAGTATGAAAAAAGCAATCCTCTCTTTCCTCCTCACGTTTGCCGTCGTGGGTGCGTGGTCGGCTACGAAGCCCACCAAGGTGTATATGTATGGCTTTGCCGCTTCGTTCAACGACTCCACCGTATGTTTCACTGACATTCAGGAGGTGGACTCGGCTTATCTCGATACGAAGACGAAGTTCCTCTATAGCCGCGACAATTACTCGTACCAACTGAAAGAATACCTTCAGGGACAGGGATTTAAGACGCCGACATGCATCACCGTGTTTGCCACCGACCGCAAGAAGGTGGAAAAGCAACTCGCCAAGATGCGGAAGAAATACAGCAACGGTAAGTTCATTGTCAAGGACATCAAGGCCCCCGACTTCACCTACGAGGCCATCAAAAACGAGGAATAGCTCATGGACCGCACGTTTCGCATAGCCGATCACTACGTCACCGTATCTACGCCGGGCGCCGTCGACAGCCTCAGTCTGCTGCCGTCGTTCCGGCCGTTTGTGTGTGAGCCGACCGACGACGGCGAGCGCTTGTTCTCCATTACCCTCGACGACAGCCTCCAGCCAGTGCCCAAGAGTCAGCGCGAACATGTGCACGACTTCGATACGGGCAATGGCGTCATCAAGGTCGACGACTGTGCCGACGGTGGGAGTCAGTTCATCATCCGCGACATCAACGATGCGCCCTGCGCCCTGCTCATCGCCGAAGTTGGCTTCCGTCAATACCACTGCGCACTCAACGGCAGCTACAACATGCGCAGCTTCGGGCTCAACAGCGCCATGATGCTCGCTTTTGCCCAAGCCGGCGCCTTGGCCGGTACGCTGCTGCTGCATGCGTCGCTGGTGAGGCAAAACGGCTGGGGCTACGCCTTCACGGCAAAAAGCGGAACAGGAAAATCGACGCAGGTGGCCAACTGGCTGCGTTACCTGCCCGACTGCGACATGATGAACGACGACAACCCGGTGGTCAGAATGATAGACGGCAAGCCGGTCATCTATGGCAGTCCCTGGAGCGGCAAGACGCCCTGCTACCGCAATGTGCAGGCGCCTTTAGGTGCGTTGACGCTCATCGATCGTGCCAAAACCAACAGCGTAGAGAAGCTCGACCCGCTCACAGCCTTCACGGTGTTGCTGCCCGCCATTTCCTCCATGAAATGGAATAAGATGCTCTATCAGCACCAGTGCGATACTGTCATCCAAGTCATCGGCTCCACCGACTGCTACACCCTGCACTGTCTGCCCGACCGCGAGTCGGCTGTCATCTGCAATCAAACCATCAGAAAAGCGTGAAAGACGCTATCACCATAGCCAACGCAGTGCTCTTCCCCGAGATCATCAAGTTCCTCGACGAAGGGCGTACGATAACCCTTCCGCTGAAGGGTTTCTCCATGCGACCGTTTCTTGAAGACGGGCGCGATAAAGCGCTGTTGACCAAGGCGCACCAGCCTAAGGTTGGCGAGCCGGTATTGGCCGAGATCAGTCCGGGGCATTATGTGCTTCACCGGCTTGTCCGCATCGACGGCGACCGGGTGACGCTCCTCGGTGATGGCAACCTCGCGCCTGAACACTGCCGCCTCGCCGACATCAGGGCGTCAGTCGTCGGCTTCTACCGCAAAGGGCGCACAAAGCTCGACCCCATCGACGGTCGCAAATGGAAAACTTATTCGTGGTGGTGGATGCGGCTGCGGCCCGTCAGGCGCTGGCTGCTCGCATTCTACCGCCGCATTTGGATACCAATATTCGGAACGATTTAACAAACAACACATTATTAATATATGAAGAAGAAACCTGGATTCAGACTGAACAATGTTTGCGGCGTCAACGTGCTTATCGCCGAAGGCAAAGAGAACATCGACTTCAGCAACATCGTCTCTATGAACGATACCGCCAAATTCCTTTGGGAGAGCATTGGCGAGGAAGAGTTCACAGCGGAAGAATTGGCCAAACGGCTGGTCGACAACTATGAAATTGATGCCAATACGCCCCTGCCCTACAGTCAGGCTTTAGCCGATGTGGAGTCGACCGTAAAGGCCTGGAAGGAAGCAGGTATTATAGAAGACTAATTTGGCGAAATATTGACTAATAATTCATTTGCCTGTTAAGGTAAAAACATCTAACTTTGCAACCATAATCATAAGCGATAATAGAAACGAATATCATTGATGAATAAAAAGATAATTATCCCCCTTATCATCGTCATAGCCCTGCTGATTGCGGGCGTTGCCGTGCTTTATGTCAATCTGCACAAACAGCAGAAGGAAAATGCGGAAATGGAGCAACTGGCCGCGCTCGACAAGAAGGAGATGGAGAACGAATACCAGCAATTCGCCAATCAGTACAGCGAGATGAAGACGCAGATCAACAACGACTCCATCGTCGCCCAACTGACGGCCGAGCAGGAGAAGACCCAACGACTGCTGAACGAACTGCGTCAGACCAAGAGCTCCGACGCCCGCGAGATTGCCCGACTGAAGAAGGAACTGGCTACCGTCAGAGCGGTGCTGCGCAGCTATGTGCTCGAGATTGACTCGCTCAACCGCCTCAATCAGAACCTCACGGCAGAGAACACCCGCATCAAGGGGCAGTATGCCGAGGCCAACCGCCAGATTGAAGGTCTCAACACCGAGAAAGCCAGCCTCTCCGAGAAGGTCGCCATCGCCGCTCAGCTCGACGCTACGGGCATCAGCATGTCGCCGTTGGACAAGAAAGGTAAGACGACGAAGAAACTGAAGAAGGCCAAGTCGTTCCAGGTGAGCTTCACCATCGCCCGCAACGTAACGGCACAGAGCGGCATGAAGACCGTCTATGTGCGCGTCACCACACCCACCGGCGCTCTGTTAGGCAACGCCGGCAGCTTCAGTTATGAAAACCGCTCGCTGCCCTGCTCAATGAAGAAAGCTGTGGAATACGCTGGTAAGGAGACCCCCGTCAGCCTGTACTGCAACATCGACCAGACGCTGCAGGGCGGCACGTTCAACGTCAGCATCTTCGTTGACGGGAACATGATAGGCAGCCGAAATTTCAGCTTTGAGTAAATCATAAAACTATGAAGAAAATCATGCTTTGCATCAGCCTGTTACTGACTTCCGCACTCACTGTGGGAGCCCAGCAGGTGCTGACGTTAGACAGTTGCAGGGCCCTGGCGTTGCGCAACAACAAACAAGTGAATGTGGCGCGACTGAGCAAGGACCTGGCTTACTATAACCGTAAATCGGCCAGAACGCAGTATCTGCCGAAGGTTGACGTGCTCGGCGGCTACCAATACACCAGCCGCGAGATTAATCTGCTCAGTAAAACGCAGAAAAACACGCTCAGCAACCTCGGCACCACCAGTACGTCGGCTATCGGTCAAAGCATGACTTCGGGTCTCACGGATATGATCACCGGCATGGTGCAGCAGGGGCAGCTCACCGCCGAACAGGCGCAGCAGATGAGCGGCCTGCTGCAGCAGTTCAGTAACGGTCCACTCTCACAGTCGTTCGCCACATTGGGCAACAACATCGGAAAGCAAGTCGTCGATGCGCTCCACACCGATACGCATAACCTCTTCGCCGGAACGGTGATGTTGCGGCAACCCATCTATATGGGTGGCGCCATCGTGGCAGCCAACAAGATTGCGGACATCTCGGAGACGATGGCCGACAACAACCTCAACCTGAAGAACCAGGGAACGCTCTACAACATCGACCAAGCCTACTGGACGGTGGTGTCGCTTCGGCAGAAGCAGAAGCTGGCCTACAGCTACCGCGACCTCGTGAAGAAACTCGACGACGATGTGGCGAAGATGATCAAGCAGGGCGTGGCTACGCGCTCCGACGGCTTGAAGGTGGCCGTTCGTGTCAATGAGGCCGACATGCAGATTACGCAAGTCGACGACGGACTGGTGCTGTCGAAGATGCTGCTCTGTCAGCTCTGCGGTCTGCCGATGAGTTCCAACATCACGCTGGCCGACGAGAACAGCGATGAGCTCGATACATCGGCCTCCGCCAACGAAAACTTCCAGCCCAGCGAGGACCTGAGCTCGCGCCCCGAGGTGCGACTCTTGCAAAACGCTGTTGACATCAGCGAGCAGAACACCAAGCTCGTGCGTGCCGCTTACCTGCCGCATCTGGCCCTCACCGGCGGCTATGCCATCAGCAACCCCAACGTGTTCAACGGCTTCCAGAAGAAGTTCGGCGGCGTATGGAATGTCGGCGTGACCTTGCAGATGCCCGTGTGGACTTGGTTCGACAGTAAGTATAAGATCCGCGCCTCGAAGGCTGCTACGGGTATGGCCCGCATGGAGCTGGCCGACGCCCAGGAGAAGATCAACCTGCAGATTACGCAGAGCCGCTTTAAGCTCAATGAGGCACGCAAGCGCCTGGCTATGGCCGAGAAGAACATTGAGAGCGCCGACGAGAACCTGCGCTGCGCACAAGTGGGCTTCAAGGAGGGCGTCATGGAGACGACCGACGTGATGGAGGCGCAGACAGCCTGGCAGCAGGCGCAGAGCCAGAAGATTGACGCCCAGGTGGAGGTGAAGATGGCTCAGGTCAACCTGAAGAAGTCGTTGGGTATCCTCTATTGATGACATCTTTAGGTATTCTCTATTAATGAATGACAAAACAGCTGGCGGCCTTTGGCTTACAGCAAAAGCATACTGTAATGAGTAAGAAATCACAGCATCAGAACATCCTACTCGCCGTATTGGGTTTCTCCATTGCCGTGTTCATCGTGGCAATGATAGGCTTCTTCACGTTGGGAAAGACCGACGAGATTATCCAGGGCGAGGTTGAAGTGTCGGAATACCGCGTCAGTTGTAAGCTTCCCGCCCGCGTCGTTGAACTCAGGGCGAAGGAAGGCGACTACGTCCACGTGGGCGACACGCTGGCCATCTTGGAGATTCCCGAGATGAGCGCGCAGGAGCAGGTGGCCAAGGCCACGCAGAGCGCTACCCAGGCCATGAGCGACCTCACCGACGCCGGCACGCGCCAAGAAGCTATCCACAGTGCACAGCAACTCTACGAGCAGGCCAAAGCCGCATCGGATGTGGCTAAGAAAACCTACACGAGAATGCAGAACCTCTACGACGAGGGCGTCATCAGCGCACAGAAGCGCGATGAGGCTTCGGCTGCGTGGAAGGTGGCATTGGCACACGAAAACTCGATGAAGAGCCAGTATGAGATGGCGTTGAACGGCGCCCGTGAGCAGCAGAAAGTGGCTGCCCGTGAGAATGTGAAGGCCGCCAAGAGTGCCGTCGATGTGGTGAAATCGGTGCTGAAGGAGACCGTGCAGGTCTCTACCGTCGAAGGCGAAGTGAGCGATGTCTACCCCAAGGTGGGTGAGCTCGTGGGAATGGGCTCGCCGATTATGAGCATCAACATCATGAGCGATATGTGGGGCACCTTCAATGTGAGGGAGGACCAGCTCAATGGTCTGAAGATTGGAGATGAGTTCACCGCTTTCTCCCCGGCCTTCAACAAGACACTGAAGATGAAGGTTTACGAGATCAAGGACGAGGGCTCGTACGCCGTTTGGAAAGCCACGAAGAGCAACGGGCAGTATGATCTGAAGACCTTCGAAGTCAAGGCTCACCCCATCAATAAGTTTGACGGCCTGCGTCCGGGCATGTCGCTGATTGTCAAAAGGAAGCAGTTAAAAGACTAATTGCCTCGCATGGAGATTGGTTTGGCCATAAAGCGCGTCTATCACATCTTTGTACGCGAACTGTACATCATGTGGCGTAACCCGATATACGGGTTCTGCGCCTTCGTCTTCCCGTTGTTGGTGGCGGTGTTCTTCACCACGCTGATGAAGGAAGGCGAACCGACCGACATGCCCGTCGGTGTGGTCGACCAGGACAATACGCCCACCACACGGGCAATGATCAGGAAGCTCGACGCCTTCCAGACCAGTCATGTCGTGGCTCATTATGCCAACATGAACGATGCGCGCCAAGCCATCCAGCGCAACGAAATCTATGCATTCCTGTTGATTCCGAAGGGTACGACCGATGACCTGCTGTCGTCGCGTCAACCGAAGATATCATTCTATTATAGCAGCGTGACGATGGTGGCCGGATCATTGCTGTTTCGTGACCTGAAGACCATCGCCTCATTAGGTTCGGCCAACGTCGGCGCCACGAAGCTCGCCGCACTCGGAAAGACGTCGGATGAAATCAAGACCTTCCTCCAGCCCATTAATGTCGACCTTCACATGGTGGGCAATCCCTGGGCCAATTACAACATCTACCTCAGTACGGTCATGGCGCCGGGCGTGTTGATGGTGTTTATCTTCCTGCTCGTTCCCTACTCCATCGGCACAGAGCTGAAGTTTCACCGCTCGCGCCAGTGGATACGCTCGGCGGGCGACAATATCCATATCGCCATCATGGGCAAGGTTTTGCCGCAGACGCTCATCGCCTGCTGCGTACTGCTTTGCTACGAGTTCTACATCTTCTATGGCCTCGACTTCCCCCATCCGGGCGGCATTGTGCCCATTCTGGTGGCAGGCATCTTGTCGGTGTTGGCTTGCCAGTGTTTCGGCATCTTCATCTTCGGCCTGATGCCGTCGCTGCGTATGTCGATGTCAATCTGCTCGTTGTGGTCGGTCGTGAGTTTCTCCGTCTGCGGCGCCACCTTTCCGCTCAATGCCATGGATCCGATGATTCAATCGATGGGGCAACTCTTTCCGCTGCGCCATTTCTACATGATTTATCAGATGTGCATCTTCAACGGCTACCCGCTGAGCTACGCATGGTTCAACATCCTTGCGCTCACGGTCTTCCTGTTCCTGCCTGCGTTCACCATCCGCCACATCAAGACGGCCATGATCAAATACGAATATATCCCCTAAGCCATGAAGAAGGACAGTCTGTTCTATAGAATCAAGCAAGGCGTCTACGACATGTGTTACATCATGGTGGAGGAGACGCGCAATGAGTTTCGCGACGAGGGCGTGCTTATCTTCTGCATTCTCGTGCCGCTGTTCTACCCGTTGCTCTACTCGTGGATCTACAACAACGAGGTGGTGCGCAACGTGCCTGTGGCTATCGTCGATAAGTCCCACTCCCAGCTCTCGCGCCAGTTCATCCGCATGTTCGACGCCGGTCCGGGCACCAAGGCGGCCTACTACTGCAACTCTCTCGACGAGGCGAAGGAGTTGACGGGCAAGCAACAGGTGCACGGCACCCTCTATTTCCCCAGCGATTTCGAGAAGCGCGTTCATCGGGGTGAGCAGGCCACGGTGAGCGTCTACTGCGACATGAGTCTCATGCTCACGTATAAAGCCATCTACCAGACGGCGCAGGCTGTGGCGTCGAACATCAATTCAGAGATACAAATCAGCCAAAGCAACGACTTCACCAAGCGCGACGAGGAGATTACCACCAAGCCGCTCGACTTCGACGAAGTGCCCATCTTCAACACCACTGAGGGCTACGGCAATGCGCTGCTGCCCGGTGTGCTCATCCTCATCATCCAACAGACGCTGCTCCTTGGCATCGGACTCGCCGCAGGTACGGCGCGCGAGAAGAACCGTTTCCAGATGCTCGTGCCGGTGTCAAAGCACTACAACGGCATCTTCCGCATCGTCTTCGGTAAGACCGCAGCCTATTTCATTCTCTACAGCATCTTGGCGACTTACATCACGCTCGTGGTGCCACGACTGTTCCATTACACCACGCTGGCCACAGCCACCGCACTCATCGGCCTCATGGTACCGTTCCTGTTGTCGTGCATCTTCTTTGGTCTGACCATGTCGTGCCTCGTGCGCTATAGGGAGAATGTGATGCTGCTCGTCATCTTCACCTCAGTGCCTTTGCTCTTCATGTCGGGCATCAGTTGGCCGCAGTCCAACATGCCGTGGTTCTGGAACACCTTCTCGTGGTTCTTCCCCTCCACCTTCGGCATCAGAGGATTCCTGCGCATCTCGTCGATGGGCGGTACGCTGCAAGATATTCAAGTTGAGTATCAGGCACTTTGGTTGCAGTCACTCATCTATTTCTTCACGGCTTGCATCGTCTATCGTTATCAGATTATGCTCTCCCACAAACGGGCTTTTGTGAGGATGAAGCAGAGAGAGGCCAACCGGCGATTAGCCCAAACCAACGAAACCAACCATGCTGCTTCCGAAAGCGTTTGAAGATGATACCCGCCAACTGATGGGCGACGCGCGCTATCAGCGTTACCTCGATGGATTGGCCCTGCCGCCATCCACGAGCATCCGCCTCAATCCTTTTAAAGTGAAGGATGCCATTGATGGCGCGGTCAATGAGGTCGTCCCCGACGGCAATACCACACCGGTGCCTTGGTGCCGGTTAGGGCATTACCTGCCCACAAGACCCACTTTTACGTCCGACCCCCTGCTGCATGCCGGTCTGTACTACGTGCAGGAGTCCTCGTCGATGTTTGTCTGCGAGGCGGTGCGCCAACTCATCGACGAGCCCGTACTGATGCTCGACCTCTGTGCGGCGCCTGGTGGCAAGTCGACTGCGCTCCGCTCGGTGTTGCCTGAAGGCTCACTGCTCGTCAGCAACGAGCCCGTCAAACTGCGCGCCAGCATTCTCTCGGAGAATGTGCAGAAGTTTGGTCACCCCGACATGGTGGTCACCAACAACTATCCGAAGGACTTTCAGAAGGCCGGCATGCAGTTTGATGCCATCCTCGCCGACGTGCCTTGCTCAGGCGAGGGCATGTTTCGCAAGGATGCCAACGCCATCAGTGAATGGAGTCCGGAGAATGTCGACCACTGCTGGCGGCTGCAGCGCTCCATCGTCGAAGACATCTGGCCCAGCCTCCGCCCCGGCGGATGGCTCATCTACTCCACCTGTACGCTCAACGCCCATGAGGATGAGGAGAATGTGGCATGGATTGCGGAAACGCTTGGCGCCGACGTCATTCCGCTCAAGACCGACGCCGAATGGCACATCACCGGCGCCCTCACCGGCCACCTTCCTGTCTACCGTTTCATTCCCGGAATCACGCCGGGGGAGGGGCTGTTCATGGCCGTCTTGCGCAAGCATGGCCACAGCGAGGCTGTCAACTGGCAGTCAGACAAGGGCAATGGCAACAGCAATGGCAAACAACGGAAGCGGAATAAGCCGCAAGCCCAGCCAGCCGCGAAAGGACCGTCATACGACGGATGGCTCGATGGCGACTTCGAGATAATAGCCAATAAGGACCGCTACGTCGCTGTCCCGAAGCGCTGGCAACCGCTCTACGACACCATGAAGGCGAAGTTGCACGTCATTCATGCGGGGGTGGAATTGGGTACGACGAAAGGCAAGGACCTCATTCCCAGTCCATCGCTGGCCTTGAGCATCCGACTGAAGGAGGGTGCCTTCCCCATGGCCGAATTACCGCAATCCGAGGCCATCATCTATCTGAGGCGCGAGGCCATCCAGCTCGATGCCGGTCAGCCTAAGGGCTTTACCTTGGTGACCTATAAAGGTCATCCCCTTGGCTTTGTGAAGAATATCGGCAACCGCGCCAACAATCTCTATCCGCAGGAATGGAGAATAAAAAGCAGTTATGTATGAGTTCTTGATAAAAAACTCACAAACTCATCAACTCAAAGACTCAAGAACTAACAAACTATGTTATCCCTCATCGCCGCAGTAGCGCTCAACCGTGTCATTGGCTGTCAAGGCCGTCTGCCTTGGCAGTTGCCCGCCGACATGGCGCATTTCAAGTCGCTCACGATGGGCCATACCATCATCATGGGGCGCAAGACGTTTGAGTCGTTGCCCCACGGTGCGCTGCCCGGCCGTAGGAATATGGTGCTGAGTCATCAGGCATTGCGTCTGGAGGGGGCCGAGGTCTATCCGTCGTTGGATGCGGCGCTGGCTCATTGCCCAAAAGATGAGGAAGTCTTCGTCATCGGCGGTGAGACGGTCTACCAAACGGCTCTTCCCCTGGCCGACCGCCTTGTGCTGACGCTTGTGGAGCAGTCACCTGAGGGCGATGCCTTCTTCCCGCCGATTGACCGTCTTCAATGGCGGGAAACAAAAAAGGAGAAACACCATGGTTTCTCCTTCGTAGAATTGGTTCGCATTTGACCGCCCTTAAGCTTCTTCCGACGGTTCATCATTGTTTACATCGCTCGTCACCTCATCAATGGGCAACTGCCTGTCGATGACGGCATTGAAGCTGACAATCGTCTCACTGCGCGAAAGGCCCAGCGGCTGCAGCTTGTCGTGGATGATGTTGAGCAGGTGATGGTTGTTGCGTGCATAAATCTTGATGAACATGTCGTAACCGCCTGTCGTATAATGGCATTCGGTCACCTCGGGGATTTGACGGAGCTTCTCAACCACGTCGTCAAACTTCTCCGGATCCTTCAGGTAAAGGCCCACGTAGGCACAGGTCTCATAGCCAATCTTCTCGGGGTCGATGATAAACTCCGAACCCTTGAGGATGCCCATCTGCGTGAGCTTCTGAATACGCTGGTGGATGGCAGCGCCACTCACATTGCAGGCACGTGCCACTTCCAGGAAGGGAATACGTGCATCGTCTTGAATAAGCTTTAAGATCTTTCGGTCTAATGCATCAATAGTTTGTCTTGCCATAGTAAAGTTGAATTTTACTGCAAAGTTACAACTTTATCTTTTAAATTACAATCATTCGACCAACAAATATTCGGGATTATAACAATAATCTGTAATAGAAGATTCGGGATTTACCAATATAGAACAAGTAATATCGAAACTCCTTGCATCTTTATCTGACGAGATGGAACGTCCTGTCAAGGTTCAGATAAGGATAACAACCCTCGACAAGAAGCAAACACAGTTGTATCAGAAAATACTGAAATAACAGATGTCTATTCAGAAAAATGCCAGCTATTTGCTTATTTGATGTATTTTGAGGAGGAAATCGTTGCAAAATATGCGTTATTTTGCGATTGTTTTTCGAGATTCGACAAATAATTATTATTTTTGTCGCAGAATTAGCGGCATTAGAAACGAAACTTTGTCGTACGAAGAACGAATACGTTATGTATATACACGAAAGAGAAAATTGGACAGACTTCCGTTGGGACGATTCACGGGTATCGCTCCTTCAGGAGAAAGTGTTCCGCTGTTCCAATGACAGAAAGGCAAACTCAGGTGCTCAATCTGTTTCTTGACGGTTACGAGGCAAAGATAACATCCAAGACATGGGCTACTCTGGCGAAATGCTCAAAGGATACCGCAATACGTGACATACAGGACTTGGTTGCGAAAAATATCCTTATAGAAGATATACCAGGAGCAAAGCGACCAAGTTATTCCATCGTCTATGATGCAGAGGATTTGACACAATTCTTCACTGACGTAAGCATCACGGATGAGAATGGCATTCCGTATCTTAAAGCGATGTTTAAGGGAAAGGAACCAGTGAGTGAGAGATTGTTGAAACTTGATGCTGAGCGATACCAGAAAGGAGACCTTCCTTTGTCAAATCTGCTTAGTAAGTACTGCTCATATATAGCTCAAAGCTATTGAAAAACATCATATTATGGACACTGTTCAACACATTTTATAGATTACATTCCCATTCAGCGCATGTACTGTGGAATGCACCAGCAAAGGTGAAGAAGATAGCTTTGCTGATGTTATCCAATTCGCCAAACGTTTATGATGGTGCCACCGCTGAGTTCCGTGACATCTGCAACTACTGGGCGTGGAGAACATGGACTATGTCAGCACTAGGATTGACGAGCAGAAGACCGAAGCCACACTGAGCAAGATTCAGGCATTGGTAGAGAAGTTGTAAACTACTAAGAGATTATGGAACTGATTGACTACACAAACAAATGGGTATCGGGCGAAATCATGGAGGAATTTACCATGATTGTTGGAGGTGTATTATGCCTCGTACAGGTCCTCGTAGCTTGACGCTGGGACACGTCGGAATCGGCTCGCGCCATCATCCTGCCGCTGACGGTGGTGGCAGTCATCCTTATCGCACTGGGCGGCTCGTTGGCCTACAGCAACCATACGAGCCAGAAGCAGTTCGTGGAGCAATACCAGCAGTCTGACGCTCGGCCTCGAAGGTCTGGATATGGTGCAGGTCGTTCATCAGGGCCATCTACCCGGTTTACGTCCCCGAAGCCCTACTCTCTTTTCCTGAAATATTTTTTCGGGATATTGCCCCACCATCTTGGCGGGTGCTATTTCCCTTGTTGATGATATAGATGCCCGCCGTGGCCAGTGCGCCGGCAAGGACATATTTCCAATAGAACGCCTCGTGCAGGCAGAGACAGGAGCTGACGGCCCCGACAACGGGAATCAGCGAGTTGTAGATGGCCACCTTGCCAATCGGATTGCAGGTGAGTAGTTTGTTATAGAGCGTGAAGCCCACCGTGCTGATGCAGATGAGCAGAAACAGCCACAGCAGGCCTAAGGCCGTGACCTTCGGCAGCGCGCCCCCAAAGAGGAGGCCGCAGACGACAAGGATGATGCCGCCGAGGGCGAGACTGTAGCCCGTACCGACAAAGACATTCAGCCGTTTGCCAAGACCACGCGTCAGCAGCGATGCCGTAGCGCCACAGAGCGCGTTGAGAATGATCATGCCATCACCGAGCCACGTGAAGCGGCCGCTGTCGGCGCCACCTAAGTTCAGCGACAGAATGCCGGTAAAGCCAATGACGCAGCCCACCACCTTGCGCAGCGTCATGCGGTCGCTCTTGAAAAAGATGCAGGCCAGAATGACCACCGAAAAGACGCTGAGCGAGTTGAGGATGGCTGCCCGTGAGCCCTCGCTATGGGACAGGCCTATATAGAAAAAGGTGTAATGGAGCGTGGTGTTGACAAGACAGAACAAGAGGATGAACCACCAGTCGGCGCGTTGCCTGATGTGAAAGTCCTTGTGGGTGGTGCGTGCCATGGCCAGTACCAGCAGTCCGGCAATAGTAAACCTGATACCGGCGAAGAGCATCTTGCTGCCCGTCATCTTCGGCGTTATCTGAAACTCGGCATAGCCCAACTTGATCAGCGGATAGGCAAAGCCCCAGGCAATAGCTGACGTAAGGGCAAACAGCGCCACGAACAGCGGACGCTGGAAAAGGGATATCGTATTTCTTGATTTCATCATTACTTTCGCTGCTCTTTCAAATCGGGATACGCTTACTCTATGTTCATCGGAGCTGCATTTTCAAACTTTGTTCCTTTGCTGAATACGTCCGGTAACCGTGCTGCGGCAAAACGCAGCTTGGCCTCGTCATCAGGAAGAGGATATTTTGCACTTTCACAGTAATCATCAATCACCTTGCTGGCATTCAGCATCGATTGCTTCTCTTTTCCGGTGACGATGGGAATATCATGCGCGCCAATATCGTCGTATACTACTTCGTGGTTAGGAGGCAACAAGGCAAACAACTTCTCCCCTGTGTCCGCATGACTCTTGAAATACTGCATGTATTGCTCAGGAGTCAGCTCCAGGAAATCGCTCTCCTTGGGGATATACTCCATTTTCATCATAACCTGTATGGCAGGTCCTACATTGAAGATTAAATCGAAAAAATCCATAGGCAAACATTATCGAAACCCTGTGTCACTGGTTTTTGAATTACTTGTTTTGGAATAACTAATTGCAAAAATAGTAATTTCAAAGCGTACTTCCAAGGTATAGGCATGGTTTTTCTCATCTGTACTTCATTTCTATACTATTGCAAGTATCGCCAACTTCCGTAATTTGGGTTGGCAACACCACAATATGGATAAGCCGCAAACGAGAAGAATGTTGTACCTTTGCACCTGGAAAATAAAACAAACAGTAGAAGTACATGTATATAGAAAACATCAACAGTCCCAAGGACTTGAAATCTCTGACCATAGAACAGCTCGGCGTGGTGGCTGAGGAAGTAAGACAAGGCGTGCTCAACCGTGTGAGCCATCACGGTGGTCACGTAGGACCTAACCTCGGGTTCACCGAGGCTACGGTGGCCCTGCATTATGTCTTCGACGCTCCCGAGGACAAGATTGTCTTCGATGTCTCCCACCAGAGCTATCCCCACAAGATGCTCACCGGGCGCAAGGACGGTTTCCTCAATGTGGACAGCATGGACGGCATCTCGGGATATTCCTCTCCATTGGAGAGCCCCGTGTATGACAACTTTGAGATTGGCCACACCTCCACCTCCATCGCCCTGGCTACAGGACTGCAGAAAGGCCGCGACATCCTTGGCGGCAAAGAGAATGTCATCGCCGTCATCGGCGACGGCTCGCTCTCGGGCGGCGAGGCTTTCGAAGGACTCGACACCGCCGCCGAACTGGGCACCAACATCATCATCGTCGTCAACGACAACGAGATGAGCATAGCCGAGAACCATGGCGGGCTCTACCGCAACCTCAAACGTCTGCGCGAGAGCGGCGGTCAGGCAGAGTGCAACTACTTCCGGGCCCTCGGCTTCGACTACCTCTACGTCGAGCGAGGCAACGATGTGGGCAGTCTCGTGGAAGCTTTCCGCAAGGTCAAAGACATCGACCATCCCGTGGTGGTACACATCCACACCGAGAAAGGGCATGGCTACGCACCTGCCGTGGCCGACAAAGAGCGCTGGCACTGGAGCATGCCCTTCCATCTCGAAGACGGCAGCCCGCTCTCCCCGTCGCAGGGCGGCAAGTCGATGAGTATGTTGCTCGGTGACTGGCTCTTCGAAGAGATGCAACGCGACAAGAAGCTCGTGGCCATCACCGCCGCCGTACCCGCTGCCCTTGGCTTCACCAAAGAGCGTCGTGAAGCCCTCGGGAAGCAGTTCGTCGATGTGGGAATTGCCGAGGAAGAGGCTGTGGCCCTTGCCTCCGGCATGGCCAAGAGAGGCGCACGGCCGGTGTTCAGCACCTACGCCACCTTCCTCCAGCGCACCTACGACCAGTTGGCACAGGACCTCGCCGTCAACGGCAACGCCGCCGTCATCAACGTGCTCGGCGCCAGCGTCTATGGCATGAACGACTTCACGCACATCTGCTTCTTCGACATTCCCATGATCAGCCATATCCCCAACCTGGTCTATCTGGCTCCGACCACGTGGGAAGAGCTGCGCGCCATGGAGAGCTGGGCCATCCGGCAGGATAAGCACTCGGTGGCCATCCGCGTGCCCGCCTTCGGCGTAGCACATGCCACAGAGACCCTGGACAGTGACTACAGCGACCTGAACAAGGCTGTGGTGGCTCATCGTGGCAATCGCGTCGCCATCATCGCCGTGGGCGACTTCTTCCAAAAGGGTGAGGCTGTAAGGCAGCTGCTCGCCGAAAAAGGCATCGACGCCACGCTCATCAATCCGCGTTATCTCTCCGGCCTCGACGAGCAGCTCTTGGATGAGCTGAAGGCCGACCACACTGTCGTCGCCACTATCGAGGACGGCAGCATCGACGGTGGCTACGGGGAGACGGTGGCCCGCTTCTATGGCCCGTCGGCCATGCGCGTGCTCAACTTCGGTGTGCGCAAGATGCTCTACGACCGCTATGACGTAGACCAGCTGCTCACCGACAACCATCTGCAAGACCAGCAGATTGCCGACGACATCATGCAAGTCGTCAACAGCATCAAATAGCAGAGTTTCTGGCCAAGCAGGGCCACACAGTGTATGGCGCAGCCCGCCGCGTAGAAAAGATGTAGCCGCTCAAGGCCTTAGGCGTGAAGCCCATCCGCCTCGACGTGACCAGCCAGGAGAGTGTCGGCGAGGCTGTGGAGGCCATCATCAAGGCCGAGGGCCGCATCGACGTGCTCGTCAACAATGCCGGTTACGGTTCCTATGGTGCTGTGGAAGACGTGAGCATGGAGGAAGCACGCAAGCAGTTCGACGTGAACATCTTTTTGTTAAAAAATAAAGCCACAGGCTTTGTCGGCTGTGCCCTTCTCCAATTTTGATACATTCTCGGTTTCCTGCACGGTCTATCCATCACCGGTCAATGTCGTAGCCATAGAGTGCGAAGTCGCCTCGAGCGGGATCGCTGGGAAAGGCCTCGCCCAGCTGTCGCGTGAGGTCAACGACGGCTTTCCATCCCGCTGACTTCACACGGGCAATCTCCAGTTGGTTAGCGGTCTGGAGCACATGGATGTCAAGCGGAACGTATAGGTTGGCTTTGTCGATGAAACTGCTCCACAACCCCAAATCCACGGGCGAGCCGTCGCGCACCATCCACCGCAGGAACATACAAGGACGCTTGCAAGCAGAGGTGTAAGGAGATGGCACCAGACCCTTAATGCCATGTCTGCGAAAGAAAGTGGCCAGGGCGACCAGCACGGACTCCACATCGGAGACACCGGACATATCCTGCCGTACTGCCTCACTTGCAAACGCGCCCAGACTGCCATACTCGCAGAAGAGATCGTGCAAGGCCGTGAGCAACCGGTGGATGTCGGCATAGGTGTAGAGCCGGTAGTAGCACTGGTCTGAAGAAACGATACCGTCTGCATATCCGCCACCGGCAATCCACCTGTATGGACGTCCTCCGGCCAGGCGCATCAGCTGATCGATCTTCGGCATAAACTGCTTGCGCGAACCATAACTGAGACACATGGCCAGGAAGGCCATCGTTTCCTGGTCAAGAGGGTCGGCGACCTGATGCATGAACCACGAGGGATCGCCCTGGATGAACCCAATGGTCTCGTAGCGGTTGGCGAGACCGACAAGTAGATGACGTAAAGCAGCTTTCATCGTTTCTCTTTGTTTATTCCCTCATTGCAGGACTCACAGGCCGGGCAATGGAGGATCAATCGTGTATTTTCCTTGCAAATATCGCAATAATTATTGAAAAGTACAAGGAAAAAGGAATTATTGGTGTCCGCTAAATAGATATAACGACTTATGGAATCCCTTTGGTTTAAAGGAATCCCGCTCTAAGCATTATGCGACAAGCCCCTCCTTCAATTTTCCTCCCAATCCTTTTCCGGGTGTTCCAATAAAGGCTGTAGTATATCTTGCCGAACACCTTCTCCGGCCGCCTGGCGTTGGCATCAGCGGGAACGGCCAAACTGTCGGGTTCAAGTTGGCCTTTTGCCGCCTCCATCCTTGCCGTTTCTCACCATCAAATGGGTTGAACGAGAAAGTGTGGCGACCGCTTCGTTGAACTGAGACGGTCGCCACAGTTCAACGAAGCGGTCGCCACAGTTCGTCGTTACGGCCATATCGTCTTGTCATTTTGCCCAGTCCGGCTCCACAATCGGCCTGTCTCCTGGTGTCTTTCACTTTATTTAGAAGTTTAAAACCGCCATTTTCGTTTATATTAATTACCTTTGCAATCAAACAAAAGTATTACCGATGAAGAAAGTCATTCTAATTGCACTCACCCTGGTCCTTTCTCTTTCCGCCATGGCTGACGACTACAGCAAGCTTTGGAAAAAGGTGGAGGACGCGAAAAATAAAGATTTACCACGTACACAAGTCAACCTACTCGACCAAATCGCCAACCAAGCCACACGCGACAAGGCTTACGGTCATCTGCTGAAGGCCGAGTTGATGCGCGGTCAGTGTATGGCCGCTATCTCACCCGACTCCCTGGCGCCGGCGCTGTCACGTCTCGAACAGCGGCAGAAGACCGCCGATCCGGTGCTGCAAGCCGTCTACGCCTCTGTCCTTGGAGCCCTCTATAGCACCAATCCTCTATACGGTAACGAAGTGAAGGTCGATGCAGAGAGCAAGGCATGGTACCGTCGTTCGCTGGCCAACCCCGACTTGCTGGCCAGCCACAAGTGCGCTGAGTATGAACCGGCAGTGGTCAAGGGTGACTACAGCAAGGCGTTCAATGGCGACTTGCTCCATGTCATCGGCATGCAGGCCTCGGCCTTCAAACTGTTGGCCGACTACTATGAGGCTCACGGCAACCGCGCGGCGGCGTGCCTCTGCGCCCTGTTGGACGTGAGGCAAACGAAGCAGCAGTTCAGCAGCAGGCGCCTGCGTCCATTGTACATCCGCCGGCTCGACTCGCTCATCACGCGCTATGGTGACCTGCCTGAGGGCGGCGAGGTGGCGATAGAGCGCTACGACGCGATGTCGGCCAATGCCTATGCCAGCGAGCAGGAACGCTATCAATACACCGTCGACGCCACCAGGCGCTGGAGCTCCTGGTCGCGCATCAATGAGCTGAAAAATGCGCAAATGAGACTGCTGGCACCTATGATGACTTATACCTCGGAAGATAATCTCGTATTGCCCAATACGCCTGTTAAGTTGAATTTCACCTCACTGCGCAATGTCAGCAACCTGTGCGTCAGCATTTTTAAGGTGAATGTGGACGGCAACAGGGAAATCGGCGACGTTGACTACCAAAAGACCTTCGCCGCGTTGAAGCCCTATGTTGATGGAAATGCGCTTCAGACGGTTGTGCGCAGCTATGACAATCCGGCCTGGCAGACTCACAAGGACTCCATCCTACTCAACGGTCTGCCCGTCGGCGTGTATCTCATCGAGGCAAGAACCAGCGGATCTATGAATGCGGTAAGACGTAATATGCTGTATGTCAGCAATCTTTATACGATGTGGGTTTCCGAGCCCGGAGCGCGCTGGCGCTTTGCCGTAGTCAATGCCACGACCGGCACGCCGGTAGCCGGTGCCAGACTGTCACTGACGAAAAAAAAGAACGGCAAGACAGGCCTGACGACACTCACCACCGACAACAACGGTGAGGCACAGTTCGCTTACGACCGCCTCGCCAACTACACCTTATGGACGTACACCTCCGGCGACCGGGCTTCAACCCGGCAGCAGCTGACATTCTATTATGACTGGAGCGGCAATGAGGAACCCAATTACCGTGCCAACATTTATACCGACCGCGGCATCTATCGCCCGGGGCAGACCGTGCACGCGTCGGTCATCGCCTGGAAGGCAGACAAGAAAACGCTGAAATCGGCTCCTGCGACCAGTCTGCCGATGAAGTTCCGTCTGACGGATGCCAATGGCAAGGTGGTGGGCGAGCAGACGGTCTCCACCGACACCTATGGTTCGGCCGCAACCGATTTCGCCCTCCCGGCAACGGGTTTGACGGGCAACTACTATCTCACGGTCACCGGTGAAAAGTATTACGCCCGGTGTGGCATGCGTGTGGAGCAGTACAAGCGCCCCACCTTCGAGGTGACCTTCGACGAATACAAGGAGGCCTACAAGGCCGGCGACACCATCAGCGTGCGCGGCGTGGCCAAGACCTATAGCGGCATGCCCGTGCAGCACGCGAAGGTGTCCTACACCATCAGCCGCAATCAGGGCCCCTGGTGGTGGAGGCGCTACGCCAGTGAGCAGCTCGACCAGGACACGCTGACCACCGACGGCCAGGGCGCGTTCATTGTGAGACTGCCCTTGAACTACCCTGCAAACCAGGATGCCACCAGTCAGCTCTTCAATTTCGATGTCAAGGCAACGGTGACCGACGTGGCCGGTGAGAGCCATGAGGCCAGCACCTCCATCCCGTTGAGCGAGCGCACGACATTCCTTGAGACCAACCTGCCTGACAAGACCCTGCGCGACAGCCTGCAGACCATCACCTTCAGCTACCGTAACCTGCAGGGCGAGTCCATTGCCGCCACGGTGAGCTATCGGTTTGATGACGGCCGCTGGCAGCAGGCCAAGGCCGGTGAGGCTGTGCGGATTACCGGGAAACTGGCTTCCGGCGTGCATCATTTGGAGGCCGTCTGCCAGACCGACACAATCCGCCGTGATGTTGTGGTCTTTACCCTCAACGACAAGCAGCCCGCCACCCGTACGCACGACTGGGCCTACTGTTCTGCAACGCAGTTCCCCACCGACGGCCGCCCGGTCTATGTGCAGCTCGGCGCATCCGACGATGCCACCTGTATCTACTACGACATCATCGCCAACAAGAAGATCATCGAGCAGGGCCGCAAGATGGTCAGCAACGCTGTTTTCACCCTCAGCTTCAAATACGACAGCAGCTATGGTGACGGGCTGACCGTCAACGCCGCATGGGTGGTCGGCGGCAAGCTCTACGCCCACCATTATTTCATCTCCCGTCCCGTACCCGACAACCGGTTGCGTCTGACGTGGAAGACGTTCCGCGACAAGCTCACGCCCGGGCAGGGCGAGCAGTGGACGCTTCATGTGGCCTCGCCCAACGGCAAGCCCGCCAAGGCTACCCTGCTCAGTACCATGTATGACAAGAGCCTTTACGCCATTCAGCCGTTCAACTGGTCGTTTGAAAATACATTCGACTTCTATGGCTCCTACTCTACATGGACGGGACGGTATGACAGCCGTCTCAGCAACTCCCGCTACAGCGCTGTCAACGAGGTTGACGTGCCGTCGCTGACGTTCTCTCATCTTGATGACCGGCTGCTTTCGGGCTTCAGCAACAGGGAGTGGCCGGAGGTCCTGCCTGTCGTTATGGCCTACGGGATGAATGTCAGGGGCGGCAAGATGATGATGGCCAAGATGTCGCGTGCTAACGACATGGTGTTGAACGAGATGGCAGTCGTAAGAGCTGAAGCCTCCATCGGACAGCCGGCTGCATCTCCTTCGCCTTCATCGTCGTCTTCCGCTATATCACCAAGTGAGCCTCAGCAGTCTTCGCTGCGCGAGAACCTGCAGGAGACGGCTTTCTTCTACCCCACCCTCTCCACCGACAACAACGGTGATGTCAACATCCACTTCACCTTGCCCGAGAGTGTGACCACCTGGCGCTTCATGGGCCTGGCTCACGACAGTCTGATGAACTACGGGCTCATCAACGCCGAGGCTGTGGCCTCGAAGCAGGTGATGGTGCAGCCCAACATGCCCCGCTTCCTCAGGGATGGCGACCGCGGCACCTTGTCGACGCGCATCTTCAACACCACCGACAAGGCACTTAGCGGTAACGCACACCTTATTATATTAGACCCCGAAACTGAACAGACGCTGCTCACGGCCACCACGCCGTTCACCACCGAAGCCAAGGGCACGACCACAGCCAACTTCGACATCGACACGAAGGCATTGGCCGAGAAAGCCAAAGGGCAGAACATCCTCGTCTGCCGCATCACCGCTGACGGCGATGGCTTCAGCGATGGCGAGCAGCACTATCTGCCGTTGCTGCCCAACCGCGAGCAGGTCATCAACACCATCCCGTTCTATCAGCATTCGGCCAGCAAGGCTAACATCGACCTCAGCCACCTCTTCCCCGCTGACGCCAGCCACCGCCGCCTCACCGTGGAGTACACCAACAATCCCGCATGGCTCGTCGTTCAGTCGCTGCCCACACTGGCCAACCCTTGGCAGAAAGACGCCATGTCGCTGGCTTCGGCCATCTATGCCAACGTCATCGGCAAGATGATTCTTTCCGCCTCGCCGAAGATTGCGCAGACCATCCGTCTGTGGCAACAGGAGACCGGCAAGGAGACCTCGCTCACGAGCAACCTCGACAAGGATGAGGACCTGAAAACGATGGTGCTCGACGAGACGCCGTGGGTGGCTGAGGCCAACCGCGAGAGCGATCAGAAGCGGCAGTTAGCCGGCTTCCTCGACCAGTCGACCATCGACTACCGCGTCAACCATTTCACCACCGAACTGTGTAAGCTGCAAAACAGCGACGGTTCCTTCTCATGGTGGCCGGGCATGGACGGCAGCGTCTACATGACGATGATGGTGGCCGAGACATTGAGCCGCCTCAAGGTGCTCGGCGCTACCGCCACACTCACCGAGAAGTCGGAGCTCGACAACAGCCTCACCTCGAGCTTCACCTATCTCGACCGGAAAATGGCCGAGGAGGTGAAGCAACTGAAGGAGTTGGCGAAGAAAGGCAATAAGTACCTTGCTCCCAGCGAGATTGCCGTCCATTGGCTCTACGCCAGCGCCCTCAACCAGCGCGCCAAGACGGCCGACATCCTCTATATGGTCCATCTGCTCGACAAGCAACCTACCCGACTGACCATC
The DNA here is from genome assembly GCA_900315835.1 of uncultured Prevotella sp. Lineage (GTDB taxonomy): Bacteria > Bacteroidota > Bacteroidia > Bacteroidales > Bacteroidaceae > Prevotella. The sequence continues at coordinate 90,646 of ONAR01000016.1, forward strand.
TACGGCAAGGCCGTGAGCGCCGTTATTCTGGCCCAGTACGGCAAGACGCAGCACGCCAGCGATTACCTGCAGAGCCTGCGCGAATACACCGTCTATACCGATGAGGCCGGCCGCTATTTCGATACGCCGAAAGCCTACTATTCGTGGTACGACTACCGCATTCCGACGCAGACCGCAGCCATAGAGGCGCTCAAACTGTTAGCGCCCAACGACACCACCATCGCCCAACTGCAGCAATGGCTGCTCCACGAGAAGCGCACGACGGCTTGGAGCACCAACATCAACAGCGTCAATGCCGTGTATGCCTTCCTTTATGGCGCTGACGGCAAGGCCGAACTGAACAAGTTGGCTACCGGTGAACCGACCGCCCTTTACCTTGACGGCAAGGCCATCGAACTGCCGAAGGCCACCGCGGGCATCGGCTTTGTGAAGGTCGCCGAACCGCTCACCACGACAGCCGCCGCACCCCGCCAGCTGACAGCCGACAAGACCACCGATGGCACCTCTTGGGGCGCCGTGTATGGACAGTTCCAGCAGCCGGCAACGTCGGTGACCAATGCCACCGCAGGCCTGAAGGTCAGCCGCGAGATGTATTTGGCTGACGACAAGTCGGCTACCGACCGCAGCACGTTCAAGGTGGGTCAGAAGGTCGTGGTGCGCATCACCATTGAGGCTGACCGCGACTACGACTTCGTGACCGTGCAAGACAAGCGGGCCGCCTGCATGGAGCCCGTCAGTCAGTTGAGCGGCTACCATTGGGGCTACTACCTCGCACCGCAGGACAATGCCACCAACTATTATTTCGACCAACTGTCAAAGGGCCGCCACGTGGTGGAGACCACCTATTTCATCGACCGCGCCGGCTCCTACTCCACCGGCATCTGCACCGCGCAGTGCACCTATGCACCGGAGTACACGGCACGCGAGGCCGCCAAGGTCATCACGGTAGAATAATCATCGACAATGAACAAGACAACCATAACGCTTGCCCTCCTCGGGCTTTGGGCTTCGGCCACATCCACCTTTGCCCAGAATATCAGCACGGCCAATCCGACAATCAACTGCGGTCAGATTGCGTTCCAGCAACCGCTGAAGGCCGAGTTCATGCTGAAGAACAGCGGCGACCAGCCACTCATCATCAACACCGTACGCTCATCCTGCGGCTGCACCACGGCCGACTACCCTAAGGAGGCCGTTGCCCCGGGGCAGTCGTTCAAGGTCAGCGCCACCTACGACGCCAAGCAGATGGGCCATTTCCAAAAGCAGTTGGCCGTATACAGCAACGCCGGCGAACAGCCCTTCGTGCTCACGCTCAAAGGCGTCGTCGTGGAGCGGGTGAAGAACTTCAAGGGCCTGTACCCCTACACCATCGGCGCACTCCGCACCGACACCAATGAGGTGGAGTTCAACGACGTGAACCGCGGCGACATGCCAATCGTGAAGATTCATCTGTTCAACGACTCCGACCAGATGGTGGAGCCGCAGCTCATGCACCTGCCCGCCTATCTGCGCGGCGAGGTGAAGCCGACGCGCATTGCACCGGGCCATACCGGCGTCGCCACATTGCAGCTCGACTCGCGCCACCTGCGTGAGCTGGGTCTGACGCAGACGTCGATTTATCTCGGTTCCTTCCCCGGCGAGAAGGTGGCACCCGACAAGGAGATACCCGTCAACATCATCCTGTTGCCCGACCTCGACAACCTCACGGCGGCTGAGAAAGCCAACGCACCCAAGCTGAGTCTGTCGAAGGGCCGCATCGACCTGGGTGAGTTCGGCAACAAGTCGCGCAAGCGCGATGAGATCACCATCACCAATCAGGGTAAGTCGACGCTTACCATCCGACAGCTGCAAATGCTCACCGGCGGCCTTGAGGTGTCGCTCAACAAGCAGAACATCGAGCCTGGCGCAACGGCCAAACTGAAGGTAACGGCCAACGCCAACGACCTGCGGAAGGTGCGCTCGCGGGCCCGCATCCTGATGATTACCAACGATCCCGACCAGGCTAAGGTCATCATCCCCATCATTTATAAATTCTGATTGCAATCCAATGAACGTAGAAATTGAGATAGACAACGGCAGCGGCTTCTGCTTCGGCGTCACCACTGCCATCAAGAAGGCTGAGGAGGAACTGGCCCATGCCGGCAAGCTCTATTGCCTCGGCGACATTGTCCACAACGGTATGGAGATGGAGCGACTCCATCAGCAGGGCCTCATCACCATCAACCACGAACAGTTTGCCCAGCTCCACAACGCCCGCGTGCTGCTGCGGGCCCACGGCGAGCCGCCAGAGACCTATGAAACGGCGCGGCGCAACAACATCGAGATTGTCGATGCCACATGCCCCGTGGTGCTGGCCCTGCAGCGCCGCATCAAACGGCAGTATGTGGACAGCCCCGACGGCCAAATCGTCATCTTTGGCAAGAACGGACACGCTGAGGTGCTGGGGCTGGTCGGTCAGACGCATGGGCAGGCCATCGTCGTGGAGAGCCTCGACGACGTAAAGGCAAAGGTCGACTTCACCCGCGACATCACGCTCTTCTCGCAGACGACGAAGAACCTCGACGAATACCGTACTATCATCGGCTACATCAAGGAGCATATCGCGCCTACGGCTACGTTTAAGAACTACGACACCATCTGCCGCCAGGTAGCCAACCGCATGCCCCATATCTCGGAGTTTGCCGCTCACCACGACGTCATCATCTTCGTCAGTGGCCGCAAGAGCAGCAATGGTCACGCCCTTTTCAGCCGTTGCCTCTCTATCAATCCCAACAGCCATCATATTGAGAGCCAGGACGAGATTGACTATCACTGGTTTGACGGCGCCAAGACTGTGGGCATCTGTGGGGCCACGAGCACGCCGAAATGGCTGATGGAGGAATGCCGCGACGCCATCCTCAACCACTGAGCTCCCGCCCTAAGCGCAATAGCATTAAACGCTCACGCTGATTTCGCAGATTTTTCCTATTACCCTTGGGCATTGGGAGCGCATCGGTATTGAGAAAAATCGGCGCAACCGATAAAGTCCGTGGAGATGTACGCCACCGGTGACAGTGTAGTGGCCGGCCTGGTGCCGGCCACCAGCCGCCGGTGTTGCGGGCGTGTCTCCATCTGC
>ONAR01000019.1 GCA_900315835.1 uncultured Prevotella sp.
TAAAATCTGCGTTATCTGCGTGAGAACCTGTACTGCGCTTACGCTAATCGCGCTGATGTGTGGGAAAAATGCCATACCAAGGGTTGGTGGCCGGCACCAAGCCGGCCACTACACTGCTACCAAGGTTGCATACTTCCACGGACTTTATCCGCTGCGCGGTTGATTGGCCTTTGTTTGTTAGTATTCTTACCAACAATCTTCAATATTCTTACCTTATAATTTAATATCCGGTAAGGTCTTTTCCCCTCCCCTTGGGGGAGGGTTAGGGAGGGGCTTTGGGCTCTTAGAATTCCAAAATAAGGGCTGCGCGGGGCGGGAGCGTGAGGTCGTGGGAGAGGTCGACGGTCTCGCCGGTGACGATGTCGCGGGCGGTGGTGTGCGACCCGATGACCTCGGCGTAGCGGGCGACGACGAGGCTGGCGGCGCTGCGCTTACCGTTGAGGATGGTCAGCACCGTGCGGCCGTTGTACTGGCGCGCAATGACGTAGACGCCCTTCCACGGAATGAACTGCTTCTGCGCGCCGCGGCTGATGACCTCATTGCCCTGACGCCAGTGCAGCACCGTACTCAGCCAGGTGAACATCGCGTTCTCGGCCTTGGTGCGGCCGTCGGCGGTGAAGCAGTTGTGCGTGTCGCCGGGGAAGCCACCGGGAAAATCTTTGCGCACGTAACCGTCGGTGACCTCCTTGGTACCGTTGAGCAGCACCTCGGTACCGTAGTAGAGCTGCGGGATGCGATTGATGGTGAGCAAGAGGGCCAGTGCCTGCTTGAGCATCGTCGAGTCCTTGGTATTGCCGAGGAAACGGTCGGTGTCGTGGTTCTCGATGAACGCCAGTACATGCGACGGGTCGTTGTAGAGGTAGTCGTAGCAGAGCGAGTTGTAGATGCGGTTGAAGCCGTTCCACCAGTCGTCGGTCTCCTCGCGCTTGGCTTGGTTGAGCTTGTCGTAGAAGCTGAAGTCCATGACGGTCTTCAGGTAGCTGTTCATCGTCGAGAGCTTCGAGTCCTTCTGCCATGCGGCGGTATAGGCCGGTTCGGTGACCCATGTCTCGCCGACGGTGTTGAAGTTGGGGTATTCGTTGTCCAATACGCGCATCCACTCGGCCATGGCCTTGCGGTCGGCGTAGGGATAGGTGTCCATGCGTATGCCGTCGATGTCGGCCGTCTCTATCCACCACTCACTGTTCTGGATGAGATAACGCATGAGGTGCGGGTTGCGCTGGTTGAGGTCGGGCATCGACTTGACAAACCATCCGTCGGTGGTCTCGCGCTTGTCGATGTCGGAGGCGTAGGGGTCGAGCACCGGCGTGAGCTTGTAGCTGGTCTGCAGACCGTAGTTGGGATTGTTGAACCAGTCCTTCGAAGGCGGGTCGATGTTCCAGGGGTGGTAGTCGCTGCAGTGGTTGAAAATCATGTCCATCACCACCTTCAGCCCGCGCTGGTGGCAAGCTTCGATGAGCGCCTTATATTCGGCGTTGGTGCCGAAGCGGGGGTCGACCTTATAGTAGTCGGTGGTGGCGTAGCCGTGATAGGAGCTGTTGACGCCGTGGTCGTTGGGCCAGTCGTTCTCCAAGATGGGCGTGAACCACAGTGCGGTGACGCCGAGCGAGGTGAAGTAGTCGAGGTGCTGACTGATGCCGGCGAGGTCGCCGCCGTGGCGCAGGCTGGGTTTGGTGCGGTCGCAGACCTGGTCACGCATGCCCTTGACCACGTCGTTCTTCGGGTTGCCGTTGGCGAAGCGGTCGGGCATGAGGAGGTAGAGCACGTCGGCGTTGGAGAAGCCACAGTGGTCCTCGGCGCGCATGGTGCGGTTCTTGAGGGTGTAGCGTATTTTCTTACCGTCGAAGTTGAGCGTCATCTGTCCGGCCTTGGCGCCGTCGAGATTGAGGTAAACCAGGAGGTAGTTGGGCGAGTCGAGTCGTACGATGGAGTCGACCTTGACACCGGGGTAGTCGGTGGTGACCGACTTGATGTCTTTGATGTTCTTGCCGTAGACCATGAGCTGTAGGCTCGGGTCTTTCATGCCCACATACCAGTCGGTGGGGTCGATGCGGGTGATGTTGGCGGCGGAGGCGGAGGTGGCGGAGGCGGCTAACAAGCCGGCGCCGAGCGCGAGTGTCATGAGAGCTTTCTTCATTATAGAGATTTTTATAGAAGATATAGAGGGGATAGAAGCTATAGAAGCCATAGAAGCTATAGAGGGGATAGAAGCCATAGAAGCTATAGAGGGCTAACGCCGGAGGATGAGCGCCGACTGGGCGTCAACGACGACGGAGCCGGTGGAAGCGCCAGTAGGAGCGGCGCCATTCCTGGCGCCGGTAGGAGCAGCTTTTGAAGCAGCTGTAGGAGCGGCGCCATTCCTGGCGCCGGATACACTAACCACCTCATCGCTCTCCTCGTTGATCACCCCATCGCAGCCGACGACGGTGTAATTGCCGACGGGGATGGGAACGGACTTGGCCTCACGACTGCCATTGAGGATGACAATGATGTCTTGCCACGGGTCGATGCCGGTGAGGTCGTGTAGACGGAAGGCGACGACATTGCTGGGGAAGTCGGCGACGGGCTTGCCGAGACTGTCAACGTCGAGGAACTGAAGGTGGCGGCGCACGAGGTCGGCCTTACCGAGACGGAAGGCGGGGTGATGCTGACGGAGCTGGATGAGTTGCTGGTAATAGCTGAACACCTGCGGGTATTTGCGCAGGTTCTCCCAGCGGAGGGCGTTGATCGAGTCGGGCGAGTTGTAGCTGTTGTGCACGCCCTGCTTATCGCGCAGCATCTCCTCGCCGCTGAGCATGAACGGTACGCCCTGCGAGGTGAAGACAGCCGTCTGGGCGAGGAGGTCGAGGCGGATGAGCTCGGCGTCGGTGATGCCGGGGATGGAGGCGCGCAGGCGGTCGACGAGGCACATGTCGTCGTGGCAGGAGACGTAGCTAATCTGCTGCGTCGGTTCATTGGCCCACGGCTTACGGCTGTAGTTCACCTTGGTCATGTCGACCTGCGGGTGGGCGATGGCGCCGACAATACCGAACTTCACGCTCTCCTCCTCACTGGGCTGTCCGGCGAGGAAGGCACCTTTGTGGTCATCGTTGAACGGACCGCGGAGGGCGTCGCGCAGGTCATCGCTGAAGGCGCCGATGCCGTGGAGCTGCGGGGTGTTGGCCTTCACGGCGAGCTGCTCCGTAGGGTAGGCGCACTGTCCGGCGCTCCAGCCCTCACCATAGATATAGATGGAGGGGTCGATCTGGTTGACCTCGTCGCGGATGGCGTTCATCGTCTCGATGTCGTGCACGCCCATGAGGTCGAAGCGGAAGCCGTCGATGTGGTATTCGTTTATCCAGTATTTCACGCTGGCGAGCATGAAGTCGCGCATGATGGGCTTGTCTGAGGCCGTCTCGTTGCCGCAGCCGGAGCCGTTGCTCGGCGTACCGTCGGCGTTGAAACGGTAGTAGGCGTTGGGCCATGTCTTCTGGAAGTTGCTGTTGTCGAGGTCGAAGGTATGGTTGTAGACCACGTCGAGGATGACGCGGATGCCGGCCTTATGCAGGGCCTGCACCATCTGCTTGAACTCGCGGATGCGGCAGGTGGGGTCGTAGGGGTCGGTGGCGTAGCTGCCCTCGGGTACGTTGTAGTTGAGCGGGTCGTAGCCCCAGTTGTACTGCGGCTCATCGAGGCGCGTCTCGTCGACCGAGGCGTAGTCGAACGACGGGAGGATGTGGATGGCGTTGACGCCGAGGCGCTTGAGGTAGTTGATGGCCCAGGGTTCGGTGAGCGCGAGGAACTTCCCCGGATACTTCGTGGCGACGCGCTTGTCGAGCACCGATGGGTCGTGGTTGACATTGCGCCAGATGGAGAAGTCGCGGATGTGCATCTCGTAGATGACGAGGTCGGCAGGCGACTTGAGTGCGAGCCTGCGGTCGCTCTCCCACCCCACCGGATCGGTCTCGGTCAGGTCGATAATGGCGCCGCGCTGACCATTGACACCGACGGCGCGGGCAAAGACGCCGGGCGTCTCGCGGGGATGGCGCTTGTCGCCGGAGATGTCGAAGGTGTAGAACTTTCCTTTCCAGTTGCCCTTCACGGTGGCTGTCCAGCCGCCGGGTTCGGTGCACTTCATCTTCACCGTCTTGAGCGGCTTGCCACCCAGACCAGCGCTATAGATCCGCAGTACCGCCGTCTTACCCTTCGACGGACAGCCGAGGAAGGCGAACGACGTGGACTTAGGGGTGTAGTCGACTTGGGAGTAATAGTCCATGGCCATCGTGGCGGGGTCGACGGGCGATGGCGAAACAGGACTGGCCTGCAAGGGCGAAAGAGGACTGGCCTGTGTGCAGGCCGGGAGAAAAAGGAAGGCCACGAGGGCGAAAAGGGAAGGAAACTGCATGGGGAAGAGAGTTATAGGGAAAATAGGAGGCGCTGCACAGCAGCGCCCTACAGAACGGGAGCCCACCACTATGACCAAAGCGACCGATGGCTACCACCATCGTAACTAAGCGGCCGACGGCTACCACCATCGTTACTGAGCGGCCAGGGGTGACGCCATTGTAATCAGCCCCTCCCCATTTGGGGGAGGGCCCTCTTCGCGCCAAACGCGAAGAGGGGGTGGGGCCGGAAGTGCCGCCGGGCCGGACGGTGGGGCCTGAGGCCCGCTATTTCGCCATCAAGCTGACGGCGAAGCCGCCACCGGGCGCCTCGGTGAACTTCAGGGTGTCGCCACGCTTGACGGTGCGCTTGGTGATGACGTAGGCCTTCGGGTTCTTATCGTAGCTTGCGCCCTTGGCGTCGGCGTAGATGGTGGCCTCGTATTTGCGGCCTTTGTCGAGGAAGTCGAGGCGGACCGTGGACTGGTGTCCGTGCTCGTCGCACTTACCGCCGAGGAACCAGTTGTCGGTGCCCTTGGCCTTGCGGGCGACGGTGATGTAGCGGGCGGGTTCAGCTTCGATATACTTCGAGTCATCCCAGTCGCAGGCGACGTCGCGGATGAACTGGAAGGCGTCGTTGTACTTGGCGTAGTTCTCAGGCAGGTCGGCAGCCATCTGCAGCGGACCCCACATCACGAGGTAGAGGGCGAGCTGGCCGACGAGCGTCGTGCGCACATACGACGTGTTGTTGCTCCAGGTCTTGAGCTGCGTCTCGAGGATGCCCGGGGTGTAGTCCATCGGACCGCCCTGCAGACGGGTGAAGGGCAGGATGACGGTGTGGTTGGGGTAGCTGCCGCCGAAGGCCTCATACTCCGTGCCGCGGGCCGACTCGTTGCCGACAAGGTTAGGCCATGTGCGGGCGATGCCGGTGGGGCGTGTAGCCTCGTGGGCGTTGACCATGATATGGTGCTTGGCGGCTTCTTTGACACAGTAGAGGTAGTGGTTGTTCATCGGCTGCGAGAAGTGGTGGTCACCACGCGGGATGATGTCGCCCACGTAACCGCTCTTCACGGCGTCGTAGCCGTATTTGTTCATCAGATTATACGCGGCCTCGAGGTGACGCTCGTAGTTGATGACGCTCGACGATGTTTCATTGTGCATCATCAGCTTCACGCCCTTCGAGTGGGCGTAGTCGTTGAGCGCCTTGATGTCGAAGTCGGGATACGGCGTGGTGAAGTCGAAGACATAGTCCTTCCAGTGGTTGGCCCAGTCCTCCCAACCGACGTTCCAGCCCTCGACGAGGACCTCGGAGAGGCCGTTGGCAGCGGCGAAGTCGATGTATTTGCGCACCTCCTGGTTGTTGGCGCCGTGGCGGCCATTGGGCCTCACCTTACTCCAATCGATCTGGTCGAGTTTGATGGAAGGATAGTCATCGGTGTAGTTCCATGAGTTGCGGCCGACAATCATCTCCCACCATACGCCACAATACTTCGTGGGATGGATCCAGGAGGTGTCCTTGATCTTACACGGTTCGTTGAGGTTATAGATGAAGTTGTTGGCCTCGGAGAGCATGTCGCGTGCGTCATCGCTCACGGCGACAGTGCGCCACGGCGTCTGACAGGGCGTCTGCATGTAACCCTTCATGCCCGTGGCATCGGGGGTGAGCCATGACTCAAACGTCATCGTCTTATCGTCGAGGTTGAGGTGCATCGTGGCGTAGTCGATGCAGGCGGCCTCGTGGATGTTGATGTAGAGGCCGTCGTTGGTCTTCATCTGCAGCGACGTCTGCACACCCGTGGGCGAGAAGACGGCGACAGAGGAGTTGTTCCAGTTGACGGCGTCGTGGAAGCGGCTGCGTATCTCAGAGAGTTTCGACTCCTGCGTCTCCTGCTCCTGCGTGTCGTAGTCACCGGGCAGCCACCAGGCGGTGTGGTCGCCGGCCATGGCGAACTGCGTGTGCTCATCCTTGATGACGAAGTAGACGAGCGAGTCCTGCTGCGGGAACTCATAACGCAGGCCCATACCTATATTATATACGCGGAAGCGGATGGTCATGCGGCGCTTTGTGGCGGGCTGCATGAGGTTGACCGCCAGCTCGTTGTAGTGGTTGCGGATATGGCTGTACTGTCCCCAGACGGGCGTCCAGGTCTCGTCGAAGGTTGAGGTCTTGCTGTCCGTCTCGGTGAAGCCGTCCATGAGCGAGGTTTCGTCCATGCCCTTTGAGGCGTGCTTGTCCTTGGCCAGTTCGAGGCCGAGGTGCGAGGGTTTGACGACCGCCTTGCCCTTGTAGCTCATCTCGTAGGTCGGCACGCCGTTGCCCGTGAGCGAGAAAGTGACGGAGACGTTGCCGTTGGGGGAAGTGACGGTCTGGGCGGAAAGCCCCACCCCCCCGCAGGCGCATAATAATGCGCCTGCGAGTACCCTCCCCCACCCAGGGGAGGGCTTTATATGGCTAATGGATGATATGAATGCGGTGAAAGATCCAAACATGATGATGACTGTTATTGATGGTTATTGATAGAAACTATAGAGATTATAGAGACTATAGACTATAGAGGCCTGTAGAGACTATAGAGGCCAGCCGGGAAAAGCCTGTTGGGTGGTTCTTTACCTCCCACTCTCCTGCACCAGATCCTTGATGTTCTGCGTGAAGCTCTTGTCCTCGATGAGGTCCTCGATGTTGACGTGCATGCGGTAACGCCAGTAGTACTGCGGGATGGCGGGGACATTGATGCGCTCGGCGTCGGCATCCTTCAGCCGCAGGTTCTCGTCCATAGCCATCCAGTCCTGGATGCTGAGGATGCAGAGCATCGACGGCGACATGAGCTGACGCGAGAGGATGTCTCGGGCCAGCCAACCGGGCAGCGGATGAGGTGCGGGACCCTGACGGTAGAGCATCGTGTTGTAGTATTCCTGCGTGCGGGCGTAGTCCTCATCCCACCACTGCCGCAACGTGGGCATGTCGTGGGTAGAGAAAGTGCAGACCGAACGGTAGGGGTTGCGGCTGAGATGACCGAAGCGCACCGTCGGGTCCTTCGGCATCGACTGAATCTCCAAGGAGAGGATGCGCAACTGGTTCATCACCCAAGGCACGCAGTCGGGCACCATGCCGAGGTCCTCGGCGCAGACGAGCATACGCGTGGCCTGAACGAGGACGGGCAGCTTCTTCATGGCCTCGCCGTACCAGAACTGGTTGTTGCGCCGGTAATAATAGTCGTTGTAGAGGTTGTTGAACGCCGTCTTGTCGATGTCGTAAAGGCTCTCGTAGACGAAGTCGAGCTGGGCGGTGATGCGCGGATGGAACTTCGACGCATCCTTGCGGTCGCGAACGAACAGCACGTCGCTGACGAGCGCCATCAGACCGTCGCGCAGGTTGAGCTGCAGTTCATCGGTGACGCCCTTGAAGGCGTCGGCAATCTTCCGCTGCGTGTCGTATTCCGGTTTCATGCGGTAGCGCTCGCTGTCGATGGGTTCAAGGTACTGCTCCTTCACCTTGGCGGCATCGTCATGGAAGACGCGGTCGAGCACCCAGTCGGTGATGAACGGCGTGGTGTAGCGCTCCTCCTGGAAGTTGAAGCCGTAGCTGCGTATCTCGTCGGCCGTCATGGCGAGCGAGGGCGAGAACTGACCGAGCAGACCGTGGACGGCCTCGATGGGAATCTCCCAGATGCGGAAGAAGCCCAGGACGTGGTCGATGCGGTAGGCGTCGAAGTATTTGGCCATATTGCGGAAGCGGCGTATCCACCACTGGCAGCCGTCCTTGAGCATCTCATCCCAGTTGTAGGTGGGGAAGCCCCAGTTCTGGCCGTTGACCGAGAAGGCGTCGGGCGGTGCACCAGCCTGACCGTTGAGGTTGAAGTAGCGCGGCTCCATCCAGACGTCGCAGCCGTGGCGGCTCACGCCGATGGGGATATCGCCCTTGAGGATGACGTGGTGCTGACGGGCGTACTGATGGGCGTCGGCCATCTGCTCATCGAGGATGAACTGTACGAAATACCAGAAGGCGACGTGCTTGTAGGCCTTCGACCGACTGTTGGCCAATTCCTTGCGGTCGGCCTCATCCCAGATGCGGTGGTCGGGCCATTGCGAGAAGTCGGCTGTGCCGTACTCGTCGCGAAGCGTGCAGAACTGGGCGTAAGGCACGAGCCAGTGCTCGTTCTCCTTGAAGAACTCGCGGTAGGCGTGGGTGCCGAGCGTCTTGGCGCCTTCCTGTTCGTAAAGTGCCTTGAGGTAGGCGAGTTTGGCGTTGTTGACGCGCTCGTAGTCAATCTTCGGCAGGGCATTGAGCTCACGGCGCTCCTTCTCGAACTGCTCCCGCAGTTTGGCATCTTTCAGTTCGGGCAGTGCGCTGAGGTCGGCATACTGCGGATGGAGGGCGAAGATGCTGATGCAGCTATAGGGATAGGAGTCGGTCCAAGTGTGGGTGGAGGTGGTGTCGTTGATGGGCAGCACCTGCAGCACATGCTGACCAGTGAGGGCGATGTAGTCGATGAAGCGCTTCACGTCGCCGAAGTCGCCCACGCCGAACGAGTGTTTGCTGCGCAGGGAGAAGACGGGGACGAGGGTGCCGGCCACGCGGGCGTCGTAGATGGGGAAGAAAGCCTGGTTGAGGTCGTAAACCACCACTTCGCCGCTGTCGAGGACGGGCAGCTTGATGGTGCGGTTGTAGCCGCTCTCCCAGATGACATCCTCGCGGTCGTCGTCGCTGACGGCCACGAACTTAAACTCCATCATGCCGTCGGGGAACATGTTGGCGTCAAGGTTGATGATCCATTCGTTGTAGCTATGCTCCGTCATCGGCAGACTCTTGCTGGCATCCCAGTCGCCAAACTCCTTGCCTTCGCCGACGATGGCCAACCGATGGCGTGCTCTCAACTGCGGGGCGCGCACCACGAGGCGTACGGTGTGGGTGAAGGGCGTCGGCGCGAGCATCTTGTGCTTGCGCGCGAACAGACAGTCGGTAAAGGCTGAACTGTAGAGATAGGAGTCTTCGGGGATGTCGTGCCAGCGGTCGTAGATGGTGTAGCGGCCCCCGCGGGCGTCGTCGAGCTCGAGTCGGTGGGTGATGGTGGTCCACTCGCGGCGCTCACTGCGGCCGTCGCGCTCGATGTCGTAGAAATAGTCGATGACATCGGGATGAACCGACGGCATATTGAGATTGTAGCTCCAACGCACGCCGTTGGCAGTCATCATTCTATACTTGGTGGTCTCACTGCCGTTGACTACGTTCAGCACAACCTCCTCGCCGAATCGCGTGCGGTAATCCACATTAAAATGTAAGTTCATAGCCTTTAGAATTAATTTTAATGCGAAGTTAGCGAAAAAGGGGTAATAATTGATTTATGTCATTGCGCTTGTTGCGCAAAGAAAAGCGTAAACGATTGCATGAAGAAGGGGCTTGGAAGTACAGAAGTCCAGGAGTCCGGAAGTACAGAAGTCCAGGAGTCCGGAAGTCCGGAAGTCCAGTCATTACCATAGAGGGATACATTGGGGGTTGGATGCACCCTCTTTAGTGTTCTGCGTTTTGCAGTTCAATAGAGCAGTACCAGGCCGGCGATGGCCGCATAGCCAATCATGTGGATAGGATTGACCTTGAGCTTATAGGTGCCGTAGAACGTGGCGAGGAACAGCAGTACGCTGATGACGAACTGCCAGAGGTTAACCTTCGGGTCGCCGAAGTTCTCCTTGTTGAGCAGCAGGATGGTGGCGGCGGCCAACAGTCCGACGACCGTAGGACGCAGACCGAGGAAAATATGCTGCACGGCGCTGGTCTTCATGTATTTCATGAACAGCTTGCTGATGAGAATCATCAGGACGAATGACGGCAGGACGAGGGCGAACGTCGAGGTGAACGAACCGAGGACGGCCAGCACGTTGCCCATGCCCGCATTGTGGATGGCGGTGTAGCCGCAGTAGGTGGCTGAGTTGATGCCGACCGGCCCGGGCGTCATCTGACTGATGGCGACGATATTGGTGAACTCGGCCGACGACAGCCAGTGGTGGTTGCGCACGGTCTCCATCTGGATGAGCGAGAGCATGCCGTAGCCGCCGCCGAAACCGAAGAGACCTATCTTGAAGAATGCCCAGAAGAGTTTGAGGAATATCATGACGCTAATCTTTTAATGCAATACGACCATAGAGATAACCACCCACGCCGGCTGCGATAATCACCCAGATGGGGTTGACATTGAGCGCGCAGATGAGGATGGCGCAGGCAATGGGTATCCAAACGTTGTTGAGTCCAATCTTCGCGCTCTTGGCGAGGTTGAACGTGGGTACGGCGATGAGCGCCACAACGGCGGGCCGGATGCCGTTGAACATCGCGGCAATCCAGTGAATTGACATGAACTGCCGCAGCACCATCGCAATGATAAGGATGATGATGAACGACGGCAATACGGCGCCGAGAGTGGTGCAGAGCGCGCCCTTCGTGCCTTTCAGGCGGTAGCCGATGAACGTAGCGATATTGGCCGCGAAGACACCCGGACAGCTCTGCGCGATGGCGATGAGGTCGAGGAAGTCTTCCTTCCCTATCCACTTGTTCTTATCAACTACCTCCGCCTCGATGATGGGTATCATGGCGTAGCCGCCACCCAAGGTGAAGGCGCCGATCTTGAAGAAGGTGGAGAAGAGAAGGGAGTATTTGGGAAGGCCGGAAGAAGGCTTTCGAAGGCCGGAAGAAGGCTTTCGAAGTCCGGAAGTCCCGAAGTCCTGAAGTCCAGTCATATGGCCAGCGGAAGACAGGCCAGCGGAAGACAGGCCAGCGGAAGACTGACCAGCGGAAGACTGACCAGCGGAAGACTGACCAGCAGAAGACTGACCAGCGGAAGACTGACCAGCAGAAGACTGACTGGAGGAAGAAGGATTGTTATGAAATGTGTTATTTGACATCATCTTTATATCTTTCTGCAAGGATAGGCTTACAATATGCGGTAAGGAGTCTACTGATAAACTCTGCTTTCTGTTCTAATACGTCATGAGTCTGTACGTTAATATATCCCAAGTCCTTAGCGAGAATGATGTAATATCTGCATTCTTCAAGACTTCCTTGGGCAATATTCATGAACTTCAGTTTGTCAGCCTTCCCCATCTTGCGATAACCTTCAGCAATGTTCGCAGGGACAGAGACGGCAGCCCGCAGGAATTGTGATGTCAGCGCATACCTCTCCCAATCCGGAAGTCCAGTCATTACAGTGATGTTAACGAAAATCGTTTTTGGAAGTTCAGCTTTGGGAAGGACAGAAGGACGGCTTTGGGAAGGACAGAAGTCCGGAAGTCCGGAAGTCCAGTCATTACAGTGATGTTAACGAAAATCGTTTTTGGAAGTTCAGCTTTGGGAAGGACAGAAGGACGGCTTTGGGAAGTCCGGAAGTCCAGAAGTCCGGTCATTACAATAATCAGTCGATTGTCGCGATAGAAACCGACGGTCAGCAACCGGTATCAACAGCCATTTGACTGGACTTCTGGACTTCCGACTTCTGGACTTCTTAGCTCATCTTCTGGACTTCCGACTTCTGGACTTCTTAGCTCATCTTCTGGACTTCTTAGCTTTACTTCTTACCCTTCCGTCTTCTCTATCCACCGCCGTGCATTGACGAAGGCCTCTATCCAGGGCGTGACGTCGTCGTTGCGGCGGTCAGCGGGATACCAGGCATTCTGCCAGGGGAAGATGGCGCGCTCGGGGTGCGGCATCATAGCGAGATGACGACCGTCGGCCGAGCAGATGCCGGCGACGTTGTAAGCCGAACCGTTGGGGTTGCCGGGGTATTCGGCGTAGTTGTATTTCGCCACGATGTTGTAGTGGTCCTCGGGCTCGGGCAGGTAGAAGCGACCCTCGCCGTGTGCTACCCAGATGCCGAGCTTGTCGCCGCTCAGTGAACCGAGCATCACGCTGTTGTTCTGAGGGATGGAGAGACCGAGAAAAGCACTCTCGAACTTCTGACTGACGTTGTGCACGAGGTGGGCGCGGTGCTTATGCTCCGGGTTGATGAGGTTGAGCTCCACCATGAGCTGACAGCCGTTGCAGATGCCGAGCGACAGCGTGTCCTTGCGGGCATAGAACTTGTCGAGGGCTTCCTTCGCCTTCGGGTTGTAGAGGAAGGCACCGGCCCAGCCCTTGGCCGAACCCAGCACGTCGCTGTTGGAGAAGCCACCGCAGAACACTATCATGTTAACCTCTTCGAGCGTCTCACGACCGCTGATGAGGTCGGTCATCATCACGTCCTTCACCTCGAAGCCGGCGAGCCACAGCGTGTAGGCCATCTCACGGTCGCCGTTGGTACCCTTTTCGCGGATGATGGCGGCCACAGGTACCTTACCCTCAGCCTGTGCGGCGGGATTCTTCCAACGGTCGGGGTTGAGGCCCAACGAGGCGAACGTACCCTTGAAGTTGGGATTGAACTTCATCTCGAGCGGTTGCTTCTTATAGTTGTGCCAACGCTTGCGCGCCATGTCGTTCATGCTCTGATGCTCGTCGAGGAGGTAAGACGTGTGGTACCACGTGTCGCGCAGGGCGTCGATGTCGAAGGCGTGCTCCCAACCGTCCTTCACCACCACGACCTGACGGTTGTCGGGCGTAGGATAGGCAATCTTTGCGAAGCCGATGCCATTGTCCTCGAGGTATTCCTTCAGCTCACGCTTGTGGGTATCGGAGACCTGGATGACGACACCCGGGTTCTCGGCAAAGAGCATCTTCACAATGTCGGAGTTATCTTGAAGTCCTGAAGACTGAAGTCCTGAAGTCCGGTCAAGTCCAGAAGACTGAAGTCCAGAAGTCCGGTCAAATGTCTCTTGGTTGTTGCTGGTATTCGTTTTTGTAATGACTGGACTTCCGACTTCCGGACTTCCGGACTTCTTACCCGTGCAAATGTCGTGCAAGTTGACATGCAGACCACCCTCGGTGTTGGCGAACGTCATCTCAAGCAGTGTGGTGATGAGACCACCAGCCGAGATGTCGTGACCAGCCATCACCCATCCCTTCTTGATGAGGGTCTGAATGGCGTTGAAACAGTCGGCGAAATACTCGGCGTTCTTCACCGTCGGTACATCCGAACCGATGCGGCCCAATGTCTGGGCGAAGGCGGAACCGCCGAGGCGCTGCTCGTCGAAGCTGAAGTCAATATAATATAAGGAGGAGTTCTTAT
Source organism: uncultured Prevotella sp. (assembly GCA_900315835.1). GTDB lineage: Bacteria > Bacteroidota > Bacteroidia > Bacteroidales > Bacteroidaceae > Prevotella. Next base: position 13,505 of record ONAR01000019.1, read on the forward strand.
CGTTGACGACGACCGGCGACACCACCTTGCGCACGTCGGACACCTCGGCGCCGGCCGTGACGATGACCGTACCCGGGGCGATGATCTTCTTGCCGTCGGGATACTGCTGCGACAGCGAGAGCGAGTCCTTACCCGTCGGCACGTTCAGGCCCAGCTCACAGCAGAAGTCGCTCAGTGCCTGCACGGCGTCGTAGAGCCGGGCGTCCTCACCCTTCTGCGAGCGACAGGGCCACATCCAGTTGGCTGAGAGGTTGAGGTTCTGCACCTCGCTGGGGTTGTCCTTGTCCGTTGCCACCGGTGCCCAGACGATGTTCGTCAGACTCTCGGCCACCGACAGCACGCTGCCAGCGGCGGGATTGGCCATACCGGCCTGCGGCGCATGACCGAGGGCGGTGGCGATGCCGGCCTTGCCGCGATAGTCGAGGGCGACAACGCCGCAGTCGGACAGCGGCAACTGGATGACGCCCTGCGTCTGCTGGCGGGCAATCTTACCCGTCACCGAGCGGTCAACCTTATTGGTTAACCAGTCCTTGCAGGCCACAGCCTCGAGCTGCAGCACATTGCTCAGGTACTCGTCAATCTTATCTGCCGTATACGTCACATCCTCATAGTGGTGCACCACCGTCTCGTCGCGCATCACGGTCTTCGGCGAATGACCGAACATCTGCGCCACATCGAGGTCGAAGGGCTTCTTGCCGTCGCCCTGAACGAAGCTGAAGTGGGCGTCGCCTGTGGTGTGACCGACAACATAGAACGGTGCGCGCTCGCGGGCTGCAATCTTCTCCACGCGGTCGAGGTGCTTCTCGTCGATGAGCAGACCCATGCGCTCCTGACTCTCGTTGGCGATAATCTCCTTGGCCGAGAGCGTCTTGTCGCCGATAGGCAGTTTGGTCATGTCAATCTCACCACCGCAGTCCTCGACCAACTCAGACAGGCAGTTGAGGTGACCGGCCGAACCGTGGTCGTGGATGGACACGACGGGGTTGCTGTAGGCCTCGACCAGTGCGCGCACGAGATTGTAGGCGCGCTTCTGCATCTCAGGGTTGGCGCGCTGCACGGCGTTGAGCTCCACAGCCGTACCGTAGCGGCCGGTGTCGACCGATGACACCGAACCGCCACCGAGACCGATGCGGTAGTTGTCGCCACCGACGACGACGATGTCGTTGCCGGGCTGCGGTTCCTTCTTCAGGCAGTCGCGTTTCTTGCCATAACCCACACCACCGGCGAGCATGATGACCTTATCGTAGGCATAGACCTCACCGGCCTGCTCACCATCAACCGGCTTGCCGTCGGTGGTAAGCGTGCTGTCGCCATTGCCGCTCTCGTATTCAAAGGTCAGCACCGAACCAGTGATCAGCGGCTGGCCGAACTTATTACCGAAGTCACTCGCACCATTAGATGCCTTGATAAGAATCTCCTCAGGACTCTGATAGAGCCAGGGGCGCGCCGTGATGCGCTGTTCCCAGGGGCGGTCGCCGAGGCGCGGATAAGCGGTCATATACACGGCGGTGCCGGCAATGGGCCACGAGCCCGTGCCACCGCCCATACGGTCGCGGATTTCTCCGCCCGTACCCGTGGCGGCACCGTTGAAAGGCTCCACCGTGGTGGGGAAGTTGTGGGTTTCGGCCTTCAGCGAGATGACGCTCTCGATGGGCTTCACCTTGAAGAAGTCGGACGTGGTCTGGTCCTCGGGAGCAAACTGCTCCACCATCGGACCCTGCGCAAAGGCAACATTATCCTTGTAGGCAGAGAGTATCTTTCCCGGATGCTCCTTGGTGGTTTTCTTGATAAGGGCAAAGAGGCTTGACGGACGCTCCTCACCGTCGATGATAAACGTTCCGCCGAATATCTTGTGGCGGCAGTGCTCGGAGTTGATCTGCGCAAAACCGAAGATCTCACTGTCGGTGAGCGGTCGTCCGTTCTCTTTCTCAATCTTATGGAGGTAGGCTATTTCCTCAGGACTCAGGGCGAGGCCCTCTTCCTCGTTGTACTGCTCGATATTGTCCACGTATTTGATGGGCTCGGGCTGATGGTCAACGGTGAAGACCGTCTGGTCGAGACCGTCGTACATGCGCTGGAGCATGCGGTCGTGAGAAGCGTTCTCATTGGTCACGGGGAAGAACTCCTCTATACGCGAAATGCCGCTGAGACTCATGTTCTGCGTGATCTCAACGGCATTCGTACTCCAAGGCGTAATCATCTCTCGGCGCGGGCCGACAAAGTAACCCGTCAGCTGCTCGGCGTCGAGCAACGTGGCGTCGCCATACAACCAGCAGAGGGCCTGCGTCTCGGCTGCGCTGGGTTGATGGTCAATCTCAGTGGCAATGATGTTCTCCTTGGGAGTCTTGAAGAAAAGAATCATAATCGGTGCAATTATAAAGATGTGATTATTACAATTGCAAAGTTAATAAGATTTTAATGAACAGCGCGCGAAAAGGCATAAAAATTATAAGGCAAGGGCAACAAGGCCGAACAGGCATTCACCCTTGGTGGCAGTGTAGTGGCCACCAAACCATCCCGGCCCATGTCACACAGCGATATGAACGAAACGACACCGCGATAAGGCCACAGCTGACAAGCCCTGTAGTTTATAACCAAAACCAAGTAAACCCTTTGTGCCAGCGTCAAAGGGTTTCCTTGGTTTTGGTTATAAGACTAAAAAACCACAGGGTTTATCGGGTGTGTCCTATTTTCCTTTACCTTTATCTCAAGTAAGCGTTCCGCCAAACTGTGACGACCGTCACAGTTAAGTGAAACGACTGCCACAGTCAAGTGAAACGACCGCCACACCTTGGCATCAAAGCGGCAGGACACCGCCGCCCTATTTATTATCCTCCTTAGAAGCGGCTGAGGGGAGACTCTTTATGGCCTTCACCGACAGGGCTCCGAGGATGAGCAGCACAGCGGCGACGAACATCATGTTGTACTGATGCTCACCGACCATCATCAGGAAGAAGCCGCCGGTGAGACCGGCTATAATCTGCGGCAAGCAGATGGAGCAGTTGAACAGTCCGAGATAAGTGCCCATATGGGGACGGCCTTCAAGCGCATTGGTGACAATGGTGAACGGCAGGGCAAGCATGGCGGCCCAGGCGCAACCGACGAGGGCGAAGGGAAGGAACAGCGACCACTTGTCGGGCATAAACGGTACCAGGGCGAAACCGATGCCACCGATGACCAGACTGATGGAATAGGCGGCCTTCAAACCGAAGCGATGCTCAAGACCGGGCAGTACCATGGCCCACAGCACACTCGCCACCGACTGAACGGCAAAGACGATACCCACCCAGTCGCCGGCAGCCTGAAATGCAGTCGACTTCGCGTCGGTGGTGCCCCAGACGGTGTCGGCGATGGCACCCGTGGTGTAGTTCCACATAAACAGGAACGCGAACCAGCAGAAGAACTGCACCAGTGCCACGCGCCAGTAGTTGGCCGGAGCGTCGCGCAATAGCTGGATAAGGTTGACGTGGTCTTCCTTCTCCTCCGTCGTGCCGTGATATTCAGCATATTCCTTCGGCGGCATCTCCCTGACATTAAGACAGGTATAGACCACACAAACAATAAGGATGATAGCGCCCACATAGAACGCCACTTTTAAAGAAGTGGGCACGCCGTGGCTGGCATCGGTGCTCAGACCGATATACGACATGAGGAACGGCAGCGAGAAGCCCACCACCTGACCGAGGTTGCACAGGAAGCTCTGAATGGCATAGGCCAGGCCTTTCTGCTTTTCGTTAACTACGTCGCCAACCATCATCTTGAACGGCTGCATGGCCATGTTGAGCGAGGTGTCGAGAAACATCAGGATGACGGCGCCTAACGTCATGGCCACCCAAAACGTGTCGCTCAGACTGCCGGCATTGGGCAGCAGCGTCATCACGATGACGGCGATGACGGCACCGACAATAAGATAAGGAATGCGGCGGCCGAAACGGCACCACGTACGGTCGCTGAGCATGCCGACGATGGGCTGCACAATCATGCCCATCAGCGGCGGCAGTACCCAGAAGAAGCTCAGGCTCTTCGGGTCGGCGCCCATCGTGGCGAAGATACGGGAGATATTGCTGCTCTGCAGTGCATAAGCAATCTGCACACCAAAGAAGCCAAAGCTGAGGTTGAACAACGCCAGCCGGCTCAAATCAGGTTTCTGTTTTAATTTGTAATTCATAATGAACAATTATTATAATGCATAATGCATAATGCATAATGCATAATTAAAAGGGTTATTGATAATGCAATGAGATTAACTTTCGTTTCTTTCATGCTCTTTTATGATCTTTTATGTCTTCATTCATCCACCCCCCCCAATTATGCATTATGCATTATGCATTATGCATTATTGAAAGGGTTATTGATAATGCAATGAGATTAACTTTCGTCTCTTTCATGCTCTTTCAAGTTTTCATTTCATTCAACTAATTATGCATTATGCATTATGCATTATGCATTATGTAGGGCTGATGATTTGAGAATGGATGTAAGGAGGCGGATGAGTTCCACACAGTCATTGAGAAGACTTGTGGCAGCGGACTCTGAAATGTAACCGGTTTCCTTCAAAAGTTCCAACCAGTATTCCGTTTCGCTGGCCTCTTTGAGAGATATGCTCATCTTTGCTCTAAAATCAGCTTTAGACTGACCTCTGATTGCTTCTTTCACATTTGCTCCTATACTTGTTCCACTTCTAAATACCTGCTTCGACATACAGTATTCCTTTTTCTCTTCCTGCAGGTATTTATACAGCTTGACCATCCTTATTGCGAAGCTCATGCTCTTACTTGCGATGATGTTGTCTTTCGTCTCTTTCATGCTCCTTCATGCTCTTTGATGCTCTTTGATGCTCTTTGATGCTCTTTGATGCTCTTTGATGTCTTCATTCATCCACCCCAATTATGCATTATGCATTATTCATTATGCATTATGCATTATGCATTATGCATTATGCATTATAAATTATCTTGTTGTTCCTCGGATGATGAGGCGTGTGCGCACGACGCGTTTCTCCACTTTATCGCGCGGTATCTCGCCCTCAATCTTCGAGATGAGGATGTTGGCGGCCTCCTCGCCCACCCTCACGCCGCGCTGCTCGACGGTGGTAAGCATCGGGTCGCAGGCCACGGCACGCTGTCCGTTGGTGAAGCCGCAGACGGAGATGTCCTGCGGCACGCGGAAGCCCATGCGCTTGGCGGTGTAGAGGATGCCGATGGCCGTGTCGTCGTTGACGGCAAAGAACGCGTCCGGCACCTCGTCCTGCGAGAGCACCTCCGGCGTGATCGACTCCGCGTCGGTGCGGTTGTCGCAGATACGGAAGAAGCGCTCTTCGGGTTTCAGTCCCACGCGCAGCAGGGCGTCGCGGTAACCGTTGTAGCGGTTCTTCGAGATCTCCATCGTCATCGGCGAACCGTAGAACGCGATGCGGCGGCACCCGGTATCGATGAGGTGCGACACAGCATTGAAGGCACCCTGATAGTCGTCGACCACCACGCGGTCGCAGTTGATGCCGGTACAGATGCGGTCGTAGAAAACCAATGGCAGACCGTGGGCTATGAGCGATTGGAAATGGTCGTAGCTCATGGTGTTCTTGGCCTGAGAGACGATGACGCCGCAGACCTTGTTCTCAAAGAAACGCTTGCAGAGCTGGTCCTCACGCTCAAACTCGTCGAGGCTCTCGCCCACCATAATCATATAGCCGCGCGACATGGCCTCCTGGTCGATGCCGTGCAGCACCGAGGAGAAATAGAAATGCTCATACTGCGGCACGATGACACCGATGATCTTGGTCGGCCTCGTGCGACTGTTGCGCAGGTTCTCGGCAAGGATATTGGGGAAATAATTATGCTCGCCCGCATATTGCTTTATCTTCTCGCGCAGGTCGGCACTGATGCGCGGACTGTCCTTCAGGGCCCGCGACACCGTGGCCACCGAGACGCCCAGCGCCTCGGCGATATTCTTCATTGTGATGGGTACGTTCTCTGCCATAGCATGCAATGGTTTTTAGGCAATTGTAATTGCTATGTGCAAAAGTAGGGAAAAAACATCACTCCGCCCCTTGTTGCGCAGGATAAAATTGATATAAGTCATGCAAACCATTGCACAGGGGGGGGGAGGCCACCTCGTCTATAGGTTTCCATGCAGGCTCTACCAAAGGGACAACGACTTCTGCCCGACTAAGAGAATGACGGCCCTCACAGTCGCCGCTGAGACTTTTTTGCTTGACTTCATCACATCTTTGGCTGGATAAAGTGTCAGCATTGATTATCAATTAGTTATAAGCATGTTTTTGCAATTGATGGTGACGCATTTACGAATTAAGGAAACGAAAATCATGTACATGCTTACGCTCCCTGAGGAGCTCTGAGTCTGTACGTGACTATTTTCCAATAAACTTATGTCCGATTCAGGGTGACGCATTGACGCACGGGGAAAATGGAATGATTACCGTCGCGGGGGTTAGGGCGGGGATGAACCCCGCCCCTACGGTGGACGGATCCTGACTTCATCACGGCGCACCCGACAAACCCTGTGACTTTAATTAAAGCTAGGAAAACCTTTGTGCCAGCGTCCTTGGAGTTGTACGTCACCGGCGGCAGTGTTGTACATCACTGGTGGCAGTGTTGTACGTCACTGGTGGCAGTGTAGTGGCCGGCCTGGTGCCGGCCACCAGCCCTTGGTATGGCATTGTCCCCACGCATCAGCGAGATCAGCATGGGACTCAGTATAGTCTTTCACGCTGATGTCGCGGCTGGTGGCCGGCACCAGGCCGGCCACTACACTGTCACCGATGATGTACAACACTGTCACCGGTGACGCATTGACGAAGTCAGGATGACGGCCCTCACAGTCGCCGCTGAGACTTTTTTGCTAATAAAACACGAACAGAGGGCAGCCCCCACAAAGGAACTGCCCTCCTGTCATATATATGAGCGGTAAAAACCCTACTGCTGCATCAATCAGTTGACGCGCACGCGCACCTCGTTGGTGCGGAACTTCCTCACGGTCTCAGGCTTGTCTTTCTCGGCCTTGCCGGTGGCCACGGTGATGGTGACGCGGTTTCTGTCGTTCTCGGCGAAAGGCTGAACAGTGTCGCCCTTGCAGTCGGTCGTGATGATGGACTTGTCGATGCCTGCCTTGACGAGAGCCGCAGTGACGGCCTGGGCACGCTGGCGCGAATACCTCATATTGACCTTGGCAGTACCCGTACCCTTGTCGGCATAACCGGTGACGACAATCTTCGCGTCCTTGTGCGTGTTGACGAAGTTGACAATCTCGGCCACCGTCTGCTCACTGATTGGCGAGCTCTTCCGAATGTTGAAGAAGATGTCGCGGCGGAGCGTCTCCTCCTCGGTCACCTTCTTATACACGGTCTCGTTGTACCAGGTGGTGTCGAGGCGGGTCTCATAGACAGGCTCCACCTGCTTCGGCGCCTTCTTCTTGTAGCCGAAGTTGTAGGTCAGGCCCAGCAGTGCGGCAGCCTGCCAGTCGGGGTTGTTGTTGACCTTGAGGTTGTACATGTCGTTCTTGTAGTTGGCCTGCAGCTCAAGTCCGATGGTGAAGGCGTCGCACACGTTCCAGTTGAGCTGCGTGCCGAAGCGACCGTTGTAGCTGGCATGCTTCGTGCCGCAGTTCTGCGGATAGGTGGCATTGAGGGCCGTGAACGACTTGGTGATGTTCTCATACTCGTCGAAGTCCCAGCCATAGTTCACGCCGAAACCGGCAAGCAGCACCCAGTCGAAAGCGTGGGAGGCACGGTTGGGATTGATGATGTTGGTCATGTTCATCAGCAGGTCGAGGTCGCCCGTGATGGCCTTGAACTTATAGTCAACGTCATTCTTAAGGTTGAAGCGGCTGGCCTTGAAGCCGCCCTTGTTCTGCCAGCCCATCACATGGAGGCGGGCGCCCACCTTGTCGTTGAAGTAACGGCCGAACTGCACGGCGTACTGCGGCGTGAGGAGGTCGGTGAACTTATAGTGCGTGAACGTTACCTGACCGCCACCTTGTACGCCGATGAAATTATGCGCAGACGAGTAGTCTCTTTCTGCTTTCTGTGCATTGGCAGACATACTGAAGCAAAGCGCAGCAGCTGTCAAAAGGGAAAATATTTTATTCATAAGATTTCAATAAATAAAGGGCAATGGGAAGGGTGGCACGGGGCCACCGCTTCCTGATTGCATGAAAAAGTTATTCAACCGTTGCGTAAATCTTATCCGTATTGGTGCGGCAGGGGTAGAGCCTGATGGTCTTGCCCACCACGCTCAGGTTTCCACCGTCGGTTACCAAGTTGCTTGCGTCGCCACCGAGGTTGATTTTCCAGTCATTGTTTGCCGTGAACTTCCATCCATCGGCCGTGACGGCGGCGTTGGTCATCACGAAGCAGTAGTGCTTGGCATCCCAGGTCATCTGCTGTGTGGCGTCAGCCTGATTCCAGCTGTTGAAGCTGCCCACAAGGTTCATGTTGGTAATCTTCGTGGCTTTCAGGGTCATATTGGCAGCATCAAGCGTGATATAATAGACGCCCTCGCCCTTGGCAGCAATAAAGTTGCCGCCGTCCTTGGCTGTAATGTCACCGGAGACAGTCACATTAGTGCTGTTGTACTCGCCCTTCTCCCAATCGGAGGCATCCTTGGCGATCTTGAACTCATTGCCCCAGCCATTGGGGTCGGCGCAATACACGTAGCCGGTATAGATGCCCTTGGCCTCATCGGTAAGTGCGAGCTTCTGCTCGCCATCGCCCCATCCGTTGGTGGCTCCGCGGAAATAAACCACAGCGTTGAAGTTGATGGCCTCGACCTTGAACGTGCCCTCCATCATGTCAAGGGTGACACGGATTTTCTTGGCACCCTCAGGCACTTTGAAAGAATTGTCGGCACCAAGCACGGCGCGGCGGTCTATCTTGCCCTCGGTGGCATCATTCTTGCCGCCGACAATGCCGTAGACTTGAGACCAGTCACCCTTCGTGACTGCATCGCAAGCAGCGTCATCAGCGATGGCAAACCATGTGTCGCCACTGGCAGCAGCATCGAAGGTGACGGTGAAGATAGGATCCTCATACACGTCCTTGTCGCTGTGGCTGAACTTGATGCTGCGGTTGGTGGCAGAGGCAGCCCAGTCGCTGTTAGGACCACCAAGGATGTAGTAAGCCTTGGCGATGGTCACCTTGTTGAGCGGCGTGAGCGTCGTGTTGGAGGGCGAGAAGAAGTCCACGCCCGGCTGGCCGATGCGTGCGGCGGCATCGTCCTTGGTCACCGTATAGAGAATTGTGCGATAGTACATCTTCGTGGTGGACGGGTTCTTGGTGATGTTGTTGAACCAGGCATCCTCCAACTCTGTAGGAGACACGGAGAACACGTTGGTGGTATCGTTCATCGTTGTGGAAACGGTGGCCGACTTGGCGAAATCTTCCGTGTTCGATACTTCCACCTCTGCCTTCAGCACGGTGTTGGCAGGCAGAGCACCTTCTTTGGCCGTAGCCTTTCCAAAGGCAATCGGTGTCTCAGAGTGCGTGGTCTCGTTGATGAGCTGGGTCAGGTCGATGGCCCCAACGGAATTGGTGACGGACACGTCGCTCACCTTGACCGGACTCTCCTGCTGGTTGGACTGCGGCCCGACCTCCGGGTCGTAGTTGTCGCTGCAACCCGTAAAGACTGCGCTCAGGAGAGCTATCATATATAAACTTATCTTTTTCATTGCTGTTGCGTTTAGAGTTATTTGACAACTTCTACCTTCACTGTATTCTTCTTCATGTTAACAGTGATCTTTACTTTGCCGCCGGCGAATCCGGCGAACTTATATGAGCCCTTACCCTTGACCAGTTTACCTTCGTAAGAGCCAGAAGCATCAAAGGACACTTCGACCGGATTGTCGTCTTTCTGAGAGCCGTAGGAGTCAGCATCCCATCCTGTCAGAGCCGTGTAGAAGCGGAACATCAAGTCACCGGCCGGAACCTCGAAGGTGCCGTGGTATTCCTTGGAGTCGATGGCGTCGGCATTCTCAAACAGACGCCAGGAATTAAACAACTCGGTATTGCCGGCATTGGGTTCATTCCAATTACCGTCTGATTTGGCATTCAGACTGCCGACGATGTAGATGAAGCCAGGGCTCTTCACAGCGTTGTAGGCTGCCATATGCTTAAACGTGGCATAGTTGGACGACATAATGCCGGTGCCTTCAATTTCCTCGCCCATGGAAGTTTCTATGCAAGAGTAGACGCGGAGCGCCACCTCACGATAGCCTTTGTCCACATACTCTGTCTTGTCCTTGAAACCATCGAGCTCGCAGATGGCGGCGGCAATTTCTTCACCGTCGATGTTCGAATTGGCCTTGGTATAAGTGGAAGCCAAGAACTTGGGCTTGCCGTCCTTCTCGTTCCAGGTCACCTTGCCGTCGTCGCCGACAAGACCTACTTGAATCTTATAAGTAGCAAAGGCATTGTAGCCATAATCCGGCTGCGACCACGTAAGGTTCACGTTGTTGCCCTTGGCCAACTGGATGTATTGGTCAGCCACGGGCGACTGGTTAATGGTAAATGTGGTAGGCGACGTGATGACCGGGTTGGAGTCCCTGTCCTCGTCACAGGCTGTGAACAAAGCCAGGACACTCACAAGCATCATCGCCAATGAAAATATCTTTTTCATAATCGTTGTGTCAATTAGATTCTTCTAACTAAATACTTATTATCCCTCGTAACCTGGATTCTGCTTGAGATTGTGGTTGGTACCCAACTCAGTCTGCGGAATGGGGAAGATGTTGAAGTAAGACGGGAACTTGCCGCCTTCTTGCACGCCACCTTTCCACTGCCAGGTGTAGTTACTGTTGCCAAAGTATCCGTAGCGGATGAGGTCGGTGCGGCGCAGTCCCTCGAAGTAGAGCTCACGGGCGCGCTCGTCGAGCAGCTCATTCAGGGTGTAAGATGACAGCAGGTTGTTGTTGTTGGCACGCTTGCGCACCTCGTTGATCAGGCGTGTGCCCTCAGTGAGTGTCACCTCAGAGCCGGCCTCACGGGCCTCTGCCTCGGCGTAGATGTAGTAGGCCTCGGGCAGGCGCATGAGCATGATGTCGTTGTCGCAGTGGTCGGAGTTAGCAGTAGCCCCGTCGTCAGAGCGGTCGCTGGTGAACTTCGTTATAGCCAGGCCATCCGTAAATGTCGCAAGGTAATCATTGGTGTATTTGCGGTCCTTCTTACCATGAGTTCCGTCAGCATTGTCACCGTAAAGCAGGGCACGGTCGTCGCCGGCAGCCTTCGTGATGGTCTCTGGAGTCCAAGATTTAAGACTCTCCAAGTCGTTGAGGCTGATGAACTTCTTCACCAAATCTACACGCGTGCGGTTACCGCCCCAAGCCTGCGAAGACTTTTGCGGATAGTCGGCCGCCATGTTTGCATCCCAGGTAGATCCATGCAAGAAGGTAGAGGCACCCCAAGAGGCAGCCGTGGCGCCATCGAGGGCGAAGCCGAAGATGCACTCGTTGTAAGCACCCGTCTGGTCGTTGTCGGCCATAAAGAGCATCTGGTAGGCAGAATACTTGTCGTTGGCACTGCGGTGAGTAGTGGCATTGTCGCCCTCCCAAAGTGTACGGCCCGACTCCTTGATGACCTTCTCGGCATATTCCTTAGCCTTGGTCCACTCAGCCTTGCCGGTGTATTTCTCGGCATTGAGATAGAGTCGGGCCAGCAGCATCCAGGCTGCGCTCTGGTCGGCACGTGAGTAGTTCTTCTCACCTTTCTTGCGTACAGAAGGCGGGAGCATGTTGCCCATATTCTCCTCCAGGTCCTTCACGATGAAGTTGTAGAGGTCGGCGCTCTTGATCTGCTTCGGATCGGGGTCAGGCATGGTCTCCGAGAAAGAGGGGTTGCCGAAGTTGTCGAGCAGATAATAATAGTAAAGGTCGCGCATGAAGTGAGCCTCCGCCGTCATCGTCTTGTCGTAGTCAGCACACTCCTTGAGGTACTGATTGCAGATAGACACACCGAAGTTGAGACGCCACCACAGGCCGTAAAGGCTCTCGTTGGCAGCGGTGAAGGAGTTCTTACTGAACTCTCCGGTACCATGGTCGGTCCATCCGCAAATGGCCTCGTCGGTGGTCAGCTCGTTGGCATTCCACAGCAGACGGTACAGCACCGACAGACCAGGGTCGCCGAGGTCAAGCTCCGACTCGCCCGGGCCTTTGCCCTCGAAGACGAACTCGGCATACATCTTATTGAAAAGCTTGTCGGCATTCACCTGCGTGTTCAGGCGGGGGTCAATGGGCTCCACATTCAAGTCATTGACGCAGGAGCTCATGCCTAAGGTCATGGCCAGGCCGACAATAGGAAAAGCTTTCTTTATATTGAATTTCATAATGATATACTCTTAAAAATATTGAACAGTAACCGCTGAAGAATTAGAAATCGAGGTTCAGACCGATGAGGAACGTCCTCGGGCGCGGATAGACCGTGCCGTCGATACCGCCGTTGACCTCGGGGTCGAGACCTGAGTAGCCGGTGATGGTGAACACATTGGTGCAGCTGGCGTAGATGCGTCCGCTCAGGCCTTTGTAGGAACCACCGTTGAAGAGGTTGGTGAACGAGTAGCCCAGCGTGATGTTGTCGCACTTCAGGAACGAGGCGTTCTCCACGAAGTAGTCGGTCAGCGCGTCGTAAATGGCCGAGCCGTTGAGATAGTTCACCTCAAGCGAGTAAGGCATGGTGTTGCTCATGTAGCCCGTGCCGGTGCCTACATAATAAGGTGAGCGGTAGCCCATCTTCATCTTGTTGAAGACATAGTTGCCCACGCTGGCGCGGAGTCCGATGCCCAGGTCCCAGTTCTTGTACTGCAGGCGTGAGCTCAGGCCGAAGAGCCAGGGAGCCACGGAAGACTTGTAGTAGTACTTGTCGTTGTAGTCGATGACACCGTCAGCATTGCGGTCGACGACGACACCCTGCAAAGGCTTCCCGTTGACATCATAAACCTGCTGATAGACGAAGAACGATCCGACGGGCTCGCCCACCTGATGGGCCTGGCCGTAGTTGCCCGTACCGAGGCCTACGTCGCCATACTCAATGGGCTGGCCGTCGCCTGCGAGAGCGGTAATCTTGTTCTTGTTGTAGGTGGCGTTGCCGGTGAGTTCCCAGTGCCAGTCGGCAGTCTGGATTGGCCTGACGGTAATGGCGGCCTCAAAACCGGTGTTCTCCATCGAACCGATGTTCTTCATGATGCGGTTACCGAAGTTGGACAGAGAAGCCACAGGAGCATTCATCAGCAGGTCGGTGGTCTTACGCTTATACACATCGAAGCTGGCGCTTACGCGACTGTTCCAAAGGCTCACGTCGATACCGGCGTTATAGGTGGTGGTGGTCTCCCACTTCAGATTCTCGTTGTAACCCTGTGGGATGTACTGCTTACCGTCGCCGGCTGCGGGATAGAGGGCCTGTGTGCTGGTAGGCTCCTGATAGACAGGGAAGTAGAGATAGTCGCCGATGCCCTCCTGCTGGCCGGTCTGACCCCAGCCGAGGCGGAGCTTCAACTCGTCGATCTGCTTGACGCTGCGCAGGAAAGGTTCATTGTTGATCTTCCAGCCCAAAGCCACTGATGGGAAGTAACCCCAGCGGTTGTTCTTCGGGAAGCGCGAGCTGCCGTCGGCGCGGAACGTGGCGGTGAGCATGTAGCGGTCGAAGGCCGAGTAGTTCATACGGCCGTAGAAGGAGACGAGGTAGTGCTCTGATTTCCACTCACTGTTCTGCTCGTTGTATTTCTTTCCGGCGTTGGCCTTATTAGTTGAGGGATAAAGACCGAACTGGTTGTAGTCGCCCCAGTACTTCTCATGACGCCACTCATAACCGCCCATGATGTCAAAGTGCTGCGTCTTGGCGAAGTCCTTCAGATACTGAGCGTATGCGCTGAAGTTGAGGTTGTACTTGTTCTCGTGGTCGGTCTTGTGGAAACCATAGTAGAGGTTGGCCGGGCTCCAGGGCTGCACGTCCTGACGCTGCTTACCGTTTGACCAGTCGCCGGCGGCATTCACGTGAAGGTGAAGGTCCTCAAAGCCATGAATCTTATAGTCGGCCTCCACGTTGCCCATGTAGTCGTAAGAGTTGGCGCGGTCGAGGTTGCCATTGATCAAAGCCACTGGGTTGGCTGTTGCCAGATCAATCTTGGTCAGTGGCCAAGCGCTGTCGCCAAACGAGGCGGCCTGCGTCCACTCCCAGTAGTGGTTGAAGTTGGCAAACTTGGCGTCGCTCGAATAGACGGGCTGCGTGGGGTCGAAGCTCACGGCCGCGCCGATGGCGTCGGTGTTGGCGTAGCGGTTGTGCGCATACATGAACTTGCCGTTGATGTTGAACGTCAGGTGGTCGTCAAACAGCGAGGGGCTGAGGTTGACGCTGGCGGTGGTACGCTGGAAGTTGGAAGTCTTCAGGATACCGTTCTCATCGGTGAAGCCCGCGCTGACGCGGTAAGGCATGTTCTTCAGGCCGCCCGACACCGTAATATTATGGTCGGTAGAGATGGCCGTGTGGTAAATCTGCTTCTGCCAGTCGGTGTTGGCTGAGCCTAAGAGGTTCTCGCGAGCGGATGCCACATACTTGCCGTCAACGGTCTTACCGGGATAGAGCTGCTTCACAAGCGCACGGTACTCATTGCCGTCGAGCACGTCGAGGTACTCGGGTACGGTGGCCATCGACACGTTGCCGTTGTAGCTCACCTTGGGAGCCGAGCCCTTGCGGCCCTTCTTCGTAGTGATGATGATGACACCGTTGGAGCCGCGGCTACCGTAGATGGCGGTGGCGGAAGCGTCCTTCAAGACGGTGAAGCTCTCGATATCGTTAGGGTTGACCATGGAGAGGAGGTTCGACAAGCCCTTCACGCCCTGGTTGTCCATGGGCAGACCGTCGATGACAATCAGCGGGTCGTTGGAAGCGTTCAGTGACGAGCCGCCACGAATGCGGATGGTGGCGCCGGCGCCCGGCTGGCCGTTGGTCGTCGTAACGTTGACACCGGCAATCTTGCCCTGCATCATCTCCTGCGCGTTGGTCACGAGTCCGTGATTCTTCTCGTCGGGCTTGATGGCCGTCACCGAGCCGGTGAGGTCGTTTTTCTTGGCCACGCCGTAGCCGATCACCACCACCTCGTTCAAGGCCTTGGTGTCGTCGTGCATGGTGATGACGGCGTTGTCGGTGGCATCGACCGTCTGCGGGGCCATGCCCAAATAAGTAATAGTGAGCTTGGTGCCCGGAGCAACCTTCACCTGGTAGTTGCCATCCATGTCAGTAATGCCGACGGTCTTACCGCCAGCCTGGATGGTAGCACCCATGACGGGCTCGCCGGAAGCATCTTTCACTTGTCCCTTGATGACACCAGTCTGTGCCCAGGAACTTGCCGCAAGAAGTAATCCTCCTGTGAGGACCAACATTCTGCGAGGCATCTTGATTTTTACCTGCTTCATCATTTGCTTTATATTAAGATTGGTATATAATTCCTTGAAGTTATTTAGACTTTTCAATCATCAACGGTGCAAATTTAAGAAGAATTTAGAGTGGGCTTGCTTATTTTTTGCCCTATTTGCGTTTTTAGCCGCGTAAACGTTTGCACTGTATTATTTGATTTATGTCATTGACCGAGGTCAAAAAGTGAGGGGTTAGACAATGGAATTAGTGTAGTGGCAGGTCTTGTACCGGCCACCAAACGCCGAACACCAACCGACAAACCCCTGACAGCGTCCACCGGATGATATATTATATAAGGTATTTGGAAGTCCAAGAAGTTATTAGAAGTCCAGAAGACTGAAGTCCAGAAGTCCAGAAGACTGAAGTCCAGAAGACTGAAGTCCAGAAGTCCAGAAGACTGAAGTACAGAAGTCCAGAAGACTGAAGTCCAGAAGTCCAGAAGACTGAAGTCCAGAAGTCCAGAAGACTGAAGTCCAGAAGTCCAGTCATTACAATAAGCATCAGTAGGAAAGTTGGCATTCCTGCCGACAAAACAGCCAGTGTGGTTGCCGACGAAACAGCCAGTGTAGTGGCCGGTCTTGTGCCGGCCACCAGCCGCCGGTAAGGCATTCGCGATAACTATGGGATCGCGGTGCGATAGCTATGGTATCGCAGTGCGATAACTATGGGATCGCGGTGCGATAGCTATGGTATCGCAGTGCGATAGCTATGGTATCGCGGTGCGATAGCTATGGTATCGCGGTGCGATAGCTATGGTATCGCGGTGCGATAGCTATGGTATCGCGGGGCGAGAGAGCGAGGGAGGGGCGATAGAGACGATAGAGACGATAGAAATGATAGAGACGCTGCACAGCAGCGTCCTACAGAACCGGAGGAAACGAGGGGGACCGCGGTCATTGAACAGATAGACAAACGATTGCACGGATTTTATCGACATTGATTTATATCAAATACAAATTAATCAAAGGATTAGCATTAACTTCGCAGAAGAAAGGACGTACACCTTATTTAATAGACGCCAACTGTAATTTTATTGACACCAACGACAATATCAAAACAAGGAAAATATGAAAAGGTTTTATCATTATCTGTATGCAATGCTCTTTGCCCTGACAGCATTGCCATGCGCAACATCAGCTCAAAGCCAAGGTTGGCCGGCCAACTACGGCGGCGTGATGTTGCAGGGATTCTCATGGGACAGTTATGTGGACACCCAATGGAGCAACCTCGAGAGTCAGGCCGACGAACTGAGCCGCTACTTCTCGCTCATCTGGGTTCCGCAGAGCGGCAACTGCAACTCATCGTATAACCAGATGGGTTACACGCCCGTGTATTACTTCGACCAGAACTCCTCTTTCGGCACCGAGGCGCAGCTCCGCTCGATGATTAAGACCTTCAAGGCCAAGGGTACGGGCATCATCGCCGACGTGGTCATCAACCACCGCAACGTCCTCGGCGTGAACGGCTCATGGGTGGACTACCCTGCCGAGACCTACAACAACGTCACCTATCAGATGACCTCGACTGACATCACCGGCAACGACGATGGCGGTAAGACGAAGACTTGGGCCAACGCCAACGGCTACACCCTCGGCCACAACGACGAGGGCGAGGACTGGAGTGGCTGCCGCGACCTCGACCACAAGAGCAGCAACGTGCAGACCATCATCAAGGCCTACGAGAACTTCCTGCTCAACGACCTGGGTTACACAGGCTTCCGCTACGACATGGTGAAGGGCTTCTGGGGTTCCCATATCAGGGACTACAACAACGCCTGCAGCGTGCCTTTCTCGGTGGGTGAGAACTGGAGCAGCAACGCCACCATCAAAGCGTGGATTGACAGCACCGAGAAGACGTCGGCCGCCTTCGACTTCCAGTTCCGCTACGCCGTGCGCGATGCCATCAACAGTAGCGACTGGACCAAGCTGGGTACCAGCCAGTATCTTGTCAACAACAACTACAACAGCGGCAGCTACAAGCGCTACGCCGTGACCTTCGTCGAGAACCACGACATGCAGGACCGCGGTACGACCAGCGGCTACACGCCCGACCCCATCAAGAAGGATACGCTGGCCGCCAACGCCTTCCTGCTCGCCATGCCAGGTACGCCCTGCGTTTTCCTTACCCACTGGAAGACCTACAAGGAGAACATCAAGGCAATGATCAACGCCCGTAAGGCCGCCGGTGTGCAGAACACCAGCACCTACAGCAACCTGCGCAGCAGCGCCGGCCACTACGCCGTGCTCGTCAAAGGCACCAACGGCGACCTTCTCGCCGACGTAGGCTCTGACATGAGCTACACACCCAGCACCGCCACCTATGTGAAGGTTCTCTCCGGCTACCACTATAATTACTATCTTAGCAAAAGCACTGAGACGCCGTGGGTGAGCAAGCCATCCGGTACCTATGAGAAGGCTTTCGACGTGACACTGCAGGCAGTGAGCGCCGACGACAATGCCAAACTGGTGTACACGCTCGACGGTACCGACCCAACGGCTTCAAGCACCGTCGTCGACAACGGTACCACACTGAATATCAGCGAGGATTGCACGCTGAAAGTCGGTTTGCTGAGCAACGGCACGGTGAAGAACATCATCAGCCGCGACTACGTCATCAAGGCCTTTGAGCCCCACACCGCTACGGTTTATCTGAAAGACCCGTCATGGACTACGGTTTACTTCTACGCCTGGGCCAATGACGGCAAAGCCACCACGTTGCTCGGTGGCTGGCCAGGTACCGCCATCACCGCCACAAAGACCATCAACGGGGATACATGGTACTATCGCTCTTTCGACATCAACAGCAAGGACTATTCCTTCAACATCATCTTCAATATGGGCAAGAACCAGATGCAGACCGTGGACATCGGTCCTATCACCGAGGATAAATACTATGAGATTGGTGCGACGACCAACGGCAAATACACCGTCAACGACCTGACCAGCACCATCACCGGCATCACCACGCCGACCATCAGCCGCCCCGCAACCGGCGACAACGGCTGGTACACCATCTCCGGCGTGCGCCTCAGCAATGAGCCGACGCTGCGGGGAATATATATTCACCAAGGGAAGAAGGTGACGAAATAAAGCCTTCAGCCCCTCTGGGGATAATAGAAGCTATAGAAGCTATAGAGGCGATAGTTTTTATAGCTTCTATAGTATCTATAGATTCTATAGTATCTATAGTTTCTATAGTATCTATAGTTTCTATAGCGTCTTTAGCTTCTATTCCTCTTCGGCAACTTTCTTCGGGCCTCTCACCGTCTCGCCTTTCTTGAGACCGGAGGTAATCTGGATATTCAGGCCGTCGCTGAGGCCCGTTTTCACATAGCGTTTGGTGTAAGTCTTTTCTTTTTCGTTACCACCAACCACTAACACATAAGTTTTCTGACCCTCAAACTGGATGGTGCTCTCCGGCACCGTCAACACGCCGTTGGCCTGGGCCAACACAATCTCGGCGTTGGCGCTGTAGCCCGAGCGAATCTTGTTGTTGCTGCCCACATGAACGGCAGCCTTAATCTCAAACTGATTAGCACCGTTGCTCTCGGTGGCCTTCGGCGAGATATACTCGAGCGAAGCCTCAAGATGCTCATTCTGCATGGCGCCGATGGTGATTTTCATCGGCATGCCCACGCTGAGGTTACCCACCTCAGTCTCGTCGATGTTGCCGTCGAAGATGAGGTCGCCCATGTTGGCCACCGTGGCGATGGTCGTACCGTCGTTGAATGTATTAGAGAGAATGACCGTATTGCCGACCTTCACGGGCACGTCGAGGATGAGGCCGCTGATGGTCGACCGGATGAGCGTCGACGAAGTGCTGGCGTTCTCGGCCGATACGCCGTCGCGCACCACCTCGAGGTTGTCGTTAGCCGCCCGCAGCTCCTCTGCCGCCTGCTGCCACGCCTTCCGCTTCTGGTCGTATTCGTCGCCTGAGACGAGGCCTTTGTCGTAGAGCATCTTCTCGCGGTCGTAGTCCACCTTTGCCTGATGCAGGTTGATTTTGGCCAACCGGATGCGCGCCTGCGCTGAACTGAGCTGCGACTCGTCGGGGATGACCTTCACCTTGGCGATGACCTCACCCGCTGCAACGGTCTGACCGGCCTCCTTATAGATATCGGTGATGATGCCCGAGATCTGCGGCTTGACGTTGACCTCATTGCGCGGTACAATCTTACCCGTGATGATGGTCGTCTTGCGGAGGTCGGTGGCCTTGACCACAAACTCCTGGTACTCATCGGGTTTGGCGCGGCCCTGAAGCCAAAGGAAGACAAATGTGCCGACGAACAATGCAATGACCAGCACGACGGCTGCAATTCTCAATACTTTCTTCATTATCTTGCTTTTATACTATTATCTAATAATCTTCAAACTAAGAGCTCATAAACTCATAAACTCAAGAACTCATAAACTTACTCGTCTCTCATCGCATCCACTGGTTTAATGCTCATGGCGCGCAAGGCGGGAGCCAGTCCGGCCAACACACCGAGGATGGTGAGCAAGACCAGTGCGCCGAGGGCAAGCCAGAATGTTATCTGGTAATGGGCAATGGTCATGCCGTTCTCAGTGCCGGCTGGACTCACCTGCAGCATCTGCAGAATGAGAACGCCGAAGATGATGCCGCTCATGCCCGCGACCAACGTCAGCAGAATGCTCTCGGCGATAATCTGCGAGAGAATCATGCGCGGCGTAGCGCCGATGGCGCGTCGGATGCCAATCTCCGTGGTGCGCTCGCGCACGGTCACCATCATGATGTTGCTCACACCGATGGCACCGGCCAGCAGGGTGCCGATACCGACGAGCCACACGAGGAAGTTGACACCGCTGAAGAGGCTGTCGAGCATGGAGAACATCACCTCAGTGTTGACGATGGTGAGCGCCTTCTCGTCGTCGGGCGCCACGTCGTGTGTATGCCCCACCACCTCACGGATGCGCGGCACCAAAGTCTTCGTCCTTACGCCGGGCCGCGCCACGAGGCAGATCATCGTCACGCTGTCACCGCTGTTGTAGGTCTGCTGCATCAGCGTGAGGGGAACGGCCAACACATCCTCGCCGTTGCTGCCGATGCTCATGGAACCAGAGGAGGTATTGACACCGACAATATTATAGTAAGTCGAGTCAACGCGTATCAACTTGCCCGTCGGGTCACCGCCGTTGGGAAAGAGGTTGCTGTAAACGCGCTTTCCGAGCACACATACCTTACGATGTTGCGCCAGGTCCATAGCATTGATATACCGGCCGTAGCGCATCTGCGGTTCCTCTACTTTGGCATAGTCGGGCGTCACACCGCGGAAGTTGCACGACGACTTCTGATTGCTGAAATAAGCCGTACAGCCCCAGTGCATCAGCAAGGGCGTGACCACGCTAAACTCCGGCAGTTGGTCGGACAGCGCGGTGACATCGCGCAGGGTCAGTCCCCACGTCCGACCCTTGCGGTAGCCGTGGTAAGGTTTGGTCGTGGCGTTGGGGTAAAGAATGGCGCTATTGGTGGCGAAACCCGCGAAGTTATTGTTGAGTGAGTCCTTCACGCCATTGCCGCCGCCCAACAGTACGACGAGCATGAAGATGCCCCAGAACACGCCGAAGCCCGTCAGCACCGACCGCGTCTTGTTGCGCGTGATGGTCTCAATGATTTCCTTATAGGTGTCGATATCGATTTTCATTCCGACTGCAGTGCTTCTATTGGTTTGATCCATGCGGCCTTACGCGCCGGTATCAGTCCGGCGATGGTCCCTGCGACAATCATCACGATGGTGGCCTCGATGCAGACATCCAGTCCGACCGTCGGGTTGAGGAAGGTGGTAATCTGCGTTCCCGTTCCCGTCTCGAAGCCGAGGTCGACCGTCTCATGACCGATGGTGGCGTTCATATACTGGTTGGCGGCAATGCCGAGGAGCATGCCGATATAACCGAAGAAGGTGGTGATAATGATGCTCTCGGTGATGATGAGGCGCAGGATGCTGAACGGTGTGGCGCCGATGGCCTTACGGATGCCGAACTCGCGTGTGCGCTCGCGCACCGAGATGAGCATGATGTTGCTCACGCCCACGATGCCGCTGAGCAGCGTGAGGATGCCCACCACCCACAGTGCTGTACGGATGATGCGCATGCCCTCGTCCATCTGCAACGACTGCGTGAAGCGGTTGAAGATCCATATCGCGTCATTGTCGTCGGGTGCGGCGTCGTGGTTGCTGCCGAGGCTCGCTTTATAACGCTTTTCGAAGGCGTCGTTCTCGGCCTCGGTGTTAAGACCATGAAAGGAGAACGTAATCTTGTCGGCCTTGTCGCCACGGCCGTACATCGCCCTGATGGTGGTAAACGGTGCATAGACATCCTCACCCATGCCGCTCTCGTCGGCCTTCGAGATGCCGATGACCTCGAAGGCGAAGTTGCCCACGCGCAGCGACTGTCCGACGAGCGAACGGACGTCGCCGCCAACAAGCTCGCGCGCCTGCGTGTCGCCGATGACCAGCACCTTACGGCGTTCGCGCTCGTCGATGTCGTTGATGAAACGGCCCGCCAGCAGTTGTATCTTGTTGATGACAGCCTGGTTGGGCGACACGCCGTTGAGCGTGCTGCTGACGTAGTTGCCGCCAGATGCGGTGATGGTGACTCCACCCTGCGAGATGCCGGCACCGAGCGTCTCGACGATGTCACCGTACTGGTGACGTGTGGTGCGCAGGTCGCTGTCGTCGAGCGTTATCGAGCGGCCCTCACGCATGCCGTGGTAGGCCTTAGATGTCGTACCGCCATACACCTCCATGGAGTTGCTGAGGAAGTTATCGGTGTTGTGGGTGAGGCCGTTGATGAGGCCGTTGCCCGCACCGAGGAGCAGGATAATCATGAAGATGCCCCAAGCCACGGAGAAGCCGGTGAGGGCGGTGCGCAGCTTGTTGCGCTTGACGGAGCTCCAAATCTCGATGAGGATATCTTTCATTGATGGGGAGGGGGGTGATGGGTTTTATGGGGTGAATGGGGTTTATGGGTTGAGGAGGGGACTGACGACTACTTCATCAAAGTGCCCTCGCCGAAGGGACTGGCATGGTGGTCGAGGTTTGCCTCAATCTTGCCGATGATGCCGTCTTTAATGTGGATAATCTTGTTGGTGGCGTTGGCGACGCCGCTCTCGTGGGTCACCACGACGATGGTCTTATGCTCCTCGTCGTGGAGCTGCTTGAGCAGTTCCATCACCTCGAGCGAGGTCTTCGAGTCGAGGGCACCCGTGGGCTCGTCGGCGAGGATGACCTTCGGATTGGTGATGAGTGCGCGGGCGATGGCCACGCGCTGCTTCTGTCCACCCGACATCTCGTTGGGATAGTGGTCGGCCCACGGCAGCAGACCGAGGCGGTCGAGATAGTCCATCGCCAACTTATGGCGCTTGCGCCGCGACACGCCCTGATAGAACAGCGGCAGTTCCACGTTCTCCACGGCCGTTTTGAAGCCGATGAGGTTGAAGCTCTGGAAAATGAAGCCGATGAAGCGGTTGCGGTACTCGGCCGCACGCCGCTCGCTGAGGTTCTTGATGAGCGTACCAGCGAGGGTGTACTCGCCGCTGTCATAGGTATCGAGGATGCCGAGGATGTTGAGCAACGTTGACTTGCCCGACCCCGACGCCCCCATAATCGACACAAACTCACCGTCGCCCACGCTGAGGTTGATGCCCTTCAGCACGTGCAACGGTTGCGCGCCGAAGTAAGTCTTGTTGATGTCGCGGAGTTCTATCATCATTGCAGACGGAAGGAGATGGGAAGTCTGAAATGCAGGATGACAGGACGGCCACAGAATGTGGCAGGCTGCCAGTCTTTCATAATGCCGACCACGCGCCTGCCCTCCTCAACGAAGGCCTTGGTGCAACGACTGATCAGCGCGTTGCGCTCCTGCTCCGTCATCTTCGCAGTAAGCTTCTTGCTGTAGCCCGTAATCTCTGTTTTTATCGCCTTAATTGAATCGGTGGAACCGTCGGTATTGACCAGGAAGGCCAACATGACCTTACCCTGAACACCGTACTGTTGTGCTTCCTCGGGATAGTGCAGGTTATCCGTCAGAAATGACACGATAGGCTGCACGCCACCCTGCTTGAATTTCGGGAACTCGAGCACCTGCTGCTGCAGTTTGCCGGCCTTATCAAGTTTTTCAAGTTCAGCCTCAATCTTCTCCACCATGACCGTGCCCAACACCACCTTGCCTTCGGGGTCGATGAGGTACATCGTGGGAATCCAGTTGACGTGGTACAGCGAATCGACGGTCGTCTCCTTCTTCCATTTCTTCAGTTCGGAGGAGTGAAACCATTGAACTCCAAACATCTTGTTCTTCTCGATGCAGCGCTGCCACGCAGCCGAGTCAGTATCGAACGAATGGCTCTGAATGACGATACGGTTGTCGTATTTCTCGGCTATCTTCTTTATCTCAGGGATGTCCTTGCGGCAGTCGGGGCACCAGGAAGCCCAGAAGTCGAGCAGCACATAGGCGCCACGGTAGCCGCTCAACTTCGAGAATGGTCCATTCTGTTTCGCTGCCGGATTGGATACCGTTAGGAAGTCAGGCGCCTCCGTACCCGGCTTCAGCAGGTCTTTGGCGTACTGGTCGTCAGCATCCTGCGCAAAGGCGAAGGTACTGGAAAGGAAAAGCAACAAACTTGTTACAAGTGTGTGAGCATGCGAAATCATACGTTTTATTCTGTTTATTATAATGATACTATCTTTGTTTACTATGTTACTATGTCTGTTTAGCTACTCTGTCTGCTTAGTTATTCTGTCTATCGTGAGCGTCTGGTCACAGTATTCCTTGACCGCCGGTCGGTGGGTGATGAAGATGATGGTGCGGTCGTGGGACGAGAGCAGGTTGTAGAGCAACTGTTTCTCTGTCTCCGGATCGAGGGCGGAGGTAGCCTCATCGAACACCATCACCGACCCATGCCGTAGCAGGGCACGGGCGATGGCAATGCGTTGCGCCTGTCCCTCCGACAATCCGGCGCCACCCTCACCGCAGAAGGTGTCGAGACCGTCGGGCAGGTCGAAGACGAATTCGGCGCAACTCATCCGCAGCGCCTCACCCATCTCCTCATCGGTAGCCGAAAGGCGTCCTAAGCGGAGGTTGTCGCGTATGGTGCCGCTGAGCAGCGTGTTACCCTGTGGCACATAGACGAAGTTGACGCGCGTCAGCGGCGACAGCTGATGGCTGGAGCGCCGGTTGTAGATCTCCACCCTACCCTGCTGTGGACGGATGAGCGCCAGCAGCAGGCGCACGAGCGTTGTTTTACCCGCGCCCGTCTCGCCGAGGACCGCCGTACACGACCCGGGTCGGAAATCGAAGTCGAGGCCGCGCAACACGGGTTTGTCGTCGCCCTCGTAGGTATAGGTGACGTGGCGCAGACGGATGCCGCAGGGACCTTTCAGTTCCACCGACTCGCCCTGCTGCTCGAGTGGACTCTCCTCGAGTTCCATCAGGCGCTCGGCGGCCGTGAGCACCGACACGAAGGCCGGCACCAGCTTTGTCAGGTCGCGCGCCGGCGACTGTATGCGGTTGACGAGCTGCAGGAAGGCCGTCATGCCGCCGAAAGTCAGCGAATGAGCCGACATGCGCAGGGCTGCCCAAAGGAAGGCGATGAGGTAACCCAGTGCGAAGCCGAAGTTCAGCACCAGTTGACTGAACACGGAGAACTTCGTGCGCCGCACCACCTTATGCCGCAGCACCCGCTGCGTATTCTCAAGGCGGTTGACCATCGACCCCTCGCGCTCCAGCGTCTTGATGAGCATGCGGTGCTGAATGGTCTCCTGTAGCGTGCTTTGCACATGCGAGTCCTCGGTGCGCACCTCAGAGGTGAGGCGGCGCATCTGTCGGATATAAATCTTACTCAATAAGATGAAAACGGGAATGATGGCCACGGTGACCAGCGCCAGAACGGCGTCCATGGCGAAGAGATAGCAGAACGCACCGGCGAACAAAGCGATGACCGACAGCGTGTTGGGGATGGTCTCGGTGAGGAAGTTGACCACATTGACCACATCAAACTCCAACCGGTTGAGCACATCGCCCGAATGGAACTTCTCCCTACCCTGCCACTCGGAGCGTAGGATGCGGTTGAGCATGAGCTGCTGCATGCGGTTTTGCGCACGTATGCCGAGGATGTTGCGCACCCAAATGCCGGAGATGTTCAGCGCAAAATCGCAGAGGAAGAGAAAGCCCAATACGCCGACGCTCCAATAGATATCTCCCGCCGTATTACCCGCCGCCACGTCGATGGCATGTTGCACAGCCCACACCTCGGCCAATGAGACGGCGACGAGCAACAGACCGATGGAGGCATTGATGGTGGCCTGCAAACGGTTGCCACGCCACGCATGCCAAAGCCAGCGGATAATCTGCGACGACGAGTAGCGCGTCTTGGGTAAAGACAACAGCTTTTTCATAGCGGCAACAATGGTTTACGACCGCTGGTCGGCTCCCCACATGAGTTTCTCGCGGAGGATGGAGAAATAACGTTTCGACTGCAATTTCACCACGCGAACGGTGTAAGGCGCCTTACGGATGACGATGCGGGTGCCTTCGCGGAAGCGCTCCGACCGTCCGTCGACTGCCACGAGGAAGTTGTGGCTGCGCGACTCCACCTCGAGCTGCACCACGCTGGTGTCGTTGATGACAATGGGTCTGACGTTGAGGCTGTGCGGGGCGACGGGGGTGATGCAGACGCTGCCGCTCTGCGGAATGATGATGGGACCGCCATTACTCAGGTTGTAAGCCGTGCTGCCCGTCGGCGTGGAGACGATGAGACCGTCGGCCTGATAGGTCATGAGGAAGTCGCCATTGACAAAGGCACGGATGGTGATCATCGATGCACTGTCGCGCTTCAGGATGGCGATGTCGTTGAGGGCGTAAGGACTGCCCTCCATCGGCAACGCATCGCTGTCGCCCTTGTCGGTCTGTGTCTCCATCTGGATGACGGTGTGCTCCTCGAAGCTGCATTCGCCGCCGTAGATCTCGCTGAGCGCCTGGTCAAACTCGGTCGGCAGCACCTCAGCCAGAAAGCCGAGCCGCCCCGTGTTGACGCCGATGACCGGCGTATGCTTCACCAGCACGCGGTTGGCCGTCTTCAAGAACGTACCGTCGCCGCCTAATGATACGGCATAGTCGGCGTCGAAGTTGTAGCCCTCGAACAGTCCGTCGGCCCTCACATCCATGCCGAGGCCCGTCGTGAGGTAGTCGTAATACGGCTTGTCGACGTAGATCTCGGCGCCATGACGCCGCAGGCCCTCGAGCACCAGCTGTACGCTCGCGCTCTTCTTCGCCTGATACTCGTTGCCAAAAAGCGCAAAGCGCAGCGGCCGGCTATTGTTGTCTTGCTCCATAAGAAAGCGTCCTTATTATCGTCCTTTTTAGTGTTCTTTAATGCGAAAGCATTGGCTTCCTTGCAAAGATTTTGTAAATTTGCAATTACTTTGGTACAAAGATACGCTATTTTTTGGTAAACATTCAATAATTATGGCAAAAGTATATGAATTTCTTGCCAACGGCTTCGAAGAGATAGAGGCGCTGGCTCCTGTTGACATCTTCCGCCGCGCCGGATTGACGGTGAAGACGGTGAGCGTGACGGGCTCGCAGCTCGTCGAGTCGTCGCACGGCATTACCATCAAGGCCGACCTGCTGTTTGAGCAGGCTGGCGACTTCAGCGATGCCGACCTGCTGATGATTCCCGGTGGCATGCCGGGTTCGACCAACCTCAACGCCCATGAGGGTGTGCGTCAGGCCATGCGTCGCCAGTACGATGCCGGGCGCCGTGTAGCCGCCATCTGCGCCGCCCCGATGGTGCTCGGTTCCATCGGCATCCTGCAAGGCAAGCGCGCCACCTGTTCGCCGGGCTTCAAGAAATACCTCACCGGCGCCACCTATACCGGTGCACTGTTTGAGGAGGACGGCCTCATCACCACGGGTGAAGGTCCCGCCGCCACCCTGCCCTACGCCTACCATATCCTTGGCTACTTCGTGCCCGAGGCTGATGTGAAGGCCTTGCAGGTGAAGATGCAATACGCCCATCTCATGGGCATCGAACCCACTCAAGCCTGACCACTATGGACTACGCCATCATCGTTGCCGGCGGCAAGGGCCTGCGCATGGGTTCCGACCTGCCGAAACAGTTCCTGCCCGTCGGCGGGAAGCCTGTGCTGATGCGCACCATCGAACAGTTCTACGCTTTCAGCCACGACCTGCGCATCATCGTCGTACTGCCGAAGGACCAGCAGAACTTCTGGCGAAAGCTGTGCCACGACCATCAGTTCACCATTCCCCACACCATTGCCGACGGCGGCGCCTCACGCTTCCAGAGCTCGAAGAGCGGCCTCGCGCTCGTTCCCGACGACGAGGACGGTGTGGTGGCTTTTCACGACGGCGTGCGGCCTTTCGTCTCGACCGACGTCATCGCCCGCTGCTTCGAGACGGCGCACGAGGACTACAGCGCCATTCCCGTCATCGCCGTGACCGACACGCTGCGCCACGTCGACGACCGCACCGGCACCAGCTTCACCGTCAACCGTAAGCTCTTCCGCGCTGTGCAGACGCCGCAGGTGTTCAACATCGCGTTGGCCAAGCAGGCATTCAACCAACCCGAGCGCGACAGCTTCACCGACGACGCCTCGGTGGTGGAGAGTCTCGGCGTCAGGGTCAACACCGTCGAGGGCAACCGCGAGAACATCAAGCTCACGACGCCCTTCGACCTGAAGGTCGGCGAACTGCTGGCTCAGGAATAAAACAAGCATAAGTCCTTGCCAATGAACTCATTGCTCTCACAGGATATCATGTATCTGCCCGGCGTGGGACCGCGCCGCCGCGAGATACTCGAACGTCAGCTCAACATCAAGACGTGGGGTGACCTGTTGGAGTATTATCCTTATAAATACGTTGACCGGTCGAAGGTGTATGCCATCCGCGAGTTGCGCGGCGACATGCCGGAGATACAGATCAAAGGCCATATCCTGCGCTACGAGGAGGTGGGCGAAGGCCGGAAGAAGCGCGTCATCGGCCATTTCACCGACGGTCAGGACATCATTAACCTCGTATGGTTCCATCCGGGCAAATGGATTTACGAGAACTATAAGGTAGGCGAGGAGTTCATCGTCTTCGGCAAACCCTCACCCTACAACGGGTTCTACCAGATAGTCCACCCCGACATGGAGAAGGCCGATAAGATTGCGCTCAACGAGATGGGCATGCAGCCTTATTACATCACGACGCAGCACATGAAAGACACGGGGCTGACGTCGCATGCCCTGGAGAAGCTGACGAAGACACTCGTCAAGCGTCTGCCCGAGGGCTCCATCTCAGAGACACTGCTGCCATCGCAGCTGAGCCGCCTCCACCTCATCCCACGCGAAGAGGCGTTGCGCAACATCCATTACCCGAAGACCCTGCGCGAAGTGCAAAAGGCGCAGGAGCGGTTGAAGTTTGAGGAACTGTTCTATGTGCAACTCAACATCCTGCGTTACGCCACTGCGCAACGCAACAAATACCGCGGCTATCTCTTCCCGAAGATTGGCCACGAGTTCAACACCTTCTACCGCAACAACCTCCACTTTGAGCTGACCAATGCGCAGAAGCGCGTGATGCACGAGATACGCGACGACATGAACACCGGCCGTCAGATGAACCGTCTGCTGCAGGGCGACGTGGGGTCGGGTAAGACGCTCGTCGCGCTGATGACGATGCTCATCGCCATCGACAACGGCTTCCAGGCCTGCATCATGGCGCCCACCGAGATTCTCGCCGAACAACACCTGCAGACCATCACCGACTTTCTCAAGGGCATGGACGTCAACGTGGCCATGCTCACG
Source organism: uncultured Prevotella sp. (assembly GCA_900315835.1). GTDB lineage: Bacteria > Bacteroidota > Bacteroidia > Bacteroidales > Bacteroidaceae > Prevotella. Next base: position 42,736 of record ONAR01000019.1, read on the forward strand.
GGAACCGTCAAGGGTAAGCAGCGCCAACAGGTGCTCGACGGACTGGCCGACGGCTCCATCAACATCCTCGTCGGCACTCACGCCATCATCGAGGACCCGGTCATCTTCCAGCGCCTCGGCCTCGCCGTCATCGACGAGCAGCACCGCTTCGGCGTGGCCCAGCGCGCCCGACTGTGGGCCAAGAGCGAGCGGCCGCCCCATATCCTCGTGATGACCGCCACGCCTATTCCTCGCACGCTGGCGATGACGCTATACGGCGACTTGGACGTGAGCGTCATCGACGAACTGCCACCCGGTCGCAAGCCAGTGGTGACCCTCCATAAATACGACAACCAGATGGCAAGCCTCTACGCCGGCATCACGCAGCAGGTGAACGAGGGGCGACAGGTGTACATCGTGTTCCCGCTCATCGAGGAGAACAAGAAGATGGACCTGAAAAACCTGGAGACGGGTTATGAGCAACTCTGCCAGATCTTCCCACAGTTTAAGTTGAGTAAGGTCCACGGTCAGATGAAACCGAAGGAGAAGGAGGCCGAGATGGAGAAGTTCGTCACCGGTCAGACGCAGATCCTCGTCGCCACGACGGTCATCGAGGTGGGCGTCAATGTACCCAACGCCTCGGTGATGGTCATCCTCGACGCCCAGCGCTTCGGTCTGTCGCAGCTCCATCAGTTGCGCGGCCGCGTGGGGCGTGGCGCCAAGCAGAGCTACTGCATCCTGGTGACAAGCTATCAGCTGTCGGAGGACACGAAGAAACGCATCGACATCATGTGCCAGACCAACGACGGCTTCCGCATTGCCGAGGCCGACCTGAAACTGCGCGGACCCGGCGACCTCGAGGGCACGCAGCAGAGTGGCATGGCCTTCGACCTGAAGATTGCCAACATCGCCAGAGACGGGCAGCTGGTGCAACTGGCGCGCAATGAGGCGCAGCGCATCGTCAGCGACGACCCCGACTGTAACAAACCCGAGTACAGCCTGCTGTGGAACCGACTGCGCGAGCTGCGCAACACCAATGTCAACTGGGGCGCCATCAGTTAGACATAGTAATTTGAAAGACATAGTAACATAGTATAAATAAGACATAGTAACATAATAACAATAACATAATAACATAATAATATAATAACAATAACATAATAACATAATAACATAATAACGTAATAACATAATAACATAATATTCAAGGGACTTAAGAGATATACACGGGTCACTATGATTGCAGGTATCCAATCTCCTTATTGCCCAGTTATCACATTATTTGATGTTACTATGTCTTTTGTTTACTATGTTACTATGTCTTTTGTTTACTATGTTACTATGTCTTTTGTTTACTATGTTACTATGTCTTTTGTTTACTATGATGTCTGTGCTAAAAAATGACAAGATTGTGTTAAATCTGTATCAAAACTGTTAAGAACGTTGCCCAGGTGCCTGATTTTTAGTATCTTTGCCATAACTTCGTTTTTTGACAAGAAAGTCAATAACCCTAAAAACGGTTTACATGGCAATTAGAAAGAAATTAAGTATACTGGCTATCACATTATTATTCGGCGCCGTCGCAACCCCCGTCGTAGCGCAGGACCTGTTAGCGAGACAGGCCCCGGTCGACCGAAGAGCAAAGAAACTCGACTCCATCGAGGTGAAATCATTCATCGAACGCGAGAACATTCAATCGCCCGCTGCACAGCTCTACGGCGACGACTGGAATAATCAATATGCGCATCGCGCCACTGCCTTACCCGATTCTTTCGATATTAACCTACGCCATTTCTGCATGCCGACGCCAAGTCGCGTCATTACAAGTAATTTTGGTTCCCGCTGGGGTCGCCAGCATAAAGGTCTCGATATAAAGGTTTATATCGGCGATACCATCCGCGCCGCCTTCTCAGGTAAGGTGCGCATCGTGCGCTATGAGGCCGGCGGCTATGGCAACTACATCGTCATCCGCCACACCAATGGCTTGGAGACCATCTACGGTCACCTGTCGAAACAGCTCGTGAGCGAGAACCAGACGGTGCGCGCCGGTGAGCCTATCGGCCTCGGCGGCAACACGGGCCGCAGCACGGGTTCGCATCTGCATTTCGAGACGCGCCTTTGTGGCGTGGCCCTGAACCCCGCCCTCTTCTTCGACTTCCGCAACCAGGATGTGACGGGCGACCACTACCTCTTCACGTTGGCCCGCTACGAGCACGACTCTGAGGTGGCTACCCGCGAGCGTGGCAAGAACGACGAAGGCGGCTACACTCGTGACCAGATCTACGGTAAGGTGGGGCGCAGCAACGACGCCGAGACGGCTGACGTGAGGGCAGCAATGAATGCACCCGAGCGTGTATATTATAAGGTGCAGAACGGCGAGACGCTGGCCACTATCGCTAAGAAGGTGGGCGTGAGCGTTGATACCATCTGCCGCCTCAACGGCTTCCGCAAGACGCAGAAGATGAGAGCCGGCATGATTATCAGGTACGTATAAGCCTTGATTTTGTATTAAGCCGCATGGTTTTGGTGTAGTGGCCGGTCTGGTGCCGACCACCGTCATTTGGTACGGCTGCCACCCGGCAGACAATCCATCAATACCGGCGGCTGGTGGCCGGCACCAGGCCGGCCACTACACCAAAACCAGATGGAAACCCGTTCTTATCTAATAATGGCGCGCACTGCAAACCAGCCATGAAGCAGGACGGTTTGAAGCCAACCGTAATGCTTCGTCATGACGTCGAAGCGCTCCTTGAGCGAAGCCTTATGGTTGCGGTCGGTCATACCCTCGTTGAGGTAATTGGCGACCACCTCACCCACATTCCTCAATGCGAGATGATTGGCGGCACAGGCCTTCATGATGCGGATGCACCAGTCCACATCGGCCGAGAAATGGTAGTCGAGGTTATAAGGCGTCTGCTTAGCCAGGTCGGTGCGGGCATAGAACGCCTGATGACATACGAGCATACCCCATTTGAACGACCGCCATGTAAGCCGCTTCGGAGGACGCAGACGACGCGGATGAAGCACGAAACCGCTCTCACTGACGATATTGGTGTCGCCATAGAGTACGCCCGGCAACGCCTCGCCCTCACCCACACTTGCGGCAACGGTCTCCAGGGTCTCCGATGTGGGGAAGGTGTCGCCCGCATTCAAGAACACGATATACGTTCCCGTGGCATGACGGATGCCTTTGTTCATGGCATCGTAAAGGCCATTGTCCTTCTCTGAGATGATGTTCACCTCGTGGCCGTTGCCACTGCCGTCCGACCGCTGCTTGTAGTCCAGCGCCAACCGGATGGTATCGTCCTTCGACAGACCATCGATGATGAGATGCTCCACCTCGCTGTAGGACTGGTGGCGTACGCTGTCCAATGTGCGTTGCAGGAACGGGGCGGCGTTGTAGGTGCAGGTGACTACCGTGAACTTAATCATAGTTTGTAATTCTTGAAAGCCAGGGCCTGGTTGTAGACCTCAATATATTTCATAGCGACGGTGCGCTGCGAATAGCTGGCACCGACTTTCTGCAGGCATTGCCGGCTCACTTCGTCAGCGTCGGCCTCGTCGAGCACCCAGTGGATGCCCGCCGCCAGGTCGTCAGCATCGCGGTATTTGGCGAGGTAACCGTTTTTCTGATGGTCAATCATCTCGGGGATGCCACCGACGCGGAACGCCACCGACGGCACACCGCAGGCCATAGCCTCCATGATGGTGTTGGGCAGGTTGTCGCCGAGCGAAGGCAGCACATAGACATCAGAAGCGTTGTAAATGTCAACTATCTGCCGCTCGCTGCCTACATAGCCCAATGGAATGGAGGGCAATGCCAACCGCGGTTGTATCTCCTCAGCATGGCCGCCCATGATGGCGATGACGGTGTTGTCCTTCATCTCGGGGTACTGCGCGGCAAGCTTCTGGATGGCATCAATGAAGAACGTAATGCCTTTGCGCTCCATGGTCACGCGCTGCGAAACAAAGAGGATGATGCGTTTGTCGGCAGGCAATGTGGCATGCAGACGAGCCTGTTGGCGGTCCTTCTTATAGAAGATATGGGTGTCGATGGGATTGGGAATCTGCGTGATATTGAGTCCTGAGAGCAGCGCGCTGCGGCGGGCCTGGTCGGTAATCCATTTGCTGCAGCCAACGAAGTGGATGCCGCTGTTGTTATAAATCTTTTTCTTACGGTTGAAGATGCGCGTCGACAAGTCGCGATTGCCGCCGCCATTGGGCAGCAGCGGACAGTTGGCACACACCGATTGATAAGCGGTACAGTCGGCCGAATAATGGCAAATGCCGGTGGCAGGCCACAGGTCGTGCATTGTCCAGACGACGGCCTTACCGCTTTTCAAAATCTTCTGGATATTCTTAAGCGAGAGGAAGCCCTGATTGATCCACGACAGATGGATGACATCGGCCTCTTGAAACTCGGGCAGCTTCGTGATGTCGGTGCCTGCGTTGGCTGTGTCGATTTGAAAGAGGTTGCCGCGGTGGAAACGCAGATGGCAATAGATGGTGAAGCGCTCCCAAAGGAAGTGCCACCGTTGGCGCCAACCGTCTTTCAGTCCGACAACGGTGATGTTGTCGGTCTCCTTTTTCATGACGAGCATCTTGGCCTTAACGCCATTATTGTTGAGCGCATCCATCAGGCGGTTGGCAGCCACAGCCGCCCCACCTGTCCGCTCGCTTGTGTTTACAATCAGAACTCTCATGCTTGCATCGTTTACTCCACGCAAAGTTAGTAAAAGGTTTCGAAAAAATGGGGATGGGAGCATATTAATTTTTCGCTCAGCATAAAGCAAAGCCACTTCCCTACCTCATGAAAAGCTCAAGGATACAAGGCTCAAGGACTTAAGAACTTACACAACGGATTGATTTAAATCAATTTGCGTTACACTTTTGAAAAAAGTACATCAAAACTATTGCAGCAATTGGGGAAAAGCGGTAATTTTGCAGCGTCAAAAGGTTAATAGATTGTTTAGGTTAGTAGTAATAGATTTAGGTTTTTAGTTATTAGGTTTAAGGTAGATTTAATAGATTGTTTAACGGAACAATGGAGACCGTGAGGCTTCCATGTTAGTAAATTCGAAATGGATTTTAGTTAAACATAGGCTTTACGCTGGGGCTCGTGGTGAGTACCAGCGTATTTTTTTTGCATTAATCAGATATAATCGTTAACTTTGCACCACTACATAAAAATAAGCCTCACCCCCATGGAAGAAAAAGAGAAACAAATCAAGAGAGTAGAGAGCCGGCTCGTTAATCTTCGTGACAAGCAGGTAATCATCGACCGTGACGTTGCCGAGTTGTACGGTGTAGGTACCAAAGAAGTAAACCAAGCTTTAAGAAACAACCCGGACAAGTTCCCTTATGGATACGTTATCACGCTGGAAAAGAGAGAGAAAGACGAACTGGTCAAAAATTTTGACCGGTTCAACCCGTTGAAACATTCCACTGTGGCACCACATGCCTTTACCGAACAGGGACTTTACATGCTCGCCACCATATTGAAGTCGCCTACGGCCACACAAACCACGATTGCCATCATCGAAACATTTACCAAACTGCGCATATTAGCCCGTGGCCTGCAGCACATCAACGATACCATCGCTGCTGGCGGAGTGCCGTCGGAGAAAGAGCAGAATACAGTCCGTGGCATGATGAACAACATCTTCAAGGACCCGCTGCCCGTCAGAATGCAGAAGTTCACCTTCGGTCTGAATCTTGGTTTCGTCAAGTTCTCGATGGAGACCACCAAGGAGAAGATATAGGCATTTCCTGCAAGAGGAAAGATGCAGGCATTACCTGCAAAAAGCAATTACTTCTCAATCAGGGCTACGGCATAGGCGGCCATGCCCTCCTGCCGTCCCGTGAAGCCAAGGCGCTCAGTGGTGGTGGCCTTGATGCTGACCTGATCCTCGTCACAACCCATCACCCCGGCCAGACAGGCGCGCATGGCCGGCACGTGAGGATTGATTTTCGGCTGTTCGGCGCAGACGGTGGCATCGATATTCCCCACCTTATAGCCTTTCTCCGCAAGCAATGCAATGGTCTTACGGAGAATGACTTTACTGTCCATATTGAGTGTGTCGGCCGACGTGTCGGGGAAGTGGTAACCGATGTCACGCATGTTGGCGGCACCGAGCAACGCGTCGCAGATGGCGTGAATCAGCACGTCAGCGTCGCTATGGCCCAACAAACCCTTATCCCAGTCAATCTTAATACCGCCAAGCCAGAGATCGCGGCCTTCCACGATACGATGCACGTCGTATCCCATTCCTACTCTAATCATCGTCTTTCTTTGGGTTTAACGCCTATGGAACAGGTCCTTGATGCCATCCATATCAAACGAAAGGGTGAAACGCAATGTCTGGTCGAGCGGGTTGCTCTTGGCTGTAGCGATGACGTAACCCGCATCGAGCGAGAAAGCACTCATGCGGAAGCCCGCACCGACAGTGAAGTATTTACGGTTACCCTTGTTCTCACTCTCATGATGATAACCGGCGCGCAGGGCGAAGCGGTCGTTATAGTTGTATTCGGCGCCGACACTCCACTGCACCTCCTGCATTTCCTCCTTGAAACCGCCGGGGGCGTCGCTGAAGCTCTTGAAGATACCGCTGATGCTCGACACATCGTAGTAGTCCTTCTGCACACGCTGCTGATAGTCTTCAGTGCTCTCGCCGTCCTTCTGCTTAGGATAGGTGGGCACGAGCAGTTTATTGGCATCAGCGGCAATGGTGAAGCGGTTGTATTCGTCGATAGGAATCATCAGCGAGGCACCGAGACGCAGGTTGGTCGGAATGAACTCACTGTTGTCGCTGCCGCCGAAGGTAATCTTCGAACCGATGTTGGAGATGTTCATACCCAAGCCCAACTGACATTCGCGCTGACCGAGGTTGACATAGTTCTGGTAGTAAAGCGCGAGGTCGGCAGCGAAGGCTGAACCGGGCGACGTGTCGTCGGTGTAGCTGTAGGTAAGGTCGGAGTAGATCCAACGCACGGCGGCAGCGATGGAGAACTTCTCGCTGAGCATGAGCGAGTAAGCCACGTCAAGCGACATCTCGTAAGGATTAATCGTCATGGCGTTGTCGCCGCTGACGTTGTTGTCGTCGGTCTGCACCTCACCCAAGGAGAAGTAGCGGAGCGAACCCGACACGGCGGAATAGTCGCCGATGCGGTAGTAGCCGGCGATGTAGCCGAGGTTGATGTCGTTGACCAACTGCCGCAGCCAAGGCGTGAAGTTGAGCGCCACGCCCGCACGGCTGATGGCGAACGGGTACTTGGCCGGGTTCCAATACTGCGAGTTGACGTCAGGGTCGGTGGCTGCACCGACGTCACCCATGGAGCCGGCGCGGGCATCAGGCGCAATGCTCTGCGACGTCACCGAGGTGTTGACGGGGTTGAACATATCCTTCTTGTCCTGTGCCTTCGCGGCAACCGTCACGAAGACAAGGAGGAGGAAAAAGAGAATCTTTCTTTTCATCTTGTGTTGTTAAACTGACTTATTAACGCTAACAGTCAATTAATTATTGTTGATAATAATGAGTTTCTTTGCCTTCGATGCCGCTGCGCTGCCGTCCGACGACACCCGTGCGCGGTAGAGATAGACACCGGTCTGCAACCGCTTGCCGTCACCAGTGGTCAGATTCCAGTCGATGGTGTAGTTGTTGGTGTCGGATGTACCTTGTTCGCTGTGCGACCACAACAGCCGGCCGCTCATGTCGAATACATCGATGATGACATACAGGTCACTGCCACGGAAGTTGTGGTTGATGATGAACGACGTCGAGGTGGTAGCGGGATTGCGCGACGCGGCGACGCTGAAGATGGTAGGTACGAGCCCCTTTACCACCGTGAAGTCGAGCGTAGCCGTAGAGGCGTTGTTCATGTTGTCCCAGGCCCGGAACAGCAGTGAGTGGTGGCCCGGCTCAAGTGCCGGTATGCTGTACCAGGTGGAGCCTGAGGTGTACGACCCGAAGTCAAACTGGAAGTTGTCGTTGAGGTTGTAGGTGCGGCTGGCCTCACCGTCGACAATCAGTTCGAGGTCGTGGCCGATGCCGTTGCCCGTGGCGTTGATGCCGTCATCATCGCTGAGCTGTGCAACGAAGTAAGGCGTTGGATTGACGTTGCCGCCATTCTGGAAGTCGGGGCTGTTGAGATAGCACCTGATTTTCGGCCCGATGGAGTCAGAACCGATGGTGCCGCTGCCGCCGAGGATGAACGCCTCGGATGAGCCGTGGGCTGAGAGCGAGCGGTCGGCTTTGACCGCATAGGCGCAGACCAGACCGGTGGCGTTATCGTAGTTGAGGTCGACCGGTACGACGAACTGCATGCTGAAGCGTCCGCCACGAATGCTGTCGGTACCGTTGTACACGTTCTTCGTGCGGTTATAGAACTGGAACGGGGTGTTCGCCCCCTTGTCTGACCGTGCGCTGGGGTTCATGTGGCAGGTGATGAGCTCACGCGAGTCGAGCACCTGCAACGACACGGTGCCGTTGAAGTCATTCTGCACCGTCGACTCACTGCTGCCACTGACGTGACCCGCGATGGAGGCGACGGACCCACTGGCCAAATTGACGGGCGTGGTGCTGACCGGCTGACCGTTGATGGAGTCGATGACAACCGTTGCCTGCGGCAGGTTGAGCGACAGGGCGGGATCGCCGAGCAGCGTGTACTGCAGTTTGTTGTCGGTCAAGTCGCCGCCCGAGGTAATCAGATAATTCTTTGCCCGCCGCTGCGCCTCACCGAGCGTCAATGCCTTACCGTTTTCCGTGCTCAGCACATAGCGCAGGAAGGCGCGGTTGATGAGGCCGTTGTAGTAAGCATACACCGTACGCGTGGTGCCGTAGAAGGCGACGGCGCCGCCGTTGGCATTGAGCACCGCCGTCTCGCCGATGTTGTCAACAAGGCCGTCGAAAGCCATGATGTCGCACGACGCCGTAATCCACAGCGGCAAGTTCGTGTTGGTAAACGACTGGAAGTCGCTCAGCGTCAGCACAGCCTCGTGCGAGATCCAGTCGGCGCGGCCGTGACCGGAATAGTCCATGATGAGCGCACCCTGCTTCTGCTGTTGCTTGATGATATTGGATACGTCGGGATAGCGGTTACCCGTAGAAGTCACCTCCTCAGCATAGGCATCCCACATCACTTTCTTCACCTGGTAGCCGGGGTGAGCGGCCATCACCTGCTCGGCTGCAATATTACAGTCGCTCATGTGGAGGTTGCTGTTGCCGTCGTCGCCCATAAACATCATCACGTTCTGCCAGGCGCCGGCGTTGTCGTTATCCATATAGCTGATGGCCTTGTCCACCATAATCTTTGCGTCGGCAGCTGTCGATACGGGGAAGCGGCCGATGCCCAAGTCAAGCATGTCGGGCTTGCTGTTGTAGCTGTTCTGTAGGTTGACGCCCTCGCCATCGTCGAGATAGCCGAAGAAGCCGTCATCGACGTAACAGTGCACCTCATTGAAGGAGTTCTCGCTCTCGTAGCACAGCAAGTAGTCGTCGGGGTCGAGGTTGCGGCAGCCGCTGGTGAGCATGCGGTTATCCCACACGCCGTCGCCGAAGAGCAGCAGATAGCGCGGCAGGTCGGCATCGGTCTCTGCCCGGTCGTAAAGCATCTTCATATAGCGGCGATAGGCGTTGGCGTCGGGTGTGCCGCTCGAGAACTCGTTGTACAGTTCGTCGGCCGGCACAATGTTGATGCGCAGCGAGTCGTGCTGACGGTGGTAAGCCGCCAGGCGCTCGGCCTGAGCAAGCAGTTTCTGTGAGGTAGGAATGATGATGACCATGTCGGCCTGCGCGTCGGCATGATGGTCCTGATTGGTAATATTATAAACGTATTCAGGTGCGGGGAACGTCTGTGTGAGGTCGGGTGCAGGCGCTGGTTTGTCGTAAGCCAGCGACACGTAGTCGAGATGAACCGGACCACCTGCGAGCGTCGTAATCTTCACTGTGTCGGTGGCATTGAGCGTGGAGAGCTGATAGGTGGCGGCGCGCTCGTTGGCAGCATCAAGGTCCGCAAGCGTCACCGAAATGGTACCGAGCGTGGAGCCGTTGACGGCGATGGAGACGCGTGCGTTCTGACCGGCGGTGACGTTCACCGACAGCTGCGCCGAACTGACACCCTTAGGATGGGTGATGACGAGGCGTTTCGTGGCGTTGGTATTGATGGCCTCAGGGTCGAAGAGGTTGCGGCCGCCCTCGTACCAGCTGAAGCCGTCGACCTCATAGAGCGAGTGATAATCGTCGGCCGAGGGATAGAAGCTGTTGAGGAATGCGGTGGAGTCTACCGAGGCAGGCGTGGAGTCGTTCTCGGTGAGGAAATAATAACCATAACTGGAATAGGGATTGCGCGTGCGGCGTGCGGCAGTGTTGCTCGACCAGCTCACAGGACCGCGGGCGTAGAACAGACGGTGACCGTTGACCATACAGGTCGGCACCTCTTTCAAGTCATCATGGGCGGCCAGCTCATCGCCGTTCAGCACCTCATTCTGCAGATTGCCGCCATAGCCGTAGATCTTCACGCGGCTCAGGTCGCTGAAGCCGGCTTGCCGCGCCACGGCGCTGGTGAGCTCATACACACCCGTTTCCGGCACCCTGATCTTCGCCCAACGGCCGGAGCGCAGCACCGAATGGGCAGCGTAGCGCGACGACGCATCGGTGGCGCGTGTGGTGGCAGCATTGGAAAGCGCAGAAGCCGAGGCAACGCGCGCGACCGACTTTGCCTTTCCGGCAACAGCCGCAGGCTTGGCATCGACACGCAGCATGAAGCTCACCAATATCTGGTATTTGCCATCGCGATAGACCAACGGACAGAAGTTCATATTGAGCATTGTCGAACGGCGGTCGTACAGCATCTGCTGGCTCACCACGGGAAGGGTAGGCAACGAGTCGGCCGACAGCCGGTGGTAGTTGGCAATGTCGGTCGGTGTCATGTCGATGAACTCGGGATAGACGATGGAGGCGGTATAGATGGAGTCGCGGTAGTCGGCGGGAAGGGGGATGGTATAGCTGAAATGCGGCAATACCGAATCGACACTCACTTGTTCGGAAGCGAGGTTGAAGAACCGCTGCGCACTTGCCGAAAGACCGAGGGCAAGCAGAACGAGAAGTGTATAGAGTCTGTTCATATATTTAGTTTGGGTCGAGCGCGGTTACTTGCAGTAGAAGTCAAGCACCTTTTGCTCTTTTAGCCATCCCTCGAGATGGTCGTTGACATGCACCGGTCCACTGCCGGCCGGTGTTCCGGTGAAGAGCAGGTCACCCGTCTTGAGCGTGAACGTGCGGCTCAGGTAGGCGATGGTCGCGTCGATGGTATGAAGCATCGATGACGTCGCGTCGTCCTGCACCGTCCGGCCGTTGATGTCGAGGTGGAACGGCAGCTGACCGACAAGCGGCAGCTTCTCCACCGGCACCCACTCGCCGATGACCGCCGATCCGTCGAAGTTCTTGGCCAAGTCGAGCGGCCAACCCTTGGCGGCGAGCTGGCGCTGCACGTCGTAAGCCGTGAAGTCAATGCCAAGCGTCAGGGCGTCGTAGTAACGGTGGGCAAAGCGCTCGGGAATGGACTTCCCCAGGCGGCTGATGCGCACCACCACCTCAGCCTCGAAGTCGATGCGCCCGAGGTCGTCTGGTACGAAGAAGGGTTTGCCGCCCTTCAGCAGACAGGAGTCGGCCTTGAGGAAGACGATAGGCTCTTCTGTTTTCAACAACGCTTCTTTCGCCGAATTATTGTGTGTGGCATAGTTCATGCCGAGGCAAAGTATCTTCATAATCGTCAGTTTATCGTTGGGTTCAACAGCAGCTTCCTGCCGTTCTGTATATATAAGCCCCGTGGCAGACGGCTGCTGTCAGTGCCGACGTAGCGGCCGTCGAGGGTGTAGATGCGGCCGTCAGCGCGGCGGTCTGCCTTGATGGTGGTGATGCCGTTGAGCTGTTGTTCGATGAGCGCCAGTCCGGCGGCGGCATCAATCTGTCCGTAGCCGTAGTAGTTGTTGGGATAGCTGAGCGACGCATCGTAATGGGTGCTGGTCTTGGCAATGATGTCGAGGCAGTCGGCGGGTGTAAGCCGTGGATTGGCCTGTAGCCAGAGGGCGATGATGCCCGTGACGATGGGGGCCGACATCGACGTGCCGCTGTTGGCATTCCAGGCATAGGTGCGGCCGTTGTGGGTGAAGTGGCGCACGTCGCTGTTGATGTCGTTGGCCGTAGGTTTATTGGCCAGATACCAACTGCTGTACGAAGAGATGATGTTCTGTCCCGGTGCCAATACATCGGGTTTGACGCGTCCGTCAAACGTCGGTCCGACCGATGAGAACGTGGCGTAACTGCCGTTGGTGGCGGTGTTGTAGACGTGGGTCTGACCGAGGTAGTTGACAAACGACGTGCGGTAGCCCGAGGCACCGACGCAGATGACCGACGGCGCGCTGCCGGGTGAGAGGATGCTGTGGGTGTTGTCGATGACGCAGCGGCTGTTCTCGTTGGCCGAACTGTCGTCGCGGCTGAACGTACCCGACGAAGGATACAGCTCTACGTCGGTATCGGCGCCCACGATGGCGATTGCCGCCGTGAAGCTCTTCACGGTAAGCGGCGTGAGCACCCAGTCGATGATGGTCTGCGTGGCGTCGTAGCTCTCGGGGTAGGCCATGACGGCGAGGGCGAGGCTGTCGGTGCCGACGATGAGGGTGTCGGTATAGACCGAGTCGGGAGCGGCCAAGACGCTGTCGGTGGGCAGCAAGATGGCGACTTGCGATGACGCAGCCTGAGCAGTGGCACTGCCCTTCATACGCACGCGCAGCTGATAGGCCGAGGCCGCACGCGTAGAGCAGCTGATGGCGCCGCGGTTGTATGCGTTGATGCAAACTGAGTCGACGCCGGCGGGCTTGTGCACATAGTTGACCAGCCCACCCTGATTACCGGCCGAGGCAACGATAATATGGCCGGGGCCGCAGAGCGAGTCGAGCATGGCATAGTAAAGCTGGTCGTAGCCCATGAAATCCTGCAGACTGCCTTCGCTGAAGTTGATGACGCAGGGCTTCCCTACCCTATCGGCATAATCGAAGATATATTTGAAACCGAGGGCGTCGAGGGCGAAGGTATATTTGTAGTAGTCGTCGGGATTGAGCAACTCGATGTCGTCGGTCGTCACGTTATTCACCAGACAGAGGTCGGCATCGGGCGCCACTCCGGCATAAGCCGACAGCGTGTCTTTGCCCTCCGCGCCACTGCCGGCCGCCGTCCCCGTGGTGTGGGTGCCGTGGGTCTGGATGGTGCCGTCGCGGCCGGTACCGAGGGCCAACAGCGTCTGCTCGCCGGTATAGTCACGCCCGACAGGGAGCGTGCTGCCGATGGTGTCGAGCGACAGCTGATCCCAGAAAGCCTTGATGCGGTAACGGCTCATGTCAGCGCTGAAGAAGTTGGGATGGGTGAGGTCGAAACCTATGTCCTGCACGCCCACCACAACGCCGCTGCCGGTGTACTGTCGCGAGAGGCTGAGTCCCTCGTTGGCGGCGGTGATGTTGAGCAGCAGCCGGGTGGTATCCATCAGCACATGCTTGCCACGGCGCGCCTCAATGCGCTTCACCTCGGGACGTGCAGAGAGGGCGGCGAGCGAACTGACGGGCAACTCAGCGATACCCAGCGACCCGTAATGCGCCAACAAACGGCCGCGGGCGTCGGCAACGACACCACTGAGGTTGTCGTTGGCCTTGACGAAGGCGATGATGTGGCGCGACGACGGCGTCATCGGCTTAGCCCTCGCCACGTCGGACCGCATCGACTGCCGACAAGCCTGACGGACGAGCGGCGACATCTTCGACCATACGGGCAGCTGCGCGTTGGCTGGAAGGAAGGCTGCGGAGGCGAGCAACAGCAATAGAAATCGGACTATCTTCATCTGACTGGTTTTCTCTTTGCATTCCCCATCGTTGCCCTCTGATACAGAAGGCAGGGAGGACTGATGCAAAGTTAATAAAAAAAGGCTATGGACGCAATATCCATAGCCTTAATTCTTATCTAAACTACAAGTTGAATGCTCCACTTGCAGCTAACTTATCAAAATGCTTAGTCGGCAGAGAGGCTGAAGCGCTTGTAGGCAACGACCTTCAGGTCCTTGCTCTGCTTAGCGAGCCACTGAGCGACGCTCTCCTTAGCACCTTCGTCGCCGAACTGGAACTCCTGATCGACGAGGCAGCTCTCCTTGAAGAACTTAGCCATACGGCCCTTGGCGATGTTCTGAATCATCTGCTCCTTGAGGTTGGCAGCAGCGGTAGCCGACACTTCCTTGCGGATGGCGATAGCCTTGTCGGCGTCCTCCTGAGTGAGCCAGCCCTTAGCCACGTTGGAAGCGATGTGATCGTCGCTGTCAACGAGGTTGGCGTTGATGCCGGCCTTCTTCAGAGCCACGTTGACCTGACGCTCTACCTGCTCCTCCTTGGTCTTCTCGATGGCGATGCGCAGTTCCTCGTCCTTCACTGACTGGGGAACGCTGGCCTCATCGAGAGCCACAGGCTTCATAGCAGCCACCTGCATGGCCACCTTGTAGCCAGCCTCTTCGTTGGCCTCAGAGAGCTGAACCATCGTAGCCAGGGTGTGGCGGCGCATGTGGTCGTAGACAGAGATGTTGTCGCCCTCGAGCACATTGTAGCCGTCGAGCTCCATCTTCTCGCCCACCACGCCAGAACGGCGGGTCACAGCCTCAGCCACGGTCAGACCGTCGCTGATCTTCAGCTCCTTCACCTCGTCGAGGGTATGAGCCTTAGCGGCAATGGCAGCGTCGAGAATCTCCTGAGTCAGAGCGACATAGTCGGCGCCATTGGCCACGAAGTCGGTCTCGCACTTCAGGGCGATCATGGCAGCGAAGCCATTGACGTTCTTCACGAGTACGCAACCGTTGGATGTGGTGCGGTCGGAACGCTTGGCAGCGATAGCCAGACCACGCTCGCGAACGAGCTCCACAGCCTTATTGATATCACCATCAGCCTCGGCCAGGGCCTTTTTGCAGTCCTTCATGCCGGCGCCGGTCATGGCGCGCAGCTTCTTGATGTCTTCAATTGTAACAGCCATAATTTGTTTTCCTTATGTTTTAATGGGTTAAAAACATGAATTACTCAGCAGCGGGAGCGGCGTCCTCGGCGGGAGCAGCCTCAGCAGCGGGAGCCTCAGCAGGAGCTTCCTCGCGGCGTGCGCGGCGGCTGTGACGGCGGCCTTCAGCGGCCTCGTCCTGCTGCTCGGCAGCAGCCTTGTCGTCAGCCTTCTCAGCCTTGTGCTCCTCCAGACCCTCGGCGATGGCACCGCAGCAAGCATTGAGGATGACCTCGATGCTGTCCTTAGCGTCGTCGTTGGCTGGGATGACATAGTCAACGTTGCGGGGATCAGAGTTGGTATCAACGATACCGAACACGGGGATGCCCAGACGGTTGGCCTCCTTCACGGCGATGTGCTCCTTCATCACGTCGATGACGAACAGGGCAGCCGGCAGACGGGTCAGGTCAGCGATAGAACCGAGGTTCTTCTCGAGCTTGGCGCGCTGGCGGTTAATCTGCAGCAGCTCACGCTTAGAGAGGTTAGAGAAGGTACCGTCGCTCATCATCTTGTCGATGTTGGCCATCTTCTTCACAGCCTTGCGGATGGTGGGGAAGTTGGTGAGCATGCCACCGGGCCAGCGCTCGATGACGTAAGGCATGTTGACGCTTGCAGCCTTCTCAGCCACAATGTCCTTGGCCTGCTTCTTCGTAGCAACGAAGAGGATCTTGCGGCCGCTCTTGGCGATAGCCTTCAGGGCGTCGGCAGCCTCGTCAATCTTGGCTACGGTCTTGTTGAGGTCGATGATATGAATGCCATTGCGCTCCATGAAGATGTAAGGAGCCATGGCGGGGTTCCACTTACGCTTCAGGTGGCCGAAGTGGCAACCTGCCTGAAGCAGTTGGTCGAATGATGTTCTTGACATTGTCTTGATAAAATTTTAATGTGTTTACTTTCTGTTGAAATCAGCCGGCAGGTAGCCCAAAGGGATCCTGCCAGTTTAGATGCTAAACGCTTTAGGCCATTAACGCTTACTGAACTGGAAGCGACGGCGAGCCTTGGGCTGACCCGGCTTCTTACGCTCAACGGCACGGCTGTCGCGGGTGAGGAAGCCGTGGTCCTTGAGGTTCTTCTTGTCTTCAGCGTTGATCTTCACCAGTGCGCGGGCAATGGCGAGGCGCAGAGCCTGGCTCTGGCCAGTGTAACCACCACCGTCGAGATTGGCCTTGATATCATATTTCTCAGCGACCTCGAGCAGCTCCAGGGGCTGCTTCACGACATAGCGGAGGATGGCAGAGGGGAAGTATTTCTCGATGTCTTCTTTATTGATAGTAATCTTACCGGTGCCCTCAGTGAGGTAAACGCGAGCCACAGCGCTCTTGCGGCGACCGATTGCATTGATCATTTCCATCTTTATGCTTATTTATACTGGTTAATATCGATGTTCTTTGGCTTCTGAGCGTCCTTGTCGTGCTCAGCACCCTCGAAGATATAGACATTGTCCATCAGCGAGCGGCCGAGGGGACCCTTGGGCAGCATGCCCTTGATGGCGTGGCGCAGCATCTTGTCGATACCGCCACGGCGCGTGCGGAGGTCAGCAGGCGTGTTGAAACGCTGGCCACCGGGGTAACCAGTATAACGGGTGTAAATCTTGTCAGTCTCCTTCTTACCGGAGAAACGCACCTTGGCTGCGTTGACGATAATCACGTTGTCACCACAGTCCACATGGGGCGTGTAATTAGGTTTGTACTTTCCGCGGAGCAGCTTTGCTACCTTGGAGCAGAGGCGACCAACAATCTGGTCGGTGGCGTCGACAACGACCCACTCCTTCTTTGCTGTTTCCTTGTTGGCGGAAATAGTCTTGTAACTTAAAGTGTTCATTTTTTGATTAAATGATAAATTAAATAATATGTTACGGGATGAGCAGGGGCCTCGCGGTGCCTCCAGTCTAAAAGAGACCATCCACAGCTTTAACCCTGAGCGCCGCCACGATTCACTAACCATGAGGTTCGGCCATGAGCCTCACTATTAACACGAAGCGACTGCAAAGGCTCTAAGATGCGCCTTCACAATCCGGGGTGCAAAGGTACAACTATTATTTAATAATGTGATTGCCGAAGATAGGCAAAACAAAAGATTTATGATTATTTAACTACTTCACCCTCCGCACGGCATCAATCATGCTCACCAAACCGTCGCTGTATTTGCTCACCACCTTGCGGCAGAACATCTTGTCGACTACCTTCAGCTCAGCGAAATCGACCTCAGTGAGAATCTTCGCCGTCTTACCATCGATATAGGTCAGCTGGTTCAGCGCGTCGGTACCGGGATAGCGGCCCTTGACCAAGTCGCAGCGTGAGGCCAGGTCGGAGTTGAACGCCACTGTCGGCACGAAGGTCTCTACCGGACGGTAGCTCGTGCGGAAATAATTGACAAAGCGCTTGTTCTCATCCCACATCTTCACCACCAGCTCGGCCAAGTCGGGTGTGATGGCCCACGATGACGAACCTTTATATAAGGTGTAGGTCTTCTCGGGGCAGTGGATACGCAGCGTCTTGTGGATGTGCAGACCATTGATCAGACGCCGCAGGCTGATGCGCATCTGACCCTTTGCCGAGAACGTACGCCAGGGCTTACCGCTCAGCGGCTGAAGGTCGGTATAGGGATAGGCGGCGCGCCCCTGACCCGGCATGGCGACACCGGTCAGGAACTCATGTCCGTCGGCCTTGTTGAAGCATTTGACGATGCGGTCGTTCGACCACAGCGGATAATCCTGACCGCTGAGGAACACCATATAGTCGGCACCGTCGGTCAAGGCGGCACGCAACAGCTCGACCTGCGCCTCCACCTCACGGATGCTGCCGTCGACGACATTCACCCGATGACTGATGAAGTTGACGTTCTCGCGGAAGAGACTGCGCTTGAAATGGAGCAGACTGCGCTTGCTGTCGACAAGTACATAATAGGTGGCGTCCTCTGGCAGACTATTGATGAGACTGGTCAGATGGCGTGCATCCTTACCGGTGGAAATGAGAAAAGCGAGTTTCATAAGCCGACATTGTCTTAAAAGTTTCTTATTGCAAAGCTACAATATTTTTCTCAACCCGCCAACGATTTGCCCGCTTTTTTCTACAATGGTAACACCCCGCGAACATATCTGAAAATATCCGATGAGCCGTCATATAACTGATAAGGTCATCAGCAATGTATTCACTGTCAAAGGTATGCAGAGGGTCGTAGCCCTTGATGATATAGCCGGGTGGCACCTTTCTGCGCATCAATACGATTATCCAGAGGCAAGCGCATCATCCTCTCGACAACCAAATGCCAAAGAAGCGGTCATACACTTCGTAGACGTCGTTTTGGTCGAGAACGAGTTCCTTGTCAACAAGCGACTTAATGGATGAGCGCACCGTACTCGCAGCACCCAAGTTGTATTTCATCAGGAAGTTCTTACCAAGCACTTCCTTCACCGAACCTTCACAGGCAATAGCCCGCAGCAAGCGGCCTTGGAATGGCGTGATAAGGCGCATGAACGTTTGATAAGTGGCTTCATTCTCCTGCGTGATAATCTGGATAGTCTGACTGATAATTTCAGGAGTAATTACTGGCCAATGATCTTCATAGAGCCGGTTGAGGACCATCTGCACATACCAGGTGTGGCCATGAAGCAGAGAATAGATTGTGTGGAAACAATCTTCCGTCAGCTGTTGGGCATGCGCCTTGAATTTGTTCTCGGCAAAGGTATAATAAGCGTTTTCTGTAATCTCCTTCAACGGCATCATTTGGGTGCTTTGGAAGAAAGGCCGCGCTACCGAAGCAAACATTTCTTCCAGTAGATGACGCTGACTGCCGGAGAAGATAAAGTGAACAGAAGCCAAGCGCTGAACGTATGACCTTAGAAGTGCCTCAATATTTTTCTCACCATAGTTTTCTATCGACTGGAACTCATCGAAGGCAATGTAGCACTGGCGGCCCGACTGCTCCATGTATTGGAAGATTTCGGCCAACGAGTGCTCCGCCATCTGCGGCTGCAAATCAACTGAGAACGTGGGCTCTCCGCTCATTGGATCCAAAGAGAGCGTTGGTCGAAGAGACTTAAAGAAAGCGGCAACAGTCTTCACCACCTTCGTCTCACGGGTATCGAGCGTTCCGAGAACGACATTGGCTAATTGTTTCACCAACGAAGCGAGAGAATCGGTCTGATAGAGGTCGACGTAATAGCACGAAACATGCTCATCATTGCGCTCCATCAGATGGAAAGCATGATGAATGAGTCCCGTTTTACCCATACGGCGGGGACTGATGAGCGTGACATTGCGGCCATTGCGCAAGGCCGACGTAAGCCTGCGGGTTTCTTCTTCCCTATCGCAGAAATATTCTGGCGAGATGTAACCGGTCAGAAGAAAGGGATTGGTTGGTTGCTGCTTCATTGCTGTCGTCATTAATAACATGCGGTTCGCTATACGGCGCCATCGTGCATTGCGAAAAGTTCGTTACGAAAAGTTCGCAATGCAAAGATAAGGCTATTTAGCGATATGGCAAAGCATGGAACAACATTTTTCTTGTCGCCCGCCGCTATACCATCGCGATAGCTATGGTATGACGTTGCGATAGCTATGGTATCGCACCGCGATAGCTATGGTATCGCACCGCGATAGCTATGGTATCGCACTGCGATAGCTATGGTATCGCGACTCGATAGCTATGGTATCGCGGAATACGCTTAAACTTGTTTCAGGCTCTCTTGGTTGCTTAATGCTTCTTCCTTAATTTCTGTAATATGTAATTCTGGCATTCACTGAGGATCTCTGCTCCAGCAATGCGCATCACGGCATAATAGAGTGAAGCCGCCATTATTATTCTTGTTC
Source organism: uncultured Prevotella sp. (assembly GCA_900315835.1). Taxonomy (GTDB): domain Bacteria; phylum Bacteroidota; class Bacteroidia; order Bacteroidales; family Bacteroidaceae; genus Prevotella. The sequence continues at coordinate 62,600 of ONAR01000019.1, forward strand.
CCATCAGCAGCCATTTGTTGGTTATCGGGGCTGTTACGAAATGAGTGGCAGTCATCACGGCCAGTGCTGTCAACGCGAAAGGCAGAACGTCCCTGAGGAATAGAAGCACATTATAACCTGTCAGCTTCCATACTATACCCTGCCATACAAACAGCCACAGGATGTTGATGACGGTGTAGGCTACCACCATAGTGCTGATGCCCATTTCCCAAATCAGAACGAGGGTGATGATTTGTACAACTCCCAGTCCGAAAGTGCAGGCCAGGTATAAGTCGGAGCGTCCCTTGCTGAGCACCATATTCGACAAGAGCGTGAACAGTGGCATTGTGGCTCCTGCAAGACAGAGAATCTGTATGTAGCCTGCAGCGACAATCCATTTCTGGCCTATAGCAAGCACAATGAATTCCTTGGCTATGAGGCCAAAGCCCAGCAGCATGGGAAACGACAGAAACGAGGCGAATCTTACGAGCTTACGCATGGCTTCCACCTGATGAACGCTGTCTTCCCGAAGAGCGACGAAGACGGGTTGGGCAACCTGGTTTACCATACCCTGAATCAGATAGAACAACTTAGAATCCCATGTATAGGCCTGGTTATAGTCGCCGGTGTCCTTGTCTGAATAGCGATGGCCGAGCAGCAGATTGAGTATGTTGTTGTTGATGTTTGTGGTGATGTTTGACACCAGAATCTTGCATGAGAACTTGAACATTCTCTTAACCGGCTTGAATGTAATGTTTCTCGTTGTCGGTCTCCAACTGGAGTAATGCCATGCCATCAGCGTGTTGACCAACACGAATACCAGTCCCTGCGTAGCCAGTGACCAGTAGGCCAGTCCGCACAGAGCACATATCAGTCCTACGGTACTTGACATGATGACGGCAGTCATTCCACCCTTGGCCTGCTGCTTTACCTTGAGATTCTTGAAGAGCCATGCGTTCTGCGCTGTTCCGAACGAAGCTATCACTATACTCAGGAAAGCATAGCGGCAGAGCCAAATCAGTTTGTCGTTATGATTGAACTGGGCTATAAGAGGTGCACAGAAAAAGAGTATCAAATAGGAAGAGACTCCCACGATGACATTAAACCAGAATACAGAGTTGAAGTCTTCGTCTTTAGGATGGCTCAGATTGGCCAGCGCAGTAGGGAAGCCACTGTTCTGCAGAGTGGTGGCTACAAGTGAGAAGACGCTGATCATAGCCATCATACCGTAATCGGCCTGTGCCAGCTTCCTCGCCAGAATAATGCCGAAAATCAGTCCGATGGCCTGCTGTACACCGTTGTTCAGCCCTCCCCAGAACAATCCTTTTGCAGTCTTCTCCTTTAGTGTCTCACCCATAGATTGTGCAAAAGTAATGATTTGTGGCAAGATTTCCAAAAAAAAAGGTAATTTTGCACTAACGTAGAAGAGTACCAAACAAAAAAGCAATATCGTACTTACGGATGAGAATTTATTTTTATCACACACAGGACATACAATACATACTCGGCAAACACCGCATTGGCCGTTATCCCGGGCATCTGCTTTATGGCGCCATTCATCTTGAGGAGATGGGGTTCGATATTGTGTGGCATAAATTCATTCCCAATGCTTCCCGTCTTAAGCTGATGTTGCTGACCACATGGCGCATTCTCCGTCAGAGACGCAGGATAGATGCTGTCTATGCCACGCATTATAAAGGTATAGAACCGCTGATATTCCTTCGTGCGCTTCATCTTTTCAATAAGCCTATAGTACTTTGGCATCATCAGCCCATAATACATTCGGAAAGTGTTATACGTGAGTTGCTCGGAAAACTGTTCTATCGCGGCATAGACGAAATGCTGTTCTTCTCGCAGAAACTTATCGATGACTCTGTCTCTACAAGGAAGGCTGACCCTTCACGAATGCATCTTGGTTACTGGGGAGCCGACTTAGACTTTTATGACCGTCTGAGAAAGACCGGAGCTAAGCGTGAAGGCTTTATCTCATCTGGCAAGGAGCGTAGAGATTTCCCCACACTCATCAATGCTTTCAGTCAGACTGACGCACAGATAGATGTCTATGTGCCAAGCTATAGCGGACAGGATTATGCTGCCGTTTTCTCACAACTCAATGTCTCTCCGAATATCCACGTGCACATGGACGTGCAGGCCGACTATGAGGGCTTCGCAAAAGAAGTGAACCGCCATGCCTGTGTGGCAATATGCTGTCAGGAGACAAAATATACCGTAGGCCTTACAACTGTTGTTGAGGCCATGGCTTTAGGAATGCCAATCATTTGCAGTCGAAATCCTCAGATTCCTATAGATTTCGATAAGGAGCGTTGTGGCATAGCTATACCTTATTACAATATTGAGGGCTGGAAGAATGCCATAGAATACATACAGGGCCATCCAAAAGAAGCCAACGAGATGGGACTTCGGGGAAGGAAGTTAGCAGAAACGACCTATAATGACCGGCATTGTGCTGAGATAGCGGCAGAGCTGTTGTTGAAGGTCTGTCATAAGAAGAATCCAAAAGACTGAAAAAGAACTGTGGCACATCATCGTTGAACCAGAGGCTTCTGAGGGTCAATATTACTTCTGCGATATGGCAAAGCATGGAATATCTTTTTCATGTCGCCCGTCATTTGAAGTTGAAGCTACTGTAATAAGCAAATATGATTGGATGAAAGAAGCCGTGCATCATACCGCGGATGCCCTCAGCCTTGCTTGCCGGAAAATAGATTTCCTTGCGCCTGACCATGCAAAGAAGGCTCAGACGCAGGTAGTCAAGCAGTGAAGGGCTTAGCAGAAGCGTCGCAAGGCGGTGGTGCAATCGCATAGCTTCATTACGACCGTCACTGGTGTGCTCCTGGATATAGCGACACTGAGCAATGAAATTGGGCAGTTGTTGCAACTGACAGTAATAGCTTATTCCATAACCTTTGATATATTGATTTCTGACACGCAGATGTTAGAGCAGGCACGGGGCCGCTCCTATCTTCCGAACGTCTTCCTGAGGCGGTTGGCGATGGCCTTGCCGATGACCTTGAAGTTGCCGTAACGCAGGTTGAGCACCAGCTCCTCCAGCGACCGGCCGACCTTAATCCAAGGATGGTTCCAGGCGTTGCGACGGTAGAGGCGCTCCTTGTAGGCCACATTGTCGATGACATATTTCGGATGGTGGAGCGGAAAGTTGAGCTCAAAGCGCTTCATGGTGAAGATTTTGCGCAGTCCGCGTGGCGTGGTTTTCTCGCTGGCCGTGTAGTGCGTCGAGTCGGCGGTCAGTCCGATGTTGTTGATGAGGTTTTTCGTCGGCATGATGGCCAAGCCGTTGTTGAGCAACATGCTCGCCCAGAAGATGGTCTCGTAGTAGGGAATACCCGTGACCTTGTGGCGGCGGGTGAGTTCCATCAGCGACTTGCGGTATCCACGCTGCCGGACGACGTCTTCCATCAGTTTTACGGCATTAGGGTCGTCGAGGAAGGAATAGCTACCATCCCAAGTGTCGATGACTCTGCGCCATGAGGCCCAACCCCAGATGGAGAAAGTGGAGGTGAAGAAATAGTCGTCGGATACGTCGGGCGATACCTCATCTGTATTGAAGCCCGAGATGAGCCATACGCGGTTATCGTCGGCATAGCGGTCGAGCATCTCCTTGCAGAAGGGAAAGAACGATTGCGACGGTACGTCGTCATCCTCCAGCACAATGCACTTGTCCACCATCGAGAAAGCCCATTTCTGCGAAAGATACTCCGAAGGATCGCAGCCCTGGTTCTGCTCGCAGTAGTGGCGCTGCACGTCGCACTGCCAGTCAATGTTCTCGGCAATCTTGCGGCAAGCCATGATGCCAGGCATATCGCGCTCGCCCCGCGGTCCATCCTGATAGAGAAACAGTTGGCTGGGCCGGGCCTGGCGCACCTGCTCAAACACTTGTCCAAATTTATCTGGCCGGTTAAAGAAAAGCATCAACACGGCCACGTCGGTCTTGTAGGGTTGCATAGACGTATTCACTTATTAGCCTTGCAAAGATACGTTTTCTTTTTCAATATTGCCCGCTTTCCATCATTTTATTTATTGAGGAGCAATAATTCAACGCAGGCCGATAAAAGGCACAGCCACTAAACTGTCGGAAAATAACACGACGCTTTCTTGCACAGCTCAATCTTTTATCTTAATTTTGCAAGAAAGGGCGGATACGACGCATCTAATCCCGCCGCTTAGTTACAACAATGAACAATATCTTCAAGATACGGAAATCGGAGCGGTGGTTGGCTTTGGCGGCCTTACTCCTCTTCATGGCGCTCAACGCCCTGCTGTTTATAAAATACGGCAAGGGCTTCCTTCATGGGGCGAAAGGTGGGTTCTGGCTCATCTTCCAAAACCACTTTCATGTATCTGGCTTCGATGTGTGGTCGCTTATCTTCATGTCAAACCACAAGATTTATTTCGAGATTACGCGCCACCCGCTCTTTGCTCTTATCCTCACCCCCTTCTATTGGCTCAACCAGTGGCTCATGCCGGCCACGGGCGTTAACTTTGCCATGATTTTCATGGCGCTGCTGTTGGTGGCAGCCGCATTCTACTCGTTCATCTTCCTCCACCGCGTTTTCCGTGAGGTGCTGGAGATGAGTGCGTTTGACTCCTTGATGCTCACCTTGTTCTTCTACGGTTGCGCTTCCGTAATGACTGCCGTCATCGTACCCGACCATTTCTGCTGGTCCATCTTTCTGCTCACCATGATGCTCTACATCGTTGGCATGCAGCTGAAACAGCATCGGTCGTTGGAAACGTGGAAGTTGGCGTTATTAGCGTTTTTCACAGGTGGCGTCACCTTGAGCAATATCGCCAAAACATGGCTGTCGGGCTGGTTTGTCAATGGCCGCAAGTTCTGGCGCGTAAAGAGTCTGCTCACCATCGTGCTGTTGCCCTGCGCCATCTTCGCCGCCTCATGCCTGTGGCAAATCAAGACGATAGAGGAGCCACAGAAAATTCTGGACCAGCACATTGGCGAAGTAACCGCAGCTAAGCACCCAGAGCGGAAAAAAGCCAACGAGATCCACAGTAAATGGATGGCGAAGGTGCGGCATAAGCCGATTACCGACACGCCCTTTCTCAACTGGATTGACACCTCCACTCCGAAGGGCGAGAGCATCGTGGAGAACCTCTTTGGCGAGTCCATACAAATGCACACCACCCACACGTTGGGCGACATGTGTGTCGACCGCCCGATGATTGTGAAGTACGACTACTGGTTCAACTATGCCATCGAAGCGTTCATTGTGCTGCTCTTCGTTGTCGGCATCTTCTTCGGCGTGCAATCGGGTGAGAAGTTCTATTGGATGTGCCTAAGCTGGTTTGGCCTCGACATGTTCCTGCACCTGGTCTTGGGCTTTGGGCTCAACGAGGTGTATATCATGGGGCCCCACTGGCTCTTCTTCATTCCCATCTCATTGGCCTATATGCTGCGACGGCTCAGCGCCAAGCCGCAGCAGTTGACGCGCGTCGTCATCGGCTTGCTCACGCTGTATCTATGGGGATACAACGGAGCGCTGCTGGTTAACTATATGATACACTAAAGATAAATGGTATGAAAAATATTGCGGTTATCTTTGCAGGCGGAGCGGGTCTGCGTATGCATACCAAAAGCCGCCCCAAGCAATTCCTTGAGCTAAATGGCAAGCCAATCATCATTTATACTATCGAGCTCTTCGACAATCATCCGCAAATAGATGGTATTGTCGTGGCTTGTATAGAACCGTGGATTCCGTTCTTGAAGAAGCAACTGCGTAAGTTTGAAATCAACAAAGTCGTGGATGTTGTTCCCGGTGGCGCTACTGGACAGGACTCTATCTACAATGGGCTCTGTGCCGCTGAACGCTATGCCAATGGTGACGATTCAATAGTGCTCATTCATGACGGCGTGCGACCTCTAATCACAGAAGAAACCATAACAGACAATATCAAAAAGGTAAGCCAATGCGGTTCGTGTATCACCTGTGTTCCTGCTACGGAAACCTTTGTCGTGACAAAAGACGATGGCACCCTTGACATTCCCGACCGTAAAAGTTCTTTAATCGCAAGAGCCCCACAAAGTTTCCATCTGCATGATATCTTAAGTGCACATCGCCAGGCTATCAAAGAAAACCGTCATGACTTTATAGACTCTTGCACCATGATGAGCTATTATGGTTATAAGATGGGAACGATCATTGGTCCTATGGAAAATATCAAGATAACAACGCCTACCGACTTCTTCGTCTTACGCGCTATGGTGAAAGTCCATGAGGATATGCAAATCTTTGGAATATAACAGAACAACAGAAATGAACCGGACAGAAACTGAAGACATAGAAACATTTGTGGCAAAATTCCCTCTTGCGGAGCAATTACAGGGGAAACATTTCGTCATCACAGGAGCCACTGGTCTGTTGGGCCGCTGTCTGGTAAGATGTCTTATGGCACTAAGACAGTTGAAAGGCATTGACCTAAGCATTACGGCAGTTGTTAGAAACAAAGACAAGGCCATTGGCCAATTTGGAGAAGAAAGTTCAGCATTGCGGTACTATGCCTATGACTTTTCACAAGACAAACCTTTTAGCCCCTCTTCCTCTGCTGATTACATTGTTCATTTGGCAAGTCCTACGGCTTCCAAATATTTTATAGACAGTCCTGTTGAGACTATCAATACTGTAGTCAAAGGCATGGATGCTGTTCTGCGATACGCCAGAGCTGCTGAGGTTAAGAGTCTTGTAGAAGTCTCTACACTCGAAGTCTATGGGACCATTCTTGACGACAGCAGACCTCTTGCAGAGGAAGACCAGGGCTACCTTGATATTCTTTCCACTCGTAGCAGCTATCCCATGGCTAAGCGCGCAGCCGAGTGCCTTTGTCTGTCGTATGCGAAGGAGTATAACGTTCCTGTAAAGATAGCCCGACTGGCTCAGACTTTTGGTGCGGGAGTTGCAAAAGACGACAACCGAGTGTTTGCCCAATTTGCACGTAACATCATCAACAAGCAACCCATAGTCCTGCACACGCGTGGTGAACTGCGGCGCTGTTATTGCTACACCATCGATGCCATCTCGGCCATATTGTTTATCTTGCTTGATGGACAGAATGGTGAAGCCTATAATGTAGCCAACGATGAGACCTACATGTCAATCATGGAAATGGCCGACTACCTGTGTGAGCATTTCGGCAAAGGGTCTAAGCCAGTGATTCAATTGCAAGAGGGGTTAGGCTACTCGCCAACCACAAAACTCAGACTTGCGACGGAGAAAATACGCCAGCTTGGTTGGAAGCCTTACTTTGATAAATATACCATGTTTGACCGACTGATCAAGTCTCTTAAAGAATAAGTCCATGCCCTCATTTCTGCAACGTGCATATACAAGTCTTTTTAAGGTCTGCGTACGCAAAGACCTGAGCTCTTGGATGCATAGCTCTCCCAAGAAGCAACCCATATATGGTGTATACCATATTTATTGTGAAAAAGGATGGCAGACTATGGTGCATGAGCAAATAGAGCGATGGAAAGCCAGTGGACTCATGCAAGCCTCCGACAAGCTATTCATCAGCCTCATCAGTCTGCACGACGATGACAGGGCGTTGCTGGACAAGGAACTGTCTGACCTGCCCAAAGGCAAGGTGGAAATCATCTCTTTCACCAATGACCCGTTGGTATATGAATATCCGGCTATTGACTTTATTTATGCAAGGAGTAAGAAAGAGCCGACAGCGCTCTTCTATTATTTCCACACGAAGGGCATCACCTATCAGTCGCTTGACAGCGATGACCCGACGTTCACGAAGTTCTATCAGAAGATCACGTCGTGGCGCCACATGATGGAATACTTTGTCATCGATAAGTGGCAGGTTGCCGTCAATGTGCTCAATGATGGGTATGAGACTTATGGCTGTTATTTGTTTCCACCCTTCGTCAATGGTATGTACGCTGGCAACTTCTGGTGGACACGGGCAGACTATTTCAGCAAGTTGGATGCGTTGGACAACAAGACCAAAGCCGATAACCGCTTCAAGGCCGAGGTGTGGCTACTGACTAAGTCACGTAAGCCTTTCTCTGCCTTTGATACGGTAGCCGACCTTTACTTCGTCAACATTACGCCCGACATTTATTCTTCAGAGCGTCACTCGATATGGGCCTCGTTCCGTTTCTTCTGCATCTACACCTTCCGCAAGTACCAAAAGAAATGGTTTGGCTACAGCTATAAGAAGCACTGTCAGGAACGTTTCCAAAAATTGAAGGCAGAAGTAAGGACCGCCCCTAATCGTTGAACACAAGTTTCGAAACATGCAGGTTGACCTTGCTGATATCGGGCAACTGCATGTAGTCGCCATACTGGTCACGCAGCACCTTATCGTAATGGCAAGGCACAGGCATCAGGTGGCCTTCGAAAGACAGTTCTGTCAATGGCAGTAAGTCCTCTATGTATCTTGGCACGACATAAGGCACACCTAAAGCATCCAGGAGTACGCCACCGGTAACATGCGACAGTCCTCTCAGCAGGGGATAGATGAAGCGCTCATTCAACTTCACGAGCCGCAGTACCTTTTTGATTTTCTGCTTCTGCGAGAGATTCGCCCGCTTCAAAATCTTATAGGAATGGCCAATGGTCATCATCGACAACTTCTGCATCCATACGGGATGCTTGTCGACGGGAAAGATGTCGACGTAAATGCCCCTTTCCTTGAAGATCTTGTCGTATCCGTTGTTCTCATCGAGCACTGACCGGCGGTCACGCAACTTGGCATATTGAAAGAAATAGTTCGGGTCAGTCTGCCGGCATTGTATCGCCATAGTATCGGGCAGTTCCTTGGGCAGCACTTCGAGCAATCTCAGGTAGTCCTCACGCAGCATCTGCACGTCCATGTCGTCGTCCCAGGGTATGAAGCCCTGATGACGCACGGCTCCCAACAGCGTGCCGGCGATGAGCCAGTAGCGTATGTGGTGCTTCCTGCAGATGCGGTCCATCTCCAGCAGCAGCTCCAGCATGCGCAGCTGCTGTCGCCTGAGCAATGACCCGTCGGGGTTGAAACGCTGCCTTAAGGCCTTGTTGTCTATATTGTCCATATCGGTACTTTCTTGTTATAAAAGTTCGGAATTATTATTCCCTCAACCACTCTTTAATCTCGTCTTCCGACAGTCCCTGCTGTCGCAACTTCTCACGCACACGATTCAGCTGCGCGTCCTTCTGGGAGAGCTGCGCGTCCTTCTGGGAGAGCTGCGCGTCCTTCTGGGAGAGCTGCGCGTCTTTCTGGGAGAGCTGCGCGTCCTTCTGGGAGAGCTGCGCGTCCTTCTGGGAGAGCTGCGCGTCCTTCTGGGAGAGCTGCGCGTCCTTCTGGGAGAGCTGCTCGTCTTTCTGGGAAATCTGCTCGTCTTTCTGGGAAATCTGCTCGTCTTTCTGGGAAATCTGCTCGTCTTTCTGGGAAATCTGCTCGTCTTTCTGGGAAATCTGCTCGTCTTTCTCTTTGATTACCTTGTCGCGGCTCATGATGGCAGTGTCGCGGTCCTCTATGGCCTGGAAGAACTCATCCTCCACATTCATGTCCTGCCGAAGCTTCGCATCAGAGGAGGCCTTGAACAGCCGGCGGAGGATATACTGCATGTCGGCATCGTCCTCATAGTTGGCATCGTCGAGCTCTACCACCTGCCGGTTGTCTTTCTCTTTGTTGGTCTGGTCAAACACGCTGAGTACTTTTTCCAGTCTGTTGTTGATTTGTCCGTGCAGCAGCGGAATCTGCACAATGATGCTGTCATGGACGAGGCTGTCGACAAACGGGTCGGGAAGGCCCTCGGTCACCTCGCGGCCCTCGTAGTCGTACGACTTATGGTTGACATAGAGCACGGGCACGTTGATGTTCCCCACCCTGTGTCCGAGAATATAAACTGCCACCATCGGGATGCCGTAGGGCGGGCGCAGCTCCTCTTGCACCATATTTTCCTTGTTGGCATATTGGGCGCCGAGATACTGCCGGAAGCGCAGGGTCTCCGTGTCCAGCCACGTCTTCTGCAGCTCGATGAGAATCAGGCGCAGTGACCCGTCGTCCTGACGGACGCGCGCCCCGAAGTCGATGCGGAACATGGAGATGTTGTCACGGTAGCCGTTGGTGTACTCGTTACGGCGTATCTGAACCTCCGCCACCTCTTTCTTCAGCAGTGCGGAAAGAACAGTGCGGGCGATACGCTCGTCCTCCATCAAATACTTGAAGACGGAGTCATAGATGGGATTTGCTACACGGATAATCATAATGCGGCACGGTTTATATTCACAGTTGTTCTTTACGGACAAAGATAAAGAATAATGTTGGAATAAGCAAGCAAATCTCAGAAAATAATGTGTACAGCGGATAATGTCCGTGGAGATGTACGCCAACGGTGGCAGTGTAGGTGGTCATCACCACCGACACCTTTTTCTCTGCCATGCTGATTATTACTTTTGTTCCAGTATATGCAGTTCGTTTCCTCCTATTCTCGACGCAATGACCGAGAAGCTGCTATTGGCTGTTCCGTAGATGCACTTGGTGCGGGCCAGTGTGAACATCTCGGCAACGGCGGCTTGTATGCCTTCTACCGGCATGCAATGCCCAGTCCTGAAACCAGTAGGTGAGAAGCCTTATCCCCCCTACGGTCTGCGACAGGTGATACGCTGAGGCCACAGCGCGCAGTCGGTTGCCTAAGCCTCCCGACGGTACAAACACCAGCTCTCCGTTGTTTTTATCTTTTATCATTTAACTTTTAATTTAATCCATTGCTTATTGTAATGACTGGACTTCTCTCCCTCAAGCCTTACAGCAAAGATAATTATTATCATGCAATTATTGCTTTATAATAATTGCTTTATAATAATTATTAACGCTAACCAGCCGAAAGCGCTATCACCGAGATTAGAATTACCCATAGATGTATTTCCATATCCACAGCAAGAATCCTCTAATCAGCCTTTATCGGCTTGCAAGTGCTGAATCATATAAATCCTTAGAAGAAGTATTAAATACGCTTTATCCCAACAGAAACTGCCCATACAACACGCCATTGTAAATCAAAAGGTAGACAGCGAGGAGCAGCGTGAAGACACGGAGGGTAACGAGCGAACGGTCGTGGAGGCTGCGGAAGAGATAAGCCACAGCGATGGGTATGACGAAGAGCCAGTGGGCACTCATGATATAGGCTTCGTTGAGCCCAAAGCCAAGGATGAAATGAATCACCATGTCGAAGCCCATGAACGACAGCGCCAGCCATAGGAAGCGGCTGCGGCGACCGACCCACACACCAGCGAGGAAGAGCAACAGCACCAACGCCTCCACCACATAGTTGATGGCGTAGCTGTAGTGCACGATGACCGGGCGGCTGACCAACACATCGCCGAGCAGATGGTCGGAGTGCAGCTGTATCGGTTCACCGCAGATATTCTCTATCAAGCTCCATCCGCGCGGCGTCGAGACGTCGGTCCATTGAGAGAACTCGCCGTGCCCCATCGGTTTACCAGCATGTACCACGGAAGCCTTGCGATTGTTACGCGCCGTTTTCTGCGAATCTTTCTGCGCCACGATAGCCATCGCCGTCTTTCGGATGAGCGCGGTGTCTTTGGTCTTCATCGTGTCGGCGACCTGCTGGTAGGTCTTGGCTTCCTGTTTCTTGTGCCGCTTCACCTTTGCCACCTGCCGCGCAACGTAGTTGGGCCGCTCAAACGTCTTCCACTCCCATCGGGCAAAGCCCCAGATGACGAGCGACGAGACAATGATGACCAAGAGATTAGTTGGTCGCCAGAAGCGCTTGCCGTTGGTGAACCAGTTGGCTAAGAATACCTTGATGCCGTTGTTGAGCGAGATACCTGCGGTGACGATGAAGAACAGCACCGTCTGCCACTTGGTGAACGGATGGTGGGCTTTCATCTTGCGACCGGCTACATAGAGCGTGAGCAGCAGCATGAACATCGAGAGACAGAAATGGTCGGGTACGCTGATGGTCACCGTCGTATAGCCGAACGAGAACAGCAATGCGCTGAGCAGCGTGCTGTCCATCGGTCCCAGCCCCACCACCTCACGCATGATGCGGCGCAGGAGAATGAAACTGTAGAAGCCACAGAACACCAGGATGATAGCCATCAGAATGCTGGCCCAGTTGAAGCCTGTGAGGTCAATCAATACCTGATTGAGCTGACTGGGGAGATACATGAAGAACGCCAGGAGCGGATGACGGTAGATGTTGTAGCCCGTGCACCACCGCGTGAGCACCACATAGCTCAACGGATCGAAGCCGGAGATGTGGAAGGTTTTGATCACCAAACTCCGGTAGTGATTCGACAAAGGGAAGAAGCTGTTGGCGTAGGTGCACACCACCAGCACATTCCACAACACGACGTAGGCCAAGGCACCCACGGCGGGCCATCGCTCCTCACGCTTTATCTTGAAAATATAGAAAGGATTCATCATCGTTAATTCTTATCGATTAGGCTCCATCATCACCGCTCCATCTCTATCGCTTCAGAAAGAATCTGACCAACAGGAAGTTGACGGGTACGCAGATGCAGAACATCGGGATAGGCGCCAGCGCCTTGGGTACGCCGAGCCAGAGGAAGAGGTTGAGCGTGAGCATCTGCAGCAGGTAGTTGACCACATGACTGAACAGGAAGCCGGCGCCCTTCTTGGCGTTGGCCTTCACGCGGAAGGTGAAGCGCGTCGAAGCGAAGAAGTTAAACACGAAGCTCACGACATAGCCCACGGTCATCGCCGCACTGCTCCAGAAATGCTGACGCGCTGCGGGCAGGTCGTCGCTCATCAGTTGGATGAGCAACCAATAGATGCCATACTGCAGCAACGTCGCCGTGACGCCCACGATGCCGAAGCGCACCACCTCGCCCAACTGCGTCCGACGGTCCGGTGGCAGGTTGTCTATGATTTGCTTTATACGCACAGTTTCCGTTTGGTTTATAGCTGTTTATAGTGGCGCTCGTCGGCAAAGTCGAGCATTTCGCGGTCACCACGGCTGTCGCCATAAGCCACGACAAAATAGTCCTTGCGCGATTGCCGCAACTCGGGCCGCACAGCCAGCAACCGTCTCACCTTCTCAGCGCCATAGCAGTTGGGCGTAGTGAACCGCCCCGTCAACCGACCGTCGACAACACCCACCTGCGTACCGACCACCGTCACCGCCATATCGCCGAAGAACGGCTTCACCCAGTTGTCGATGCTCGCGCTCACCACCACCACGTCGTCGCCGTTGAGCAATGCCTGGCGCAACACCTGCCACGTGGACTGACGCCGCAGCGACTCGCCCCACTCGTCGACGAACCAGCGGCAGAACTCATCGAACATCTCTACCGGCATACCCTTGAAATAGAAGCTGAACAACCGCTCCTTCGTGCGGCCGTTGTCGACTAAATGGAGCTTCATCAGCACCAGCAGCGGCGAGAACAGCAGCAGCGCGAAGATGAGATAGCCGGTGCCGCGGGCAAAGCGCAGCAGGGCGATGAGCGTATCGGCCGTGGTCAGCGTACCGTCGAAATCGAAGACAACAATCTTTTTCATAGCAATCGATAATCTTATATCACATAGATAATCACGAGGAAGCTCAGCACCCACGCCACGACGATGAGTTGGATGAAGCGGTCGCGCAGCAGCACCTTGGTCGGGTCGCCGCTCTTCTTGTCGACCACCGCCAATTGGATGTAGCGCAGCAGACCCACCAACACGAAGATGGTAGTCAGGTAGAGGTAGTCGGAATGGAAGCGCGCTATCACCTCAGGGCTGACCGTGTACATGATATAACACACGAGCATCACCGACCCCGTGATGGTGAGCGACTGATCCATGAACTCGCGGTTGTAGCGTATGGTGTTCTTGCGTGGCGCCTCACCCGTGGCCTCCATGCGCAACACATCGTCGCGCCGCTTGGCAAAGCTCATGAAGAGCGTGATGAGGAACGTCATCAGCACAATCCATTTGCTGCATACCATGCCGGTGGCGATGCCGCCAGTGAGCAGCCGCAGCACGAAACCGAAGGCCACCACGCACACATCGATGATGGCATACTGCTTCAGCCGCATGCAATAAGCCAGATTGAGCAGCCAGTAGAAGCCGATAAGCCCCAAACAGCCGAGCGTCGTCTCCGTCGCCTCATTCCCCGTTGTCGGCAAGACATCTTTCCCCACCGATGGCACTAACAAGAGCACCAGCGTCGTGGCCAGCCCCAATACGAACATGAGCATCATCAGTGCGTAAGCCTGACGGATGGTGATGGCGCCCGAGGCAATGGGGCGGTGGCATTTCACGGGATGGCGGCGGTCGTCGTCGACGTCGTGGATATCATTGAAACAATAGATGCTCGAGGCGGTGAAACTGAACGCCATAAAGACGATGATACCCCGCACGAGGCTGTCACCCTGGAAGATGGCGCCACCGAAGAAGGCGGGCAGGAACACGAAGGCGTTCTTAATCCATTGCTTCGGCCGGATGAGTTTCACGAGGGCGGCCGCCGACCCCGTCTGTTTTATATCTTGCATAAGCGTTCAAGTTGTTTACTGATCAGCGTCACTATCTTCATCAATATCCACGCCAACGGCAGTGTGATGGCCGTACAGACGAGGAACGTGGGCCAGTAGCTCCAGCTCTTGGGCAGGTAGTCGAGCACGAAGTGCAGGTGGATGAGGTAGCACTCCAGACTCAGCGACCCCACCCAGGCGAGCGCAGTGTTGAACCACGATGGCATACGCCTGAGGATGCGGTTGAAGATGAGGATGGAGGTGATGGTCAAGGGAATGTAGAGCATGCGCTCGACGAAGAGCGGGAACTGCCCATGCCGCACCTGCTCGAGGAAGAAGCATGAAGCGAACGTCATCAGAAACATAATCCACAGCATCCAGATGCCCTGTCCGTCGATGGTATCCTTACGCCTCACCGACTCGCCCATGTTGATGCCGATGAAGAAGATGGGCACACGGCTCCAGAAAATCTCGAGATGGCCCACGGCGGCGTGGATGGGCGTCACCCACTGCACCAGAATGCACCACATAATCATCACTACGGGCAGCCAGCGGTAGACGGGATGCTTGCGGATGAGCGCCATATAGGGCGGCGCAAAGAGGTAGAGCATCATGATGGCGGGGATATACCAGAAGTCGAGCTCGTCGTAGCGCCAGAAGTTCCAGTTGAAGAGAATCTCACCCAACAGGTTGATGAGCGAGGCCACGTCGTGCACATGGATGCGGGGAATGAAATAGAGGCAGGCAATGATGAGCCACGCCGGATAGATGCGGATGAGGCGACGGAAATAGAAATGGCGGTACGACGGCGTCTTCGTCCACGAAAACCACAGACCGATGCCGCTGAGGAAGAGGAACATGTCGACGCCGAGGTTGCCCATGCGTCGCAATCCGTAGAAGGTATCCCACCGCGCCAAATCGACGTGGAACATGATGATGATGAGCATGGCGATGCCCATCAGCGCCCCACGGAAACGGGAGATATTGGCCAGTTCGATGTCGGGTATTCTCATAGCTTCGGATTAGGTATTTTCCGCATCACTTCCTTCACGAGCCATGCCGCGCCAAGTGCTGCGATGACGTAAAGCAGCAAGCCGGCATACATGTCGCCCTGACGCGAGATGGGAATGAAGATTTTTCGGATGGTGGGATGGATGACGAACAGGGCTGCCGACACACTGCCGAGCCATTCCAGCACATACCACAGTGCATGGCTCAGACGCTGCCAGGGCAACTGCTCGACGGTCTTAATGAAATAGACCGACGCATAGCACACCAGCACCGGCACAATCATCCACGACCAGAAGCTCTCGCTGGCCGCTACGATGAGGAACGATGTCACGACCCAACACATCAGCATCGAACCGAAGTTCATTCTGATGAGCATAATCTTCTCGCCATAGCGGGCAAAGAGCAGACCGAGACCGAAGGGCAGCATGCCGCCCATGAAGTTGTAGCGCCAGCGGTTCAAGGGCTCGCCCTCGGGGTCGAGGAAGAGCTGCACCCCCGTACACACCACCATCAGCGCCACCGTCCAGCCCCAGTGGCGGCGGTAGAGCAACAGCCGATAAACGATATAGAGCTGGAGCATCAGACCGAAGAACCAGAACGGACCTGGCCAGATGTTATGGTCGGGACTGGGGTAGAGGTTGTTGACCATCGCCAACTGTCCGACAATCTGCGCCACGGTGTAGTGCCAACGACCCGGTGTGATGGCGTCGACGAGGATAAAACAGATGAAGCCGACAATCATCATCTTGAACAGCTTCAGGAAATGGTAGCGGACAAACGAACCGGCGGGTGCTGTCTCACTGCTGCTGCCGTATTTCCGCTCCAAGCCGAAAGCGCTGAGGAACAGGAACACCGGCACACCGTAGTGGCCGAAGAACGACAGCAGGTGCATGGGATAGAGCGCGTCGATATGGGCCGAGACCTGTGCCAGCCAGTCGACATTATGTTGGAAATACTGGTATTCGTTCTCCTTGACCACGGGATTGAGCCAGTGGCAGTAGTTGTGCAGGAAGATACCGAGGATGGCCAACCCACGCAGTGCGTTGCATTCCGAGCGGGTGAGCAAGTCTTTGTTCATGCCTATTTGTCTTTATTTGCTTCGTTTTCCTTCTCGCGCATGGCCTGGTCGCGCAGCTTGTCGTAGTCGGCCGAGTTTTTCAGGATGCGCGGGCGCATCTCGTTGTAGTCGGGCGAGAGCAGGTTGTATTGCGGATGATAGCTTTTCGTGGAGATGCCGGCGAGCCACACAAGCATGTGAGGCAGCGCGTCGGTCATGAAGCGCTTGTCGCTGGCGTCCTTCACGGCTTTGAACACCTCGGGGTGGGTCACGGCATAGCGGTGGGAGCAGTAAATCCAGAACGGCACCTCAAACTCATAGTGGGCCAGCGGCCAGTCGACCTCAGCCGAGTGGTTGCGGCAGACGATGTTGCGGCCGGGCTCATAGATTTCCTCGCCGTGGTCGGGCATATAAATGACGATGGCGTTCTGGTTGGCAAAGCGCCTCACGATCTGGTCGACGATGGAGTCATTGTAGAGGCAGGCGTTGTCGTAGTTGGCAATCATATTCAGCCGCCGGCGGTTGTTGCTGATGTCGGGGCGTCGCTCCACGTAGTCGTCGGCGGTGAACTTCCGGCGGTCGCGGGGGTAGCGGGTGTTGTAGCTCACGTGCTGACCGATGAGGTGGAAGATGATGAGGTTGTGGCCCTTCAGGTCAATCTTTCCGTCTTTCAGGAAGCGGTCGTAGTCGGCAAGCAGTCCGTCGTCGAAGGGATGCAACTCACTGTTGCGCACGTCAAACTGCGCCTTACTCAGCGTGGGATTGTTGAGGAAGAACCCGCCGGAGAAGTCGTATACGGCCTGCTTGGCCTCGGGCAGGAACTGGTTGGTGAGGAACGTCACCTTGTAGCCCGCCTTGCGGAAGAGCTCGGGGAAGAGGGGATAGTCGCACCACTCGCCCTTCTCGCCGATGACATGCATCGACAGCACGTTCTTGAACACGAAGCTCGTCAGGTTCCAGCACGATACCACGTCGTCGAACTTCGTCAGCAGTCCGCGGCGCTCGAGCCTGCGCTGACGCGGCGTGTCCTTGACGTCGTAGCCGTAGAGCTGGCAATGGGAACGGCTGTAGCTCTCGCCGATAATCAGCACGATGTTGGGCGAGCGGTAGCTGCACGAGTCCACCTTCGCGGCATTCGATGCGGCGATGCAGCGCCCCACCTGCTTCGAGGCCAGCTCGTTGCTGTAGATGCTGAACGCCAGGCGGTAGACGGGCAAATAGAACTCGCCGTGGTCGTGCTCGGTGAGGATATGCTCCACCTCGCCGATGGTGTCGGCGGTCATCAACCGCGTCATGCCTTTCTTGTTCTGCCAACTGCTGCAGACACTCCACACCAGCAGCACCACGACGGCAACGGCCGACACGGGGACAAGGCGGTAACGGCCGGACAGGGCGCTGACCTTGATGAAGAACGGCTTGACCAGCTGACTGTAGTTCAGCTTGAACAGCCGACAGAGTTTCTTGCGCAGGGCGATGACGGCATGGGCCAACATCAGCAACACAATCCAGCCGATGGGCGACAGCAGTACGTCGAGGTTGAGGTAGGTGCTGAAGAACTCACCGGCCTCACGGCTGTCGGTCTCGCCCACGAGGAGGAGCATCGACGGGTTGATGGTCGTGCCGAATTTCCAGAAGCAGAACACGTCGGTGATAGCGACGCTGTAAAGCACGACATAGAGCAGGCGCCGCACCCACACGCGTATCTTCCGCGGAATGAGCGACAGCACCACACACGCCACATAGGTGTCGAGGAAGAGTTCAAGCCAGAGGTTGTCATATAGCTTGGCACCCTTGGTATCGGGCAGTGTGAGCACGGCGCACAGCACGCCCAACACGTACACGGAGACGAAGAAGACGCCGTTGTCAATGAACGGCCGCAACAGCCAATGCCCTACCCGCTTCAAAGTTTTCATCGTTATTTAATGCATGTTTATTCCGTGCAAAAATAGCATTAATTATTCACACGACAAAGGGAAAGACGAAATATTGTGAGTTCTTGGGGGAGCGAATGGGGATTATGGGGTTGATGGGGTGAATGGGGTTGATGGGGTGAATGGGGAGAGGGGGAGGCTGCAGTTTATTATTTCAGCCCCTGCAGCAGCGTGAGGGCGTCGGGCGAGCTGGGACGGGGAGCGTCGTAGACGAGGAGGCGCCCCTGCTTGTCGTAGACGAGGAAGTGGGGGATGCCGCTGACGTTGAGCGCCTCAGCCAGACGACCGTTGGCGTCGTGGAGCTGCAGTCCGGTGAGACCCAGCGAGCGCTTGCGCTTCAGCCACGCCTCGCGCGACTGGTCGATGGAGATGGACACGAAGGCCACGGGCAGGTCCTTGCAGGCCGCTTCCAACTTACGCAACGCCGGAATCTCCTTGATGCACGGCACACACCACGATGCCCAGAGGTCGATGTAGACGTAGCGTCCCTTGAGCGAGGCGAAGTCAAACGTCTGCCCCAAGCTGTCCTTCAAGACGACGACCTCAGGGAACGGCTGACCGCTGACCGTGCTGAGCCTGGCGGTGAAGTCGTTGACGAGACTGGCCGGCAACTCGTATTTCTCCACGGCCTGGCGCACCTGCCGCAGGCCGCTGACGTAGTCCTTGGCGTAGTCGTACTGCCTGATGAACTGCTGCACGAGCGTGGTGCCGACGCGACGGCGCAGGGCCTCGGTCTGGTAATGGTCGTAGAGATAAATCAGGCGGGCGCCCAACGAGTCGTGGGGCAGCGTGTGGAGGATGATGCGCGGCGTATCGTAGAACATGGCGGCGACCGCATTGTCGAGCACCGCTTGACCGTCGGTCCAAGGCAGCGGGTCCTTCGGATAACGCGTAATCCAAAATCCGGCAGCCGACGTATAAGCCCAGGCACGCAGGTAACTGGTCACCGCTGCGTTGGGGCGAAGCACGGTGATGAGCGAGTCGGCCACGGTGAGGTAGCCGCCGGCAAGCGCTTTCACCTCATCGGGCGTAGCTTGCTGACTTGTCTCCCACAGCGTACGGCTGCGGCGGTAGACATCCTCGTTGAAAGCCGACAGCGCACGGTTGTTGGCATCGCTCTTGTTGGTCAGGCACCCGTCGGCGTCGAGGTTGAGCTGCAGCTTCGTCTTCCCGTCGAGCCACACCGGCAGGATGAGCTGACGCCGGTTGGCCACCCCCACGAAGTGGCTCAGGCCACGCAGCGAGGCCGCCACGGTGCCCACCACCTTACCCTTACTCACCACGATGGAGTCACGGCCCTGTCCGCCAATCGGCATCACGAAGATGCTGGTGGGCAGGGGCGAAGCGCCTTTGATGGTGCCTTTGAGCGTGAGCGGCAACGGTTGCGCTTGGGCGGACTGCGCTGCAACGGCGGTCGGCGCAGCAATGGCGGTGACGGCCACGAACAGGGCCGCCACCCATCTGTTGAGTTTCATCATTTTGATACGCTGGGTTTATAAAGCACGGCCGAGATGCGGTCGGCGCAGTTCTTAAAAGACATGTAAGGCTCCACCTTGCCGTGGTTGGTCGTACTCAGACTACTGGCGTTGAAGATGTAGAAGTTGCCGCGGTGGGTCGTGGGGTCCATCGTGGTGACATACACCTGCTCAAACGACGTATAAGACGAGAGCGAGGTCACCACCTCATCGCCGAAGTCGTACACCCACTCGTCTTTCTTCGGGAAGGCGAAGGTGCCGTCGGTGAGGAAGACGTAGAGCTTGTTGTCGGCCGTGTAGAAATGGCGGTGGTACTTCACCGATACGGGCATGAAGGCGCCCTGCTCGGGCACAGCCTCATCGCCGGTGAGCGTCAGGTCCTGCCGCGTGAAGTAAGCGGAGTCGATGTTGGAGTTCTGCACGTTGGTGTACAGATGCCAGTTGTTGGCGTTGTCGGCGTCGTGGCTGATGATGTAGGTGGGCAGCACGTAAGTGCTTGAGCTCCACGTATCGCCGTGCATTGCGGTAATCAGCGTCTGCCCCTTGAGCAGGTTGCCCGATCCGATGAACGGTGAGGTGTAGCCGTAATAATTATAATAAGCGTTGAAACCGCACACTTCCGGCTTCTCATAATCGAGATACAGCGAAGTGGTGGTGCGACGGTTGTACTGGCTATACTGCGTGACGAAGATGTCGTCGAAGGGGTAGCCTACGAAGTAACTGTATTCGAAGGGGAACATATACTGCAGGTTGCAGTGTACGTACTTGCCCGTCGCACTGTCGTAGGCAAAGGGATAAGGCACACTGGTGTCGCCATTCTGGAACTTCGTGGCCTTGAAACCCGAATAGATATCGCCGAAGCTGATGTTCGACACCAAGGTGAAGGTGTTGGGGTCGAGGAAGTAACAGCGGTTCTCGTCGGCCACCATCACGCGGTTGATGGTCGTGGGGTAAGTGAGGGTTCCGAGCACGGCGTTGAGCAGCCTGCCGGTCTTGAGGTCGGGGTTCATGCGCTCAATGCAATGCTCCATCACCATACTGGTCACGCCCAGTTTCTTCTCGGCCGTAGTAGGTATCTTCACAAACGCGAGGTTGCCCTTGCCCGTGTCGTCGTTGGACACCAGCACGAAGCCGCGCTCGAAGGTGCGGTTGATGTTGATCTGATAGTCGGCTGTCTGCCCCTGCTTGCCGTCGGTCACGATGAGGTGGGCGTAGTAGGAACCGCCCTCGGTGAACAGGTGGCGCAGCGTCTTGGTGCTGTCGACATCGGCCAAAGCGCCCTTCACGCCGTCGGTGAGCTTGCCCACCTGCCAACGGTAAGTGAGCTGCGTGGTGTCGCCGCCGTAGGTCACCTTCGGGGTGATGACGGCCTCATCGCCGAGGTTGAAGTCATATTCCTCCATGGTGGAGCTGCCCGCCCCCTCGAGGGTGAGGCTGCTCAGACGCGACTCGTCGGCGTAGGTGCTGTCGTCAGTGATGCAGGAGGTGGGTATCAGCACGACGAGGGCCAGCGTGGCGAGCGCAGACAGTTGCTTGATATGTCTTTTCATCATTGTTGCTTATTTAATGGATTTGCGGCACAGTCTGCCATGTAATCTGATCCTTGGTATCGTTGTACATCGGGATGAGGACGTACTGGATGAGGAAGTTGTCGTACATCGACAAAGGTCCACGCATGGAACCGGCTTTGACGAAGTAGTCGCCGTAGGCTGCAATCATCTCGTCGTAGACGCTCTTGTTGGCCTTGGGCGCCAGCTCGTAGAAGTACTTGAAGAAGAGCTGCGCGTTCTCAAACGAGTATTCGGGCAGCGGATCCCACGTATTCCACCAGCCGGGGCGCTGCGTGGGGCGTATGTCGGAATAGGTGATGGTGAAGTCGCGCTGACCCTCGGGGCGCAGGTCGCTGTTCTCGGTGATGCGCAGCCGCAGCTTAAACTTCCGCTGCTGTATCGTCGGGTCGTTGTTGCGGAGCAGATGCACGCGCGCCGTGGCGGTGATGGAGTCGGCCTCGAGCACCACCGGATCGATGGTGTAGTGGGTACCGGCGACCATGTCGGTGGAGTCGGCGACGGGTTCCAGGTCGATGGTGCGCGCCGACTGACCGGGCATGCCCATCAGACTCAGCGGCAGACTGACCACATGCTCGGTGGCGATGTCGTAGTTGAAGGCGTAATCGATGATGGAGTCGTTGACGCCGCTGGCGTTGAGGTAGTTGAAGAACACGGCATCTTTCTGACTCGTGTCGTATACCTTGTAGTCCTCGTCGGTGCAGGCCGTAGCGAAGAGGCCCGCGGCAAGGAGGAGCAAATAGGAATGTTTGAATATATTCATGATGCTATCGTCAATGTGGGTTTATCTGTATTGATACTCATCGTCGGGGATGGGAAGCACGTAGATATTGTCGGAGGCGGGCAGGGTGAGCGAGCGGGCGTTGGACTGGATGTCCTTGTTGAGTCGCTTCATGTTGTACCACACCTGGCCCTCGCCGAAGAGTTCCTTATGGTATTCGTTGTAAATCATGTCGGCGGTGAGCGTCTGCTCGGCGGTGAGGGCGGGCAGACCGCGCGACATGCGCTCCTGGTCGAAGTAGCCGCGCGCCTTCTCCATGTTGGTGTTGAGGAAGGCCTCGGCAGCGATGAGGTAGAGCTCCGACGAGTGGATGAGCGTCACGCCGGGGATGTAGCTGTCGCGGCCGTCGGGCTGGGCGCCGTTGGTCTCGAGCTCATAGTAGTCGACGAGCTTGAGGAAGGTGGCGTAGGCACCCGACTGCACGAAGTGGGTGAGGCGGTAGTCCTGCGCCGTAGCCTCCACGTCGAGGGTGTAGAGCGTGGTGTAGGGCAAGAGGTGAGCCGAGCCGCTGCCGTCGTAGTAGGGGTTGTAGCTCTGGTAGCTCTGATATGTGTAGAGGTAGTTCTGGCAGGTCTCCAGATAGGAAGCCGAATACACGCCGAAGATGGTCTCCTTGGGCGAGAGGCGTCCGGCCAGATAGTCCTGCACCTCAGTGGGCTCAACGAGGGGGAAGTTGCCGCTCGAGATGACCTTCTCGGCGTAGGCGCCGGCGTTGGCCATGTCGCCCTTCATCCAATACACGCGCGCCAGCAGGGCCTGCACGGCGTAGAGGTTGCAGTGGGTCTCACGGTAGTTGGTGAACTTGTCGTACTGGCTGTTGCTGCGGGGATAGGCCATGAGCGTAGCGTCTTGGCTGAGCAGCGTCTCAGCCTCACGCAGGTCGGCGATGATGCGGCGGTAGTCCTCGCCAACGGTGAGGAAGGGGTTGACGGTCTTGGAATACGACGTGGCATAGGGGATGCCGGTCTTCGTGGTGTCGGTCGGAGCGAAGAGACGCAGCATGTCGAAATGGAGCATGGCCCTCACGCCGAGCATCTCACCGCGGTAGAGGTTGTAGTACTTCAGGCCGCTGCCCTTGTCGGCGAGGTTCTCCAACACGTTGTTGGCATAGCCGATGGTCTGGTAAGCCTGGGTCCAGATGTTGCTGAGCTCCTGCTTGACGTAGTCGTTGGTGTAGTCGTAGGAAGCCATGGCCGACATGGTGGTGGAGGTGCACTGCAGGTCTTGCGCCAGCACCTCATTGACGCCCCAGAGCAGGTCCTTGCCGTAGAGCGAGGTCTGCTGCAGTGAGCCGTAGACGCCGTTGATGGCATCCTCGAAGCCACTGGCGTCGGAGAACTGGTCGTTCTCCACCTTTTCTGACTTGGGGCGCACGTCGAGGAAGTCGTTGCATGAGGCAAGGAGCATCACGCCGGCGGCACCTATAAGCGTTAACTTGAATATCTTGTTCATCATAATTGGCTGAGATTAGAATGTTACACTGACCGAAGCGTTGACGCTGCGCGAGTAGGGATACGATGTACCACGCTCGTACTTGGCCGTGGTGAGGCGGAAGAGGTCGGACAGACCAAGGCTGACGTACATCTTCTGCAGGTGGAGCTTCTGTAGCAGCGACGAGGTCATGTCGTAGGTGAACTGCATGCTCGAGAGCCACAGCTCGTTGTCTTTCTCCACGAAGCGGTCGCTGTAGTAATAAGATGTGCCGCCGGTGGTGCTGATGTCGAGGTAAGGCACCACGTCGCCGGGCTGCTTCCAGCGGCCGTTGAAGGCGCGCACGTCGGCGTTGTAGCGTGGATTGATGTTCTCAATCTTTGCAGCGCGGGTGGAATTGTAGAGGTCGCCGCCGAAACGGTAGGAGAAGTTGACGGTCATCGACAGCCGCTTCCAGCGGAGCAGCGACGAGACGGCGCCTTGCAGCGCAGGGTTGGTGTCGCCGCACGACACCTGGTCGTCAGCGTCGTAGGTGTAGGTGTAGGAGCCGTCTTTCTTGATGAAGATCTCCTTACCCGAGGCGGGATCGATGCCGGCTGAGCGCACGGCGTAGATGGCCGTCGGCGACTCGCCCTCACGGTACTGCACGAGAGGCGACGACGAGACGGTCTGACTGCCGTTGGCCTCGTTCATGCGGCGCAGGGCGTCGGAGATGTTGTTGATCTTGGTGCTGGTGTGCTGGCCGTTGACCGACAGCGTCCACTCCCAGTCGCGCTTGCTGATGATCTTACCCCACAACGAGAACTCAATACCGTTGCTGGACTGCGATCCGAGGTTGTCCTTGACCGATGTGGTACCCGACGAGGGCGGCAGCGAGAAGTCGATGAGCATGTCGTCGGTGTTCTCGTGGTAGACGTCGAAGTTGACGTTGAGGCGCTCGCCGAAGAACGATGAGGTGAGGCCGACGTTGAACTTCTTCGTGGTCTGCCACTTCAGATCGGGGTTGGGCATGGTGATGGGCACAGCGCCAACGCCGGTATAGGTGGCGAGGTCGGAGGAATAATGATAGGTGGCGATGGCCTGGTAGGCGTTGAACTTCACCGAACCGGTGTAGCCATAGCTGCCACGCAGGCGCAGGGTGTTGACCCATCCGAGCTTCTTGATGAAGTCCTCGTTGTGGAGGTTGTAGCCGAGGCCCACCGACCAGAAGGGGGCGTAGCGGTGGTTGGAGCCGAACTTCGACGAACCCGATACACGGTAGGAACCGTCGATGATGTACTTATTCCACAGAGCGAAGTTGGCGGCGGCAAACCAACCAACGCTCGAGGCGAGCGACTCGGAACCCGTCGGATAAGATCCTGTGGGATAGGCCGATGCGTAAGCCAAGTCGGCCAAGTCGTCGCTGAGGAAGCCGGTGCCCTGGGTGAGCACCGACGAGGCGTCCTCGTGCTTGATCTCACCGCCGGCGTTGAGCGTAAGCATGGTGCCGCGGTCGTCGAAGGTCTTAATCCAGTTGCCCACGAGCTTGGCGCTCCACGAGTCGTCCTTGGTGTTGGTCAGCGAGTAGTTGCCGCGCTGCGTGAGGTTGGTCACGTTGGCGTAGGTGTTGCTCTCGGGCGAGGTGAACACGTCACTGCGGCCGCGGGCGCTGGTGTAGGAGCCTTGGGCGGTGAGGTAGAGGTTGGGCTTGAAGTTGCAGCGGGCGTCGAGCGAAATGGTCTCGGTGCGCGTCTCGCTCTTGTTGAACGAGCCCAGCGAAGCCTCGTAAAGCGGGTTGTTCATGTTGTACGACAGACTGCGGCGCAGGTTGCCCTCCTCGTCGTAAGGCGAGTCGTAGGGGTTGGCGCGCAGGTAAGACGAGAAGCTGCCGTACTTGGAGTTTTTCACGTTGAGCTGCTGGTGGTTGGCGCGGAGAGTCAGCACGAGCTTGTCGATGGCGTGGTAAGAGAGGTAGATGCCCAGTCCGTAGCGGTTGCGGGCGTCGTCCTTCATCACGCCGTTGGTCATCGAGAGGTCGGCCGTGAGGTTGTAGTCGAGGCCCGACCCGCGGCCGGAGACGCTGAGCGAGTGGTTGTGGGAGAAGCTGTTGCGCACGGGCTTGCTCTTCCAGTCGGTGTCCTGACCGGCGCTCACGAGGGCGAGCTTGTTGTAATAGCTCTGGTCGAGGCTGCCGTCGGTGGTGGTGTAGAGTCTGGCCAAGCGCTCAAACTCCAGCTTCTGCGCAGCGTTCATCAGGTCGTAGCTGCCAAGGTCGGCGAAGCTCAACTGCGGGGTGAACGTATAACGAACGCGCACGGGCGCCTGCGACACGCGCTTGCGCTGGATGACGATGACGCCATTGGCGGCATTCTCACCATAGAGGGCTGTGGCCGACGCATCCTTGAGGATGTCGACGCGCTCAATATCGTGAATGTCAATATCATAGAGATTCTGCAGCGACGACTCCACACCGTCGATGACCACGAGCGGCGTGTTGAGTCCGGTCTCGTTGCCGGTAGCCAGCGAGGTGGTGCTGCGGATGACGAGGTCGGGCACCACGTTAGGGTTGGATCCGGCGGCGTTGTTCTGCGTGATGGTCATGGAAGGGTCGAGGGTGCTGAGGGCCTGGAAGAGGTTATTGGGCGACACAGCGAGTATCTCGTCTGACGAAATGGTGCGTGCGGCACCGGTATAGGTCTGCTTCGAACGGGTGAAGAAGCCGTTGACCACCACCTCGCCGATGCCCTTCTCATCGGCCTGCATGGTGATGCGGCCCACCTCAGCGGCAGCCTTCACCTCCACGGTCTTCATGCCGAGGTAGGAGATGACGAGCGTTGCGTTCTTTGGTACGCTGCCAATGACGAAATTGCCGTCGGCATCGGTAACAGCCACATTGCTGGAGCCTTTCACCTTCACCGTAGCACCAATGATGGGTTGCGCGTCGTCAGCCGACACGACGATGCCACGGCAGGAGGCGTATGCCCTTGCCACATTGTTCTGACTGGCTTGGCTGCTACTATTGGGCTGCTGGGCCAGCATGGGCGTGGACGAAGCCAACAACAACAGTGCCATGAGAAATTGTCTTTTGTGTTGCTTGTTCATGCTTTTGTATTTAGAGTTAATGTATAATAGATGTGTCTCTCTTGCTAATGCTAATTCATCATCGCGACTTGTTTGTAGAACGAAGCCAAAGTTTTAGTTTGACTTCGCTAAGTTGAGCCTAAGATTGTATTAACTTAAACCGGAATGCCCGGATTAATTTAAATTTGATGCAAATTTAATAAAACTTTCTTTATTCTGCAAGAGATATTGGATTAATTCTAAAAGTGTATTGATTTTAACATTTATCCGCCCGAGCAGCCCCACGCGGGTAATGCCGATAACGCAACGGCCCCACGCAGATTGCGCAGATAACGCAGATCTCCTGCCCACCCTCGATCCCGCAGATTTTTCTTACCACCATTGGGCATCGAGCAAGCATCGGTATTGAGATAAATCTGCGAAATCCGCGGAATCTGCGTGAGGAAAACAACGACGATGATGCTACATCTGCGAAATCCGCGGAATCTGCGTGAGAAGAACAACGACGCTGATGAATGAGCCGAAAAAGGCCGAAGCGCTGGTCAGTACAGCGTTTCGGCCTTTGTTATCAATAACATTCGGATGGCTCACCCCTCCTGCTCCATCTTGATGAAGCCGGGGAAGAGAAGATGGTTCTCCAACGCCACATGCTCTTTCAAGTTCTTGAAGAAGGTGTAGAGCTGATGGTTCATCAACCGATACGAGGCGCAGCCATCGGTGGGCGTGGTGAAGTTCTCCGTGAGTTCGGCAATATGATCCCACACCTCCCCCGTGGCGTCATGCTCGAGCATCATCTGACGGATGGGAAAGGCGATGCTGCCGCAATGGAACGGTGCAGGTTCGCGCCCCTGCTCCTTGGCCTCGTACAACTCATAGAACTGCGGGAAGAGGATCTGCTCCTCTTTGGCGAAATGGGCATCGAGCTCCTCAAACGAGGCGTCCACCAGACGGCTCACCTCATGCAACTCAGGATGATGCTCGCCGTGGACGCGCTCCACCTTCTGCACCAGACGGAGCAGCTCCTCGTGATGCTGGTGGAAGTCGCGATGATGCTTCTTCAACACGTAGTCGGTGAGCAGGTCCAACGGCCACGAGGCAAAGTCGGGTGCGCCACCCTCGGTGGGTGTGGTCTCCAAGCGGGCTATCACGTCGTCGGGGTTGAGCCCTTTCTTCTTGCAGGCATCTTCCAACGTATCGAAGCCGTGGCAGCAGTAGTCGATGCCAAGATGCTCAAAGGTCTCTGCGCGGTTGAAGTCCTCGGCAACCAGAGCGCCGACGGTCATTGTGGGATTTAATTTCTCGTTCATAGCTTATACGTTTATTGTTCTTTTCTGCTGCAAAGTTACGCCAAATCCCGCAAGTCTATCCATCGGATTTGAGGATAGTTTCTATATTATCCATCGATTTTACCGATAAATAGACGTTATATCTGATAGAAAATCGTAACTTTGCAGGCATGGAAATCAGACAACTGCGCTATTTTGTAAACGCCGCCAAGACACAGAGTTTCACCGAGGCCGCAAGACTGTCTAACGTGGCGCAGAGTACGCTGTCGCAACAAGTAAGACAACTGGAGACGGAGCTCGACGTGGAGCTGTTTCATCGTGAAGGCAAGCACATTCAGCTCACAGCAGAAGGCAACCTGTTTCTGACTGACGCACAGCGGATTCTCGACGATGCCCGACAGGGACTGCAACGCCTTGCCGACCAGAAACAACTGCAGGGTGGCAACATCAGCATTGGACTGGCGTCGGGGCTGGGCATCTCTGCGGTGCTGACCGAAGTGCTGACCGAATACAACAAGACTTACCCCAAGGTGTTGGTGAGCGTGCATCAGATGGCGGCCCCGCTGCTTGCCAATAAGCTGCGCCAACATGAGATTGACCTGGCAATGACCTTCACGCCCGACGCTCCCGAGGAAGACCTGAAGACAGCGCCGCTTTTCGGCACCCGCATCTGTGCAGTGATGGGTGAGCATCATCCCCTGGCGAGTCATGCCTCGGTGAGCATGAAGCAACTGGCGCTGCAGCCGTTGGTGCTTCCCACGCCCGACCTGATCATTCGCAGCCGCATTGACCAGGCTGCCCACCGGCAGGGACTGACGCTCAGTCCGGCTGCCGAGATTGACGATATCTCACATATCATTTATATGCTGCGCAGCCGACGGTGGGTGAGTCTGCTGCCCGACGTGGCGACCTTGGCTGTCCGGGGTTTGGCCCGCATTCCGTTGACGGAGGCAATTCCCTTGCCTACTTCGGTGATGACGCTCGCCGGCGTCTACCAGCGTAAGGCCGTCACCGAGTTCCTCCGCATGCTGCAGACCAGCGTCCACCTGCTGTTGCAGTCGGGCAAAGAAAACTGTGAGATTTGCGGGGAAACGTTCATCAGCGGGTGAGGGGCATGCTCACGCAGATTGCGTGAGAAAAATCACACCAATGACGCCGCTTCTGCGAGATATGCGCAATCTGCGTGACAATGTCAGCGCAGGATTATTAATCTCACGCAGATTGCGCAGATAACGCAGATTTCCTGCACAACCTTGATCTCGCAGAAGAACCGCCTTGCGATAGCTATGGTATCGAGTCGCGATAGCTATGGTATTGAGTCGCGATAGCTATGGTATCGCGGTGCGATAGCTATGGTATCGCGATGCGATAGCTATGGTATCGCGATGCAATGCCGACGCTCCTACTTCTGCTTATTGTAATGACTGGACTTCCGTTTTCCGGACTTCTGGACTTCCAAACGCCTCCTCTTTTGCGGTAATGTTTGCGGTAATAGGATTTTAGTGATTGTAGGGCGCAGCGGATATTTTCCGTGGGTTGGATGTTAGTCTAATTCACTGGTTACAGATCCGTAGTTGGTTAGGGAGGGCATTGCTCAAGGAAAATAGTTTTCCAATTACGATCTCTATACACCAAAAACTGCGCCAGCCTGTTTTCAAGGTTTTCCTTGCTGTGATGCAAGCCTGAGGAACGAAGGCTGTTTCACAAAGGGCTCAGCCCTTGCATCACAGCAAGAGGTTTTATTTGTTTTTGTAAAAGAATCGTGTTCATGAGCTCTCTTCTCTGTTTTTGTAAAAGAATCGTGTTCATGAGCTCTCTTCTCCAAATACGGGGTTGATCCAATGCGCCTATCCGTGCCACGGGAAATATCCATTGCGCCGATTGTAGTAGCGTTTCACCAGCGATTCGATGGGCGGTGGCACCAGCCCCGCGATGTCCTCACCGGCTTTCACCCGCCGTCTGACCTCGGTGCTGCTGACGGGATAGAGCGGGGTGTCGACCAAACGGACACCCTCGGGCAGCGGCTGCGTGATGGCATAGCCCTCGCGGGGATAGACGATGATGGGGTAATGGGCAAGGATGAAGTCGGGGCGCGCCCAACGGTCGAAGGCGAGCCAGTTGTCGGCGCCGATGATGAGGGCGAAACGGCGGTCGGGGTAGTCGGCCGACAACTGCTGCAGCGTGCTCCAGGTGTAGGAAGGCTTGGGCAGGTGGAACTCGTAGTCGGAGGCGACGAGTCCCTCCTCCCCTACCAGCGCCTGCCGCGCCAGCTCGAGGCGCTTCGTGTCGTCGAGCAGGTCGGAGGCGGCGCGCTTGAAGGGGTTGAGCGGCGACACCATGAACCACACCTCATCCAACGCGGCGGCCTGACGGATCTGCCGCGCCAACTGGATGTGGCCAACGTGGATGGGATTGAAGCTCCCGCCGAAGATGCCAATCATCGGGCACTACCGCTTAAGGAAGTCCTCAACCAGACGCAGCGTCTCGGCCTCAGCCGTGGCAAGGTCGTCGTTGACGACGATATGGTCGAACTTGTCGGCGAAGGTCAGCTCGTAGGAGGCCTTGGCCAACCGCTGTTCGATGACCTCGGGGGCATCGGTGGCGCGACCGACGAGGCGGCGGCGCAGCTCCTCTACCGATGGCGGTTGGACGAAGATGCTCAGCGCACGGTCGCCATAGTGCTGTTTGATGTTGCAGCCGCCTTTGACGTCGACGTCGAACACAACATTCTCGCCTCTGTCGGTCTGCGTCTCCACCTGCGACTTCAGCGTACCATAGAAGCGGCCGGGGTAGACCTCCTCGTATTCGAGAAACTCATTGGCGGCAATCTTCTGTCGGAACTCGTCCTCGCTGAGAAACAGATACTCGACGCCGTTGCGCTCGGTGCCGCGTGGTGCCCGCGTCGTTGCGCTCACTGAGAAAGCCAGCCGCAGTTCAGGGTGCTCACGCATGAGCCATCCGACAATCGTCGATTTCCCGCTGCCGGAGGGAGCGGAGAAAATTAAAAGACGGCCGCGCTCAGCGGCCGATTGCTGATGCTGAGAGATATCAGTCATTGGTGATGGGGGTTGTTTATGGGGTGAATGGGGTTTATGGGGTGAATGGGGCGGATGGGGGCCGCTGCACAGCAGCGGCTTACAGAACCCAAAATTACAGTGCGTTCAGCACCTGTTCCTTGATCTGCTCGAGCTCGTCCTTCATCTTGACGACGATGTTCTGCATCTCGGCCTGGTTGCTCTTCGAGCCGGTGGTGTTGATCTCACGGCCCATCTCCTGGGCGATGAAGCCGAGCTTCTTGCCATTAGGCTGGTTCTCAGCCATCGTCTCGCGGAAGTACTTCAGGTGGTTGGCCAGACGCTGCTTCTCCTCACTGATGTCGAGCTTCTCGATGTAATAGATGAGCTCCTGCTCGAGGCGGTTCTTATCGTACTCCACCTCAGGAATCTGCTGCAGACCCTTGACGATGGTCTCGCGTATCTTTGGCACGCGGCTCTTCTCGTAAGGTTCGATGCTGTGGAGCAGTGCCTCGATGTTGTCCACCTTCTCGTTGAATTTCTTCTCCAGTGCGGCACCCTCCTGACGGCGGAAGGCGATGAGCGCGTCGAGGGCCTGATGGATGGCTTTCTGTACGAGCACCCACTCCTCGTCAGTGAGTTCCTCGGTGTCGGTCTTCGTCGTCACATCGGGCAGGCGCAGCAACGTATTGAACCAGTCCTGCGGCTCGGGTATGCCGTTTTTGGCGGCGATGTCCTTCAGTTGTTTATAGTAGTCGGCCACCAGCGCGCCATTGATGGGCGTGGCATCGACAACGGTGTCTTTCTCAATCCAAATGGCAAAGTCCACCTTGCCCCTGACCAGCGCCTTGGCGATTATCTGACGAATCTCCATCTCCTTCTCACGATACAATGGTGCGATGCGTGTGGAGAGGTCGAGGGCTTTGCTGTTGAGCGATTTAACCTCAACATTGATCTTCTTCTCTTTGTAGGCCACGACAGCCTTGCCGTAGCCCGTCATTGACAGTATCATAGTTATATGAGTTAAATTTCTGCAAAAGTACAAAAATTGGGGGAAAAAGAGGTAAATTTGCACTTTATTAAGATAAGATTAGAAGCTAAAAAGATATTATGGCTTGTATATTGAATATTGACACGAGCACCAACGTGTGCTCAGTTGCCGTGAGCCAGGACGGTGCCGTCATCTTTGAGAAAGAAGACCACAGCGGCCCCAATCATGCCGAGCGGCTTGGCTCGTTTATCGACGAAGCACTTTCATTTACCGACAACCACGCCATTCCCTTCGACGCCGTGGCCGTGAGCTGTGGCCCGGGATCGTATACCGGACTGCGTATCGGTGTGTCGATGGCCAAAGGCATCTGCTATGGCCGTGGCTTGAAGCTCATCGGCGTACCGACGCTCGAGCTGCTCTGCGTGCCGGTACTGCTCGATGAAATGGTGACCGAAGACGACGCCCTACTCTGCCCCATGCTCGACGCACGCCGCATGGAGGTCTATGCGCAGCTCTTCGACCGCGCGCTCCACGAGGTGAGACCCATCCACGCCGACGTGGTGGAGGCCGACACCTACAACGAATACCTCGACCAGCACCCCGTGTATTTCTTCGGCAACGGTGCGGCCAAATGCCAGCAGGTCATCACCCACCCCAACGCCCACTTCATCACCGGCATCGAACCGCTGGCCAAGAACATGATGCCGCTGGCCGAGCGACGCATGGCGCAGCAGAAGTTTGAGGATGTGGCCTACTTCGTGCCGTTCTATCTGAAGAACTTTGTGGCAAAGCTGCCACGCAAATTACTTTAACACGACAACACCCAACCAACAACTATGAATATCAAAGGATTGGACTATAACTCCCAGCGCGAGCGCCTCGTGTTGCCGGAATACGGCCGCGAAGTGCAGAAAATGGTGGACTATTGCATGACGCTCCCCACGAAAGCCCAGCGCCAGCGCTGCGCCAACACCATCATCAAGACGATGGAGATCATGACGCCGCACGTGCGCGACAATGCCGGCTACAGGCAGAAGCTGTGGGACCAGCTGGCCGAGATGAGCAATTTCAAGCTCGACATCGACTGGCCGATTGACATCACGCAGGCCCAGCAGATAAAGCAGAAGCCACAGCCCATCAAATACCCCGCTACCCAGCTGCGCAGCCGCACCTACGGCAAGTTGCTGATGGATATCTTTGAGAAACTTAAGCAGATGCCGCCCTGCAAGGAGCGCGACGAACTCACCGCATCGGCAGCCAACCAGATGAAGCGCGACCTCGTGCAGTGGGGCCACGTGGGCGACGACGAGAAGATTGCCGACGACCTGGCGCGCTACACCGACGGCGTCATCCAGCTCGACCTGAAGCGCTTCCGTTTTGCCAAGGTGGACGTGCGCGCACTCAATGCCGCCAAAAACGGCAACCCCAAAGGAAAGAAAAGAAGAAAGCGTTAAGCCATGGAGTCATTCATCATTGAGGGCGGACACCCGTTGGAAGGCACCATCACACCGCAGGGCGCCAAGAACGAGGCCCTGCAGGTGATCAGCGCCACGCTGCTCACCAGCGACCCCGTGCGCATCACCAACATCCCCGATATCCTCGACGTCAACAACCTCATCCGGCTGTTGCAGGACATCGGCGTGAAGGTCACCAAGCACTCTGCCCACGACTACACCTTCCAGGCCGACGACATCAACCTCGACTACCTCAACAGCCGCGACTTCGTCAAGAAATGCGCGTCGCTGCGCGGTTCGGTGCTGATGATTGGGCCGCTGCTCGGCCGTTTCGGCAAGGCAACCGTTGCCAAGC
Source organism: uncultured Prevotella sp. (assembly GCA_900315835.1). Lineage (GTDB taxonomy): Bacteria > Bacteroidota > Bacteroidia > Bacteroidales > Bacteroidaceae > Prevotella. The sequence continues at coordinate 96,479 of ONAR01000019.1, forward strand.
CCGGCGGCGACAAGATAGGGCGGCGGCGCCTCGACACCCATTTCCTCGGCTTCAAGAACCTTGGCGCCAAGTTCGTCCACGACGATGAGCAAGACGTCTACCACATCGAGGCCAAACGGCTGAAGGGCACCTACATGCTCCTCGACGAGGCTTCGGTCACGGGTACGGCCAACATCATCATGGCCGCCGTCATGGCCACCGGCACCACCACCATCTACTACGCCGCCTGCGAGCCTTACATCCAGCAGCTCTGCCACCTGCTCAACCGCATGGGCGCCAACATCTCGGGCATTGGCAGCAACCTCATCACCATCATCGGCGTGGACCATCTCCACGGTGCCCGTCACCGCATTCTGCCCGACATGATTGAGGTGGGATCATTCATCGGCATGGGCGCCATGGTGGGCAACGGACTGCGCATCAAGGACGTGTCGCTGCGCAACCTCGGACCCATTCCCGACGCCTTCCGCCGCTTAGGCATCAAGGTGAAAGCCGACGGCGACGACCTCGTCGTACCCCATCAGGCTCACTATGTCGTCGACTCATTCCTTGACGGCACCATCATGACGCTCTCCGACGCCCCCTGGCCCGGCCTGACGCCCGACCTGCTGTCGGTACTGCTCGTCGTGGCCACGCAAGCCCGCGGCACCGTGCTCATCCATCAGAAGATGTTTGAGAGCCGACTGTTCTTCGTCGATAAGCTCATCGACATGGGTGCACAGATTATCCTCTGCGACCCCCACCGCGCCGTCGTCGTGGGTCAGGACCACCGCATCAAACTGAGAGCCGGCCGCATGACAAGCCCCGACATCCGTGCGGGTATCGCCCTGCTCATCGCAGCCATGAGCGCCGACGGCACCAGCCGCATCGACAACATCGGGCAGATTGACCGCGGCTACGAGAACATCGAACAGCGGCTCAACCGCCTCGGCGCTAAGATACAGCGTGTATAGCGGCCGCGAACGCAAACCAACCGTCAACGACAAGTCATGACAGACCACCATAACCAACCATCCGCAGCCGTCAACCGGCCCGTTACCGAGGACGACATGTTCTGCATCGGGCGCCTGGGCAAGCCCCACGGCGTAAGGGGCGAGCTGGGCTTCCAGTTCGACGACGACATCTTCGACCGCGTCGATGCCGACTACGTCTTCGTCAAGATTGACGGGTTGCTGGTGCCCTTCTTCATGGAGGAATACCGCTTCCGGTCCAATGAGACGGCCCTGATGAAGTTTGAGGGCATCGACGACGCCGACGCTGCCGCCGAGCTGACGGGCTGCGACGTGTTCTTCCCCCGTTCGATGGCCGACGACGCCCCCGACGACGAGGTATCGGTGGCCGAGATCATCGGCTACGACGTCGTTGACGCCAACAGCGGTCAGCGCGTCGGCGCCATCACCCGCATAGACGACGCCACGATGAACACGCTCTTTGAGGTGGAGACGCCCGACGGACGACTTGTCGACCTGCCTGCCAACGCCGAGCTGGTCAAGGACATCAGCCGCCAGACGCGCACCGTCACCCTCGTCATCCCCGACGGCGTAATGGATTTATAACTAACAGTTTATGAAGAAACAACAGATATGCATCCTCGGCAGCACCGGCTCCATCGGAACGCAGGCGCTCGACATCATCGCGCAGCACCCCGACCGCTTCGAAGCCTACTGTCTGACTGCCAACAACAGCGTGGAGAAACTGGCGCAGCAAGCGCGGCAGTTCCACCCCGACTCGGTCGTCATCGCCAATGAGGCCCACTACGACGAACTCAAGGCCCTGCTCAGCGACACCGACGTGAAGGTGTATGCCGGTCGGCAGGCGCTCAACGACGTCGTCAAGGCCGGCCCCATCGACACCGTATTGGCCGCCATGGTGGGTTTCGCCGGACTCGAGCCGACCATCAACGCCATCAAGGCGCGCAAGAAGATTTGTCTGGCCAACAAGGAGACGCTCGTCGTAGCCGGTGAGCTCATCCTCAGTCTCGTGGCGCAGTACCACGTCAGTCTGCTGCCCGTCGACTCCGAGCACAGCGCCATCTTCCAGAGCCTCGTCGGCGAGGATATGAACGAGGTCGACAAGATACTGCTCACCTGCTCTGGCGGACCCTTCCGGCTCTACACCCACGAGCAGCTCGAGCACGTCACCGCAGCTGATGCCCTGAAGCATCCCACATGGACGATGGGCGCGAAGATCACCATCGACTCGGCCTCGCTCATGAACAAGGGCTTCGAGGTGATGGAGGCCAAATGGCTGTTCGGCGTTCCCGCCGACCGCATCGAGGTGCTCATCCATCCCCAGTCAGTCGTCCACAGTGGCGTACAGTTCATGGACGGCGCGGTGAAGGCGCAGCTCGGCGTGCCCGACATGCGGCTGCCCATCCAGTATGCGTTCTCCTTCCCCGAGCGGCTGCCGCTGAAGAGCGACCGCCTCGACCTGTTTCAGACGCAGAAGCTGGAGTTCTTCAAGCCCGACATCGAGAAGTTCCGCTGTCTTGCCCTGGCTTATGAGGCCATCCACCGCGGCGGCAACATGCCCTGCATCCTCAATGCGGCCAATGAAGTGGCCAACCTCGCCTTCCGCAACAACCAATGCTCATTCCTCGGCATGGCCGACATCATTGAGCAGACGATGAAGCAGGCCACCTTCGACAGCCACCCCGACCTCGACGTCTATCTGCAGACCGACCGTGAGGCAAGGGCCATTGCCAGCCAACTGGTCAAGGCTTAGGTTACACCTTATTTATATTTAGCACAATCAAACAATGGAAGTATTTCTTATAAAACTCTTACAGTTCATCCTTTCTATCTCGCTGCTGGTGCTGCTGCATGAGGGCGGCCACATGCTCGCCTCCAAGCTCTTCGGCGTGCGCGTGGAGAAGTTCTTCATCTTCTTCGACGTCAGCATCGGCAAGTGGAGCGGTAAGCTGTTCAGCTTCAAGCCGAAGAACAGCGAGACCGAATACGGCATGGGCTGGCTGCCACTTGGCGGCTACTGCAAGATTGCGGGCATGATTGACGAGAGCATGGACACCGAGCAGATGAAACGCGACCCACAGCCGTGGGAGTTCCGTACGAAGCCGGCCTGGCAACGCCTCATCATCATGATTGGCGGCGTGACGGTCAACTTCATCCTCGCGCTGTTCATCTATTCCATGATTATGTTCCACTGGGGCGAGAGCTACGTGCGCGTGGCCGACATGACGCAGGGCATGGAGTTCAACAACGACGCCAAGAAGCTCGGCTTCCACGACCACGATATTCTGCTCGGCACCGACATCCGTGCGTTCAAGGACTTTAACGCCGATGTCTACCGCGACCTCTCCCACGCCAAATACGCCGACGTGCTGCGCGACGGCAAGCGCATTCGTATCGCCCTGCCGGGCAACATCAACCTGCTCAACATGCTGAAGACCAAGCCGCAGTTCGTGCGTCCGTATATCGCTCCCGTGGTCGACTCCGTCCTCACGCGTATGCCGGTGGCCGACGGCAGCAGCGACTCCATCACGACGCCTGCCACCACCATGCACCTGCAAAAGGGCGACCGCATCGTGGCGGTCAACGGTAAGCGGGTCAACACCTACAACGCCTTTACCGATGAGATTGCCCTGCTCAGCGACAAGATGGAGAACGCCAAGACGAGCGCCGACAGCATGAAGCTGCGCAAGGTGACGCTCGTCGTGGCCAAGGCGGGTAGCGATGCGGCTAAGACCATTGCGGCCACCAACGCGGGCAGCGACTCGGCAAAGACCATTGCCGCCACCGGCCTCGACACGCTGAGCTGCGTGTTGACGCCCGACTTGAAGGTGGGCTTTGTCACAGCCGACGTCGGCAAGCTCTATAAGGTGACCCACGTGGAATACGGCTTCTTCAAGAGCTTCCCCGCCGGCATACGCTATGGCTGTGACGTGTTGGCCGGCTATGTGAGCGACATGCAATACGTCTTCACGGCTGACGGTGCGAAGAGCCTCGGCGGTTTCGGCGCCATCGGCTCCCTGTTCCCCAGCACGTGGAACTGGTATATGTTCTGGAAGATGACGGCTTTCCTCAGCATCATCCTCGCCTTCATGAACATTCTGCCTATCCCCGCCCTCGACGGTGGCCACGTATTGTTCCTCCTCTACGAAATCATCGCCCGCCGCAAGCCGTCGGAGAAATTCATGATTCGCGCCGAGTACATCGGCATCACCATCCTCATCCTGCTAATGGTCGTCGCCAACCTCAACGACATCCTGCGGTGGATTGGGGTGATGTAGAGCCTCTCCCCAGCCATCCCCAAAGGGGAGGGTGCCTCACCCCGCAGAGAGTTTCTTTCGTATGAACAAACAGATATTGGGTAAACCTTTATAACTATAATCCCCGGCTCACGCATTAGTCATGAGCCGGGGATTATCAATATATCAATACTGCGAAAACTTACCCTCGTTTCATTCGGCTGGTAAGCGACTCGGGCAGCTTCGGCATGGCGCCTTTCTGCGTGCAGACGAAAGCACTGACATCAACGGCCAGGCTGTGGGCCTCACTGACACTCATGCCCGAGAGCAGGGCAGCGGTGAACGTAGCCGTGAAGCTGTCACCGGCACCAACCGTATCTGCAACCTCCACCTTCGGCGTCTCGCGGAAACTCGTCTTGCCACCTGGCTCAAAGACGTAGCTGCCGTTGATACCACAGGTCAGCACAACCATCTTCAGATGGTAGCGGTGCATGATGATGCGGCACTTCTCCTCCATATCGAGGCCGGGATAGTCAAACATGCGGCCAATCACCACCAGCTCCTCGTCGTTGATCTTCAACACGTCGCAGTGGCGCAGGTTGGCCTGAATAATCTCCTTGTTATAGAAGTTGCCACGCAGGTTGATGTCGAAGATGCGCAGGCAGTCGGCCGGACAAGCGGCGATGAACTTCTCAATGGTCTGTTTCGACTCCTGACTACGTTGGGCCAGCGACCCGAAGCAGACGGCGCGGCACTCTTTAGCCACGGCCTCAATCTCAGGCGTGAACTGCAGATGGTCCCATGCCACGTTGGGGGTGAAGGTATAAGTGGGGACACCCGACTCATTGAGCTTCACGTTGACCGTACCCGTCGGGTAAGGCACACGGGGAACGAGGTACTGAAGGCCGTTCTTGTCGAACGTGGCCAGCGCCTCATCGCCTAAGGCATCGTTACCGACAGCACTCACGGCCATCGCATTCAAACCAAACTGACTGACATGATAGGCGAAGTTGGCTGGAGCGCCTCCAAGCTTAGCGCCTTCGGGAAGCACATCGTAAAGCACCTCGCCCAATCCTACTATTGTTCTCATATTATTGATGTATTAGAATTTCACCTGACGGATATAGCTGAAGAGATAGATGACGCCAACGCTCATCACGATGACCGAGCCTATCTGACTGCCCATACCATCGCTGACCAAGCCCATGACCAACGGGAAGATGGTACCACCGAACAGACCCATAATCATCAGTCCGCTCACGGCATTCTTCTTCTCAGGCATGGAGAGCAGTGCCTGCGAGAGACACATGCTGAACACATTGCTGTTGCCGTAGCCCACCAGCGCAATAGCGGTGAAGAGCATGAGCTTGCTCGTTCCGACAAACATGCCGACCATGCTCAAGGCCATCATCACGATGCTAATGATGAAGAATGTGCGGGTCTTCAACACACGAAGGAAGAAGCTACCGGTAAGACAGCCGATGGTGCGCGCAATGAAATAAACCGACGTGGCAAACAGCGCCTCGCCCTGCAGGTCCATACCCAGACGCTCGTGGAGCAGCTTCGGTGCGATGGTGTTGGTACCGACGTCGATACCGACGTGGCACATGATTCCGAGGAAGCTCAGCAATACGATGGGCACACCAAGCAGTTTGAAAGCCTCGGCAAACAGACCGCCGACCGACGTGTTGTCGCTGCCCTCGTCGACTTCCTCCTTAATCGGAGTGACCGACAGGGCGATGGTGGCGATGATGCCGATAATGGTGAACAACGGGAAGATAATACGCCACGACAGACCGAAGGTCATCGACACATTGGCCGTAGCCCAAGGCACGATGATGGTGGGCAGGAAGGAGGCAATGGCCTTGACAAACTGACCGAAGGTGAGCGTCGAGGCAAGGTTGCCCTTGACGAGCATCGACACCAGCGGGTTGAGCGATGTCTGCATGAGGGCGTTGCCGATGCCCAACAGCGAGAAGGCCACCACCATGACGTAGATGTTCTCGGTGAAGATGGGGAGGATGAGCGACAGCAGTGTGACGAGCAGCGAGAGGATGACCGTCTTCTTGCGCCCAATCTTGTTCATCAGCACACTCGTGGGAACCGAGAAGATGAGGAACCAGAAGAACACGATTGACGGCATCGTGTTCGACAGGGTATTGCTGAGGTTAAGGTCCTTCTGCAGGCAGTTGGACGCAGTGCCGACGAGGTCGACGAAGCCCATGGCGAAGAAGCAAAGCATCACCACGACGATGGCAGCCTTGCTCGATTGGGCGGCTGCATTCACTGTGTTTTTATTATCTTCCATTCGTTTTTAGATTTTCTGCAAATATAAGAAAGAATACGCTATGTCATTGCATCAGCGTTGTTTTTTTTAGATTTTTTATTTTAAAGCATAGACTTTCGCCTTGCCGCCGCTGACGGTGAGGCGGCTGTACGGCTCCGATGGGAACACGATGTTCGACATCGCCATCTTGCCGTCAGCATCAAAAGCCTCGATGCTGCTTTTATCAATGAAGATTTGGAGCGTTTTTATCTTTCCCAGCGTCGGCGCTTTGGTCACGGCGGGGAAGTCGGTGTGATGGTCGCGTTGTTCTTCAGTTGCACCTCCACCATGCAGGCCGGGGTCAGACTTTTCTGCGCTTTCTTGGCGAAGGCGTTGAGGATTTCGGGTGATGGCTTCACGCTGACGTACCCCTGACCGTTGTATTCGAAATAGCCGAGATCGCGGGCAATGCCGTTGGCCGAGCGGTACTGCTTCGTCGGTACCTGTGCGGCATACTGCCAGTTGCTCATCCACGGCAGTGCCACATGGCGGCCGTCGGGGGCGTTGTTGAAGGTCACCGTGGCGTAGTGGTCCTTGCCCCAGTCCATCCACTTCGTGACCGAGGGGTCGGTGTCGCAGGTGAAGCGGTGCCCGTCGAAGGAGCCGGTGAAGTACTGTGTGGCCGAGCCTCCGTGGGGTCCTCCGGGATTGATGTTGCACACGAGCACCCAGTGGCCGTTGCCCATGTCGAGCAGGTCGGGGCATTCCCATACGCCGGTATGGCAGCCGTAGCCGTCGCCGAAGTCGCTTTCGAAGGTCCAGTCCCTGAGGTTCTTCGAGGAGAAGAGCTTCATGTGCTGCTTCTCCGAGACGATGAGAATCCATTTCTGCTGTGGCTCATACCAGATGATATGCGGGTCGCGGAAGTCGGGAATGTCGGAGGTCAGCACGGGATTGGCGGCGTATTTGGTGAACGTCTTGCCGTTGTCGGTGCTGTAGGCCATGCTCTGCGTCTGCGACTGTCCGGCCGAGGTGTAGTAAGCCAAGATAGTGCCGGCGCCGAGGCCCGCCGTGTTGTTCTTATCGACCACAGCGCTGCCGCTGAAGATGGTGCCGAGGGCGTCGGGCTCAATGGCCTCACCCTCAAACGTCCAGTGCACCAGGTCGGTGCTGGTGGCGTGGCCCCACGTCATGTTCTCCCACGTCGATCCGAAGGGGTTGTGCTGGTAATAGAGATTCCACACGCCGTCCTTGTAGAACAGTCCGTTGGGATCGTTCATCCAGCCATAAGCCGGCGTGTGGTGATAGACGGGGCGGAAACGCTCGCGGTTGGTCATATCGAACGTATTGGCTGTCCGCATGAGCTTCCAGCAGGTCATGTCGCT